>DASTTQ010000039.1:0-52012 GCA_035760065.1 Solirubrobacterales bacterium
TCACCAGAGAGGGCCGCGGCCCTCTCTGGTTGGGTCGAGCGCTACAACTACCGGCGACGACACGGCGCCCTCGGCCACCAGCCGCCGATTCAGCGGCTACGGGAGCTCACCGGGAACAACGTGACTGGCATCTACACCTAGGCCGGCAGCCTCCTGGGTCGGCTTCCAGACGTCGCGGTAAAAGGTGCGCTCGCGCCAGAGGCGGCCGCGGGGCGTTGGGAAGAGGAGCTGGCAGTCGGGACCATTGAGGTTGTTTTGGGCTTCGAGCATCCATGCCAAGGTTGCTGGCACCGCAACGACGCGGCCGGCGTCGGGCTCGCCGTGGTCGGTCTTGGTGCCCTCGAGCATTACGCCCTCGTGGGCGGTGCGGCGGACTTGGAGGATTTCGCCGTCGAAGTCTTCGCGGCGAAGTGGGAGCACCTCGCCCAGTCTCAAGCCGCAGTCGGTGAAGACGCGGACCATTGCCTCGTAGCGGCCCGCCGCCTTGGCGAAGCGGTGCATTTCTTCGAAGGTGAAGACGCGGATCGGGCGGGGCTTCTTCCGCGCTCTCGGATCATTGGCTCGGATGCGGACGCCCTTAAAGGGGTTGAGGTCGCAGACTTCATCGGTGATCGCATCCTCGGCCATCGTTGAGAGGGCGCGGAGGATGCCGACGGCGCCGGTGGTGGCTCGACCCTCGGTCCTCAGCATGTGGTCCACCAGGGCCAGCGTGTGGCGGCGACGCAGCTCGCGGAGCGGCCAGTCCTTCAGCGGGATGCCCTCGATCTCAACGTCGGCGACCCGACTGATGCGGTGGTCGTTCGTCGCATTGGTGCGCTCGGATCACGGGTGCCGCTCGGTCCAGGTGGCGGCATAGTCGCCGAGGGTGTCGGGGCGATCCGAGAGGCCGTAAGCCTCGTCGATGGCTTTCTGCGCATCTGCCTTCCGCCTGAAGGTGCCTTTGCTGCGATTCCAGGTGGGCTTCGCGATGTGGCGTCGACATCGCGGCCGGTGTAGCGGGCCATCCACACGATCTCGCCGGAAGGGTTGCGGCGTTTGATCGGCCTCTCGCGTTTCATGCCGTCTCCTCCCTCCGCTGCTCAAGGAAGACCGCGACGTCGGCGGGGTCGATCCGCCTGGATGCGCCGAGCTTGTAGCTGGGCAGCTCACCACGCCTGATCCAGTTGCGGACGGTCCTATCCGAGACCGATAGGTAGGCGGCAAGGGTGCGCTCGGTGAAGAAGGTTGGCCCGCCGAGTCTTGCCTGCATGCCTTTTCTTGCCACCGGAGAGGGTCATTTGCACGGCGTGAGTTGCCGCCATGCCCCTTCTGTCCGGCGAGACCGGCGCCTGCATCGGAATCCGACCGAAGGTCAGACCCCACCCGGCCCTCCTTAAGGGCGGCCTCCGCACGGCGAGGCCGTGCCAAAATCGGCCGTCCGGAGGGGCGGGAGGGGCGGCTTGAAATAGCCGAATCCGGAGGGCTCGAAGTGTGTCGGAGCGTTGAGGTAGGCCGAATGGCCCTAGCGATGCCGCCCCTTGAGGATTCTGCGTCTGGTGCATCGTGGGCCTTGGCTGGCTGGGCCTACTTGCCTTTCTCCTTCGGCTTCTTTCGGGGTTCCTTTTCTTCGGATATTCGGAGTCGGTCTAGGACTGGGCGGTTCTCTATTGCGCGCCGCGCGAGGCGATCCATGAACTCCTTGTCTTCGCGCCGCTCGGCGATGTGCTCGTCTATTCGGGCGATCTCTTCCGGGGTCAGCAGATGGGCTCGCCCTCGGCCAGCGGCGGGCGGAGCCCGATCGCCGCCAGCGCCCACAGCGTCCCCGTGACTACCTCAGTCGGCTCGTAGAAGTGCTCGACCGCTCCGCGCCGCTTCTCTTCCCGGGCGACCTTCAGCGCCCCGAACTTCTCCAGCACGCGGACGTGGTAGCTGACGCTTGAGAGCGGCTGCCTCATCGAGGCGGCCCAGGTAGTTCGGGCTCGTCGGCTCTTCGGCCGTGACGTAGCGGTGCAGCAGCGCCCGTCGGAGCGGATGGCGCAGGGCGTTCAGCAGCGCCTGCGTGGGGTCCTCCTTCTCTGCCATCCCAATCACCCGCCTCTCTGCACGACAAAGCCGCCGCCGGCAGCGGGACCGGCCGGCATCCACTCGATCCCCTCAAGCAGCGATTCCACCCGGACTTCCAACGCGTCGGCGGGCTTCATCAGCGTGTCCACGCGCGGAAGGCGCTTGGGGAGGCCGATCTCGGTGCGGTGCAGCGAGCACATGACCCCAAGGGCTTGCTGGGAGTAGCCCGCACGGCGGCGGGCTCTCCACAGGTTGCGCCCGAGCTGCTCGGCAGCCTCGCGGTCCACTCTTCGCCCGTCCATCAGACGTCGAAGAGGAGGTAGGCGCGCACGGCGGCTCGCGTGGGGATCACGAGATCGTCGTCGCGGCGGTGGAGCAGGCCGCAGGCGGTGAGATCGCGGACCGCCCGTTCGATGCGGTCGCGCTCTGAGAATTCGGTCGAGCCGACGCTCTTCTCGCGGATCAGCTCCTCCCGCGTGAGCGGCTCCGGATAGATGAGCAGGACCTCTCGCAGGACCGCCGCCTGGTCGCGGTCGTCCTGGTCGGCGGTGGTCGTGGCGCGCTCATTGCCGGCGCCAATAGGCTTGTTGCGCATGGGAAGCATCCCTTCCCGTGCGCCTGGGCAAAGGCCTTGCGCCGTGCCCGCTGGGCAGCGTCGGATTCGCGCTCGAACTGCTTCTGCGCGGCACGAACTGCCTTGCGAGCTTCGGTCTTCTCCTGCGGCATCGCCGAGACCCTATTGCCCGCCGCCAGATGTGACCTGGATGTGACACAGACGCGCCGGAACCGCGCGGAATCGGCCGGACGCCGCCGGAACGTCGATCCGACCCGAAACCGATGATCCCGCTCTGCCAAGCGAAATCTCCGGCACCAAATGGAACACCAAGGAATGCGCCCGACGGGAGTCGAACCCGCGACCTTCGGCTTGAAAGACCGACGCTCTTTGGGCCCCCGAAAGGACCCGTTGACCACTGAGCTACGGGCGCTCCCCTGGAAGGTTACCCGCGCAGCGGGGTTTGAGCATCGTGGCTGGGGCTAGGGTGAGGGCATGGAGCTGGGACTGGAGGGACGGGTCGCGCTGGTTATGGGCGCGAGCAGGGGAATCGGGCGCGGGGTGGCGGCGGCGCTGGCGCGGGAAGGGGCGCGGGTCGCGATCTGCAGCCGTTCGGAGGAGCGGCTGAGGGAGGCCGCGGAGGAGATCGGCGAGGGGGTGAGGCCGTTGGTGGCGGACGCGGCGGACCTGGAGCGGCTGGCGCGGCTGCCGCTCGAGGTGGCCGAGGCCTTCGGCTCGGTCGACGTCCTCGTCACGAATACCGGCGGGCCGCCGCCGGGGGGTGCCCTCGACCACGGCTACGAGGAATGGGAGGAGGCCTATCGCTCCCTGGTGCTGGCGCCCCGGATCCTGGCGGGCGCCGTCGTCCCCGGCATGCGCGGGGAGGGCTGGGGCCGGATCGTCAACGTCGGCTCGACGACGACGATCGAGGTCAACCCCGCCCTCAACCTCTCCAACACCCATCGGCTCGCCACGGTCGGCTTCTTCAAGACCCTCGCCCGCGAGGTCGCCGGCGACGGGATCACCGTCAACACGGTCGCCACCGGCCGCTTCAGGACCGACCGCATGGCCGAGCTCGGCGGCTCGATCGAGCAGGTGGAGGCGGCCGCACGGGAGGAAGTTCCCGCCGGCCGCCTCGGCACCGTCGAGGAGTACGGCGACCTGGTCGCCTTCCTCTGCTCAGACCGCGCCGCCTACATCACCGGCACGGTGATCCCGATCGACGGTGGGTTGCTGCGCTCCGTCTAGCTCGGCTCGACGAAGAGCGGGGTTTCCCGTGGCGATGTGAGTGTGAATTCCTCCGTCCAGACGACTTCCGGACAGCAGGCGCCGCCAACCGGAAGCAGGCGGGCATTGACGTCGATCACGGCATCGCCGGTGCCGCTGGCTGTGAGGGTTCCCATGTCGATGCTCGCTCCCGTGCCATAGCTGCAGTCCCCGAAGAGCGCGTCGTTTGTTGTGAATTCGGCGTTCTTCAGGTTGACTGTGCCGTTTCTGGACCCGGAGATGTTGAGGATTTCGAGTTCACCGAGTCTGAGCGTCACCGTTTTCACCGTGCAGCTGGTCCACGAGTCTTCGGTAATTCTGATCTTCACCGATTCGGTGCCGCTTCCGGCATTGGTTATTTCTCCCCCGAGATTCGCGTTGGTGCATGTCTTGATCGGCGTTCCTTCTATGCCTCTCCATTGCGCGGAGGTCCCGCTTCTCAAGGTGAATTCGAGTCTCGTCCCCGCTGCCCATTTCGAGGTGCAGGGATTGGTTTCCGTTCTGCAGAGAACGCTTGCCGAAGCCGAGCCGCTTCCGACGAACGCGATCGCGACTGCGACCGCGACCAAGGCGAGGCCAAGCATCTTCGCGTGTTTCATTTCTTCCTCCTGTCCCCGGGGCATCGACCCCGAGTCGTTTCGGAAGAACCTCTCAGCCGCCTTGTGCTAGTCAAGGATGTTTGGCCCAATCTACGGGCGGCAGGTCCTGCGCCGGTCTAGCGAAGACCCGCGAGCAACCTCGCGCCAACCCCGCGAAGCCGCTACCCGCTCTGCTCCCGCATGGCCGGGTAGATGATCACGTCCCGGAGCGTCTTCGCCCCGGTCATGATCATCAGCAGCCGGTCGATCCCCAGCCCGCAGCCGCTCGCCGGGGGCATGCCGTATTCGAGCGCCCGCACGAACTCCTCGTCGTGGGGGTGCGGGTCGGCCTCCGCCCCCCTTTCCTGGCGTTCGCGCTGCTTGACGAAGCGCTCGCGCTGCTCGACCGGGTCGTTCAGGTCGGTCCCGCCGCCGACGATCTCCATCCCGGCGACGATCCCGTCGAAGGCCTCGCAGATCCGCGGACTCTCCGGGTGAACCTTGACCAGCGGCCAGATGTCGATCGGCAGGTCGACGATGTAGGTCGGCTGGATCAGCTTCGGCTCGACGAACTTGCCCTGCAGGGTGTCGACGACGCCGGCCCAGTCGTCGTTCTCGTCGACCGAGTCGCCCGCCGCCTCGGCCAGCTCGTCGCGGCTCGCCTCGTAGATGTCGAGCCCGATCTCGCGCAGCAGCTCGTCGCGCAGGCGCACCCGCGGCCACGGCGCCGCGAAGTCGATCACCTGCCCGTCGCGCTCGACCTTCGTCGTCCCCATCACCTCCTCGACGACGTGCGCCACCAGGTACTCGATGAACTCCATGACGCCGTTGTAGTCGGCGCCGCCCACGAACATCTCGAGCATCGTGAACTCGGGGTTGTGCTGGGGGGACATGCCCTCGTTGCGGAAGAACTTGCCGAACTCGTAGACGTCCTCGAAGCCGCCGACGATCGCCCGCTTCAGGTACAGCTCGGTCGCCGTGCGCAGGAACAGCTCGCGGTCGAGCGCGTTGTGGTGGGTCACGAACGGCCGGGCCGCCGCCCCCCCGGTCAGCCGCTGCAACACAGGCGTTTCCAGCTCGACCCAGCCGCGGGCGTTCATGTAGTTGCGGATCCCGAGGGTCAGCCGCGAGCGCTTCTTGAAGATCTCCCGCGACTCGGCGTTCGCCATCAGGTCGAGTTCGCGCTGGCGGTAGCGCGTATCCGGGTCGGAGATGCCGTGGAAGAGGTCGGGAGGGTCCTTCAGCGCCTTCGCCAGCAGGACGCACTCGCGCACGCCGATCGCCAGCTGCCCCCGCTTGGTCACGTGCAGCCGCCCGACCACCCCGACGAGGTCGCCGATGTCGAGCTCCTCGACCCGCGCGAACGCCTCCTCGCCCAGCACGTCGCGCCGCGCGTAGGCCTGGATCTGCCCGGTGACGTCGCGGACGTCGAGGAAGGCGGTCTTGCCGTGGCCGCGCTTGCCGACGATCCGCCCCATAACCCGATAGGTGAACTGCTCGTGCTCGCCCTCGCCGAGCGCTGCGGGGTCATGCGCCGCCTCGATGTCGGCGACGTGATCGCGGTCGGGGAAGGCGTGCGGGTAGGGATCGACGCCGCTCTCGCGCAGCCGCTCGACCTTCGCGCGGCGCTGCTCCTCGGTCGAGACCGCGACCGAGCGGTCGCCGGCCTTGGCCGCCGTCTCGGCGGCCGGGCTATCGCTCATCGGCGCGGTCTACCTCAGGGCGCGTAGCCGACGGTGACCCGATCGTCCCCTTCATAGTCCTGAAGGGTAGTCGCGTCGCGCAGCAGCTCGCGCATCGCCGGGCCGTGATGGGTGTCGTGCTCCATCGCCATCTTCCAGCCCGAGGGCGTTTCGGCGATCAGGCCGCGGATCACCCCGAGCCCGTCCTCGCCGCAGTCGCCGGTCACCGCGAGCCGCGGCTCCTTGCGGATCTCCGGCGAGCGGTCGAAGATGGTCTCGTCGGTGACGTAGGGGAGGTTCGCGATCACCAGGTCGACGCCTTCGGCTTTGACCTCCTCAGGCAGGCCCACCCCGACGCGGACGTCGAGGTCGAGCCCGAGCCGCTCGGCGTTCTCGCGGGCGGCTTCGACCGCCTCCGGCGAGAGGTCCGAGGCGGTGATCCGCAGGTCCGGCCGCTCCGACATCAGCGCCAGCGCGATCGCGCCCGAGCCGCTGCCGACCTCGTGGACGCGGGCGCCCTCGGGCAGCTGGACGCCGACCTCGACCAGGAGCTCGGTCTCCTTGCGCGGCCAGAGCACGCGCTCGTCGACGGCGATCTCGAGGTTGCGGAAGGGGGTGCGGCCGAGGATGTAGGCCATCGGTTCGCGTTCGACCCGGCACCGCACGCCCATCTCGATCTTCGCCGCGACGCCCTCGTCGACCTCGCCGGCGCTCTCGACCGAGAGCTCGCCGGGCTCGACGCCGAGCGCGTCGGCAACCAGCACTTCGGCGTCGGTGCGGGCGTCCTCGACCCCGGCGGCGGCGATCCGCTCGGCCGCGTCGTCAAGGATCGCGCCTACGGTACGCGCCGAGGGACCCTCGCTCTTGATGTCAATTGCCATGAATCCGGCATCCTCCCGCATGAGAACGCTCCGAAGATTTTGCGCAAGATAGCACCGTGCTCGCCGCCTCAGCCCGGGGTGACCGAGATAGAAATGGAGCTACCCGGTAGCTCCGACCGACTCGTTCGACGTGTACCGCCAAATGCCTCCGTGGCGGTGGACCACCGCAGCGATCCAAACCGCCCCGCCGGCCATCATCGCCAGGCTCTCCAGCTGCGCTGCGGTCAGCCCCAGGCCCACCGCATGGTTGCGGCGCAGGAACTCCACCAGGAAGCGCTCCGCCCCCGCGTAGAGGAGATAGATCGCGAAAAGGACCCCCGCGCGCACCCGATCGCGCAGCTGCCAGAGGATCCAGGCGCCGAGCCCCATCGCCAGCGTCTCGTAGACCGGCGTCGGCTGCACGGTCCTGTCAGTCGGCACGGTCCCGTTCGGATAGCTCATCGCCCAGGGGCCGTTCCAGGGCTTGCCGTAGTCGCCGTCGCCGGAGAGCTGGCAGCCGCAGCGTCCGATCGCGTAGCCGAGCGCCAGCGCCGGCGCCGCCAGGTCGAGGAGCGCGAGGCCGAGGAAGCCGCGGTACCAGGCCCAGGCGACGACCGCGAGGGCGCCGCCGATCGCGCCGCCGTACCAGACCAGCCCCGAGCCGGAGAAGAGGTTGCCGAGGAGGTCGTGCCTGACCTCGCCGTAGTTCTGGACGATGAAGTAGATCCGCGAGCCGACGACGCCGCCGACCAGCGCCGCGAAGCCCATCTCGTAGGCCCAGTCCGGCGGCTTGCCGATCTCCCCCAGCCGCTTCCAGACCAGCGCCCCGGCGGCCAGGAAGGCGAGCGCGAACATCAGGCCGAAGGTCTGAAGCGTCACCGGGCCGATGTGGATGTGCGGATACACGGGCGCTCAGCTCTCGGGCAGCAGCATCTCCAGCAGCGCCTTCTGCGCGTGCAACCGGTTCTCGGCCTGGTCCCAGACGGCCGAGTGCTCTCCATATAGGACCGAGGCGGCGATCTCCTCTCCCGGGTGCGCGGGCAGGCAGTGGAGGACGATCGCCCGGTCCTTGGCGGCGGCGAGCAGGTCCTCGTCGAGCTGGTAGGGGGCGAGGTCGGAGAGGCGGCGCTGCGCGTCGGCCTCGTCGCCCATGCTGATCCAGACGTCGGTGTAGAGGGCGTCGGCTCCGCTCGCGGCGGCGCGCGGGTCGTCGGTCAGCTCCGCCCCGTGGGACTCCTCGAACCGATAGCCCTCCGGCGCCGCGACCGCGACCTCGACTCCCGCCAGCCGGCCGAGGATCGCCAGCGAGCGGGCGACGTTGTTGCCGTCGCCCACGTAGGCGAGGCGCAAGCCCTGCAGGTCGCCGAAGCGCTCGCGCATGGTCAGCAGGTCGGCGAGCACCTGGCAGGGATGGTGCAGCGGGGTGAGGGCGTTGACGACCGGAACCGCGGCCCCGTCGGCCAGCTCGGCGACGGCCTCGTGCGAGCCGGAGCGGATCACGATCGCGTCGACGTAGCGCGAGAGGACGCGGGCGGTGTCGCCGATCGACTCGCCGCGCGCGAGCTGCAGTTCGTCGCCGCGCAGCACCACCCCGTGGGCGCCGAGCTCGGCGACGCCGACGTCGAAGGAGATCCGCGTCCGCGTCGAGGGCTTCTCGAAGACGAGGGCGACGCTGCGACCGGCCAGCGAGTCGCGGCCGACGCCGTCGCGGCGGCCCGCTTTCAGCTCGGCCGCACGGTCGAGCAGCTTGCCGAGCTCGAAGGCGCCGAGCTCTTCGCCGGTGAGGAAATCCCGCTTCAAGCTGGCTGATACTACGCGGCGATGGAGTTCACGGCACTCGCCTGGAATCTCTTCCACGGCCGCGACCACCCGCCCGACCCGGCGCTGCGGACCTGGCGCTCGCGGCTGCTGCGCTTCGACGAGCGCAACGAGACCCACGTCCAGGTCAACCGCGACCTCACCGCCGAGTTCGCCCGGCTCCTCGCCAGCGCCGAGTGGGACGTGGCGCTGCTGCAGGAGTGCCCGCCCCGCTTCGCCGAGCCGCTGGCGCGGGCCTGCGGCGCCGAGTGGCAACGGGCGCTGACCTCGCGCAACGCCTTCGGGGTACTGCGAGCCCTGCTGGCGCGGCAGAACCCCGACCTGATGGCCTCCGGCGAGGGCGGCTCCAACCTCACCCTGGTGCGGGTGCCGGGCAAGCTCGGCGGGATCGCCGAGCGGCGCGAGACGGCGATCCACGAGGGCGCGCCGGAGCGGCGCTCGATGGCCTTCGCCCGCACCGCCTCCGGCGTCTGCCTCGCCAACCTGCACGCGACCAACGACCGGCCGCGGCTCGCCGAAGAGGACGTGGTGCGAGCCGCGCGGGCGGCCAGCGAGTGGGCGGGCGCCTCTCCCCTCGTCTTCGGCGGCGACCTCAACCTGCGGCCGGGGGAGCAACCGGGGATCTTCCAGCGCCTCCGCGACGAGTTCGGCCTGGCGCCGGCAACCGCCCCCGACGCGATCGACCACCTCATGTGCCGCGGGCTGGAGTTGGTCGAGCCGCCGCGCCGGTGGCCCCCGGAGCAGCGCGAGCTTTCCTTCGAGGGACGGGCGCTGCGCCTCTCCGACCATCCGCCGGTGCAGGCAACTTTCGCTGCCGCCGAGGCGCGCCTCCTGCGGAACTGAGATAGTCGGGTTCCACCCCGGGCAAACCGACTACGGAGGCACAGCTAGATGGCGGACAAAAAAGCGGCCGGCAAATCCAAAGCCAAAACCAGCACCAAAAAAAGAACCGCGAAATCGAAAGCGTCGAAAGCCAAAAAATCGACGAAATCGAAAACCAAAAAAGCGGCCCCGAAAAAAGGCTCGAAAGCCAAAGCCTCCAGCAAAGCGACGAGCGGACTCGACAAGAGCGTCGCCCAGTTCCGCGAGAGCCTCGAGCAGAGCGTGACGCTGAGCCGCGACCGCATCCAGGACGTCGTCGACGACGCGGTCAAACGCGGCCGGATGACCCGCAGCGATGCCGAGAAACTGCTCAGCGAACTGGTGAAAAAAGGCAAGAAACAGCGCGACGCCCTGATCAAGGAACTGGAACGGTTGGTCAAACAGGCGCGCAAAGCACTGCCATAGCGCGCCGCGGAGAGCAGCTCGAGCTCGAGATCGACTCCCTCGCCTTCGGCGGGCGAGGGGTCGCTCGGGCCGACGGCTTCGTCGTCTTCGTCGCCGGGGCGCTGCCCGGCGACCGCGTCCGCGCCGAGATCACCAAGGGCAAGAAGCGCTTCGCCGAGGCGCGGGCGGTCGAGCTGCTGCGCACCGCACCCGACCGCCTGCCCGACCGCTGCACCCACGGCGGCGAGTCCTGCCCGGGCGCACCGTGGCAGGGGCTCCCCTACGAGCAGCAGCTGCACTACAAGCAGGAGCAGGTCGCCGAAGCGCTGGGCCGGATCGGTGGCTTAGAGGGCTTCGAGCTGGAGGAGATCGTGCCGGCGGTGGAGCAGTGGCGCTACCGCAACAAGCTCGAATACTCCTTCGGCGAAAGCCAGGATCGAAACGAGCTGACGCTCGGCTTCCACGCTCGCGGCCGCTGGGACGTGACCGTCGACGCCGACGACTGCCACCTCGCTTCCGAGGCCGGGAACGAAGCGCGCAACGCGGTGCGCGAATGGGGGCGGGCCGAGGCGATCCCCGCCTGGGACCGTCGCGCCCACCGCGGCGTCCTGCGCAACCTCGTGGTCCGCGAGGGCCGGCGCACCGGCCAGATCCAGACCCGATTGGTGACCACCAAAGCCCGCTTCCCGCGACCACCGGTCGACCTGCACACGATGGTCGAGGACAACGCCGGCGGTACCGACGGCCCGACCGGCGTGCTCGGCGAGGAGCGCCTCCGCGAGGAGCTCTGCGGGCTGAAGCTGCAGATGTCCCACGGCGCCTTCTTCCAGACCAATACCGAGATGGCCGAACGGCTCTACGCGGTCGCCGCCGAGTTCGCCGGGCTCAGCGGCAGCGAGCGCGTCTTCGACCTCTTCTGCGGGATCGGCACGATCGGGCTGACGATGGCCGGGCAGGCCGGCGAGGTCTGGGGGCTGGAGATCGTCCCCGAGGCGATCACCGACGCCGAGCGCAACGCCCGCGCCAACAAGATCGGCAACGCCCACTTCATGGCCGCCAACGCGCGCACCGGGGTGCGGCCGCTGGTCGAGAAAGCCGGCAAGCCCGACGTCGTCGTTGTCGACCCGCCCCGCGCCGGCCTCTCGCAGAAAATCGTCCGCCGGGTGCTCGAGTGCGAGGCGCAGAAGATCGTCTACGTCTCCTGCAACCCGACCACGCTCGCCCCCAACGCCGTCCAGCTCCGCGAGGCCGGCTATAGATTGGCCCGCGTGAGGCCGGTCGACATGTTCCCCCAGACCCCGCACATCGAGTGCGTGGCACTCTTCGAGAAGCATGAGTAGAGCGTTCGGAGTTGCGGCGGGGCTGGACCCGGAGGTGGCGCGGCCGCTGGCGGCCCGCTGCGCCGAGCTCGGCTACGGGTCGATGTGGTCGAACGACCACCCGGGCGCGAAAGGGCTGGCGACGCTGGCCGAGTTCGCCGCCGCAGCGCCGGGCGTTGACCTGGGCGTCGCCGTGATCGCCCTCGACCGCACCCCGCCCGAGCAGATCGCCGCCGACGTCGAGGAGTCCGGGGTCGACCCGGCCAAGCTCTGGCTCGGCGTCGGCGCCGGCTTCACGAAGAAGCCGCTGACGAAGATGCGCGAGTCGCTGCCGGAACTGCGCGAGCTGCTGCCCGGGGTGAAACTCGTCCTCGCCGCGATGGGGCCGAAGATGTGCGCGCTCGCCGGCAGCTCCTACGACGGCGTCTTCTTCAACTGGATGACCCCCGACTTCGCCGCCGGCGCCCGCGAGAAGGTCGAGGCCGGCGCCGCCGAAGCCGGCCGCGAGACGCCCCCCGTCTTCGGCTACGTCCGCACCGCCGTAGGCCCCGACGCCGCCGAGCGCCTGGCCAAGGAGGAGTCCTTCTACCGAGACCTGCACAAGGGCTACCGCGACCACTTCGACCGCCTCGGCGAGACCGAGGGCACCGTCGGCATCGCCGCCCCCAACGCCACCGCCGCCCAAGACGCCCTCGCCGCATACGAAGGCCCACTCGACACGATCGTCGTCCGCGGCCTAGCCAGCGCCAAGGTCGAGACCATGACCGCCCTAGCCGAGTCCGCCGCCCCTGCCCCTGCCGCTTGATTAACGAGTGGTGATTTTTGGTCCCTATAGGGGCCACAACTCACCACTCGCTGTGAACTTGCATTTAGGCTTTGATGCCGCAGATGTTCCTGAGTGGGGAGAGATCGGGGTGGTGGTGCCGATGCGCGGTTGCGCTGGCGGCAGGCTTCACGATGCTGCTCGCCGTCAGCCTCGCCCCAGTTGCTGCGGCAGCGGAACTCTCTGAACCCGAACCTCCTTTCTGCCAGCCGGAAACGGTTCACGACTACCTGGCTCCGTTCGAGCGGATGCCGAAGCTGCACGCTCCCCCTGAAAGTGGACAGCTCGGATTCGGTCCGGCCAATCTGCGTTTCAGCTTCCCCCAACCTCTGCTCGTCGGCATCGTGACTCCCGGGTTCGATCTCTCGCTCTTCAAGCGCAGTCCCTCAGTCCATCCGCGATGGGAGGTGACGGCAACGCTTTCAGAGGTCGACTGCCCGAAGCGCCCTTCCCGATGCCGCTCTACTTCGTCGCACCGAGAAAGACCAGCGGACACTGCACCGCTTTCCCGATCCCGGCCTCAATGCCCATCGGCAGGTGCCGGCTCTCCCAGGAAACCGTGATCAGCTGGCCCGTGCAGCGCCACGAACTGCGGCCAACCCTGCGCACCGAATTCGACGTCGTCCCCGTAGCCCGCCAGAACGAGTGGCGACTTTTGGTCCCTATAGGCCCCATAACTCGCCACTCGTTGTAACCACAGGCCTGATCCCCCACGCGCCGGACTGACGGTCGCCGTGCCGCAGACGTGCGCGCGGGGGCGCGTCTGAGCAAGCCGCGGGACGCACGCCGACGAGCGGATAGCAGAGCTATCCGGGAGGAGGTGGGTGGCTCGATGCGCCGCTCAGCCGCGTCATCCGTGCGTGCGGATGCAAGCGGCGCCCGTCAGTACGGCGGCAGGTCCTCGTACCAGTCGCCGAGCGCCCGGAACGCCCGCCAGAAGCGCTGCTTGGCGCCCTCTTCGTCGAGGCAGAGGTCGATGTCGGGCGTGTAGAGGGCGTCGATCGTCGGCGTGAAGGCCTGGACATCGCCCTCGCGCGGCTCGATCTCGCGGGCGAGGGGAACGCCGAGGGAGTTGAGGATGCGCAGCGCCGGCTCGCCCATGACGACGACGATCTTCGGCTGCACGATCGCCAGCTCCTCGACCAGCCGGGCGACGCACTCGCCGGCGGCGAGGTCGGGCTCGGGGATCGGGCACTTGACGCAGAGGGTGCCGTAGACGACGAGCGGGTCGACCCCCAGCCGCTTGAAGCTTTTCATCAGCGCGTTGCCGGAGCGGCCGTAGAAGGCGACCCCCTCCTCGATCTCCGAGGCCAGCGGCGCCTGCTTGACCATGAAGACGTCGGCCTGCGGGTGGCCGGAACCGAGCACCGGCATCAGCTTGCCCCGCGGGCAGTGCGGGCAGTCCTGGACCCCGCGGTTCATCTGGTTGAGCTCGCGGATCGCCCGCTCGAGGTACTTCTCCTTGATCTCGTCATCGATCGACCGCATCGGGGCACTCTTTGACGAGCCCGCCGCGCCTCCTTGTCCGAGGCCCGCCTGCATCAGGACTTGCTCGCGCGGCGGGCTTTGCGACGCTGGCGCGGCCGGCCGCCCCGCACCGGCTTGGCATCGGGCACCCGCCGTTTCGGCGCCTTCGGCCGGCCCGTCGTCTGCAGGAACTTCAGCGTCTGCACGTAGACCAGGTTCTTGTGCTTGCGGGTGATGTCGGCGTCCCGCATCGCCTCGAGGAACTCGGCCGGGCCGTCGAAGTCGTGGATCCGCTGGCGGACGCTGCCGAGGCCCTGGGCGACGTGGCTGTCCGACCCGGCGGCGGGCACGATCCGGTACTTGGTCGCGAACCGCACCGCCTCCTCGTTGAACGAGGTCAGCGCCACCCGGGGGTTGAAGACCTCCAGCAGATCGATCTCCTCGACCATGTCGAGCAGGTGCTCGTAGTCAGGGACCGAGTGGAAGCGGTCGAACGGGTGCGGCACGTAGACGAGCCCGCCCTGGCGGCGGATCTCGGCGATCGTCTCCGCCATCGTCAACCCCTTGGGGATCCTCTCCTCCAGGAAGAGGCCGATCACCTCGCCCTGCTCGGCGGTCTTCACCTCCTCGGCGACGATCACCTTGATGTCGCCCAGCTCTGCGGCCAGCTCGCGTGCCTCCAGCGCCCCGGAGACCTCGTTGTGGTCGGTGATCGCGATCGCGCCGAGGCCGCGGTCGCGGGCGGTCTGGATCAGCACGTCGACCGGCGTCGCGCAGTCGCCGGAGTGGTCGGTGTGCATGTGCAGGTCGACCTCGATCAGCGGCCGCTGCGAGATCCGCTCGCGGACCTCGGAGTTGCCGTCCTCGGGATGGCGCCGCGCCAGCAGCCGGCGGTAGATCGCTTCCAGCTCGTCGGCGATCGCCGGCCAGCGCTCCTCGTCCCCGCCGCCGTTGCCCAACACCTCATAGCTCGCCGGGAAGAAGCGCTCCAGCAGCTGCGCGGTCTCCGGACGGGTGACCGTCCGCGCGTCGATCCGGCCGAAGAAGACCTCGACCAGCGGCCGCGCCACCTGGGTCGCCAGCACCCGCTCGCGCGGCTCGTGGAAGGTGGCGACGTTGAGCGAGAAGGAGTGGCGCAGCGCCGCCGAGGCGGCGCTCGGCGCGAACGGATCGTGGACGTGGACGACGTCCAGCTCGCGCCCTTTCAGCAGTCGTTTGACCGGGTCCCCGGTCGAGACCCGCAGCACTTCGTGGCCGCGCCGCTCGAGCTCGTCGGCGACGGCGCCCGCGAACCGCGCCGCCTCGTTCGGTCCAGCGCGGCGGACCGGGAAGACCTGGGCGATCGAGAGCGACTCAGTGGAGGTCACGGATGGAGGATAGGAGCCCGCGAAAACGCGAGTCCGCGAAGACCCGTACACAGCACGGGTTTCCGCGGGCTCGGTGCTTCAGATCTGGCTCGTCACGCCTGCGCCGTACTCGGCGACTCCGCCGGCGCACCCGGGAGGCTGCCCTTGCCGCGGGCGTTCGCGGCGATGAACTGCTCGGTCTGCTCGCGGGCTTCGTCGTCGGGACGCTGGGTGTGCGGGCTCTTCATCAGGTAACTGGAGGGCCCGTCGAGCTGGCCGGCGATGCCGTTGTTCAGCGCCAGCTTGATCAGCCGCACCGCGTCGATGACGACGCCGGCCGAGTTCGGCGAGTCCCAGACCTCGAGCTTCAGCTCGGCGGTCAGCGGCACGTCGCCGAAGGCCTTCCCCTCGAGGCGAATATGAGCCCACTTGCGGTCGGTCAGCCAGGCGACGTAGTCGGAGGGCCCGACGTGGACGTCCTTGTCGGGCAGCTCGTGCCCCATGATCGAGGTGACGGCGTTGGTCTTCGAGATCTTCTTCGAGTCGAGCCGCTCGCGCTCGAGCATGTTGTAGAAGTCCATGTTGCCGCCGACGTTCAGCTGGCTGGTCCGCTCCAGCCGCACGCCGCGGTCGTGGAAGAGGCGCGCCAGCGCCCGGTGGACGATCGTCGCCCCGACCTGGCTCTTGATGTCGTCGCCGATGATCGGCAGCCCGGCGTCGGTGAAGCGCTTGTCCCAGTAGTCCTCGCGAGCGATGAACACGGGGAGGCAGTTGACGAAGCCGACGCCGGCGGCGAGCGCCTGCTCGACGTACCACTTGGTCGCCTCCTCGGAGCCGACCGGCAGGTAGCAGACGAGGACGTCGGCCTTGGTCTCCTTGAGGATCCCGACGACGTCGGCGGTTTCGCCCGGCGCTTTGACGATCTTCTCCTTCAGGTACTTGCCGAGGCCGTCGTGGGTCATGCCGCGGTGCACCTCGACGCCCAGGTGGGGGACGTCGGCGAACTTGATCGTGTCGTTCTGGCCCGACCAGATCGCCTCGGAGAGGTCCTTGCCGACCTTCTCGGCGTCGATGTCGAAGGCGGCGACGAACTCGACGTCGCGGACGTGGTACCCGCCGAGCTCGACGTGCATGAGGCCGGACACTTCGTCGGCCGGATCGGCGTCCTTGTAGTACTGGACGCCCTGGATGAAGCTGTTGGCGCAGTTGCCGACGCCGACGATCGCGACCCGGACCTTGTCCTCCGCGCGGCCGACGCCGTTCGTGCTGTGGCCGTTGGCCCCGTTGCTCTCACTCATCTGATTCGAAGTCCTCCTGGGATTGCGCTAGGTGGCTGAACACACCCGGCGGCTTCGCTGGTTACACATCCCCCGCGCCGCCGCCGCCGTCGCTCTTGACGCCGGAGACCTCGCCGGAAAGCTCGTTTCGAACATGCCATACCCGCTGGAAAGTGGTGAATATCGTCAAGGCGGCGATCGCGTAGACCGCCGGCGCCAGCAGTTCGAAATCGCCGATTCCGGCGCCCTTGGCGAAGATCAGGCCGATCGAAAGTATCACCACGCGGACCGGCCGCGTCGCGATTCCGACCTTGCATTCGACCCCGAGCGCCTCGGCCCGGGCGCGGGTGTAGGAGACCATCAGCGAACCGAGCACGGCGACCACGCACGTCGCGGCGGCGAAGTCGCGCCCTTCGGCGGCGAAGTAGCCGGCGACGGCAGCGAGCACGATCCCCTCCTCGATCCGGTCCAGGGTCGAGTCGAGGAAGGCGCCGAACAGCGTTCCCTTACCCGACATCCGCGAGTAGCGGCCGTCGAGGGTGTCGCAGACCGAGCCGAGGACGAAGGCGACCCCGGCCAGGAAGAAGAGCCGCTGGGTGACCAGCGCGGCGGCGATCAGGTTGCCGAGCATGCCGACCATCGAGATCGCGTTCGGGGTCAGGCGCGACTCGATCAGCCGTTCGCGCGCGTATGCGCGCAGCTCCTGCCCGTTGCGGGCGGCGGCACGGCTGCTGCGCCGGGGCGGCGCCGAAGAGGGTCCCATCGACGTGAGGCTATTACGCCTCGGCCTCGCGCGGGGCGGGACCGCGCCAGCCATCGCCCTGCGGGAAGGGGCTGCGCCATGCCCAGCTCTCGGGCCTGGCGCGCGCGAGCACGCCCTGCGCGATCGCGGCGGCGCCGAGCGCGACCAGCCAGCCGAGCGCGGCGTCGACCCAGTAGTGGTTGGCGGTGACGATCACGACCCAGGCGATCAACAGCGGCCAGAAGCCCCACCAGGCCTTCGCCCACCAGCTGCGGCAGACCATCAGGCCGGTGCCGCCGATCATCACCGCAAACGCGCAGTGCATGCTCGGCACCGCCGCGTAGGGGTTGATGAAGACTTTCGCCAGGGTCGAATCGTGGTTGACGCTGGAGAAGTCGGTGATCGTGTCGACGAAGCCGTGCTCGGGGAACATCCGCGGCGGCGCCGTCGGGAAGCCGACGTAGCCGATCAGGGCCAGGCCCATCGAGACCACGAACATGTTGCGCACGAAGTAATAGGACTCGTTGCGGAAGAGGTAGAGCCAGACCAGGAAGCCGAGCGCGATCGAGAACTGGGCGTTGAGGTAGAGCTGGTCGGCGACGACGATCATCCAGTGGGCGGGCAGGAACAGGTCCTGCAGGCGGGGCTCGAAGAACGTGTGCGTCGCCTGCTCGAAGTCGATCACCTGAGCCCCGTGGGCGAGTGCGTCGGCTTTGGTCGAGTCGGCGACCCCGCGGGCGAGCTCGTAGCAGGCGTCGACGCCGACGAGGATGCCGATCTGGCGCCCGGCGTCGCTCCACCCCTTGGGCAGCTTGGCTCCTATGGCGACGATCGCGCGAGACACGGAACAGCCAATTGTAGCCCGGGCGTTAAGGGTCAATAGGGTGCCGCGGGTGAGCTGGAAGCGACCGGATAAGCGCAGATTGCGGGCGATTCGCGACCGGTTGCGGGAGATGTACGGGATTCCCGAGCAGGAGGCACACGGGCACCCGATCGCCGAGCTGGTCAAGACCGTCCTCTCCCAGCACACCAACGACCGCAACCGCGACAAAGCCTTCGCGGCGCTGCGGGAGCGCTTCCCGACCTGGGAGGAGGTGCGCGACGCGTCCGTCGCAGAGGTCGAGGAGGCGATCCGGCCGGGTGGCCTGGCGAAGCAGAAGGCGCCGCGCATCCAGGCGATCCTCGAACAGCTCGGCGACCCGCCCGATCTTGACTGGACCGAGACGGCGCCGCGCGAGGAGTCGCTGGAATTCCTGCTCGGACTCCCCGGCGTCGGCCGCAAAACGGCGGCCTGCGTGCTGATCTTCACCTGGGGCATCCCCGAGATCCCGGTCGACGTCCACGTCCACCGGGTCGGCGGCCGCCTCGGCCTCTTCCCCGCCAAGGCCTCATTCGAGCGCGCCCACAACGAGATGCTGGCGATCGTCCCGCCCCAGGACGCCCACGAGTTGCACGTCAACCTGATCCGCCACGGCCGCGCCGTCTGCCGGCCGAAACCGCGCTGCGGGGAGTGCGCGCTGAGGCGGATGTGCCCCTGGTACCGGGAGAACCGCACGGCGGGACGCGCCAGTAGTATGCGCGCCGCCCAATGAGCAAGCGCGCCTTCATCTGGTTCGGCATCCTCGTCCTCGTCCTCGCGGTGGTCATCCCCTGGCTGGCCTTCCGCTCCAAGGGCGACGCCGAAACCGGCGACCAGCAGGTCGCCTCGAACCTGAAGAGCGGCCAGTCGCTGTTCCAGACCAACTGCGGCACCTGCCACACGCTGTACGCGGCCGGGACCGACGGCAACTACGCCCCCAACCTGGACGAACTTCTCGCTCCCGCGGGACCGGCGGAAGAAGCATCGACGGTCAAGGGCCTCGAAGGACGGGTCTTGAACGCGGTCGAAAACGGCGTCGACAGCTCCACGCCGGGCCGGATGCCCGCCGGGATCCTGAACGAAGAGCAGGCCAAGGAAGTGGCCGAATTCGTCGCCAACACCGCCGGCCAGGGCTGAGCCCCGGCCGGCCGCCGCTGCCTCGGAGCGCCGCACCGATTCGATTCCCGCTCTTCCGGGTTCTTTGAGAAGGAGAACCCGGCAGGAGAGAAGGAGTCCCGACAACGTGTTCCACCCATCCGCACCCGCCCGGCGGGCCCTCGTCGCGGTATCAGCCCTAGCGCTCGCCCTGACCGCGCTGACCGGCCTCGCCCAGGCGAAGCCGAAAGGCAAAGGCACCGTCGTCAACGTGATGAGCCGCAACCTCTACCTCGGCGCCGACCTGACGCCGGCGATCCAGTCGAAGTCGACCTCCGAATTCATCGAGGCCAACGGCGGCATCGTCCGCCAGGTCGAAGCGACCAACTTCCCCGTCCGCGCCAAGGGGCTGGCCAAGGAGATCCTCGAAGAGGAACCGGACCTGGTCGGCCTGCAGGAGGTTGCGCTGTGGCGGACCGCCCCGCCCTCGCTCGGCCCCGTCTTCTCCGGCAGGCCGGAAGCGACCGAAGTCAAGTACGACTTCCTGAAGCTGCTGCTCGCGCAGCTGAACAAGAAAAAAGCTCTCTACAAGCCGGTCGTCGTCCAGGACGAGTTCGACTTCGAGGCGCCCGCCGACGCCAACGGCGTTCCCGGCGACGGGCCCGGCGGCGGCCAGGGCATCCTCGCCAACGCCGAGGTCAACGGCCGGCTGACGATGCGCGACGTGATCCTGATGCGGCTGCACGCCGGGGTGAAGGTGAGCAACCCGAAGAGCGGCCACTTCGAACACCTGCTGGTCGAGAAAGTCGCCGGGACCAAAGAAGTGACCGTGACCCGCGGCTGGACCAGCGTCGACGCGACCGTGCGCGGCAGCAGGAAATTCCACTTCGTCGACACCCATCTCGAGGCGTTCGATCCCGAGACCGAAGTGCCGAGCATCCGCGCCCAGCAGGCGAGCGAGCTGGTCGCCCCGGGCGGACCGGCGACGAGCAGGCTGCCGGTGATCCTGGTCGGCGACCTCAACTCGGACGTGAAGACCGAAGTGAAGCCGGGCGACGGCCAGGCCTACCGGGTGATGCTGGGAGCCGGCTTCCGCGAGCGGGCGACCGACAAGCCGACCGGCTGCTGCATCGAAAGCTCCTTCGACCTGCGCAGCGGCACCGCCGGGGAGATGAACCACAAGGTCGACCACATCATGACCAACGCGCCGAAGCAGGTGAAGCTGATCTCCTCGGCGGTCACCGGCCGCAAGATGCAGAACGGCTACTGGGACTCCGACCACGCCGGGCTCTTCAGCTCTCTGTTGATCCGTCGCTGACCGACGGGCCGATAAGTCCACCCCGCTGTGCCGACGGGCCGATTTGTCAAACCTAGCTGGACAAATCGGCCCGTCGGCATCGGAGATTCGACGGATCGGCCCGTCGATTGGGGCGCGGGGTTGAGATCCCCCGTAGATCTGCCATACTGCGGCTTAGATTTTTAGAGCTTGATCAATAGAACCCTGAACACTTCAACTGGAGGAAGCGGAAAAGTGGCAAAGACGATCGGCATTGACCTCGGCACGACCAACTCGTGCGTCGCGGTGATGGAGGGCGGCGAGCCCACCGTTCTGGAGAACGCCGAGGGCGGGCGGACGACGCCGTCCGTGGTCGCGTTCACCGAGAGCGGGGAGCGCCTCGTCGGCACCGTCGCCAAACGGCAGGCGGTGATGAACCCGGAGAACACGATCTTCTCGATCAAGCGCTTCATGGGCCGCAAGGAGGCCGAAGTCAAAGAGGAGGAGACGATCGTCCCGTACAAGGTCGAGGCCGGGCCCAACGGCGACGTCCGCGTCGACGCCCGCGGCAAGCAGTACAGCCCGCCGGAGATCAGCGCGATGATCCTGCAGAAGCTGAAGACCGACGCCGAAGCGAAGCTGGGCGAAGCGGTCGACAGCGCCGTGATCACCGTCCCCGCCTACTTCAACGACGACCAGCGGCAGGCGACCAAGGACGCCGGCAAGATCGCCGGCCTCGAGGTGAAGCGGATCATCAACGAGCCGACCGCCGCCTCGCTCGCCTACGGGCTCGACAAAGAGGAGTCCGACCACGCGATCCTCGTCTTCGACCTCGGCGGCGGCACCTTCGACGTCTCGGTGCTGGAAATCGGCGACGGCGTCTTCGAGGTGAAGGCGACCGCCGGCGACAACCACCTCGGCGGCGACAACTGGGACAAAGCGATCGTCGAGTGGCTGGTGGCGGAGTTCAAGCGCGACCAGGGCGTCGACCTCTCCCAGGACAAGAACTCGCTGCAGCGCCTCTACGAGGCCGCGGAGAAGGCGAAGATCGAGCTCTCCTCGACGCAGGAGACGCAGATCAACCTCCCCTTCATCACCGCGGTCGAGGGGCAGCCGAAGCACCTCGACCTGAAGCTGAGCCGCTCGAAGCTGAACGAGCTGACCGGGGACCTGCTCGACCGCGTCGTCGGGCCGGTGAAACAGGCGCTGAAAGACGCCGACACCGAGGTCGACCACGTCGTCCTCGTCGGCGGCATGACCCGGATGCCGGCGGTCCGCGACAAGGTCAAGGAGCTGACCGGCAAGGAGCCTCACCAGGGAGTCAACCCGGACGAGGTCGTCGCCGTCGGCGCCGGGATCCAGGCGGGCGTGCTCGCCGGCGACGTCAAGGACGTGCTGCTGCTGGACGTGACCCCGCTGACGCTGGGGATCGAGACCAAAGGCGGCGTGATGACCAAGCTGATCGAGCGCAACACGACGATCCCGACGAAGAAGTCGGAGGTCTTCTCGACCGCCGAGGACAACCAGCCCTCGGTCGAGATCCACGTCCTCCAGGGCGAGCGCGAGATGGCCGGCGGCAACAAGAGCCTGGGCAAATTCCAGCTCACCGGCATCCCGCCGGCGCCGCGCGGCATGCCGCAGATCGAGGTCACCTTCGACATCGACGCCAACGGGATCATCAACGTCACCGCCCAGGACAAAGGCACCGGCAAAGAGCAGAAGATCGAGATCAAATCCGGCTCCGGCCTCTCCGACGAGGAGATCAACCAGATGGTCTCCGACGCCGAGGCGCACGCCGAGGAGGACCGGGCCCAGCGCGAGCTGGCCGAGACCAGGAACCTCGCCGAGAACGCGGCCTACCAGGCGGAGAAAGCGATCGAGGAGGCCGGCGACAAAGTCGACGACGCGGCAAAGGAGCAGGTGCGCTCGGCCGTCAAGGACGTGCGCGACTCGCTCGAGGCCGGGTCGAAAGGTGACCTCGACTCCAAGGTCGAGGCGCTGAACACGGCTATGACCACGGTGTCGGAGCAGATCTACGCGGCTGCTTCGGCTGAGCAGTCGGCTGACGGAGCAGGCGCTGAGGGGTCGGGCTCCGATGAGGAGGAGGTTGTCGACGCCGAGGTGGTTGACGAGGAGGGCAAGTGAGCGCTCCTCAGGACGAGCTTCGGGACGAGGGCGATCGGCCCGCGGGACCAGGCGGTAGGCCTGCGGGACCAAGCGCCCGGCCGACGGGTCCTGTCACGGCAGGGGACCCACCCCCTCCTGCGCGGCAGGAGGGGGTCCCCCCTACCGTGCCACCCGTCGGAGAGGCGGAGCAGCAGGACGACGGATCGCGTGAGGTCGAGGAGGACTTCGAGAAGTTGCTTCAGGACGCTCACCGTGAGCGGGACGAGTACCTCGAACTGGCGCGGAGGACGAAGGCCGATTTCGAGAATTTTCGGAAGCGCGTTGCCGCCGACGTTCAGGCTGCGCAGGCTCGCGGGAGGGTCGAGGTTGCTCGGGAAGTGATCGAGGCGGTCGACAATCTCGAGCGGGCGCTCGAGGCTGCTGACGGCGATGGCGAGGGACTGCGGTCGGGGGTCGAGATGGTCCTCGGCGGGCTGCGAGAGACGCTGAAGCGGCACGGGATTGAGACCGTCGACCCGAAGGGGGAGAAGTTCGACCCGAACCGGCATGAGGCGCTCTCCGCGCAGCCGGTCGACGGCACCGAGAGCGGGGTCGTGATCGAGGTCCTGCAGAAGGGCTATGCGCTGGACGACCAGCTGGTTCGCCCGGCGCGGGTCGTGGTGAGCGCCTAGGGGAACATGGCTGACGAGCTCTACAAGACGCTGGGCGTTTCGAAGAAGGCGTCGGAGGACGAGATCAAGAAGGCCTACCGGAAGCTCGCCCGGAAGTACCACCCTGACAAAAACCCGGGGGACGATGAGGCGGAGGAGAAGTTCAAGGAGATCTCCGCCGCCTACGACATCCTCGGCGACCCGGAGAAGCGCAAGGAGTACGACGAAGGGAGCGTGTTCGCCGGCTTCGGCAGCGGCGGCCAGGCTCCGTTCGGGACCGGTCCCGGTGGCTTCGGCGGGTTTGACTTCGGCGACATCCTCGGCTCGATGGGCTCGGTCTTCGGCCGCGGAGGGCGCGGCGGCCAGCCGCAGCAGGTCCGCGGGCGCGACCTCGAGACCGAGGTCGGGCTGAGCTTCGACGAGGCGATCAACGGCGCCCAGATCAGCGTCACCGTGCCGAAGCAGAGTCGGTGCGCGACCTGCCACGGGAGCGGCGCCAAACCCGGCACCGCCCCGACCACCTGCCCGCGCTGCGAAGGCCGCGGCGTCGAGGTGCAGGGGCAGGGCCTGTTCTCGATCAGCCAGCCCTGCCCGCAGTGCGGCGGCGCAGGTCGGGTGATCGAGGACCCCTGCCCGACCTGCGGCGGCTCCGGGCTCACCCAGCAGAGCAAGCGCTACAAGGTCAACGTCCCGGCCGGGGTCAAGGAGGGCAGCCGCATCCGGCTCGCCGGCAAGGGCGAGGACGGCCCCCGCGGCGGCCCGCCCGGCGACCTCTACGTCACCGTTCACGTCCAGGCGTCCCCGGTCTTCGAGCGGCTCGACGACGGCAACCTGCAGGTGACGGTGCCGATCACGGTGCCCGAGGCGCTGCGCGGGGGCACGATCGAGGTGCCGACCCTGAGCGGGACGAAGAGGATCAAGGTCGCGCCGGGGACCAGGCACGGCACCGTCCAGCGGCTGCGCGGCGAGGGCCCGCCGCGCAAAGGCGGCGGCAAGGGCGACATCCGTTACCGGCTCGAGATCCAGCTGCCGGAAGAGCTCAGCGACGAGCAGCGCGAGGCGGTCGACAAGCTCGCCGAGACCCTGAACGGCGGCGACCCGCGGGCCGAGCTGCTGCGAAAGGCGGCGCGCTGATGGCCGCCTACCGGCGCCGGGTCAAGGCGACGTTCAGCCAGGACCAGGGCGTGTTCATGATCTCGGTCGCCGCCGAACTGGCCGAGATGCACCCGCAGACGCTGCGGATGTACGAGCAGCGGGGGCTGATCGCGCCGAAGCGCTCGCCGAAGAACACCCGCCTCTACTCCCAGCGCGACGTCGAACGGCTGCGGCGGATCCAGCAGATGACCGCCGAGGGGCTGAACCTCGCCGGGGTGGAAATGGTGCTGGCGCTGGAAGCGCAGGTGCAGAGGCTGCGGGCCGAGAACGAACGGCTGAACCGGCAGCTGGAGGAGATCGAGACGAGCAACGGGAAGGACGGGACGAAGAGCTGATGCAGGCCGATCGATTCACGGTGAAGTCGCAGGAAGCGGTGGCGGCGGCGCAGGAGCTGGCGCGCCGGCACCGCAATCCCGAGATCGCTCCCCCGCACCTGCTGGTAGCCATGCTCGAGCAGGCCGACGGGCTGGTCGTCCCGATCCTGCAGAAGCTCGGCGCCGACACGGCGGCGATCGCCGCCCGCGCCAACGAGGCGGTGGCGGCGCTGCCGAAATTGGGGGACGGCGGCGAGGAGGAGCCGCGGATGTCCTCCAACCTGGCGGCGGTGCTGCGCAAGGCCGAGACCGAGATGGCGGCGATGGGCGACGAGTACATCTCGGCCGAGCACCTGCTGCTGTCGCTGACCGACTCCACCGTCGCCGAGCTGCTCCCCGACCGCGCCTCGCTGGAGAAGGCGGTGGCCGAGGTCCGCGGCCCGCACAAGGTCACCTCCCCGAACCCGGAGGAGACCTTCCAGGCGCTGGAGAAATTCGGCCGCGACCTGACCAAGGAGGCAGAGGCGGGGAAGCTCGACCCGGTGATCGGGCGCGACGAGGAGATCCGCCGCGTGATCCAGGTGCTCTCCCGCCGGACCAAGAACAACCCGGTGCTGATCGGCGACCCCGGCGTCGGCAAGACCGCGATCGTCGAGGGGCTGGCGCAGCGGATCGTCCAGGGCGACATCCCCGAGAGCCTGCGCGACCGGCGCGTGATCGCGCTCGACATCGGCTCGCTCCTCGCCGGCTCGAAATACAGGGGCGAGTTCGAGGAGCGGCTGAAAGCGGTGCTCTCCGAGGTGCAGCAGGCCGAGGGACAGATCGTCCTCTTCCTCGACGAGCTGCACACGATCGTCGGCGCGGGCGCCGCCGAGGGCGCGGTCGACGCGGCCAACCTGCTGAAGCCGATGCTGGCGCGCGGCGAGCTGCGCGCGGTCGGCGCCACCACCCTCGACGAGTACCGCAAGCACATCGAGAAAGACGCGGCGCTGGAGCGGCGCTTCCAGCCGGTGCTGGTCGGCGAGCCCGACATGAACGACACGATCGCGATCCTGCGCGGGCTGAAAACGCGCTACGAACAGCACCACGGCGTCCGCATCTCCGATGCGGCTGTCGTCGCCGCCGCGACCCTCTCCGAGCGCTACATCGCCGACCGCTTCCTCCCCGACAAGGCGATCGACCTGATCGACGAGGCCGCCTCGCGGCTGAAGATCGAGATCGACTCGGTGCCGACCGAGATCGACGAGGTCGAGCGGCGGGTCCAGCAGCTGGAGATCGAGCGCGAGGCGCTGAAGAAGGAGACCGACGAGGCCTCGAAGGCGCGCCTGGCGGCGCTCGAAGAGGAGCTCGCCAACCTGCAGGAGCAGGCAGCCGAGCTGCGCACCCGCTGGCAGAACGAGAAAGAGCCGATCGAGGCGATCAAGGAGGCGAAAGCCGAGCTCGAGGAGGCGCGGCTGGAGGTCGAGCGGGCCGAACGCGAGGCCGACCTCGAGCGCGCCGCCGAACTCAAGTTCGGCCGCATCCCCGAGCTGGAGGGGAGGGTCTCCGAGCAGGAAGCGCGGCTGGAGGAGCTGCACGCCGGTGGCGAGGTCCTGCTCTCGGACGAAGTGACCGAGGAGGACGTCGCCGAGGTGGTCGCCAAATGGACCGGGATCCCGGTCAGCCGCCTGATGGAGGGCGAGGTCGAGAAGCTGATCCAGATGGAGGAGCGGCTGCACGACCGGGTGATCGGCCAGGACGAGGCGATCGCCGCCGTCTCCAACGCGCTGCGGCGCTCGCGGGCCGGGCTCTCGGATCCGGGCCGGCCGATCGGCAGCTTCCTCTTCCTCGGGCCGACCGGCGTGGGGAAGACCGAGCTGGCGAAGGCGCTGGCGGAGTTCATGTTCGACTCCGAGCAGGCGATCGTCCGCCTCGACATGTCCGAGTACATGGAGAAGCACACGGTGGCGCGGCTGATCGGCGCGCCCCCCGGCTACGTCGGCTACGAGGAGGGCGGCCAGCTGACCGAGGCGGTGCGGCGCCGGCCCTACGCGGTGGTGCTGCTGGACGAGATCGAGAAGGCGCACCCCGACGTCTTCAACACCCTTCTGCAGATCATGGACGACGGGCGGCTGACCGACGGCCAGGGCCGCACCGTCAGCTTCACCAACACGGTCCTGATCATGACCTCGAACGTCGGCTCGGACCGGATCGTCGGCGAGGCGGTCGACGAGAAGATCCGCGAGGGAATCGAAGAGGTGCTGGCGGCGACCTTCAAGCCCGAGTTCCTCAACCGGATCGACGACACGGTGATCTTCCACCGGCTCTCGAAGGAGGACATCGCCCGGATCGTCGAGCTGCAGGTGGGGCAGCTGGTCGGGCGGGTGCGCGAGCGGGGGATCGAGATCGAGCTGACCGACGAGGCGCGGACGCTGCTCGGCAACCTCGGCTACGACCCGACCTACGGGGCGCGGCCGCTGAAGCGGGTGATCCAGAAGCAGCTGGTCGACAAGCTGGCGCTGAAGATCCTCGAGGGCGAGTTCGGCGAAGGCGACGTCGTGCGGGTCGACGCCGCCGAAGGCGAGGTCGCCTTCGAGCGGGCCGGCGCGCCGGCCGCGAGCGCGGCTTGAGCGATCGCAAAAGCAGGTAGGCGACTGCCTCTTTCAGGGCTCATTCTTTCGGCCGTTTCTGCCGAAACAACTACACGCCAAAGGTGCTCTTTAATTGTTCTGTTACAAGCTTTGCCTGGGAGAGAGCCGGCAGACCTGATGGATAACGACCAGACTCCGATCAACGCGCGCCCGAAGCGGCGCCCGCCCGCCGCGTTCGAGGACGTTTCGCTGGCGCTGCGCGAGCATCTGGTCTGGCCGGTCGAGGACCGGCTGCTGGGCCTGAGCCACCGCGGTCGCGCCGCGGTGGCCGGCGGTGCGGTGGTGCTGGCGCTGGGGCTCGGAATCGGCGCCTTGTCGCTGGCCGGGTCCGGCGGGTCCGAACCGGTCGCGGCTCCGGTCGCGGCGGCGCCGGCACCGGCGCCGCAGGCGGCTCCCGGCGAAAGCGAAGCCGAACCGAAGCCCGAACCGACTCTGCACGGCGCCGCGCCGGTCTTCAAGCCGCCGGCCGAAGGGAAGGCGGAGGTCGGGGGATCCGAAGACGTCGAAAGCGCTCCGCCCGCCGCCGACACCGGTAACCCCGCGACCGACACGATCTCCTCCTCCCCCGCAGCCCAGCCCGCCGAAGCATCCGCCTCCGCTTCGGCCTCGACCGCCTCGGTGCCGAAAGGCCCGCCGGCCGGCCCGGCCGCGATCGCCGTCGCCCGGCAGTTCGCCGAGGGCTTCGTCGTCTACGAGACCGGCGGCGAAGCGAGCACCTTCCGCAAGGCGTTCCGCACCACCGCGACGCCGGAGCTGACCAAGGCGCTGCTGCGCCGGCCGCCGCACCAGCCCGCCGGGATCGAAGTGCCGAAGGCGAAGGTCCTGAACGTCGTTCCCGCCCCCTCGCACGGGACCATCTACCCGCTCAGCGTCTCGCTGCTGCGGGTTGGGGTGACCAGCGAGCTGCGGCTGGAAATGGAACAGCTGAAAAACGAAGGCTGGCGCGTCACCAACATCCTCGGCTGATGGAGCGGGCGCGCAAGATCAAGGCGGTCGTCGCGACCGCGGCGGCCACCGCGGCACTTGCGGTGCCGGTCGCCGTCGCCCGGGCAGAGGCCGAAAGCGCCGCGGCGCCGACGCCGGGCGCGACGCTTGAAGCTCCCCCGGCTACGCCCGCGGCGCCGGCTGGCGCGGGCACTCCCGAACCGGCCGAACACTTCGCTCCGCCGCCGGCCGAAGAACCCGGCGTCAAGCACGGGGCGACGCTGGTCCCGCCGCCTCCTCCCGCCACCCACACGCCGCCGCCGAGCGGCGGGGTGAACGCCGGCAAGGGCAAGAGCGCTGCTGCCGCGCCCGGCGGTGAAGCAACTGAAACCGAAGTCGGGGCGACGAACGCGCCGAGCCCGGGCACCTTCGCGATCCCCTCGCTGCCGGCCTCGAGCTGCGCGATCAGCGGCGTCCCCCCGGTGCTGATCCCGATCTACCAGCGGGCCAGCGCCCAGTACGGGCTCGGGCCGCAGGGCCCGGCGATCCTCGCCGGGATCAACGCGGTCGAGACCGCCTTCGGCACCAACCTCGGCCCCTCCTCGGCCGGCGCGGTCGGCTGGATGCAGTTCATGCCGGAAACCTGGGCGACCTACGGGGTCGACGCCAACGGCGACGGCGTCGCCGACCCGAACAACCCCGAAGACGCGATCTTCGCCGCGGCGAGCTACCTGAAAGCCGCGGGGATGCCGGCCGACACCTACGGGGCGATCTTCGCCTACAACCACGCCGACTGGTACGTCGAAGAGGTGCTGGCGAACGCCGGCTGCTACGCCGGCGAAGTCGGCAGCAACTCCTTCAGCGCGGTCGGCCTCGGGCCGCAGATCCAGGTCCTGACCTGCGAACCGGCGCCGGACTGGAAGCAGCAGATCCCCGAGGAATACCTGCAGGCCTTCGAGGACGCCGCCGCCCGCTACGAACTCGGCAAGCGCGGCGTCTGGACGCTGGCGGCGATCGCGCGGCTGGAGTCGAACTTCGGCCGCGGCATGGACAAACGCGAGCTGCGGACCGAAGGGCCGCTCGGGCTCGACCCGATCGAGTGGCGCCGCTACGCGGTCGACGGCAACAACGACGGCAAGGTCCGCCACGCCGACGTCGCCGACTCGGCGGCGACGCTGGCGCGGATGATGTGGTCGCGCGGCAGCATCGAGGCCGGCGTCTTCACCCACAACCAGGCCGAGTGGTACGTGCAGGAGGTCCGGCAGGAGGCCGAGGAAATCGAAGGCGGCTGCAAAGTCCGCTACATCGACTGGCGGATCGCGCCGCTGGCGACCGGCTTCGAGACCCCGGGCGCGAACGCGGTCCTCACCCCCAGCGGCCTCGCCAGCGCCCCCCGCAGCGCCCCGCCCGCGATCAAGGCCGTGATCGCCGCCGCCAACTCGATCGCCGACACCCCCTACGTCTGGGGCGGCGGCCACGGCTCCTGGTACTCCTACGGCTACGACTGCTCCGGCGCCGTCAGCTTCGCCCTCTACGGCGGCGGCCTCCTCGACACCCCCCTAACCTCCGGCGCCCTCGAGAGCTACGGCGAACCCGGCCCCGGCCGCTGGATCACCATCTACGCCAGCGCCACCCACACCTACATGACGGTCGCCGGCCTCCGCTGGGACACCGTCGGCGACGCCGAAGGGACGGGACCGAGGTGGCACACCGAGCCTCCCTACCCCGAAGGCTTCGTCGTCCGGCATCCGCCTGGGTACTAGCGCTGGCGGTGGGAGGGGGTCGGGCATCCCCTTCTCTCAACTTTTTCGATGATCGCCTTGGGCCGTCCGAGGGCCAGAAGCCGAAAAGGTACAAGCCGTTCAGGGGACGCCCGACCCCCTCCAACGGACGAGCTCTGGCAATGCCTGACACCGAGGTCTTCTTCAGCCCAACAGTTCCGTGCCCGAGCGGGTACGGTTGAGGAAGTGCCCATCTAGACCTTGGGAGGAGCTTTGAAATGCCGACTTTCTTGATGCTTACGAACCTGACCGCGGAGGGCGTTCGGACTCTGAAGAACAATCCGGGGCGCATCGACGAGGTCAACAAGGAGGTCGAACAGATGGGCGTCAAGGTGATCTCCCAATACGCGACCCTGGGGCAGTACGACTTCGTCACCGTGGTCGAGGCGCCCGACGAGCAGACGATGGCCAAGGTCTCCGTCGAGCTCGGCTCGCGCGGGACGATGACGAGCCAGACGCTGGCGGCGATCCCGGCCGGGGACCTGACGGGCTCGCTCTAGGCGCCGAGTTGAAGGCACTCGTCGTAGGGGGAGGCGGGCGCGAGCACGCGATCGTGCGGGCGCTGCGGCGTTCCGCGCAAATCGACGAGGTGCTCTGCGCGCCCGGCAACGCCGGCATCGCCGCCGACGCGGAGTGCCTGCGGGGCGTCGACGCCGACGACGTGCCCGCGGTCGTCGCCGCGGCTCGCGGCAACGACGTCGACCTGGCGGTGATCGGCCCAGAGGCCGGCCTCGTCGCCGGAGTCGTCGACGCGCTGGAGATGGCGGGGGTTTCCGCCTTCGGCCCGACCAGGGCCGCCGCCGAGCTCGAGGGCTCGAAGGCCTTTGCCAAGGAGCTGATGGCCGAGGCGGGCGTGCCGACGGCGGGCTACGCGCTGCTTCGCAGCCGCGAGGAGGCGGAGGCGGAGCTGGCGCGCGCCGCCTTCCCGACCGTGCTCAAGGCCGACGGCCTCGCCGCCGGCAAGGGCGTGATCGTCTGCCCGACCGAGGCCGAGGCGCGCGAGGCGCTCGACGTCTTCTTCACCGAGCGGCGCTTCGGCGCCACGACCGTCGTGATGGAGGAGTTCCTCGAGGGCGAAGAGCTCTCGCTGCTGGCGCTCTGCGACGGCGAGAACGTGGTCCCGCTCGCCCCCGCCCAGGACTACAAGCGGATCTTCGACGGCGACGAGGGGCCGAACACGGGCGGCATGGGCAGCTACTCGCCGGTCCCCGGCTTCGGCGCCGCCGAGGTCGAGGAGATCGTCGAGCAGGTCCACCGGCCGGTGGTCGCGGCGATGGCGGCGCGCGGCGTCCCCTTCCACGGCGTCCTCTACGCCGGCCTGATGATGACCGCCGCGGGGCCCAAGGTGCTCGAGTTCAACGCCCGCTTCGGCGATCCCGAGACCCAGGCGGTGCTGCCGCGGCTGCGCTCCGACCTCGCCGGGCTCTTCCTCGCCGCCCGCGAGCCCGGCGGCCTCGCCGGCGCCTCGGCCGAGTTCGAGGACAACTGGGCGGTCACCGTCGTCCTCGCCTCGGCCGGCTACCCGGAGTCGTCCTCGAAGGGCGACGCGATCCACGGCCTCGCCGAGGCGGCGCAGATCGCCGAGGTGACGCACGCCGGCACCGCCGAGCGCGACGGCGAGATCGTCACCGCCGGCGGGCGGGTACTGAACGTGACGGGACTTGGATCGAGCCCAACCGAGGCGCGCGATCGCGCGTACGATGCCGCCGGCCGGATCTCGTTCGAGGGAATGCAGATCCGCCGCGACATCGCCGCCCGCGCAGTCGAGCGGGTCCCCAGTTGAAACCCCGAGAGAGGAAGAGATGAGCGAGATTTCAGAGGATCCGCGCCCGGAGACGGTGACGATGCCGGCGGTCGAGGAGGCCTTCGAGGAGATCGAGGTCGACGAGCCCCACGTCGGGATCATCATGGGCTCGAAGAACGACAAGCCGAAGATGCAGCCCGCCGGCAAAGCCCTCGAAGAGGCCGGCATCCGCTACGAGGTGCGGGTGATGAGCGCCCATCGCGACCCCGAGCAGGTCCGCGAGTACTGCCACAACGCCCGCATGCGGGGGCTGAAGGTGATCATCGCCGGTGCCGGGATGTCGGCGGCGCTGCCGGGAGTCGCCGCCGCCCACACCGACCTGCCCGTGATCGGCGTGCCGATCCTCGGCAAGAGCCTCGGCGGGCTCGACGCGCTGCTCTCGGCGGTGCAGATGCCGCCCGGCGTACCGGTGGCCTGCGTGGCGATCGACGGGGCGAAAAACGCCGGCCTCCTCGCGGCGCGGATAATCAACGCGTGATCCCCCGCTACACCCGCTCCGAGATCGGGGCGGTCTGGACGCCCGAGGCGAAGATGCAGGCCTGGCTCGAAGTCGAGCTGGCCGCGACCGAGGCGTGGGCCGAGGAGGGGGTCGTCCCGCGCGAGGCCGCCGGGGAGGCGCGAGAGAGGGCGAGCTTCACGGTCGAGGCGGTCGAAGAGCGCGAGAAGGTGACCGACCACGACGTCGCCGCCTTCGTCGACGTCGTGGCCGCCTCGGTGGGCGAGCATGGGCGCTGGATCCACTACGGCCTCACCTCCTCCGACGTTCTCGACACCGCGCTGGCGCTGCAACTACGTCGCGCCGGGGAAATCGTGCTCGCCGGCGCCTGCGCGTACCGCGACGCGCTGGTCGAGCGGGCGCTCGAGCATCGCGACACCCTCTGCGTCGGCCGCACCCACGGCGTCCACGCCGAGCCGACGACCTTCGGGCTGCGGCTCGCCGGCTTCGCCTTCGAGGCGGACCGCAACCTCGACCGGCTGGAGGAGGCCTTCGCCCAGCTTGCCTTCGGCAAGCTCTCCGGCGCGGTCGGCACCTACGCATCGGTGCCGCCTGCCGTCGAGGCACGGGTGATGCAGAAACTGGGGCTCGGGCGCGAGGACGTCGCCACCCAGGTCGTCCCGCGCGACCGCCACGCGGAGCTGCTCACCGCGATCGCGATCGCAGGCGCCGGGCTCGAGCGCTTCGCGACCGAGGTCCGCAACCTGCAGCGGACCGAGGTGCGCGAGGTCGAAGAGCCGTTCGCCGCCGGCCAGAAGGGCTCCTCGGCGATGCCGCACAAGCGCAACCCGATCCGCACCGAGCGGGTCACCGGCCTCGCCCGCGTCCTGCGCGGCTACGCGCAGACGGGGATCGAGAACGTCGCCCTCTGGCACGAGCGCGACATCTCCCACTCCGGCGCCGAGCGCGTCGTCCTCCCCGACGCGACGATCCTGCTCGACTACATGCAGGACCTGGCGGCCAAAGTCGCGTCCGGGATGAAGGTGAACGACGAGCGGATGCGCGAGAACCTCGGCCTAACTTATGGAGCCCTGTTCAGCCAGCGCGCCCTCACCGCCCTGGTCGAGTCCGGGATGACCCGCGACGACGCCTACCGCGTCGTCCAGGAGAATGCCCAGCGCGCCTGGGACACCCGGACCGAGTTCCGCGACCTGCTCGCCGAAGCCGCCCCCGACCTCGACCTCGACGCCGTCTTCGACTACGGCGCCTACCTCACCCACCTGCCGGAGATCTTCGAGCGCCTCGAAGCGCTGCGAGCCTGATCAGACCTCGATAACGGTCAGCCCGTTGACGCCGGAGAGGACGTAGAAAGCGCGGTCCTGGGTGACCACGGGCATTTCGGCAGCGGCGGCGGTCGCCGCTATCCAGAGGTCGTTGCCGCCGACCTTCTTGCCCGATGCGGCCAGGTAGGCCCGCATTCCAGCCCAAGTCTGGGCGACCCGGTGGTCAACGGAGAGGATGGTCGTCCCAGAGATCCGCTCGAGGGTGTACAGACGGCGATCTCGGCTGTGGACGTCAGGCGCCGCAAGGATGCCCGCCCGCAACTCCCCCACCGTGACGATCGAGATCGCGGCACTTGCTGGGAGAGCCTCGGCCCGCAGCGATCTGCCCTCCTCCGCAGCGACGAGAACGGAAGTGTCGAGCAGCCCGACTTCGGCCGGGTCCTCTGTCAAGGAATCGGCTCCAGCTCGTCGGCCGCCCTCATCTCTGCCAGTTCCGCGGCCCAGGTGGGGTCACCAGACGCGATCTCACGTATTTCAACGACCTCGGATGGGGTCAGCCATCGGCCGGACTCCCTCCTATGGGGGACCAGATCCGCCACCGGCTTCCCTCGGCGCGTGATCACGACCTTCTCGCCTTCTTCGACCTTGCGCAGCACGCCCGCGGTGTCGTTTCGCAGCTCCCTGGATGCAACTTCTACGCTCATGCTACGAATGTAGCACCTGGCTTCCCGGCAACCGGTTGGCTCAAGAGATGCAAGCTGCGATCCTGAGCCCACGATGACCGAGCAGCTCGAGGCCGACGTCGCGATCGTGGGCGCCGGCCTGGCCGGGTTGGTGGCGGCGCGGCAGCTGACCGTGGCGGGTGCGCGGCCGTTGGTCCTCGAGGCGCGGGAGCGGGTCGGCGGCCGGGTGCTGAACGTGGAGATCGGCGACGGCAAGATCGTCGAGATCGGGGGGCAGTGGATCGGCCCCACCCAGGAGCGGATCGCGGCGCTGGCGCGCGAGCTCGGGGTCGCCACGTTTCCGACCTATGACGAGGGCCGGGAGGTGATGGAGATGGGCGGCAAGCGCACCACCTTCAGCGACTTCGAGCGCGTCCGTCCGGAGCTGCTCCGCGACCTCTCGCGGGCGATCTCGCCGCTGGCGCTGGCCGACTTCGAACAGGCGCGGGCCAGGCTCGACCGGATGGCGCGCCAGGTGCCGCTGGAGGCGCCCTGGGAGGCGCCGAAGGCGCGCCTCTGGGACGGGCAGACGTTTGCCACCTGGGTGCGGCGGAACGCCCGCACCGCCGGCGCGCGCAGCCTCTTCGAGCTGGTGACCGAGGCGGTCTGGGCGGCCGAGCCGGCCGACGTCTCTCTCCTCCACGTCCTCTTCTACTCCCGCTCGGGCAGCGGCTTCAACAGCCTGATCGGCACCGACGGCGGCGCCCAGCAGGATCGCTTCGAGGGCGGCTCGCAGCGGCTCGCGCTCCTGCTCGCGGCCCAGCTCGGCGCCGAGCGGGTGCGGCTCGGCTCGCCGGTGCGGCGGATCGAGCACGGCGGCGAGGGCGTCGTCGTCCACGCCGCCGGCGGCAGCGGCGGGCCGGTCAGGGTGCGGGCGCAGCGGGCGATCGTCGCCATCCCTCCCACCCTTGCCGGCCGCGTCGACTACGACCCGCCGCTGCCCGCCCTGCGCGATCAGCTGACCCAGCGGATGCCGCAGGGGAGCGTGATCAAGACGATGGCGATCTACGAGGAGCCGTTCTGGCGGGAGGAGGGCCTCTCCGGGCAGGCGACCAGCGACGTCGGCCCGGCGCGGGTGACCTTCGACAACTCACCGCCCGACGGCAGCCCCGGAGTTCTGCTCGGCTTCCTCGAGGGCCGCTTCGCGCGGCACTGGGCGATGCGGGCCGCGGCCGAGCGGCGCGAGGCGATCCTCGCCGGCCACGCGCGGCTGTTCGGGCCGCGGGCGGCGCAGCCGATCGGATTCGTCGAGCGGATCTGGGCCGAGGAGGAGTGGACCCGCGGCTGCTACGGCTGCCTGATGACGACCGGCGGCTGGACCGAATACGGCCGCGCCCTGCGCGAGCCGGCCGGCCCTCTGCACTGGGCCGGGGCCGAGACCGCGACGGTGTGGAACGGCTACATGGACGGCGCCGTCAGCTCCGGCGAGCGGGCCGCGGCCGAGGTGCTCGCTCAGATCCGGTAGGCGAGGACCGGCTCGGCCTTGCCCTTGAGGTCGAGCTCGATTCGTTTCCCGGGCGGCGCCTCCCCCAGCTGCTCGACCAGGCGGGCGGAGGCGACGATCTCACCGCCCTGCGCCTGACTCTGCAGGCGGGAGGCGACGTTGACGACGTCGCCGATCGCGGTGAAGTCGTTGACGGCGCCCTCGCCGACGTTGCCGACGAACGCCTCGCCGTAGTCGAGGCCGATGCCGACCTCGGCGAAGGGCTCCCCGTCGCCGTAGCCGACGGCGGCGAGCAGCGCGCGGGCGTGGCGGAGCATCACCGGCGCCGCCTCCTCGAAGTGCCCGTACATCGGCAGGTAGAGCGCCATCACCTCGTCGCCGATCAGCTTGTCGATGATCGCCTCGGGGAAGAGAACGCGCTCGGCGCTGCGGTAGAAGCGGCGCAGGAGCGCGCTCACCTCCTCCGGGTCGCGCTGCTCGGAGAGCCGGGTGAAGCCGCGGATGTCGGCGAAGAGGACGCCGGCCTCGGTCGTCATCCCGCCCGGCGGCGCCGACTCGACACAGGTCGCGCAAAGGTTGGGGCTCTTGCGCGAGGGGCGGTAGCCGAGCGGCCGCACGAGCCGGCCGCCGACCCCTGAGAACGGGGCGCCGCAGATGCCGCAGCGCGGGCTCGAGGGGAGCGTGCGCAGGACCCGGCTGACGGTGCGCCCCATCGGGTCGGAGGCCATCGCGAAGTAGGCGGCCCAGTCGTCGGAGCTGAGCGGCTGGCCCTTCTGCTTCCGCGCCGCTCTGCGGAGGCGGCGCCGGGCCGCCCGTTGCCAGAAGGTCAATCGCTCTGCGGGGGCATCCTCGCCCACGTGCCGATCGTAGACCCGTCCCGGCCGCAGGTCGAGCGCCAGGTAGGGTGAATGTCATGGTCCTCTACACCTGCGGCCAGAAGAAAACCGGGCCCGGCTTCGCCCATCCCTGTGCCAAAGCGGGCAAGGCGCTCGACGCGGCGGGCTACAAGTACGAGCTGAAAACCGTTGGCGGCTACCGGCTGATGCCCTGGACCTGGGGAAGCCGCGGCGCCGACCGCGAGGAGGTCAAGCGCCTCAGCGGCACCAACGAGGTGCCGATCCTCGTCCTCGACGGCGGCGAGGTGATCTCCGGCTCCGGCGCGATCGCCCGCTGGGCGAAGGAGCACCCCCACTCCCCCGCCAAGTCGGGCGGCTGAACGCCTAGAGAAACAACGCGCCGATCAGGGCGGCGGTCGCCGTCGCGGCGAATCCACCGCATACCGTGAAGAGCGCGAGAAAGAGCCTGTCGAACCGGTCATCGATCCGATCGAACTTGGCATCGAGCTGATCGAACTTGCCCTCGATGCGAGCGAATCCTTCTTTCATCTCACGGTCGACCCTTGCGAATCCCGCCCTCATTTCCTTGAAGCCCTCATCCATGCGCGAACTCAGTTCGTCCAGCCGCTCGTCGTTCCAGCTCTCCACGTTCCCCTCCTTCTCCAGCAGTGCCTCCATGGGAGAAGTGTAGACAAAACCCTGCGGAATGTGTTGTCAGGCTGCGACCGGATCGCGCGCGGGCTCTCGCGCGGTAACCACGACCGGGGTGCCGTCCTTCGGCGAGAGAGTGATGTTGCGGCGGCCGGTGCGCTCGGGGCGGGGATCGGCCTTGCGCAGCTCGCAGCGGCTGAGGACCTCACGCAGGACGATCCGCATCTCGAACTCGGCGAAGGTGGCGCCGATGCAGCGGCGGACGCCGCCGCCGAAGGGGATCCAGCCGTAGGTGTCCGGCCCGTCCTCGAGGAAGCGCTCGGGCTTGAAGGCGAAGGGCTCGGGATAGAGGTCGGCGCGGGTGTGGGTGAGCCAGATCGCCGGCGTCACGTCGGTCCCGGCCGGCAGGGTGAGGCCGTCGGCCACAAGCTCCTTCGCCAGCCGCCGCCCGGCCAGCGGGATCACCGGCCGCAGCCGCAGCGACTCGGTGATCGTCGCCCGCAGGTAGTCCTCCTCCCCGGCCGCGAGCGAGTCGCGCAGACGCCCCTGCGCCTGCGGATGGCGCAGCAGCAGGTCGAAGGTCCAGGCCAGCGCCGTCGCGGTCGTCTCGTGCCCGGCCAGCAGCAGCGTCATCAGCTGGTCGCGCAGCTCTTTGTCCTCCATCCGCGAGCCGTCCTCGAACTCTGCCGTCATCAGCATCGAGAGGATGTCCTCGCGCTCCTCGAGGTCGGGCCGCGAGCGATGCTCGGCGATCTCCGCGAAGAGCAGCTCGTCGACTTCGCGCAGCTGGTCCTGGAAGTGGGCGAACGGGCCGCCGCCGCCGAAGCGCTGCAGCGCGAGCCCCAGCACCTGGCGCCCCGGAGTCGCCGTTTCCTGCAGCACGGTCGAGAGCATCCCCCGCAGGCGATCGAGCCGCGGCCCGCTGGAAACGCCGAAGACGACCCGCAGGATCACCTCCAGCGTCACCGCCTGCATGCGCGCGTGGATCGGGAAGGTCCGGTGCAGGGGCCAGGAGTCGATCTCCGCCGCGACGATCTCGGTCATCGTCTGCTCGTAAGAGCGCATGCGCTCGCCGTGGAAGGGCGGCAGCATCAGCTTGCGGCGGCTGAGGTGTTCGGCGCCCTCCTGGATCAACAGCGATTTCGAGCCGAGGATCGGCTCGAGGACGATGTTGCGGCCCGGCGGCAACCCGTGCTCGCGCTCGCGGTAGAGCGCCTTGATCGCGGCCGGGTCGCTGATCATCACCATCGGCCGCTCGAAGCCGAGGAAGCGGACGCTGAAGGAATCGCCGAACCTGCGGCGGCAGTCCTCCATGAAGGGGATCGGGCGGAAGGCCCAGCGCAGGGTCTGCAGCAGGGGCGGGATCTTCGGTTCCGGCGGCAGCGCCACGGGTGACAGCATCGCAGAGTTGCCTGTTCCCTTTGCACGTACTGCGAGGAAAAGGAACAGACAACTCGGGGTCCGGGGGAGATAGCATCGCCTCGATGCCGAGCGTCGCCGAGCTGAACCTCCTCTCGTCCGGGAAGGTGCGCGAGATCTACGAGTGGGAGGACGACCTGCTGATGGTCGCCTCCGACCGCATCTCCACCTACGACGTGGTGATGCCGACGCCGATCCCCGACAAGGGCAAAGTGCTGAACCGGATGTCGGTCTTCTGGTTCGGGCTGACCGAGGGCATCGTCCCCAACCACTTCATCTCCGAGGACGTGCCTGAGGAGGTCGCTGAGAGGGCGATGCGGGTGCGCAGGCTGGAGATGTACCCGGTCGAGTGCGTGGTCCGCGGCTACCTCTCCGGCTCGGGCTGGAAGGAATACAGGGAGAGCGGCAGCGTCTGCGGGATCGAGCTGCCGGGCGGGCTGGTCGAGTCCGACCAGCTGCCGGAACCGATCTTCACCCCGGCGACCAAGGCCGAGATCGGCGACCACGACGAGAACGTCGACTTCGACCGCGCCGCCGAGATCGTCGGCGACCGGGCGCTGCTGGAAGAGCTGCGGCGGATCTCGATCGAGGTCTACGAGCGCGGCTCCCAGCACGCCGCCCAGCACGGGATCATCCTCGCCGACACCAAGTTCGAGTTCGGCCGCCACGCCGGCGCCGAGATCGTCCTCGGCGACGAGGTGCTGACCCCGGACTCCTCCCGCTTCTGGCCCGCCGCCAGCTACCAGCCGGGCGCGACGCCCCCCTCCTTCGACAAGCAGTACGTGCGCGACTGGGCGACCGAGAGCGGCTGGGACAAGAAGCCGCCGGCGCCGGAGCTGCCGGCCGACGTGGTCGAGCAGACGCGGGCGAAATACGTCGAGGCCTACGAGCGGATCACCGGCGAGTCGTTCTGAGCCGGCCGCTAGATTGGCACTAGTGAAGGCGCGCGTGCTGATCCGCCCCAAGGAGGGCATCCTCGACCCGCAGGGCAAGGCGGTCGAGCGGGCGCTGCCGGCGCTCGGCTTCGAGGGGATCGGGCAGGTGCACGTCGGCCGGATGGTCGAGCTCGAGGCCGACGATCCCGAGCGGCTCGGCGAGCTCTGCGAGAAGCTCCTCGCCAACACCCTGATCGAGGACTACGAGATCCAGACCCTGTGATCTGGGGCGTCCTCCAGTTCCCCGGGTCCTGCGACGAGCGGGACGCGCTGCACGCCTGCGAGGTCCACGGCGACGGGGCTCGGCTGATCTGGCACGAGAGCCGCGACCTCGACGGCGTCGACGGCGTCGTCGTCCCCGGCGGCTTCTCCTACGGCGACTACCTGCGCGCGGGGGCGATCGCCCGCTTCAGCCCGGCGATGGAAGCGGTCGCCGAGGCGGCGGCGGGCGGAGCGCCGGTGCTGGGGATCTGCAACGGCTTCCAGGTCCTCTGCGAGGCGGGCCTGCTGCCGGGGGCGCTGCTCCGCAACGCCGAGCTGCGCTTCCGCTGCCACCAGGTCGAGCTGGTCGAGGAGGAGACCGGCGAGCGGCTCTCGATCCCGGCCAAGCACGGCGAAGGCCGCTACTACGCGCCCGAGAAGATGCTCGACGAGCTGGAGGCCAACGGGCAGATCGCCTACCGCTACGCCGACGGGCACAACTCCAACGGCTCGGTCCGCGACATCGCCGGGGTGACGAACGAGCGCGGCAACGTGCTCGGCCTGATGCCCCACCCCGAGCACGCGGTCGACCCCCTGACGGGATCGACCGACGGGCTGCGGGTGTTCGAGCGGATGGCTTCGCGCTCGAACTGAACTTCCGTCAGCTCAAGTAGGGATGCCGACGATGCCGACGAGCCTCGTCTGAAACATGTCCCAGTCATCGCCTTCTCGAGCGAGGACATGGGCGAGGTCGAACCAGAGGTTAGTGGTCGGCGAATCGCCTTCCAACACCGGCAAACTCAGGCCTTTCTTGGCAATCACAGTCCAGCATTCAGAGTAGCCGGAAGCCTTCGCTTTCTGGTGTGACTTCTCTGCCTCGCCAGCACGGTTGTGGGCGTTGCTCCGGTCAGTTCCACCCTTGATCTCGACGGCAAGGAGGGGTCGAAGCTCCTCGCCAAACTTCTCCAGAAAACGAACATCTGGATCAGCTCCCAGTTGAATGTGAAGCTCACGCCCCGCAGAGTTCTCGATGACGATCTCGTTAGCGCTCTCGCGAACGACATGAGCGGCGACAATCTCTCTGACAGCAAGAAACACCTCGGCGGTCGCTGCTTTACCGATGCGGTTGTTGTTCGCTCCTTGGAATTGCGAGCCCAAGGTCAGGAGCGGCAGCTCATCGACATCCTGCTGCGTGACTCGGGGCGAAATCTGTTCGATCAGATCGGCTAACGCCGAGGCCATCTCTCGGCAGAACTCCTCGAGGAGCTGGTCCGCTTTCCCATTAACCAAGCCGCGTGTCTCCATCGGCTTGAACGGTGCCAACCCGGTATCAGATCCGTAGAACTGCTTTTGCGACGCTCCGAGGAGGAGACGGTAGTAACCGACCAGCGTCGGCCTCCTGCGCAGGATGGAAGGAACCGGGAACACCTCCTCATCTCGGATGCCGGCCAGCGCAAGCAGTTTCTGCGCCTCCGGCGGCACGAGCTCCCCCAGTTCCATCTTTACCGCCGCCTGCGAAAGTTCGGCCACCGTCGAGCGCAAAGCGCCTCTCAGTAGGGTCTTGCGTGCTGCGACCAGCAGCTCGTGAAAGGCGACTTGGCGAGCTGGCCCGGGAACTTGGATGACTAGGCTCCGTTCATCGCGGCGCCAATGCGGCTCTCGGCGATTGAAATGTATTCGGGATTCAACTCGATACCGACGAAACGGCGTTGGGTTTTCCAAGACGCGACGCCGGTCGTGCCAGAACCAAAAAATGGATCTAGCACAAGGTCTCCCTCTGAGCTTGACAACGAGATGCTCGGCTCGATCAGATCCAAGGGGAAGGTGGCGAAGTGAGCCCCGTGATAAGGCTGGGTATGCACGTCCCACACCGTACGCAGGTTGCGGTTGTTGGGGCCCCGGACGGCCGCGTGATCGTACTTATAGCGCACACCCTTACTGAGCAAAAAAAGATACTCATGAGCGCGGGTCGGCCGGTCCTTCACCGACTCCGGTTGGCAATTCGGCTTATGCCAGATCACGTCCGAGCGCAGGTACCAACCAGCTTCCTGCAACGCGAAGGCAAGTCGCCAAGGCACTCCGATCAGGTCCTTCGGCTTTAGTCCATCGGGAGTGGGTGGCCGCACATCCATCGCTCGAATCGGGTTCTTCTTGTCGGGGGCTCGCCAGGTCCGGCCTCCCGAGGTGTACGAGTCGCCGATGTTCAGCCATAGGGTCCCGTCGTCTCTAGTCACCCTCCTCACCTCCTCGAAGAGTGCTACCAGCTTCTCGACGTACTCCTCGACGCTGAACTCGGCACCGATCTGGCCATCAATTCCGTAGTCCCGCAACGACCAGTAGGGCGGAGACGTGATCGTCGTCTGAAAAGTTCCAGCAGGGATGCCTTGCAGTAGGTCGAGCGCGTCCCCCAGCAACACTGCTGAGTCGGCAGCCGCCGGATCGAGGACGCTCCGCCACTTGTCTTCGTTGAGCGGGTCGTGCGATATCACGAGCTCGGCATCCTCATGTCGCGCAGGCGCTTGCTGTATGGCGGCCGCGCTTTCCATGCGATCTATCCTTTCAACTTGATCGGCGAAATCGAGGATGAGCTGGCTGCGGCGCATGTAGGCAGGATGCACGGTCAGGGCGCACGCATGGCGCGCACTCTGTCGCTGAAGCGCAACTTCTTGATGTGGTTTCTGTAGCGCCCCGGCAGAACGCCGAGCCCGAAGCGATACTTAGGCGATGCCCACGGCTGACCTTCCGGCCCACCGCCAACTCGGGCTGACCGACGCCGAGTACGAGCTGATCGTCGAGAAGCTGGGGCGGGAGCCGAACGACGTCGAGCTGGCGATGTTCAGCCTGCTCTGGTCCGAGCACTGCGCCTACAAGCACTCGCGCAAGCTGCTGGCGCGCCTGCCGACCGAGGGCGAGCGGGTGGTGATGGGTCCCGGCGAGAACGCCGGCGCCGTCGACGTCGGCAGCGGCTACGCGGTCGCCTTCAAGGTCGAGTCCCACAACCACCCGAGCGCGGTCGAACCGTTCCAGGGGGCGGCGACCGGGGTCGGCGGCATCCTCCGCGACGTCTTCGCGATCGGGGCGCGGCCGATCGCGATCCTCGACAGCCTCCGCTTCGGCGAGCTCGACTCGGTCCGCTCGCGTCACCTGCTCGACGGCGCGGTGCGCGGGATCGGCCGCTACGGCAACTCGATCGGGGTGGCGACGGTCGGCGGCGAGATCTACTTCGAGGAGCCCTACGAGCACAACTGCCTGGTCAACGCGATGTGCATCGGGTTTGCGAAGACCGCGGAGATGGTGCGCGCGGCGGCGGCCGGCGCCGGCAACTCGGTGGTGCTGATGGGCGCCTCGACGGGACGCGACGGGATCGGCGGCGCCTCGGTCCTGGCCTCGGCCGAGCTCGGCGAGGGCGACGAGGCGAAGCGGCCGACGGTGCAGATCGGCGACCCGTTCGAGGAGTCGAAGCTGCTCGAGTGCTGCCTGGAGCTGCTGGAGAAGGGCCTGCTGGTCTCCCTGCAGGACCTCGGCGCCGCAGGGCTGACCTCATCGGCGGGGGAGATGGCGAGCGCCGGCGGGGTCGGGATCGACATCGACGTCGCCGAGGTGCCGCTGCGCGAGGCCGACATGGAGCCGTTCGAGATCATGGTCTCCGAGAGCCAGGAGCGGATGCTGGCGGTGGTCGAGCCGGAGCGGGTCCCGGAGGTGCGGGCGATCTGCGAGAAGTGGCAGACCGGCTCGGCGGCGATCGGCGCGGTGACCGAGAGCGGGGCGATCCGGGTGCTGCGCGACGGAGAGGTCGTCGGCGAGATGCCGGTCGAGGCGCTGGTCGACGGCTGCCCTCTGTACGACCTCGAGCCGGGCGAGCCGGACCGGTGGATCTACGGCAACCGGGCGACGCTGGCCGAGGGCGCGGCGCCGGAGGAGGAGCTGCTGGCGCTGCTGGGCGCGCCGAGCATCGCCTCCAAGCGCTGGGCCTTCGAGCAGTACGACTCGATCGTCGGCTCGCGCACGGTGCGCCGGCCCGAGCAGGCCGACGCCGCGGTCCTGCAGCTGCCCGAGGCCGGCAACGCGATCGCGGTCTCGATCGACGGCAACGGCCGGCGGGTCGCGTGCGACCCCTACGCGGGGACGATCGAGGCGGTGCTCGAGTGCGCCCAGAACCTCGCCTGCGTCGGCGCCGAGCCGCTCGGCCTCACCAACTGCCTCAACTTCGGCAACCCGGAGAAGCCGGCCGGCGCCTGGCAGCTCGACCGCGCCGTCAGCGGCCTCGCCGACGCCTGCAACGCCCTCGGCGTGCCGGTCGTCGGCGGCAACGTCTCCCTCTACAACGAGGGGCCCGACGGCCCGATCTACCCGACGCCCGTGGTGGCGATGGTCGGCGAGCTGCCCGACCCGGGCCAGGTAGCCGGCAGCGGCTTCGTCGACGAGGGCGACGCGATCGGCCTGATCGGCCCCTTCGAACCCAACCTGGCGGGCTCTGAGCTGGCAAAGCAGCGGGGGCAGCTCGACGTCGGCCTCCCCCAGCCCGAAATCGACCCCGTCGCCGCCGCCTGCAAGATCGTCCGAGACGCCGTCCGCGCCGGCAAGCTCGCCTCCGTCCACGACGTCTCCGACGGCGGCCTAGCCGTCGCCATCGCCGAGTCCGCCATCGCCGGCGGCATCGGCTGCGAGACCAACGTCGAACACCTCCGCGAGCGCGGCGCCCAACCCGAGGAGGCCCTCTTCGGCGAGGGCCCCGGCGGCTTCCTCGTCAGCGGCGACCGCGCCACCCTCGAAGACCTCGGCGCCGTCCCGATCGGCACCGTCGGCGGCGAGCAGATCTCCATCGGCGCCGGCGACCGCAGCCTCTCGGTCAGTCTCGCCGAAGCCGAGCGCGCCTGGCGCTCGCTCGACGAGCGAATCGACGCCTGACCCCCGAAAGCGCTCGTCAGCTGTTCCTTTTGGCGACATAGCGACCAAAAGGAACAGCTGAAGCGAAGCGAAGCGCTGCTACCGCCGTCGTGGGCAAGATCTACGAGGGCATCGACGAGCACCAGCGGGAGTGGATCGCTGAGCAGCCGCCGTTCTTCGTCGGGTCGGCGCCGCTGGACGGAAACGGGCACGGGGTGCCGCTGATGAGCTACGAGGGCGAACGCCCGCATATGGAAGCTTGGGCGGAGAAGAAGCTGCGGGTCGGGGGCGAGGCGGAGATCGGGGCCTGCGTCGCCGCGAAGAGCGCCGAGGGCATCGACGGCCTTCCGGCCTTTTAGCGGGACCCGCGCTGCTACCCTGCGCAGGTAGGCAGTCTGTCTGCCTGCGCGTCCGTCTTCAACGGCAACGAGGAAGCGCGCTTTGACTCCCGACCAGGGGTTGACCATCGACCGGCAGGGGCCGCGTGAGGAATGCGGCGTCTTCGGCGTATACGCACCCGGGCACGAGGTGGCCAGGCTCGCCTATTTCGGGCTCTACGCGCTGCAGCACCGCGGCCAGGAGTCGGCCGGGATCGCCACCTGCAAGGGGGGGATGATCACCACGCTGCGCGACTCCGGCCTCGTCTCCCAGGTCTTCGACGAGGAGAAGCTGCGGGCGCTGCACGGGGACATGGCGATCGGCCACGTGCGCTACTCGACGACCGGCGGCGGTTCCTGGGAGAACGCGCAGCCGATCTGGCGCGACGACGGCCGCGAGCTCGCCCTCGCCCACAACGGCAACCTGACCAACGCGGTAGAGCTCTGGGGCGAGCTGAAGGAGCGCGGGCTGAAGTTCCGCGGCACCTCCGACTCGGAGATCATCGCCGCCCTGCTCTCCTCGCACGAGGGGAAGATGATCGAGGACGCGGTCGCCGACGTGATGCCGCGGCTGCGGGGCGCCTACTCGACGGTGGTGATGACCAAGCGGGCGATCGTCGCCTTCCGCGACCCGCACGGGATCCGCCCGCTCAGCCTCGGCCGCCTCGAGGACCGCTTCGTCGTCGCCTCCGAGAGCTGCGCCTTCGACATCATCGGCGCCGAGCTGATGCGCGAGGTTCACCCCGGCGAGATGGTCTCGCTGACCGAGCGCGGGCTGGAGACGCGCCAGGTGGTGAAGACCGACCGGCGCGCCGGCTGCGTCTTCGAGCACATCTACTTCTCCCGCCCCGACAGCCGGCTCGAGGGCAAGGTCCTGCAGCAGGCGCGCGGGCGGATGGGCGAGATCCTCTGGCGCGAGGCGCCGGTCGAGGCCGACCTGGTGATCTCGGTGCCGGACTCGGGCAACCCGGCGGCGGCGGGGTTCGCGCGCGCCTCGGGGCTGCCGCGCGACGACGGCCTGATCAAGAACCGCTACGTCGCCCGGACCTTCATCCAACCCGGCCAGGAGCTGCGCAAGCACGGCCTGCGGATGAAGTTCAACCCGCTGCCGGAGATCGTCGCCGGACAGCGGCTGGTGGTCGTCGACGACTCGATCGTCCGCGGTAACACGACCCGGCAGATCGTCGGCATGCTCCGCGAGGCGGGCGCCAGGGAGATTCACCTGCGGATCTCGGCACCGCCGATCCGCAACCCCTGCCACTACGGCGTCGACATGTCGACCCGCGAGGAGATGATCGCCCACAACCGCACGATCGATGAGATCGCCGACGAGCTCGAGGCCGATTCGCTCGCCTACCTCTCGATCGCGGGCGTCTACGAGGCGATCGGGGGCGACCCCGGCGAGCACTGCGACGCCTGCTTCACCGGCGACTACCCGCTCGGCGATCCGGACGAGGCGGATGGGAAATTCGCCCTGGAGACGATCGCGGCGTCTTAGCCGACGACCAGTTCCGAGCCCAACCAGACGATCACGAGCGAGGCCAGCAGGATCGCCCCCTGCAGCGCGTGAAGTTCCGGCCAGCGCAGGTGCAACAGGGTGAGTGCGACGACGAGGCCGACGAGGCCCAGCTTCCACCGCAGGGTCGAGCTGTCCCAGAGCTCGTAGTGGGAGGCCATCGCCCAGCCGGTGAGGACGAGGACGCCGAGCGCGGCCAGCGAGCCGTAGCCGAAACGGCGGGCGATGCCGCGCATCCGCTCGCGCGCCGGGTCGGCCTCGTCCCCGCGCAGCACCGGCACCACCGCGATCCCGAAGACGAGCTGGCCGCCGACGAAGAACGCCATCGCCAGCAGGTGCAGATAGAGCACCGCCTGCCAGAAGTCGTGCCCGCTCACGCGTCCCACCCTAGTGCGGTCGTACTTCTCGCCGCATAGCGGATGGAAATACGACCGCGGGTGGTGGTGCGCGAAGATGCGGGCGTGAGCTCGTTCCGGATCGTCGTCCTCGCCTCGGGCAGCGGCACCAACCTGCAGGCGATCCTCGACCAGCTGCACGGCCAGGGGCTTGTCGAGGTCGTTGCGGTCGGCTCCGACAAGCCGGGTGCCGGGGCGCTGCAGCGGGCCGCGGGCGCCGGTATCGATACCGCCGTCTTTCCCGTTGACGCCTACGCGGACCGGACGGGCCGCGACGCGGCGATGGGCGACTGGGTCGAATCCCATCGCCCCGCCCTGGTCGTCCTCGCGGGCTACATGCAGTTGCTGACCGAACCCTTCGTCGCCCGCTTCGCGGGTCGCATCGTCAACATCCACCCTGCTCTGCTGCCGGACTTCCCCGGCCTCGACGCGATCGGCCAGGCCCTGGACGCCGGGGTCCAGGAGACCGGCGTCACCGTCCACTTCGTCGACGAGGGGATCGACACCGGGCCGGTGATCCTGCAGCGACGAGTCCCCGTCCCGGTCGGTCGCGAACGCGGGGTGCTGGAGGCGGCCATCCACGCGGTCGAGCACCAGCTCTATCCGGAGGCGATCCGCATGATCGCGGAAGGCAGGGTTAGGATCGACCCCGCCGACCCGCGCAAGGTCGCGATCGCTCCCCCCGATGACTGAGCCCGCCACCGACACCACGCCCGAGAGCCTCGAGGACGGCCAGGTGCGGGTGCGGCGGGCGCTGATCTCGGTCTCCGACAAGACCGGCGTCGCCGACTTCGCGAGGGGGCTGGCGGCGCTCGGGGTCGAGATCCTCTCCACCGGCGGCACCGCGAGCGCGCTGCGCGAGGCCGGCCTCGAGGTGACCGACGTCTCCGAGTTCACCGGCCAGGAAGAGATCCTGGGCGGCCGGGTGAAGACGCAGCACCCGCGGCTGCATGCGGCGCTGCTGGCGCGGCGCGGCGACCCGGAGCACATGGCGACGCTGGAGCGCGAGGGGATCGAGCCGATCGACCTCGTCTGCGTGAACCTGTACCCGTTCGAGCAGACCGTCGCCGGGGCGGACGTGACCCACGAGGTGGCGATCGAGAACATCGACATCGGCGGGCCGACGATGATCCGCGCCGCGGCGAAGAACCACGAGAGCGTCGCCGTCCTCGTCAAGCCCGAGTCCTACGACGCCGTGCTGGCCGAGCTGGAGGAGAGCGAGGGCGAGGTCTCCGCCGCGACCCGGCACTGGCTCGCCAACGAGGCCTTCGCCCAGACCGCGCGCTACGACGCCGCGATCAGCCGCTGGTTCTCGATGGAGTACGAGGACTTCCCCGAACACCTGGCCGTCGCGTACGACAAGGTGCTCGACCTCTCCTACGGCGAGAACCCGCACCAGCGGGCGGCGCTGTACGCGGAGTCGGGGCTGAGGACCCACATCCTCGCCCGCACCTCGAAGCTGCACGGGCGAGCGCTCTCCTTCAACAACGTCCTCGACCTCGACTCGGCGCGCAACCTGGTGGACGACTTCGAGCAGCCGGCCTGCGTGATCGTCAAGCACAACAACCCCTGCGGGGTGGCGATCGGCGCCAATGCACTCGAGGCTTACCTGAAGGCGCTCGCCTGCGACCCGGTCTCCGCCTACGGCGGGGTGATCGCGATCAACCGGCCGGTCGGCCGGGAGCTCGCCGAGCGGCTGCACGAGAACTTCGTCGAGGTGCTGAGCGCGCCCGGCTACGAGGACGGGGCGCTGGAGGTGCTGCAGCGCAAGGAGGCGATCCGCATCCTCTGCGAGGAGGAGCGGCGCGAGCCCGACCCGCGCGAACGCGACGTCAAGCGGGTGAGCGGCGGCCTGCTGATCCAGGACCGCGACGGCGACCCCGAGCCGCGGGAGATCATGGAGGCGGTGACCGGCAACGAGCCCAGCGAGGGGCAGTGGCAGGACATGCTCTTCGCCTGGACCGTCAGCCGCCGCGTCCGCTCCAACGCGATCGTGATCGCGAAGGGCGGCGCGACCCTCGGCATCGGCGCTGGCCAGATGAGCCGCGTCGACTCCGTCCGGCTGGCGGTCGAGAAGTGCCGCGAGGCGCGCGGTGCCGAGGCCGACGCCCTGCTCGCCGGCTCAGCCCTCGCCTCCGACGCCTTCTTCCCCTTCGCCGACGGTCCTGAGCTGGCGATCCAGGCCGGGACCACCTCGGTGATCCAACCCGGCGGCTCCAAACGCGACGCCGAGGTGATCGAGGCCTGCGAGGCCGCCGGCGTGGCGATGGTCTTCACCAAGCACCGGCACTTCCGGCATTAAGGTTCGGTCAAGTGGCCGATCGCTACGTCTTCTCAGCCGAGGCCGGCAACTTCGATTTCTCGCGCAATTCCGGGGCGAGCCGTTGTTTCATCCTCGGCATCGTCACCGCAGATGACTGCCGAATCGGCGACGATCTGCTCCAGCTTCGACGGGACATCGGCTGGCAGGGAATGCACCTCGACAGCGTCTTCCACGCAACCGAAGACCCGCAGGAGGTCCGAGATCAAGTCTTCGAGGTTCTCGGCCGCGGTGAGTTCCGGATCGCATGTTCGTCGTCGCCTCGAGCCTTGGGACCAGGAAGAAGCGAGGAACTTTTCACGGTGCCGTAGACGAAGTCGTCGCCCAGGTTTCTCCGTGTGCCTCCCATCGGGTTGCCTTCTTGCCGGCCGCGAGCGACCCATGCCGACGTCTGGTCGATCGGGACCCGGCATTACTACTGAAAAGCTTGGCGCCCGGACGTCACCGCGCGCTGTTTCTCGCTCGCTCGCATCACGTGCCGGCAGACCTGCATCGGCTCGTCGGCGACGACGAGGAGCTCTTTGTCGCCGGGCGAGATCAACTCGTGGTCCTCGAGGCCGAGATCGATCCAGTCGAGCAGGGGATCCCAGAACTGAGAGCCGACGAGGATGGTCGGGAAGTGGTCGATGCGGTGGGTCTGGATCAGGGTCAGGGACTCGAACATCTCGTCGAGCGTGCCGAAGCCGCCGGGCATGATCACGAAGGCGCGGGCGAAGCGGACGAACATCAGCTTGCGGGCGAAGAAGTAATGGAACTGGAGGGAGCGGCTGACGTAGCGGTTGACGTGCTGCTCGTGGGGGAGCTCGATGTTGAGCCCGACCGAGAGCCCGCCGGCTTCGGAAGCGCCCTTGTTGGCCGCCTCCATCAGGCCGGGACCGCCGCCGGTGATCACCGTGAAGCCGTGGTGGGCGAGGCAGGCCGCGGTCTCGCGGCAGAGCTCATACCAGGGCTGGTCCGGCCTGACCCGGGCAGAGCCGAAGATCGAAACGCCCTCCTCGATGTCGCGCAGGGCGTGGAAGGCGTCGTCGATCTCCTTGCGGATCCGCCCGACGCGGCGTTCGTCGTCGACCTCGAGGTCGACCGGGACACGCAGCAGGTGCCGGTCGTGCCGCGCGCCGTCGCTGCCGTCAGTTCCGCCTCTGCCCGCCACGGATCAAGTAGAGCGACGTCAGGGCCCCAGCGCACAGGCGTTGGCGCCCAGTTCTCCGTCGAGCCTCTGCACTTCCGCCGACAAGCTCTGAGCCTGCGAAAAAGCCGCCTGCGCGTTACTCGTGTCGCCGACGCTCCAGGCGCCATACTCGCGCCGCGCTTCGACATTGGCCTGGGACGCCATCGCGAGCAGGCGGTCGACGTTCGCCTCGGATCCGCTCGGCCTGCCGATCGCCTGGATTTCCTGGTTGATTTCGGTCGAGATCTGGGTGGTCTGCGGGAGGGCTCTGAATTGAGCGGCCGGGTCGGCCGGAATGTTCAGGGCTCGGATTCTTTCGTAGCCCTGGTCGCAGATCCGATTTGCGCTCGTCGCCCACTCGCTCAAGGTCAGGTCGGCGGCGGCGGCTCTCCCGAGGTAGATGAGTGCTGCGCCGACCACGAAGATCAGCCCGCCCTGCGTCAGCGCTTTGAGCGTGATGCCCGCGTAGCTGGCCTCGGCATCCCCTTTGGCGCTCGGGTGGATGAACATCCACGCGATTCCTGCCACCGCTATCGCCGCGCCGGCGATCTGTATGGGCGTCACGTTTCGCTCATCTCCCGCTTGCCTCCCGCAGTGCCCCCGGCGGGACTCGAACCCGCGCCGCGCGGCTTAAAAGGCCGCCGCTCTAACCAGCTGAGCTACAGGGGCGAGGTGCTCATGTTAGGGCAGCGTTCGTCCTTTGTTCCTCGCCCTGATTACAAAGGGCGAACGCCGGATCATGAGAGATCGGGGAGGCCCTCGTATGCGGTCGAGGCCTCGGCGTGGGTGCGGCGGGGGATGCGGCCGGCGCGGCGGGCGAGGGCGCCGGCCTCGACGGCGCGGCGCAGGGCGGTGGCCATCGCCACCGGGTCGGCGGCGCCGAAGATGGCGCTGGCGGCGAGGACGGCGTCGCACCCGAGCTCTAGCGCCTGGGCGGCGTCGGAGGCCGTGCCGATGCCGGCGTCGAGGATGACCGGCACTTCGGCGCGCTCGGTGATGATCGCGACGTTGTAGGGGTTGCGGATGCCTGCGCCGGAGCCGATCGGCGAGCCGAGCGGCATCACCGCTGCGCAGCCGGCCTCCTCCAGGCGGCGGGCGAGGATCGGGTCGTCGTTGGTGTAGGGAAGCACTGTGAAGCCGTCGGCGACCAGCTGCTCGGCGGCGTCGACCAGCTCGACCGCGTCCGGGTAAAGGGTGCGGTCGTCGCCGATCACCTCGAGCTTGATCCAGTCGGTCCGGAAGGCCTCCCGGGCGAGCTTCGCGGTGCGCACTGCGTCGCGGGCGGTGTAGCAGCCGGCGGTGTTGGGGAGGACGAAGAGGCCGAGGCGGTCGACCACGTCGAGGACCGAGCCCTCCGCCGCCGGGTCGATCCGGCGCAGGGCGACGGTGACGATCTCGGTGCCCGCCGCCTGGAGCGCAGCCTCCATCTGCGCCAGCGAGCGGAAGCCGCCGGTGCCGGCGATCAGGCGCGAGGACCACTCGCGGCCGCCGAGCTCCCAGGTCTCGTCCGCCTCCGGCGCGCCACCCTGGATCGCCGCCAGCACCTCGACGGCCTGCCCCTCGCGCAACGGCGTTCGCTCCCACTCGCCCCGCGGCACGACCTCGCCGTCGAGCGCGACGGCGACGCCCCGCGCCTCCTCGCTCGCGCCGGCGGCGCGGACCGCAGTGGCGAGGTTCGAGCCGTCCGGCATGTCGTGCGACCGCCCGTTCAGCTCGATCCTCATCGCAAGACCTCGGTCGGCGTTCGTCCTTTCCCATGCATAGGTA
>DASTTQ010000040.1:0-61177 GCA_035760065.1 Solirubrobacterales bacterium
GCGATGGGCCTGATCAAGGAGGGCGACGACTACATCGTCCTCACCGACATCGCCGGCGTCGAGGACCACCTCGGCGACATGGACTTCAAGGTCGCCGGCACCGCGGACGGGATCACCGCCCTGCAGATGGACATCAAGATCACCGGCGTCACCTTCGACATCCTCCGCGACGCGCTGGACCAGGCCAACAAGGGCCGCCAGTTCATCCTCGGCAAGATGGCCGAGGCGATCAACGGGGCGCGGGAGAAGCTCTCCGCGCACGCGCCGGCGATCGAGTCGATCAAGATCGACCCGGAGAAGATCGGGGCGGTCATCGGCAAAGGCGGCGAAACGATCCGCGCCCTCTGCGAGGAGTTCGAGGCCGAGATCGACGTCGAGGACGACGGCACCGTGCGGATCTACGCGCCGACCGGCGAACTCGTCGAGGCCTGCGTCTCCCGCATCGAGGGGATGACCAAGGAGGCCGAGATCGGCGATCGCTACGACAGCGCCAAAGTCGTCAAGACGACGACCTTCGGCGCCTTCGTCGAGCTGGTCAAGGGCACCGACGGCCTGCTTCACATCTCCAACGTGAAACCGGGCGAGCGGGTCGACTCGGTCGACGACGTGCTCAGCGCCGGCGACCAGATCGACGTCACGGTTGTCGAGGTCGACAAGGAGCGCGGCCGGATCGGGCTGCGCCTCTCCGACGACCCCTCGGTCGCCGGCAAATCGCCGGAGGAGCTGGCTTCGGTCGGCTCCGGCGACGGCGGCCGTCGCAACGGCGGCGACCGCGGACGCGGCGGACGCGAGCGGGGTCGCGGCCGTGAACGCGAGCGCCGCGGCTAGTTGGGCGCGCAGCTGACCAGCCTCGACTCGGGCGTCCGGGTCGTGACCGAGGAGGTTCCCTCGGTCCGGTCCGTGGCGCTCGGGCTCTGGGTCCGGACCGGGTCCAGGAACGAGACCCCGGCGCAGGCCGGGGTCTCGCACTTCCTCGAGCACCTGCTGTTCAAGGGGACGGCGCGCTACTCGGCGATCGAGATCTCCGAGCGCTTCGACGGCCTCGGCGCCTCGGTCAACGCCGCCACCGGCAAGGAGACCACGCACCTGCACGCGCGCTTCCTCGACGAGCACACCGAGGAGGTCTTCGACCTGCTGGCGGAGATGCTGCTGGCGCCGACCTACCCCGACATCGACTCCGAGCGCCAGGTGGTGATCGAGGAGATCGCGATGTACGACGACGAGCCGCAGGACCGCGTCCACGACGTGCTGGCGGAGGCGGTCTTCGGCGAGCACCCGCTCGGGCGGCGGGTGCTGGGGGAGGCCGAGGTGATCTCCTCGATCCCGGTGTCCGACATCGAGTCCTACCGCCGCGCCCACTACACGGCGCCGCAGGTCGTCGTCGGCGCCGCCGGTCACCTCGACCACGAGCGCATCGTCGAGCTGGCGCAGCGGCTGGTGCAGCCGCCGGCCGATGGGGACGGGGCGCTGCGGGAAGCCTCGCTCGAGGGTGGCTCGCGACTCTGCTTCCTCAGCAAGGAAACCGAGCAGTACCACATCTGCTTCGGGGCACCGGGGCTTCGGCGCGACGACGAGCGCCGCTTCCCGCTGGCGGTCCTGGACGCGATCTTCGGCGGCTCGACCTCCTCGCGGCTCTTCCGGGAGGTGCGCGAGAAGCGCGGCCTCGCCTACTCGGTCGGCTCCTACAACGAGCAGTTCACCGACCAGGGGCTGGTCGCGACCTACGTCGGCACCCGCGAGGACAACGTCGAGGAGGCCTGCGCGATCATCGGCGCCGAGATGGCGCGCCTGCGCTCCGAGCCGGTCTCCGAGGGGGAGCTGGCGCGGGCGAAGGAGAGCGTGAAGGGACGCCTGGTCCTCTCTTCGGAGTCGACCGCGGCGCGGATGACGCGGATCTCCCGCGCGACCCTGTTCGGTCTGCCGATCGAAACCCTCGACGAGATGCTGGGCAAAGTCGACGCGATCGAGGTCGACGAGCTGACCGAGCTGGCCGGGGAGCTCTACGGCGCCGAGTGCCTCTCGGCGGCCTGCGTGGGAGCCGAGGAAGACCGCTTCCGCCGGGCCCTGGCTCCGGTCAGCGAGGCCCTGGTGGCCGCATGATCCGCGTCGCCGTGGCGGGGGCCGCCGGGAAAATGGGCTCCACCGTTTGCGGGGCCGTCGAAGCCGCCGATGGGCTGCAGTTGAGCGGCAAGGCCGACCCGGCGCTCGAGACCGAGCTGGCCGAGGTCCTGCCCGACGCTGACGTCCTCGTCGACTTCACGGTCCCGGACACCGCGCTGGCGAACGTGAAGGCCTGCCTCGAGGCAGGCGTCCACGCCGTCGTCGGCACCACCGGCTTCGACCTCGACGCCGCCCGCGAAGCGGCCGAGGCTTCCGCGGCCAACTGCTTCGTCGCCCCCAACTTCGCGATCGGGGCGGTGCTGCTGATGGAGGTCTCGCAGACGATCGCCGAGCACATGCCCGAGTGCGAGATCGTCGAGCTCCACCACGATCGCAAGCTCGACGCCCCCTCGGGAACGGCGAAGCGGACCCAGGAGCTGATCGACGCGGCCGGCGGCAACGTCCACCAGCCGATCCATTCGGTCCGGCTGCCCGGCCTCGTCGCCCACCAGGAAGTGATCTTCGGCGGCACCGGCCAGACCCTGGCTATCCGGCACGACTCGATCGACCGCAGCTCCTTCATGCCGGGCGTCGTCCTCGCCTGCCGCAAGGTCGGGGATCTGCCCGATCGCTTCACCGTCGGCCTGGAGAAGCTTCTGTAGGACGCCGCGGCACGGCGGGACCCCGCCACGGCTGTTTCCACGAGCGATCCCGCGGTAGGCTGCTTGCGAATGAAGGAGATCAAGGGAGTCATCACCGCGCTGGCGACTCCGTTCGACGAGGACGGGGGGGTGGACTATGCCGCTGCGCGGCGCTTGGCGGCGTACCTGCTGGAGCACGGCTCGCACGGGTTGGTGGTCGCGGCCACCACCGGTGAGCTGCCGACGCTGACAGACGAGGAGGAGCTCGAGCTGCTGCGGTCGGTTCGGAGTGAGGTCGGCGACGAGGCGCTGCTGATCTGCGGCACCGGGACCAACGACACCCGCCACTCCTGCGAGCTGACGAAGAGGGCGGCCGATGCCGGGGCGGACGCCTCGCTCGTCGTCTGCCCGTACTACAACAAGCCCAACCGGGCGGGCCTCCGTGCCCACTTCGAAACCATTGCCGCGGCCGTCCCCGACCTGCCGATGGTGATGTACAACATCCCCTCGCGGGTGGTCATCAATGCCGACCCCGAGCTGCTCGGCGAGCTGGGGCGGATCGACAACGTCGTCGCGGTCAAGCAGGCCAACGACGACGAGCTGGGACCGATCGAGGGGCTGACGGTGCTGGCCGGCAACGACAACGCCTTCCTGCGCGTGCTCGAATTCGGCGGCGGGGGCGGGATACTCGTTTCCTCCCACATCGTCGGCGACCGGATGCGTGAGATGTGGGACGCGGCGCAAGCCGGGGACATCGAGACCGCGCGGCGGATCGACGCCGAGATCACCCCGGTGTACGAGGCGACCTCGGTCACCACCAACCCGATCCCGCTCAAGGCTGCGCTCTCGATGCTCGGCCTCTGCGAGGACCGGCTGCGACTTCCCCTGGTTTCCGCCGACGCCGAGCAGCGGGCCGCCATCAGGGCCGGCCTCGACGCCGCCGGCGTCGCCGTTGCCAGTTAGACACCCACCCCAGAGAGTGAGCGACTAGTGCCAAGCAAACTGCGAGTGCTGCCCCTGGGCGGCCTCGGCGAGATCGGCAAGAACATGACCGTGGTCGAGTACGACGGCCGCATCGTCGTCGTCGACACCGGGCTCATGTTCCCGACCGCCGAGATGCACGGGATCGATCTCGTATTGCCGGATTTCTCCTATCTGCGCGAGCGGACCGAGGACATCGAGGCCATCGTCCTGACCCACGGCCACGAGGACCACGTCGGGGCGTTGCCCTACGTCCTCAAAGAGGTGGGGATGCCACCGGTGATCTACGGCGGCCTGCTGACTATCGGGATGGTGCGCTCGAAGCTCGACGAGCACAAGCTGGGCGAGTCGGCGCCGCTGCAAGAGCTGCCACCGGGGGAGAAAATGCAGGCCGGTCCCTTCCAGCTGGAGCTGATCCACCTCGCACACTCGATCCCCGACATGCGGGCGGTGCTGCTCTCGACCGAGGTCGGCTCGGTCCTGATGACGGGCGACTACAAGTTCGACCAGACCCCGGTCGACGGCCGCCCGGCTGACGTCTCCCGGCTCGCCGAACTCGGCAAGGAAGGGCTGACGCTGCTCTGCGGCGACTCGACCAACGCCGACCGGCCGGGGGTCGCGCCCTCGGAGTCGGCGGTCGGGCCGGCGCTCCTGCAGCAGTTCGGGCGTTGCAAGGGGCGGATCGTCGTCACCTCGTTCGCCTCCAACATCCACCGGGTCCAGCAGGTGATCGACGCGGCCGCCCAGCTCGACCGCAAGGTGGCGCTGGTCGGGCGCTCGATGCGCAAGAACTTCAACATCGCCTCCAACCTGGGGCTGGCGAAAGCGCCGGACGGGATCTTCATCCAGCCGCGCGAGATCGAGGACTTCCCCGACGAGAGGGTCGTCGTCATCTCGACCGGCAGCCAGGGCGAGCCGCTCTCGGCGCTGCGGCGGATGGCCAACAACGACCACCGCGACGTGCAGCTGCACTCCGGCGACACCGTCGTCTTCTCGGCCACCCCGGTGCCCGGGAACGAGCGCGCGGTCAACGAGACCATCGACCGCATCTACGAGATCGGCGCCACCGTGATCACCGCCAGGGACGCGCCGATACACGCCTCCGGCCACGGCTGGCAGGAGGAGCTGAAGCTGATGCTGAACCTGACCAAACCGCGCTACGTGATGCCGGTGCACGGCGACCACAAGCGCCTTCGCCTGCACGCCGAGCTGGCAGAAGCGGTCGGGGTGGAGGGCGAGAGCATCTTCCAGGGCCGCAACGGACTGCCGCTCGAGATCGACGCCGAGGGGGCGAGCTTCGGCGAGGACATCCACGCCGGCGTCATCTACGTCGACGGCGTCAACATCGGCGAGCCCGACGACGCCGCCCTGCGCGACCGGCGCGAGATCTCCGCCGACGGGATCTTCATCGTCGTCGCCACGGTCTCCAGCGACGACGGCTCGATCGTCGCCGACCCCGAGGTGATCTTCCGCGGCGTCGCCTTCCTCGAGGAAGCCGACGCGCTCGTCGAGGACCTCAAGGACCTGGTCGAAGACCAGCTCGACGAGGCCGCCACTCACGGCAACCGCGAGTCCCACCTGATCGAGGAGGACCTCCACGAGGCGATCGGCAAGTTCGTCTGGCAACGCCTCCGCCGCCGCCCGATGGTGCTGCCGGTGGTCATCGAGGTCTGATCCTGCGGGGGAGGGGTCCGGTCATCCCCTGAGGGAATTGAGTCGCGCCCCTTCGGGGCATGCTCCGGAAACATGCTGCCCTCCTATGGAGGGCAAAGACCAGATTGCATATCGCGCTTCGCGGACATTCCCTCAGGGGATGACCGGACCCCTCACCACACGCATCTCCGGACGGTTGCAGGGTCAAGCAGCTGCTTGAAAACAGATGCTGGCCCTTTGTCGACCCATAGGGCTCGTTGGGGAAGGGGCCGGCGCTTCTCCGCGGGAATGTCCGCGAAGCGGCGAAATGCAATCTAATGTCATGCCCGCCATAGGCGGGCAGCATATTCCCGGAGCATGGCCCGACAGGGCCGCGACTCAATTCCCGCGGAGAAGTGCCGGCCCCTTTACCGCTCAAGCCAAGAAAAAGCCCGCCCGGGCAGTGTCTGGGGAGAACCCGGGCGGGCCAGTGTGTCTCGTCCACCGACGAATCTAGGACCGAGCTTTAAAGGGCCTCTAAAGGTTTTACGGCGGGTTTCTGGGCCTCGGCAAGGGGGATGCGGGCGACGAAGAGGGCGCCGCCGGCTTTCGATTCGGCGGCGCTGACGGTGCCGCCGTGGGAGTCGGCTACGGCGCTGACGATCGCCAGGCCGAGGCCGGTGCCGGTTCCCCGGGCGGTGTCGGCGGGGCCGGTGCCGCGGACGAAGCGGTCGAAGACCTCGCCTCGCATCGACACGGGGATCCCGGGGCCGTCGTCGGCGACTTCGACGACGGCGTCGGCGTCATCTTCACGCAGGGTCATCTCGACGCAGGCACCGGGCGGCGTATGGCGGATCGCGTTGTCCAGCAGGTTGAGGACCATCCGGTGCAGCTCGTCGCGGCTTCCTTCGACCCGCAACGGCCGGTCGTTGTCGACGATCAGCTCCCGCTCGCCCATCAGCGGCGCCGCCTCCGCCGCGGCGTCGCCGGCGATTTCGGCCAGATCCACCCGCCGGTGGGCCTGCATCCGCCCGGCGTCGGCGCGCGCGAGGAGCAGCAGGTCGGCGACCAGGCGGCCCATCCGGCGCGAGGAGCGCAGCGCGGAATCGACGATCTCCCGGTCCTCGGCCTGATCGCCGCCGCTGAGCGACGCCTGCAGAAGCTCGAGGTTGGCGAGGACGCTGGTCAGCGGCGTCCGCAGCTCGTGCGAGGCGTCGGCGACGAACTCGCGCTGCTTCTGCATCACGCCCTCGCGTTCGGCCCGTGCGGCATCGAGCGAGCGGAGCATCTCCTCCAGGGTGCGGGCGAGCTCCCCGACCTCGTCTTCGTTGGCCGGTTCCGGCATCCGCCGCGAGGGATCGCGGGTCGCCGCGATCTCCTTGGCCGTCGCGGTGAGCGAGGCGATCGGCCGCATCGCCCGTCCCGCGATCGCCACCCCGGCGAAGACCGCGAGCAGCGTGCCGCCGAAGATCCCCGCCGCGATCAGCAGCCAGACTCGGTCGACGGTGTCCTCGACGTGGGAGATGTTGCGCCCGTACTGCACGTAGCCGGTGATTTCGCCCGAGTCGGAGGTGATCGCCTCCGTCGCCACCCGCATGTCGCCGTGGTTGGAGATGCCCTGATGAGGCGGTCCCAGGGCTTCGGCCCCCTTGCTCTGTTCGAGGAGATTGCCGTTGACGTCGAACACGCGCGCCGAGGCGCCGTCGGGCAGGACGAAGGCGTCGAGAGAGGGCCCGCGCTGGGCTTCGGGTTCGCCGAACGCCGGATAGACGACCCGGAATTCGCCGGCGAGGATCTGGACGGCGCTGTTGACCTCGCCGTTGAAGTCGTCGCGGATCCGCTGGGTCGCGATCTGGCCGATCGCCGCCCCGAAGAGCATCAGGATCGCCAGGGTCAGACCCGCCGAGACCGCGGCGAGGCGCCAGCGAACGGGCCAGGAGCGAGGGTGGAGGAAGCGCCGGCCGAACCGGCTGAGGCCGTTCGCGACCCGACCCATCCCTATGCCTTGAGCACGTAGCCGGCGCCCCGTTTGGTGTGCAGGAGCCGCGACTCGCCACCGGCCTCGAGCTTGCGTCGCAGGTTGGAGATGAAGACGTCTATCGTGTTGGTCGCCGCCATCGGGTCGTACCCCCAGACCTCGTCGAGCAGGCGCTCGCGCGAGACGACCAGGCGCTCGTTCCGCATCAGGAACTCGAGCAGCTCGAACTCGCGGTTGGTCAGCTCGATCTCGCGCTCGCCGCGTCGGACCTCGCGGGTGTCGGGATTGAGCATGAGGTCGCCGACCTCCATCGAGGCGGCGCCCCGCGGCGGCCGGCGCCGCAGCAGCGCCCGGATCCGCGCCAGCAGCTCCTTGCGCTCGAACGGCTTCACCAGGTAGTCGTCGGCGCCGCTGTCGAGCCCGGTGACCCGGTCCTCGGTCTCGGCGCGGGCCGTCAGCATCAGGATCGGCACGTCGCCCTCGCTGCGCAGCCGCTTGCAGACCTCGACCCCGTCCAGTCCCGGCAGCCCGAGGTCGAGGACGACCAGGTCGGGGACGAAGCCGGCGGCGACGTCGAGGGCCTCGATCCCATCGGCGGAGGTGCGGACTTCGTAGCCCTCGTTGCGGAGCGAGCGGCGCAGGACATCGGCGATGTCGCCGTCGTCCTCGACGATGAGAACGCGACCTCCTGCTTGATCCACCTCAGACAGCACCCGCCGATGGTAGCTGGGGAAATCGACGCTCTGCGCGACTTTTAGCGCGAATTTAGTGACTATCCGGATGGTCGCTCGCCTCGCAGGGGAGAGGAGCTCGGCGTCGAACGGGGTCCCATGTTCGTCCGCAAGAAACGTGCCGGCTCAGCCCGGCGAGGCAAGGCTGCGTCGAAACGGAAGCCGAAAGGCGGCGGTGGCCTGCGGCTGCCCTCCGGGCTCGAGCAGCGCCACATCGACCTGATCGCGCTCTTCCTCGTCGCCTTCGGCGTCTACCTGGTCTTCGTCCTCTTCTTCGGTTGGGAGGGCGGCAAGGTCGGCTACGGCTCCGAAACCGCGCTCGACTACCTCTTCGGAGCGGTCGGCGCCCGGATCTTCACGGTGCTGCTGCTGGTGGTCGGGGGCATGCTCCTCACCGGCACGTCCGTTTCGGCGCTGGCGCGGGCGCTCGGACGCGGCCTGCGGGCGATCCTCCGCGGCGTCTTCAGCGGCGGCGACGCGGCGGCACGCACCGTCGCCAAGACCCACGCCGACTGGCGCCAGCACCGCGAGTCGCGGGCCGAGGCGGCGACCCTCGCCGGCCCGACGGACGTGATGAGCTCCTACCCCGAGCACGACGAGGACTTCGAACCGACGGTGGCGTTGGCCGATGACGACGAGCTCGATGCGGCCGTCTATGACGCCGAAACGGGGGAGTTCGCGGCCGAGGACGCTCCCGGCACGCCCGGACGCGAAGCGGAGGACGTGCCGGCTGATGGCGACGAGCTGAAGAACTACGACTCAGAGGACGCGGTCGCGGTGGTCGACCCCGGCGACCGGGCGCACGCGGGCCTGACCCCGATGGGCTCCAAACGCGGCGTGACGATGTCGGAGGAGATCGACTACCGGCCGCCCTCGCCGAAGCTGCTCGAGCGCGGCAAGGGCGACAAGGGCCCGGATCCGCGCGACCACGAAGCGGTCGGCCGCAAGCTGGTCGAGACGCTCGGCCACTTCGGCGTCGAGGCGAAGATCGTCGGCATCGTCAGCGGGCCGCACGTCTCCCGCTTCGAGCTGCGCCTCGCGCCCGGCACCAAGGTCAAGAAAGTCACCGAGCTCGCCAACGACATCGCCTACGCGCTCGCCTCGACCGACATCCGTATCCTGGCGCCGATTCCCGGCAAGCAGGCGGTCGGGGTCGAGGTTCCGAACAGCCGCCGCCGCATGGTCCGCCTCGGCGACATCTACGCCGGCCGCCCGGAGAAGACCTCGCCGCTGGTCGCCTGGCTCGGCAAGGGGATCGACGGCAACCCGGTCTGGACCGACCTGGCGAAGATGCCGCACGTCCTCGTCGCCGGCACCACCGGCTCGGGCAAGAGCGGCTGCGTCAACGCGATCCTCTCCTCGATCCTGATGCAGGCCTCGCCGAACGAGGTCCGCCTGGTCCTGGTCGACCCCAAGCAGGTGGAGCTCAACCACTACGAGAACGTCCCGCACCTGCTGACGCCCGTGGTGACCTCGCCGCGGCTGGCTGCCAACGTCCTCTCCAACCTGATCGGCGAGATGGAGAGCCGCTACGGGATCATGAGCGAGGCCCGCGCCCGCAACCTGGTCGAGCTGAACCGCGCCCGCCAGAAGAAAGGCGAAGCGCCGCTGCCCCACATCCTCTGCGTGATCGACGAGCTCGCGGACCTGATGATGGTCGCCCCGGCGGAAGTGGAGGACGCGATCATCCGCCTGGCGCAGAAGTCACGGGCCACCGGCATCCACCTGGTGCTGGCGACCCAGCGCCCCTCGACCGACATCATCACCGGCACGATCAAGGTAAACATCCCCTCGCGGATCGCCTTCGCGGTCTCCTCGCAGACGGATTCGCGGGTGATCCTCGACCAGGGCGGGGCGGAGACGCTGCTCGGCCAGGGCGACATGCTCTTCCGCGGCGCCGGCACCTCGAAGCTGGCGCGGGTCCAGGGTGCCTTCGTCACCGAGGAGGAGATCGCCCGGATCACCAAGCACTGGGCGAAGCAGGGCGAACCGGAATTCGAAAAGGAGCTTCTGGAGACCCCCCAGGAGGCCGGGGAGGAGGGACGTGACGACGACTTCGACCCCGACAGCGACGACCTGCTCGACGAGGCGATCCGCCTCGTCGTCCAGACCGAAACCGCCTCGGTGTCGATGATCCAGCGGCGGTTGCGGGTCGGGTACACCCGCGCGGGACGACTGATCGACATGCTCGAGCGACGCGGCGTCATCTCCGGCTACGAGGGCTCGAAACCGCGTCAGGTGCTGATCACCCAGGCCGATCTGGGCCGGGTCCTCGGTGGCGGAGCCGGCGAGCCCGAGCCGATCGCCGTCGACTCGGAAGCGGATTCGTAAAGCCGCACTTTGCGTCTTTGCGTCCTGGGACGCAAGAATGGGGGAGTGGCCGATTCCGTAGGCACCAAGTTGCGCGAGGCGCGCACCCGGCGCAAGCTCAGCCTCGCCGACGTGGAGGCCGCGACGAAGATTCGCGGCCGCTACCTGCAGGCGATCGAGAACGACGAGTGGGGGCAGCTGCCCGGCGACACCTACGCTCGTGCCTTCGTCCGCACCTACGGTCGCTTCCTGGGGCTGGACGGCGAGCGGCTCGCCGAGGAACAGCGGCAGGACAGTGGCGCCGCGCGACCGGGCGAACGGCTGCCACGGGTCGACCCACGGCCTCGGCCGGTCAGCCGCAGGCGCCCCGGCGGGGGGCCGAGCGTCCCTCCCAAGGTGCTCGCGGCGGCGGTCACGGGGTTGGTGGTCGTGGCCCTGCTGGTGATCGGCCTTTCAGGCGGGGACGGCTCCAACAGCGGAACCTCCGGGTCCGACGAAGGCAATGCGGGGGCGAAGGGCGGACAGGCCCACGGTCGGCCCGGCAGGAAGCCGACGCCTCCCGGTCACTCGCTGGTGCTCACCGCCAAGGGCGAAGTGTGGATCTGCTTGATGAACGGCAAGGAAACCCCGGTGCTCGATGGGCTCATCCTCGCGCCGGGCGAATCCGAAGGCCCGTTCCGGTCCGGTAGCTTCACCATCGCGCTCGGTAACGGCGCCGTGACCATGACCGTTGACGGCAAGCAACAGGAACTTCCCGAACCGTCGAGCCCGATCGGGTTTGCGGTTCGCCCCGACGGCTCGGTCCACGAATTGCCCGAAGGCGAACGGCCCACCTGCACGTGATCCGCGCCGGCATCGTCGTCACCGGTACCGAGGTGCTCACCGGGCGGATCGCCGACGCAAATGGTCCCTGGATCTCCGAACGGCTGGCCGAGCGCGGGGTGGAGGTCGCCCACATCCTCGTCGTCGGCGATCGCCAGGGGGATCTCGAAGCCGCGCTCCGCTTCATGGCCGCGGAGGGGATGAACCTGATCGTCACCAGCGGCGGCCTGGGACCGACCGCCGACGACCTGACTGCCGAGATCGTCGCCGGCTTCGCAGGGCGCCCGCTCGCACTGGACGAGGAGATGGAGGAGAAGATCGCCGCGATCCTGCGCGGCTTCGCCCAGCGCTTCAGGCTCGACGAGGGTGCGCTGCGGGAGGCGAACCGCAAGCAGGCGATGGTGCCCGAGGGGGCGGTCCCCCTCGACCCGGTGGGGACGGCGCCCGGGCTGGTGGTGCCGGCCGGCGAGGGGATCGTGATCGTCCTGCCGGGCCCGCCGCGGGAGCTGCAGCCGATGTGGGAGGCCGCGGTCGAGGTGCCGCACGTGCGCGAAGCGCTGGACCGGGCGACGCCGCTGCGCGCCTACACGATGCGGATGTTCGGCGTGCCCGAGTCGGAAATCGCCAAGAGCCTGCGGGAGATGCAGTCCGAGGGGCTGGAGCTGGGTGCGGTCGAGATCACCACCTGCCTGCGCAAAGGCGAGATCGAGATCGACGTCCGCTACCGCGACGAGGAGACTGCCGTCGCCGAGGCGGTGCGGGAAGGCCTGGCGCGGCGCCATCGGCGCGAGACCTTCAGCCTCGACGGCGAGACGATCGACGCCCAGGTTGCGACCCTGCTTCTCGGTCACCGCCTGGGGCTGGCCGAGTCCTGCAGCGGCGGCCTGCTGGCCGGGCGGATCACGGACCTGGCGGGCGCCTCGGAGTACTTCGCCGGCGGCGTGGTCGCCTACTCGAACGAGGCGAAGGCGGCGTTGCTCGGGGTGGACGCGGGGCTGATCGAGGCCAAGGGGGCGGTCTCGCCCGAGGTCGCCGAGGCGATGGCTATCGGCGCCTTGGAGCGCTTCGACGCCGACGTCGCGGTCTCGGTAACCGGCATCGCCGGCCCCGGCGGCGGCAGCGAGGAGAAGCCGGTGGGTTACGTCTGCTTCAACGCACGCCTCGCCGACGGCACCGGCATCGCCCGCGATCCCGTCATCCCCGGCGCTCGCCCCGACATCCGCGAGCGCTCGGCGCTGGTCGGGATGCACCTGCTGCGCCAGCTGCTCGGTGGGGAAGTCGGCGAAGAGCCGTAGCGGAAAATTTGCAGTAGAGCGTTGTTCCGTGCGCCTCGGCCCCCTAGCGTGGCGGTCATGGTCAAGGAGCGATTGAAGAGTCCGCGGGTGCGCCTGTTCGTCGCGCTCGACCTGCCCGACGACGTCAGGGAGGGGATCGTGGCGTGGGGGAGGGAGGCGCTGACGGACCCGGCCCTGCGGCCGGTCGCGCCCGAGTCGCTACACGTCACGCTCGCCTTCCTCGGCTACCGGCCGGAGAAAGAGGTCGAGGCGATCGCCGCGGCAGTACGGGAGAGCGGCGCCCCGGCTCCCTGGATCGAGCTGCGGGACCCCGAGCAACGGCCGCCGCGGGGGAGGGCGCGGCTGTTCGCCCTACCGACGATCTCGCCCGGGGCAGAGGCATTGCAGGCGGGGCTCCAACGGAAACTTGTCGAAGAGGGCTTCTACAAGCCCGAGAAGCGGCCGTTCTGGCCGCATGTGACCGTGGCTCGGGTGCGTCCCGAGGCGCGGGGATCGAGGCGGCCGGCGGTCGTCTCCGAGCTCCCGGGGAAGCTTCCCCGGGAGCTCACGGAGCCCCGGATTGCCGTCCGGATGACGCTCTACCGTTCTGTCCTTCAGCCACAGGGCGCGCGATACGTCCCGCTGGCGCAAGTCGAGCTGCCCGGATGAAGGCAGCAGTGAGGTGATCTAGAGATGGCAGAGAGAAAAGCGAGCTTGAACGACGTTTCCGCGAAGGAGGCGAAAGCGAAGGACGCCGCACTCGAGAGCGCGGTGGGCGGCATTCGCAGGGAGTTCGGCGAGGGCGCGCTGATGCGCCTGGGCGACAAGGGGACGGTCAAGGTGGAGGCGATTCCCACCGGCTCCCTCGCCCTCGACCTGGCGCTCGGCATCGGCGGCGTCCCCCGTGGCCGCATCGTCGAGATCTTCGGCCCGGAGTCCTCGGGCAAGACGACGCTCGTCAACCACATCATCGCCCAGGCTCAAGCGATGGGCGGCGTCTGCGCCTTCATCGACACCGAGCACGCGATCGACCCCGTCTACTCGCGGGCGATCGGGGTCGACACCGACGAGCTGCTGGTCTCCCAGCCCGACTACGGCGAGCAGGCGCTGCAGATCGCCGACCGGCTGATCGCCTCCGGGGCGGTGGACGTGGTCGCGATCGACTCGGTCGCGGCGCTGACCCCGAAAGCCGAGCTCGACGGGCAGATCGGCGACACCACCGTCGGCCTGCAGGCACGCCTGATGTCGCAGGCGATGCGCAAACTGGCCGGCAACCTCAACCGGACCAACACCGTCTGCCTCTTCACCAACCAGATCCGCGAAAAAGTCGGCGTCCAGTTCGGTTCGCCGGAGACCCAGCCGGGCGGCCGGGCGCTGAAGTTCTACTCCTCGCAGCGGCTCGACATCCGCCGGATCGAGACCCTGAAGGAAGGGACCGAGGCGGTCGGCAACCGGGTTCGCGTCAAAGTCGTCAAGAACAAGGTTGCCTCCCCCTTCCGCCAGGCCGAATTCGACATCGAGTACGGGGTCGGGATCTCCCGCGAGGGCGGCCTGCTCGACTTCGGGATGGAGCAGGACCTGGTCCAGAAATCGGGCTCCTTCTTCTCCTACGGCGAGACCCGCCTCGGCCAGGGACGCAACAACGCCAAGCAGTTCCTGGTCGACAACCCGGAGCTGGCGCTGGAGATCGAAACCAAGGTCCGGGCGGCGCTGGGGATCGACGGCGAGGAGCCCCAGGCGGCCGGCGAGGCTCCCGCGCTGGAAGCCCAGGCCGCTTAGCGTCTATCGGCGGCCGGTGTTCCGTCCGTAGTCGATAGGGTTCCGGCCGCGCCAATGAGCAACGAAACGCTTTTCTACATCTGCGGGATCGTCCTCGCCGTCTCGGCGGTCACGGTCAGCTTCATCGGCCTGAAGCTGAAGGATTTCCCCGGCAAGTTCCTGCCGCTGGTCATCCTCTGGTTCGCGGCTTTCGTCGTCGCCACGACCACGTTCGCCGTTCTCCACGCTCAAGACGAGGAACACGCCAAGGCCGCCGAGCTCGAGAAGGCGGGCAAGGAAATCGAAAAGGGCGAGACCTCGGCTCCCTTCGAAGAAGAAGCCGCCGAAGGAGGCAAAAGCGAAGGAGAAGGGGCTTCGAAAGAAGGCTCGTCGGACGGCAGAGGAACCACGCTCCAGCTGGAAGCGAGCGAAACCGCTCTCGCCTACGACACGACCAAGCTCGGCGCGAAAGCGGGCAAGGTCACGATCGACTTCAAGAACCCGTCGGCGATCGCCCACAACGTCGTGATCGAAGACGAGACCGGCAAAGAACTGGCCAGCTTCGAACCGGTGGCCGAAGGGGAAGGATCGGAGACCGCCGAACTGAAACCCGGCACCTACACCTTCTACTGCTCTGTCCCGGGACACCGCCAGGCGGGCATGGAAGGGACCCTGACGGTCAAGTAGCGCCCTCGGCGCCCCGGCGCCGCTAATCTCGGCTCTGTGAGCGCGGCGAAGAAGTTCCACGTCACCACCTTCGGGTGCCAGATGAACGTGCACGACTCCGAGCGGATGCGGGGGATGCTGGCCTCGCTCGGCTACGAGGAGGCCCCGAGCCGGGACGAGGCCGATCTGATCCTCTTCAACACCTGCTCGATCCGCGAGTCGGCCGACAGCCGCTTCATCGCCCACCTGGGCCAAGCGAAACGACTCAAGGGCGAAGACCCCGAGCGCGTGGTCGGCGTCGGGGGCTGCTGGGCGCAGTCGGTCAAGCAGGAGGTCTTCGAGCGCTTCCCCTTCGTCGACGTCGCCTTCGGACCCGGGCAGATCCACAAGCTGGCCGAGTTCCTCAACAGCGACTCCCTCACCGCCCAGGGCTACTTCGAGTTCGAGGACTTCTCCGGCCACCTGCCGACCCGCCGCGAGCGCGAGTTCCAGGGCTGGCTGCAGATCTCGCAGGGCTGCAACTGCGTCTGCTCCTATTGCATCGTGCCCTCGACCAGGGGGCGCGAGGTCAGCCGCGACCCCGACGAGCTTGTAGCCGAGGCCGAGGGGCTCGCCGCCGACGGCGTCGTCGAGGTGACGCTGCTGGGCCAGAACGTCAACAGCTACGGCCGTGACTTGCCGAAGGGGAAGCGGATCGGGTTCTCCGACCTGCTGCGGCGTGTCGACGCGATCGAGGGGGTCGAGCGGATCCGTTACACCAGCCCGCATCCGAAGGACATGAAGGAGGACGTGATCCTCGCTCACGCCGAGCTCCCGGCGCTCTGCGAGCAGATCCACCTGCCGCTGCAATCGGGCTCGAGCGCCGTCCTCAAACGCATGCGCCGGACCTACGACCGGCAGCGCTACATGGACCGGGTGGCGCTGATCCGCGAGCACGTCCCCGACTGCGCGCTTACCACCGACATCATCGTCGGCTTCCCCGGCGAGACCGAGGCCGACTTCGCCGAGACGTTGGAGGTGGCCGAGGAGGTCGGCTACGACGGCGCCTTCACCTTCGTCTTCTCGCCGCGGCGGGAAACCGAGGCGGCGAGGATGGACGGGCAGTTGCCGCATCCGGTCAAGGTCGAGCGGATGGAACGGCTGGTCGAGGTGGTGCAGCGGCGGGCGGCAGAGAGGGCGCAGCGGTTCGTCGGGCGGACGCTGGACGTGCTGGTCGAAGGGGCCAGCCGGACTGATGAGACGAAGCTGCGGGGGCGGACTCGGCACGGCAAGGCGGTCAACTTCGACGGCGAAGCGGTTCCGGGTGAGTTCGTACCGGTGGAGATCACCTCCGCTACTTCGCAAACGCTGGGAGGGGTGTCGGCACAGCCCCTCTCTCAACTTTTTCGGTGAGCGTCCAGCGCCGTCCGAGGGCGTAGGCGCCGAAAAAAGTACAAGCCGTTCGGGGCTATGCCGACACCCCATGTGATCGCGATTATTGGCCCGACCGGAGTGGGGAAGACCGGGGTTGCCATTGCGCTTGCTCGGCTGCTGCGGGCGAGGGGGGAGAACCCCGTCGCGATCAACTGTGATGCGTTGCAGGTCTATGAGGGGTTGGAGACGCTTACGGGGGCCGCTACGGCGGAGGAGCAGAAACAGCTGGAGCATCGGTTGCTCGGGTTTGTGCCGGTGACGAGTGATTTTTCGGTGGGCGATTTCATGCCGCTGGCGCATGCGGAGATAGACGCGGCGTTGGCGGCGGGGCGCCGGCCGATCGTGGTGGGGGGGACGGGGCTCTACCTGCGGGCGGCGCTGGCCGAGATGTCGCTGCGGAAGGTGCCGCCGGAATCTCAGGATTCGGAGCTATGGTCGCCGCAGACGCGGCATCCGACGACGATCTTCGGCCTCGACATGGACCGTGCCCAGCTCTACGAGCTGATCGACGCCCGGGTCGAGGCGATCGCCGCCGCCGACGCCGTCGAGGAGGCGCGCCGCGCCGACGCCCTCGGACCGGGACGCACCGCCCGCAAGGCCCTCGGCTTCGACGAGCTCCTCGCCGGCGATCTGGAAACGATGAAGCAGCGCTCCCGCAACTACGCCCGCCGCCAGCTCACCTGGATGCGCAAGATCCCCGCACTCCACTACATCGATCGCACCGGCTCGACCGACACCGCAGTCGCCCAGGCGATCCTCCGACGGGCTGAATAGTCGCCTTCCCGCCGCCGACGGGCCGATCCGTCTCACCAGTGCAGTCATTTCGGCCCGTCGGCGGCAGGGGTTGGACATTTCGGCCCGTCGGCGGCAGTAGGCTGCGGCCGTGCAATTCGAGAAGTGGCAGGCGCTTGGCAACGACTACCTGATCCTCGAGGAGGAGCGGTTGCCGTGGCCGCTGACTGAGACTCGGGTCGAGTGGCTCTGTGACCAGCACTTCGGCGTCGGCGCCGACGGGATCCTGCTGCTTTCGAAGAGCGAGAATCCCGAATTCGTTGCCGACCTGCGGATCTTCAACCCCGACGGCTCCGAGGCCGAGCTCTCGGGCAACGGCGCCCGCGAGGCGATCCTCTACCTGCGGCGCAATGGCTGGACGGACCAGGACGAGTTCGCGATCGGCACGGTCGCCGGGCCGATCCGGCCGACGATCACCGGCGAGCTGACCTGCTCGGTCGATATGGGCAGGGCCTCGACTGCCTCGAAGGACTTCCCCTCGGGCGGCGAGGACGGACGGGGCACGCTCGAGGCCGGCGGGCGCAGCTGGGAGTTCCAGCACGTCTCGATCGGCAACCCGCAGTGCGCGATCGTCGTCAACTCCGACCTCGACGAGCTCGACCTCGGGGCGATCGGCCCCGGGATCGAAAAGCACGAGCTCTTCCCGAACCGGACCAACGTCTCCTTCCTCGATGTCGACGGCAGCCGGGTCCGCGCCCGGATCTTCGAGCGCGGGGTGGGGGAGACGCTCTCCTCCGGCACGGGCGCCAGCGGTGCCGCCGTCACCGCATTCCTGCGCGGCTCCGAGAGTCCGATCACGGTCGAGCTCGAAGGCGGTGAGCTGCAGGTCGCGGTCGGAGAGGACCTGCGGGTCCGCCTCGACGGCTGGGCCGAGCCGGTGTTCAGCGGCGAGCTGTCGCCGGAGCTGGTGCAGGCGCTCGCCGAGCTCGACGGCGACTGAGCGCCGGCCGCCCGTCAGCCACCGGATCGCATAGATTCCCGCCTCCCGTGGGCATCGCCGACCCCTCGAAACGCCTGGAGGCCATCCCTCCCTACAAGTTCCAGGAACTGGAGCAGCAGATCGCCGACAAGCGCGCCGCCGGCATCGACGTGATCAGCCTCGGCATCGGCGATCCCGACCGGCCGACCTACCCGCACGTGGTCGAGGCGATGCGGGAGGCGGTGGGCAACCCGGCCTACCACCAGTACCCGAGCAACCGCGGCCGCGACGAGTTCCGCCAGGCTTTCGCCGGCTTCTACGCGCGCCGCTTCGGCGTCGAGATCGACCCGAGCGGCGAGGTGATCCCCGCGATCGGCGCCAAGGAGTGCATCTACAACCTCTGCTTCGCCTTCCTCGACCCCGGCGACGTCGCGCTTGCCTCCGACCCCGGCTACCCGGTCTACACGGGCGGCCCGATCCTCGCCGGCGCCGAGGCCGAGCTGCTGCCGCTGGTCCCCGAGCTGGGTTTCGCCCCCGACCTCGGTGCCGTTCCCGCCGAGGTCGCCGCCAGGGCGCGGCTGATGTTCCTCAACTACCCGAACAACCCGACCGGGGCCGTCCTCCCCGACGGCTTCTTCGAGCAGGTCGTCGAGTTCGCCCGCGAGCACGAGATCCTCGTCGTCCACGACAACGCCTACTCGGAGACCACCTACGACGGCTACGTCGCCCCCAGCTTCCTCGCCACGCCCGGCGCGAAGGAGGTCGGCGTCGAGGTCTTCTCGCTCTCCAAGGGCTACAACATGACCGGCTGGCGCTGCGCGGCGATCCTCGGCAACGCCGAGGCGGTCCAGACCTACTGGCGGCTGAAGACCAACGTCGACTCCGGGCTCTTCGAGGCGATCCAGATGGCCGGCGTCGCCGCCCTCGAGGGTCCGGGCGAGCCGCTGGAGAAGATGAACGAGACCTACGTCCGCCGCCGCGACCTCGTCGTCTCCGCCCTGAGGGAGATCGGCGTCGAGGTCCCCTCGCCGAAGGGCACGATCTACGTCTGGGCCCCGGTCCCCGAGGGGCACACGTCGACTTCCTTCTGCGAGCTGGTGCTCGAGGAGGCTGCGGTCGTCGTCTCGCCCGGCTCGATGTACGGGCCGAGCGGCGAGGGCTTCTTCCGCATCGCCCTGACCGCCCCCGACGAGCGGATCGAAGAGGCGGTCGAGCGGATGCGCGAGCACCTGAGTTGAATGCTGAAGAAGACGGCCACGTTCTGGGTCATCGGGCTCCTCCTGGCGCCGGCAGCACGCGCTTCCTCCGAAGCAGACCCGGTGATCCGCGACTGGCCCGAATGGCCCTACCGGGTCAGTTGCCTGGCGGGGAGCTTCGACCCGGTCGCCACCTTCTCGGCTCCCGCCCGGGCCGAGCTTGGACGAGCGGGCTCCGCTCGGAGCCTGCGGCGGTTCTTGAAGACCGGACTCCTGCCGTGGCTGCCTCGACATAACTGGCGGCTGGCCGTTGAGAAGCCACGGGAACTCCAGTTCCTCCACGGCCACCCAGGGGCCGAACTCGAATCCGGAGACGAACTGGAATGGCTGCGGCTGAGGCACAGTCGAGGTCGATGGAGGATGGTCAACTATTCCTCGTGGTGTCCGCTGATCTCGGTCGAGAAAGGAGAATGGGCGACGACCTGGTTCCTTGCCGATAAACAGCCGGAACTAACCCCCGAAACTCGCCGCATTCACGTCTACGTCGGCGCCCGCTGCTCGAAGGACGAAAACCCAGCTGCCCTTGCCCAACCCCCGCAGTTCCACGAAATATCGGGAAAGCTGGTGATGACGATTTGGCTGCGACCAGACCCTTCGCCGAGTGAAGGCATCTGCGAAGAAGGGCTCGGACCCGGTCCGTCATTGACGGTTGACCTGCCGGAACCGCTTGGAGACCGCGAACTCGTGGACGGCGGCACCTTTCCGCCCACGCCCGCGATGCATCTGGAAAAACCTCAGGTCACCTTCGGACGCTCGGCCTTCTTGCGCCAGTAGCGATCGAGGCCGCTCCACTGATAGCCGGTGGGGACCGCCTGGAGCAGCTCCTCGACGGTGTCGCCTGCGATCCCTTCGGCGGCCAGGGCACGGCGGATGCGGGCCTCGTTGTCCGCGTCGTACTCGCCTTTCGACAGCCGCCGGGCGAGGTCGGCCTCCTCGCGCAGTTTCGTCCGCACCCGCTCGAGATGTCCGGGAATGTCCTCCTCGACCGCGCCGAAGTGGGTGAGGGCGAGGCGCCCGGGATTCCAGGCGGCGACCGTGTCCAGGGAGTCTTCCCAGGTCTCGACGTCGATGTCGGGCGGGGGCGTGGGGGGGACGATCAGGTTGGAGGGCGGAATCCGGCAGGCGGCGACGTCGCCCGTGAACGCCGTCCCCGAGTCCTCGTGGAAGTAGCAGACGTGGTGGGAGGCGTGGCCGGGGGTGTAGGCGACGCGCATGCCGTGGACGGTCTCGCCGCCATTCAGGACGCGGACGTTCTCCTCAGGCACGGGCAGGATCTCGCCCCAGAGGTAGCCGAGCTTGTCGCCGTAAAGCCGCTCGGCGCTGGCCAGCAGCTTCGAGGGGTCGATCAGGTGCGGGGCGCCGCGCCCGTGGACGTAGACCTCCAGATCCGGCCAGCGGCGGACCATCGCCCCCGTCGCGGCAGCGTGGTCGAGGTGGATGTGGGTCAGCAGCAGCGCCCGCGGCTGCGTGTCACCGATCGCCTCCAAAAGGGTGGAGAGCGACGACTCCGGCCCCGGATCGACCAGAACGCCGTCAACCTCCCAGCAGCCGATCACATGCGGCCGCCCCAGGTGCATGACGTCGATTACGCGCATCCGCGGCAGCCTACGGGAGTCGGGAGTGGCCCTGGCCGGACACTCAACCGCGAGCCATAGGCGAGCGGTGTCCGCCGAGGGGCACCCACGACTCCCCCCACATCAAGCGGTTGCCGGAATCCGGCCTTCCTCGGCCAGCATCGCCCGCAGTCCCTCTTCGAGCCCGCGCGGTTCATAGCCGAGCTCTCGCCGGGCCTTCTCGTAGCTAGCCCAGAAGGTGACGCCGTCGGCCGAGGAGATCAGCTCGCGCAGGTTGGGCGGCTGGCCCATCACCTTCCCGACCAGCGGGCCGATCGGGATCATCGCCTTCATCAGCGGCGTCGGGATCGCCCCGCGGGGCGGCTTGCGGCCGGTGACATCGGCGACGACGCCGATCGCCTCGCGCATCGTCGTCGCCGGGCCGCTGATCACGTAGGCCTCGCCCGCCTTGCCCTTGTCGAGGGCGAGGAGGATGCCGCCGGCGACGTCCTCGACGTGGGTGAGGCAGATGCCCAGCTCGGGAAAGGGCATCAGCGGCATCTTCCCGGAGAGGAACTGGTCGAGCAGCTGCCCGACCGAGGAGGTGTCGCCGGGGCCGTAGACCCCGCCCGGCTGGACGATCGTGCACGGCAGCCCCTCGCCGATCAGGCGCTTGGCCACCTGGTGGGCCTCCCACTTGGTTTCCTCGTAAGCGGAGGTGAAGCTCTCGGCCGGATGCTCGTAGGACTCGTCGACGATGCGGCCGTGGGTGTTGCCGAAGACGCCGACGGTGGAGACGTAGACGACCTTGGGGACCTGCAGCTCGAGCGCCGCGCCAAGGACCCGTTCGGTGCCGCCGACGTTGGCCTCGCGCATCGCCGGCCGCTCGGAGGCGGGGATCCCGACCTCGTACACCGCGGCGGCGTGGATTACCGCATCGCAGCCCTCCATGCCGCTGCGGATCGCGCGTTCGTCGCCGAGGTCGCCGTTGACGAGCCGACAGCCGAGCTCGGTGAGCCTCGTCGGTTTAGCCGGGTTGCGGACCAGGCAGACGACCTCGTCGCCGCGGTCGCGCAGCTGCCGCACGACCTCGCCGCCGATGAAACCGGTGCCGCCGGTGACGAAGACCTTCACCCGACGCACCCTATACGGACGGACCCGGCGCTTACAATTCCCCTGAGTGCAAGGTTCGAGGAACGGCAGGACGACCGAGACCCGCTATGCGGCGTCGTCCAACGGCGCCGGCGTTTCCAACCCGCGGGCGCGGCAGCGCGCGATGGCGATCGGCGTCGTCGACGGGCGCGAGGACGGCGAGCCGCTCGCCGAGCTGAAGGAGCTGCTCCGCACGGCGGGAGTGGCGACCGCCGGCGAGGCGACCCAGCAGCGCCCGCAGCCCGATCCGGACCGCTACTTCGGCCGGGGCCGCCTGCAGGAGCTGAAAGCCGAGATCGCCGCCGCGGGCGCGAACCTGGTCGCCTGCGACGACGAGCTCGCCCCGCGCCAGGAGCGCAACCTGGAGGCGGCGCTGGGGGTCCCCGTGATCGACCGCACCAGCGTCATCCTCGACATCTTCGCCGACCACGCCCACTCGGCCGAGGGCAAGCTGCAGGTCGAGCTGGCCCAGCTCGAGTACAACATGGCCCGCATGCGGGGGCTGTGGACCCACCTCGAGCGGCTCGGGGGCGGGATCGGCACCAGGGGCCCGGGCGAGACCCAGATCGAGACCGACCGCCGCCTGGCGCGCGACCGGATCGCCGCCCTGCGCCGCCGCCTGGCGCGGCTGGAGCGCAACCGGGGCGTGATGCGCGCCCGCCGCGAGCGCTCCTCGCTGCCCCGGATCGCCCTCGCCGGCTACACCAACGCCGGCAAGTCGACGCTGCTGAACGCGCTGACCGGGGCCGAGGTCGAGGTCCGCGACCGCCTCTTCCACACCCTCGACCCGACGACGCGCACCTTCGAGCTCTCCGGCCGCGACTACCTCCTGACGGACACCGTCGGCTTCATCGAGAAGCTGCCCCACCAGCTGGTCGAGGCCTTCAAGGCGACGCTCGAGGAGACCGTGCTGGCGGACCTGATCCTCCACGTCGTCGACGCCTCCGCCCCCGAGGAGCGGCGGGTGGCCGACATGCGGGCGGTCGACGAGGTCCTGGAGGAGATCGGCGCCGGCGACAAGCCGCGCCTGCTGGTCTTCAACAAGGCCGACCTGCTGAGCGACGAGGAGCGGCGGGGAAGTGAGCTCGACCACCCCGAGGCCGTGCTGGTCTCCGCCCAGGAGGGAGAGGGCCTGGACGAGTTGCGCGGGCGGATCGAAACGGCCTTCGAGGAGACGCTGACCGAGGTCGAGCTGCTGATCCCCTACTCGCAGGGCGGGCGCCTCAGCGAGCTGCACGAGGTGGCGGGTGACCTGGAGCGGACCGACCGCGAGGACGGGGTGCTCGTGACAGCAAGGGTGCCTTCCGCCGAGCTACACCGTTTCAGCGACCTCGCGGTTGCCTGAGGCGTTGGCGGGGTCAGGGAGAGGGTCGGCGGACAACAGCGGGGAGGGTCCGGCGACCCTCTCCCTGACCCCGATAGGCTCCCGCGGGTGCAGCTTCCTGTGCTCAAGCTGAAAGAGGAGGCAGTTCTTCCGTCCCGCGCCCATGAGGGGGATGCGGGGCTCGATCTCTACGCCTGTGAGGCGGCGCATATCGGGCCGGGGGAGCGGTGGAGCGTCGGAACCGGGGTGGGGATGGAGATCCCCGAGGGGCATGCCGGGCTGGTGCTGCCGCGCTCGGGCCTTGCCCGCGACCATGGGATCGCGCTGGTCAACGCGCCGGGCCTTATCGACTCCGGCTACCGGGGCGAACTGCGGGTGCTGCTGCTGAACACCGACCCCGCCGAGACCTTCCGGGTCGAACCGGGCGACCGCATCGCCCAGCTGCTGATCACGCCGATCGCGACGCCGGAACCGGTCGAGGCACCGGCGCTCAGCGACTCGCTGCGCGGCGAGGGCGGCTTCGGCTCCAGCGGCCGCTAGATCGTCCCCGGCTGGGAGAAGCGGGGTGACTTATGTCGAAATAGCCGACAAGAGTCGCCGCACTTCAAGGGGAGGCGGCGTTACGGGCCGACTCGTGGGCCGCGGTCTCGAGGTCGTCGTCCAGGGGGGCGAGCTCGGGACGAGTGCTGTAGCGGCGCTCGAGAGCGAGGGCGATCAAGTGGTCGGCGAGCCAGGCGTTCTTCGGCAGGAGAGGGCCGTGCAGGTAGGTGCCGATCACGTTGTCTCGCCTGACGCCCTCATAGCCGTCACGGTCGTTGTTGCCGTGGCCGGAGACGACCTTGCCGAGGGGGGTCGCACCGGGGCCAAGGTAGGTGCGGCCGCCGTGGTTCTCGAAGCCAGCGATCAGCCGCGGACCGGTGCCGAGGTCGGCTTCGATCGCGACGTTGCCGATCAGCCGCGCACCGGGCTCGCGCACGGTCTCGAGGTCGGCGATGCCGAGTCCAGGGAGAGTCTCGTCCCCCATCTGATAGCTGTGGCCGAGCAGCTGGTAGCCGCCGCAGACCGCCAGCAGCACGGCGCCGTCGCCGGCCGCGGCGGCGATCGCCTCCTTCTTGGTCGCGACCATGTCGGCGGCAACGGCCTTCTGATCGCGGTCCTGGCCGCCGCCGATGTAGAGGAGGTCGTGCTCGGCCGGGTCGAAGCGCTCACCTGGGCCGACCCCGCGGTGGGAGAAGCCGATCCCGCGCCACTCGCAGCGCCGCTGGAGGAAGATGATGTTGCCGCGGTCGGCGTAGATGTTCATCTGCTCCGGGTAGAGGCTGAGGACGCGCAGCTCCATCACTTGCCCCTTTCGAGGACGACAGCGAGGGAGCCGACGTGGAGCTCGGTCGGCGGGACCTCGCGGCGTTCGACCGGGACCAGGCCCAGCGGCTCGGAGTCCGCCTCCAGCGAGGCGGCGCTGAAGGTGGCGATCCGCACCACGTTGGGTTCCTCGCTGAGCGCTCCGTCGGGTGAGACCAGCTGCCGCAGGCGGCGGACGACGATCTCGCCCGGTCCGACCGCCGCCTCGACCGCCAGGCTGGAGTAGACCCAGCCGTCGATCTCGCGGACGTCGGGGAGGGGTGGGGGAGCGCCGTCGGACTCGGGCATCCCCTCGAGGATCGCGGCGGCGAAGACCCCCCCGGGGCGCAGCGCTTCGGCGACGCGCCGCAGGCACTCGGAGCGGTCGCCCGGACCGGGCAGCAACTGCAGCAGGTGGGTGGGGGCGAGGACGAGGGAGACCTCGCGGCCGAGCTCGAAGGATCGGGCGTCGGCGTGGTGGGCCTGCAGGTCGAGGCCGGCTCCTCGCGCCTCCAGCTCCCTCAAGAGCCCGGCATCGAGATCGAGGCCGATCACCTCGTACCCGTGCCGGGCCAGGTGGAGGGCGACCCGGCCGGTGCCGCAGCCGAGCTCGAGGATCGGCCCGCCGCAGCGTTCTGCCAGCTCCTCCCAGAGCCGCAGGTCGGCGGCATAGCTGCCGCACTCGACGTCGTGCCAGATCGCCCCGCTGGAGCTCATCGCCAGAACTCCCTCGCCAGACCGCGGTCGGCGAGCAGCTTGCGCAGCTCCAGCAGGGCGGTGTAGGTGGGGAGGGCGAAGAGGCGTGCGGGCGCGGCGGCGACGGCGGCGTCGAGCGAGGCATCGATCCCGGGCACGACCTCGATCGCCCGCTCCGGCCAACCGGCGTACTTCAGCCGCAGCGCCATCTCCGCCGCCCGGGTCCCGGTGCAGGTCACCCGACGCACGCCGTCGGCCAGCAGCTCGAAGTCGGCGTCCCAGACCCAGGAGACGTCGCGGCCGTCGGCGATCCGGTCGTTGAGGGCGATCCAGAGGTCGATGCCGTCCCCGCCCCCGCGACTCTCCAGCATCAGCGTCCGCAGGACCTCGTTGGCGCCGGCCGGGTTCTTGATCAGCAGGATCGAGACCGGCGTGTCGCCGACGGCGATCGTCTCGACCCGGCCGAAGGCGGCACGCATCTCCCCGAGGGCGTCGCCGATCCGCTCCAGGGCGACGCCGAGCCGCAGGCCGGCCGCGACGGCGGCGAGCGCGTTGTAGACGTTGTAGAGGCCCGGCAGCGGAAGCTCCAGCCGCAGCTCGCCCTCGGGCGTGCGAACGGTGGTTCGGGAGCCGTCCATCCCGCGCAGCTCGATCGCCGTCGCCGCGACCTCCGGCCGCGGCCGCTCGGCCCCGCAGTGCGGGCAGGAATAGTGGCCGAGGTGGCCGACGAAGGCGCGTTCGTAGGCGTAGGGGCGACCGCAGCGGCGGCAATGCTTGGCGTCGAAGGCGTGTTGGAGCTCGGGCAGCGCCTGGGAGGCATCGTCGATCCCGAAGTAGAGGACGCCGTCGCGCCGGGAACCCTCGGAGTCGCGCCCGAGGTCGGCGATCAGGGGGTCGTCGGCGTTGAGGACGAAGGCGGTCCGACCGAGCCGTCCCGCCACCGTCTTCGCCCACTCGTCGGCGAGCGCCTCCATCTCGCCGTAGCGGTCGAGCTGGTCGCGGAAGAGGTTGCCGAGCACGAGAAGCGAGGGGTCGAGCTGCTCGGCGACCCGCGGCAGCCAGGCCTCGTCGACCTCGAACAGGCCCTCCTCGCCGCGCTGCTCCAGCAGCGCCGTCGCCACGCCCCAGGTCATGTTCGAGCCGGCGCGGTTGTGGACCGGGCGGCGGCCGTCGGCGGCGAGGATCGCGGCGATCATCCCCGCCGTGGTCGTCTTGCCGTTGGTGGCGCTGACGATCGTCGTCCCGCGGCCGAGGCGGGTGCCGAGGGCGGCGATCGCCTCCGGCTCCATCCCCAGCAGCACCCGGCCCGGCAGCGTGGTGCCGCCGCCGCGGCCGCTGGCCCGGCTGGCGGCGCCGATCGCCCGCGAGAGCGCGAGCTTGGCGCCGAAGAGGGGACCCGGGGAGCGGCCGTTGGGGCTCACCGCTTCTCACCGTCCTCGCTCGGCGGCACGAGGATGCGGAGGCAGCGCGGCAGGACCCGCAGCGAGACCGGCAGGTCGGTGAGGTGGTCGCCGTCGGCGTAGACCGGGAAGGGGCGGCTGGCGTCGAGCTCGAGGCGCGGAGTGCGGAAGACGCTGACCTCGTCCCGTTCGAGGTGGGTCCCCTTGAAGACCTCCCCCAGGCTCGAGAGGAAGCGCAGCTTGCCCAGCTCCCCGATCGAGACCACGTCGAATTCGCCGTCGTCGATCTTCGCCTCCGGCGCGATCCACATCCCACCGCCGTAGACGCTGTTGTTGGCGACGGCGACGAAGTAGCCGCTGAATCGCTTGCGTTCCTCGCCGACGGCGAGCGAGAACCGCGCCGGGCGCCAGCCGATCAGGGTGCGGGGCATCGAGTAGGCGTAGACGAGGTTGCCGCGCAGCCAGTGCGTTTCGTTGGCGATCCGGTTGCATTCGGAGTCGAAGCCGACGCTGGCGATGCCGAGGAAGCGCTTGCCGTTCGCCTCGCCGACGTCGATCGTCCGGCTGTGGCCGTCGAGGACCGCGTCGACCGCGGCCTCCGGCTCGGTCGGAATCCCAAGCGCCCGCGCCAGGTCGTTGCCGCGGCCGGCCGGGATCAGGCCCACGGGGGCCTCGGTGCCCGCCAGCGCGCCGCCGATCGCGCCGAGCAGGCCGTCGCCGCCGACCACCACCGGAACCTCGCCGACCTCGACCGCCCGCAGCGCCAGCTCGGCCCCGTGATCGAGGCTGCGCGTCTTCTCGACCCGGAAGGCGGCCCGCCGCGTGTCCAGGGCGGCCTCGATCCGCGGCAGCAGCTTCAGGCTCTTGCCCCCGGCCGAGGAGGGGTTGACGAGCAGGGTCAGCGGCGTCCCGGCGATCTCCATCCGCGCCCAGCCTAGAGGGCGAGACCGGGGGGATCGCCTCCGCCTGAGCGGGCGATGAAGAAGCTGCCGTCTCCGGCGGGTTCGGACCAGATCGGCTCGAACCCGAAACGGGCGAGGCGGCGCCGCAGGAGCCTGCCGCGGAAACCGGCCGCCGCCTCCTGCCGGCGGGAGGCGGCGAGGACGAGGAAGCCGCCCGGGCGCAGGACCCGCGACGCCTCCGCCGCGGCCGGGTGACTGTCGAGCGCGGCGATCAGGTCGAACTGGTCGTCGGGAAACGGGAGCGAGCGGGGACCGCCCTGCTTGAAGGCGACCCGGCCCTCGGGATCGAGGCCGACCCGGGCGGCGGCGGCGCGAACCGCCGCCTCGGAACGGTCGACCCCGCGGACCCGGGCGCTGGGGAACTCGCGGGCGAGGAAGAGCACCCCGTCGCCCTCGCCGCACTCGATCTGCAGGATCCGCTCCGGATGGCCGACGTGGAGGACCGCTGCGGCAAGCGGGGTCAGGGGAGGAGTGGCACTCACCCCTGGATCGTAGGCCGCCCGCGCCTCGATCCCTCCGGGTGCATTAGGGTTCCGCGCCATGCAGGAGCAGGGACCGGATCGCCGCTGGATCGTCCTCGCGGTCTTCGCCGTGATCGCCGTCGGCGTCGTCGCCGCGGTGCTGATCTCGCGCGGCGGCGGCTCGAGCGACTCCGGCTCCTCGTCGAGCGAAGCGAGCGCCAACGGCTGCAAGAAGGTCGAAGCCCCGGAACCGAAGACCGTCAGCTTCAAGCAGCCCAAGCAGGTCCTGAAGAAGGGCGAGGAAGCGACCGCGGTGGTGAGGACCAGCTGCGGCACCTTCGACATCGCGCTCGACACCACGCGGGCGCCGAAGACCGCGAACTCCTTCGCCTTCCTCGCCGAAGAAGGGTTCTACGACGACCTCACCTTCCATCGGATCGTGCCCGAATTCGTGATCCAGGGCGGCGATCCGGAAGGAACGGGCACCGGCGGCCCCGGCTACAAAGTCGTCGAGAAGCCGCCCGCGAACCTCGCCTACACCAAAGGCGTCGTCGCGATGGCGAAGAGCTCGGCCGAGCCGCCCGGAAGCTCCGGCAGCCAGTTCTTCGTCGTCACCGGGGCCGACGCCGGACTGCCACCCGAATACGCGCTGGTCGGCAAGGTCAGCAAGGGCTTCTCGACGGTGGCCCGGATCGGCAAGCTCGGCACCCCGGAAGAAAAACCGAAACAGACCGTCCTGATCGAAGAAGTCACGCTCGAACGCTGACCGCTCGGGGTGATGCCTGCAGCTAAGCTGGCCGGGTGGCCAAGGTGGACGTAGGCGATCGGGCTCCCGACTTCGAGCTGCCCGGGACGGGCGGCAGCACCTACCGACTCGCCGACTACCGCGGCGGCAACCTGATCCTCGCCTTCTACCCCGGCGACGCCACCACCGTCTGCACCAAGCAGTTCTGCAACTACCGCGACGAAGGCGACCGGCTCGACTCGCTCGACGCCGAGGTGCTGGGGATCTCGCCCCAGTCCGTCGGCTCGCACGAGCACTGGGTCAAGGAGCAGGAACTGAACGTCCCGCTGCTCGCCGACGAGGACCTGGCCGTGGCGAAGCGCTACGGCGTCACCGGCTGGCTCGGGCCGCTGGCGCGCTTCACCGAGCTGAAGGAGACGCCGGGCGGGCGCTACGTGCACCGGGCGATCTTCGTCGTCGACGGGGAGGGGGTAGTCCGCCACAAGGCCGTCTCCCGCACCGGCAGCACCTACGAGTCGGTCGCGGACCTCGAGCGGGCGGTCGCCGCGCTCTCTTGATGGCTGCCGAGGCCTTCGCGCTCGGTGCGGCGCCGGTGCTGCGCGGCGAGACGGAAGGGGAGGGGCCTCCGGTCGTCCTCTGCCACGGGATCACCGCGACGCGCCGCTACGTCCTGCACGGGTCGCGGGCGCTGCCGCGGGCCGGCTACCGCGTGCTCAGCTACGACGCCCGCGGTCACGGCGAGTCCGATCCCGCCCCGGTGGGGGAGGGTTATGGATACCCGCAGCTGGTGGGGGACCTGGAGCGGGTGGTGGCCGACCGGATCGGGGAGGAGCGCTTCTTCCTCGGCGGCCACTCGATGGGCGCGCACACCGCGGTCGCCTACGCGCTGCGGCACCCTGAGCGCCTCCTGGGGCTGGCGGTCGTCGGACCGACCTACCTGGGGACGATCGAGCCGGGCTCGCTGGAATATTGGGACGGCCTCCGGGAGGCCCTGGAAGCCGGCGGCGTCGAGGGTTTCGTCGACTACGTCGTCGCCCAGCAGGGGATCGACCCGCGTTGGGGCGACTCGGTGCTGCGCTTCACCCGCGAGCGGATGCTCCGCCACCGCGACCTCGGGGCGCTGGCGGAGTCGCTGCGCCAGGTGCCCCGCTCGCGGCCGTTCGACTCCCTCGACGAGCTGCGGGCGCTCGACGTCCCGGCGCTGGTGGTCGCCAGCAACGACGACGCCGACCCGGGGCATCCCTACGCGGCGGCCGCGGCCTACGCCGAGGCGCTGCCGCGGGCCGAGCTGACCAGCGAGGCGGAGGGGGAGTCGCCGCTGGCCTGGCAGGGCGGGAAGCTCTCCCGCGCGCTGGCCGCTTTCTGTGCCGAGGCCATATCGTCCGCCCGATGAGCTTCCCCGACGAGTGGACCCTGCAGCGCGCGATCGCCTTCCTCGCCGCGCTCGGGGTCGGCGTCGCCACGTACATCGCGATCGCCGACTCCGGCGGCGGCGCGCCCGTCTGCATCGCCGGCGGCAGCGGCTGCCAGACCGTCGCCGACAGCTCCTACTCGCACCTGCTCGGCGTCAACGTCGCCGTCTACGGGATCGTCGGATACCTGCTGCTCCTGGCGAGCGCCTTCCGCGCCGACGACGCAGCGCGCTTCGGCGGCTTCCTTGTCGCCCTGGCCGGCTTCGGCTTCAGCGTCTACCTGACCTACATCGAGCTGTTCAAGGTCGAAGCGGTCTGTGAGTGGTGCGTCGCCAGCGCCGTCCTGATGACGGTCCTGTTCCTGCTCGAGGCGACGCGCCTGATCGGCTACGCGGGGGACGGCGCCGCGGCGGCGGTCGATGGCGGCTGAGGGCGAGCGACGGCGGCGGCTGCTGCAGCTGGCCTCGGGAGCCGCCTTCCTGGTGATCGTCGGCGTCGCCGCCCTGATCGTCGCCAGCGGCACCGGCACCGGCGCCGGCGGGGACACGCATCTCGAGGGCAGGGCCGCAGTCGACAGCCTCCTCGCCGGGATTCCGCAGGAAGGGATGGCCCTGGGAGACCGCGGCGCCCCGGTCGCGCTGATCGAGTTCGGCGATCTGCAGTGCCCGTTCTGCAGGCACTACGCCGAAGCGGTCCTGCCGCCGATTATCGAAAACCAGGTCAAGAATGGCCGGGCGAAGATCGAGTTCCGCAACAGCACGATCATCGGCGAGCAGTCGACGCCCGCCGGGGCGGCGGCGCTCGCCGCCGGCGCTCAGGGCCGCGGCTGGAGCTACGTCGAGCTCTTCTACAGGAACCAGGGCGAAGAGAACTCGGGATACGCCGACGACGCCTTCCTCAGGGCGATCGCCAAGGGAGCCGGGGTCCCGAATCTCGCCAGATGGGAAAGAGAACGTCGGATGCTCGTCCCAGAGGTCGAACAGACCACCGCCGAAGCGCAACAGCTCGGGTTCACCGGCACGCCGTCGTTCGCCCTCGAAGGGCCGAGGAGCAGGGAACCAGAGCCGATCGGCACGCCCGAGGACACGGGGGCGCTGGAAGAAGCGATCGAAGCGGCGCGCTAGCCGGCCAGGCTCTCTTCGGCTGAGTTGACATAACCACCATTATCGTGCGTTGGATACGCACAGGGAGCGTCCTCGGTACGCCGTAGCCTCCTGCGGCCTATGAACGAATTCTGGTGGAAGCTGCCTGTGCTGCGAGGTCTATCGCCGAGCCGTCGAGGTTTCGTGGAGGCGGTTTGGGTGATCTTCATCGGCTCCGCTGGGACGGCATACGCGTTGAAGCAGCTTCTGCCCGTTCCCTCTGGCGCCGTCGCCGGGGCGTTCGCTCAGGTCGGCGCCACTTTGTTGGTGGCCTACGCCGTTCACACGACCTGGGTCCTCCAGAACTCACCGAAACGCGGGCATCGGCGGGAGAACTGGGTTGGGGTCGCGAGCGGAGTCGGGTCATGCGCGATCATCGGCATCGCTTTCGGCCTCGCCCTATCCGGCCAGCAGGGCTCGCTGGATGGCTGGGAGCAGCTCCTATTTGCCTGGACTGCCGTTTCCGTCGGGTTTCTGGGCCTCTGGATCGCCTTGCAACCCTGGGCGATGTACGACTTGATGCACAAGTTCAAGACGGAGTACCCAGACGAGTAGTCATAACTGCGAGCCCCTACCGCAAGTGCTTCCTACCCGTTTACGGCGGCCCCGCTGACCAGCGGGCGGACGATCGGCGGCGCTTTCGGCAGTTGGTTCCTGTTTACCTCCCCGACCTCGAACCCGGCTGCGCCGATCGCGGCGACCGTGTCCCGGTTGCAGTGGCAACCGTCGCCGAGGAAGCGCCAGGGTCTCTCGAGGCGGTCCTGCCAGCGGGCGACGCCGGGGTCCTCCGAGCGGACGTGCTCGAGGAAGAGGAGCCGGCCCCCCGGCTTCAGGACGCGCTTGATCTCGGCGAGACCCGCGGCCTGGTCGGGCACCGTGCAGAGCACCAGCGTGACGACCACGGTGTCGAAGGAGCCGTCGGCGAACGGCAGCTCTTCGGCCGGCGCTTCGACGAGCTCTGCGCGGCGGCTCGACTCCGCTAATTTCGGGCGCAGCTGCTTGGCCATGTGCGGGTCGGGCTCGGCCAGGGTCAGGTTCTCGACCTCCGGCGGGTAGAGCTCGAGGTTGAGACCCGTGCCGGCGCCCACCTCCAGCACCCTCCCCCGGGCCGTGGAGAGCAGTTCGCGGCGCATATCCCGCAGGCCCGCCTCCTCGGTTTTCTTGAAGCCGCGGTCGTAGAAGGACGAGAACAGCCGCCCCCAGGTCGCGTCGTAGATCCGTCCCATCGCTCAGGCCGCGTCTTTTTGGGGAGCGGCCGCCGACTCCTCCTCGCTCTTCTCCTCGTCTTTGCTCGCCGCGATTCGCTCCTCGTAGGCCCGGCGGGCGGTGGGATCGACCTCGGTCATGATCTCGGTAACCCCCATGAAGCGGCCGACGGCCTCGCGCGCGCCGCGGGGCAGGAGCATCCCCAGCACGACCGAGGCACGCAGCTGCCGCGGCACGTAGACGTCCACCTTCGCGGTCTCGAGCGCGTCGACGATCTGGTCTGCCACATCCTCCGCCTCGACCCGTTTGACGCCGCGCTTGTCCTTCAGCCCTTCGATCAGCTGCGTGTTGACCGTGATCGGCATGACATAGGAGAACTCGAGGCCATCGTCGCGGTGCTCGGCCCGCACCGCCTCGGTGAGGCCGACGACGGCGTGCTTGGTCGCCGAGTAGGTGGCGATTCCCGGAACGCCCGCTTTGCCGGCCGAGGAGGCGATGTTGACGATATGGCCGCGTCGCCGCGGGCGCATCCGCTCGATCGCCAGCTGGGTGCCGACGATCACCCCGTAGAGGTTGATGTCGAGCTGGCGCCGGATCGACGCGTCGCTCTCCTCGGCGAACGGCGTGACCGGCATCAGACCGGCGTTGTTGATCAGGACGTCGACCGGCCCCAGCTGGCGCTCCGCCTCGTCGAGGAAGCGCTGGAAGGAGGAGCGGTCGGTGACGTCGAGTTGGAGCGCGACGGTGCCGCCGCCGAGCTCGGCCGCGGTCTTCTCCGCCAGCTCGAGGTCGAGATCGCCGATGGCGACGCGACAGCCCTTGCCGACCAGCGCCTTCGCCGTCGCCTTGCCGATCCCGCGCGCCCCACCGGTGATCGCCACGACCTTGCCGCTCGGTGACCGCCGCTCCTTCGCCATCGTGCTCCTCCTCCGCTTGCGGCGACCTTCCCTAGGCCGCCGGTTTGTAGACAGTGACCACGGCGGCGCCGCCGAGGCCGATGTTGTGCTGGAGGGCGGTCTTCGCGCCCTCCACCTGGCGCTTGTCCGCTTCGCCGCGCAGCTGCCAGGTCAGCTCCGAGCACTGGGCGAGGCCGGTCGCCCCAAGCGGGTGCCCCTTGGAGATCAACCCGCCCGAGGGGTTGACCACCGGGCCGCTCCCGCCGTAGGTGGTCGCTTCGGCCTCGACCAGCTTGTGCGCCTCGCCCTCGGCCGCGAAGCCGAGCGCTTCGTAGGTGATGAGCTCGTTGGCGCTGAAGCAGTCGTGCAGCTCGCAGACGTCGACTTCCCCGGCGGCCACGCCCGCTTCCGCGTAGGCGGCGTCGGCCGCGGTCCTCGACATGTCGGAGCCGACGATCGTCATGCAGTCTGCGTTCTCGTCGAAGGTCGAGGTGAGGTCGGTGACCATCGACTGGCCGGCGATCTCGATCGCCTGCTCCCAGAGGCCGTGCTGGTCGACGTAGCGCTCCGAGGCGACGATCGCGCAGGCCGAGCCGTCGGAGGTCGGCGAGCACTGCAGCTTGGTCAGCGGGTCGTGGATCATCTTCGCCGCCTTGATGTCCTCGATCGAGTACTCGTCCTGGAACTGGGCGTAGGGGTTGTTGACCGAGTGCTTGTGGTTCTTCCAGCCGATCCAGGCGTAGTGGTCGGGTTCGGAGCCGTACTTCTGCATGTGGTCGCGGCCGGCGTTGCCGAACATCTGCGGCGCGGGGGGCGACTGCTCGGGCTCGCGGATCTCGAACATCCGCATCGCGTGCTTGTCGAGCGCGTTGGTGCGGTCGGTGTACTTGACGCCGAGGCTGCCCGGCTCCATCTTCTCGAAGCCCAGCGCCAGGGCGCAGTCGGCGAGCCCGCCCTTCACCGCCTGGCGCGCCAGGAACAGCGCCGAGGACCCGGTGGAGCAGTTGTTGTTGACGTTGACGACCGGTATCCCGGTCAGGCCGAGCTGGTAGAGCGCCCGCTGGCCGTAGGTCGAGTCGCCGTAGCAGTAGCCGGCGTAGGCCTGCTCGACGTCCTCGTACGGTATGCCGGCGTCGGCGAGCGCCCGGGTCCCCGCCTCCTTGGCCCAGTCCGGGTAGTCGCCCTCCTTGGTGCCGGGCTTCTCGAACTTGGTCATCCCGACCCCGATCACGTACGTCTTGTTGCTCAACTCTCCACTCCTCCTACGTTTGGCTGACTGGCCAAATCTAGCGTGGATCGCGGATTCGGCCACAGCCACCCTGCCCAGGGGGCGCTGACGGGGCGAGGCGATTGCCGCGGGCCCGGCACGGGCCTGAGGGTAACCTGAGGGGTCGTGGTCCACGCTGCCATCAGCACCGATCCCGCATCGGGAGTGGGGATCCTCGCCGCCCTCGCGGCCGGAGTCGTCTCCTTCCTCTCCCCCTGCGTGCTGCCGCTGGTGCCAGGCTACCTCTCGGCGGTGACCGGCGTTTCGGCGACCGAGCTCGACGACGCCGGTTGGCGCCGCGTGCTCGGCCCGAGCCTCCTCTTCGTCGCCAGCTTCTCGACGATCTTCGTCCTGATGGGGCTGACGGCCACCGGCCTGGGTTCCTTCCTCGACCAGAACAAACCACTGCTGACGAAGATCTCGGGCGTGCTGATCATCGCGATGGGGGTCCTCTTCGTCGCATCGCTCTTCATCCCGCGACTCAACCGCGAGTGGCATGTCGACGCCCTGCTCGAACGGGCGGGCAAGGGCGGTCCGATCGTCGCGGGAGCCGCCTTCGCCGTCGCTTGGACCCCGTGCCTCGGCCCCACGCTCGGTGCGATCCTGGGGGCGGCCGCCGTTACCGACTCCGTTGCCCACGGCGCCTTCCTCCTCACCGTCTACTCGGCCGGCTTGGCGATCCCCTTCATCCTCACGGCGCTGGCCTTCTCGCGGATGACCTCTGCCTTCGCCGTCATCAAGCGCCACTACCAGGCGATCGTCGCTGTAGGCGGCGTGATCCTGATCGGGATGGGCTTCCTGATCCTCAGCGGCGAAATCTCGCGACTCAACCTGGAAGCCCAGAGCTGGCTCGAACAGAGCGGCATCGGATTCTTCAACCAGATCTGATCCGCGAGTCCGTCAGAAACCTCGCAGAGCAAGGCCTCAGGCAGACTCGTGTTCAGTCCCGGGTAGGCGCCACCGTTTCGAGCTCCTGACCGGCGGCCTCGACGAACTCCAGCCCGTCGTCCTCCACATCCCGGGAGCAGACGATCCGGAACCGCCCGGTCCCGATCTCCCCATCGGGGACGACCGGCAACCCGCGGATCGAGTCCCACCCCAACCGCTCGACCTCGAAGGGATTCATCCGCACCTCCGCCGCCGGAAACGGGCAGTTCGCGTTGTGCTGATCGATCGCCTTCGAGATCGCCTCGAGGTTCTTCGCCTCCGGGGACGCCATGGTCTAAGCCTAGTGCTCCTGAAATGCGCCCCGGCTGATCTTAGGAGCGGTTAAGCCGACGCTCCGATACTCGGCCCGATGCCTCTGCGGCTGCCGAAGCTCTCGCCGGGCATGGCGCTGTTCCCGCTTCGCCTCTTCCTTGGGGTCACCTTCGTCTACGCCGGGATCCAGAAGCTTTCGGATCCCGGCTTTCTCCACCCCGGCGCGCCGACGTACATCGGCACTCAGCTGCACGGCTTTGCCAACGGCACTCCCGGCGGGTTCATCCTCGAAACCTTCGCCATCCCCCACCCCGCGGCGGCGGGAGTCGGGGTCGCGATCACCGAGATCGCTATCGGGTTGCTGACGATCGCCGGCTTCTACACCCAGCTTGCCGCCGCGGGGGGTTTGGCGCTCAACTTCCTCCTCTTTCTCACCGCAAGCTGGAACACCACGCCCTACTTCCTCGGGCCTGACCTGGTGTTCAGCTTCGCCTGGCTCCCCTTCGCGTTGACCGGGGCCAGCGGCCAGCCGGCGCTCGACAACGTCTCCCTGCGCCCGTCCGAAGCGATGATGCGACGCACCCACCTGCGCCCACCCGATCCCCGCCAGAGCCCAGAGGCAGCCGCGACGTCGACCCGGCGCATGCTCCTGGCGGAGTTCGCCACCGCGGCGTTGGCGATCGCCGGCATCTCGACCCTCGCCAAGGGCAGCTACACGGCCGCGCGCACCCTCACCAGCAGCGGCAAGGGCGGGACGAAAGCCGGGCCCACCGCGACCGACACCAGCGCATCCAGCCGGGGGGCCTCCAACGGGAAGGTCCCCGCGAATGCCGTCAAGCTCGCCCCGGGAAACCGCCTGCCGAAGGGCCAAGCGGCGACCTACGCCGACCCCAACGACGGTTCGCCGGACATCCTGATCCGCAACTCCGACGGCAGCCTGAAAGCCTTCAGCGCCGTCTGCACCCACGCAGGCTGCACGGTCGGCTACGAAAACGGCACGATCATCTGCCCCTGTCACGGCGGCGAGTACGACGCCGAAACCGGCGAAGTGATCGCCGGCCCTCCCCCGGTCCCGCTCGAACCGAAGAAGGTCATGGAAGCAAGCGGCGAGATCTACGCGATTCCGGCATGACGGCCGCCGGACAGCTTCGTCCCGTCCCTGCGGCGTCCTACGATCGATGCAGTGGCTTTCGAGCGGACTATCGCCCATCTCGACATGGACGCGTTCTACGCGTCTGTCGAGCTGCGGCGGCGGCCGGAGTTGAGGGGGAAGCCGGTGGTCGTCTGCGGGTCCGGGCCGCGGGCGGTGGTGACCACGGCGAGCTATGAGGCGCGGAGGCTGGCGGGGATCGAGTCGGCCATGCCGGCGGCGGTCGCTCGCCGGCGGCTGCCTGATGCGGTGTACCTGCGACCGGACTTTCCGGCCTATCGGGAGGCGTCGGGACAGGTGATGGACGTCTTGCGGCGCAATGTCGAGGTGGTCGAGGTCATGGGGCTGGACGAGGCTTATCTGGACCTGACCGGGTTGTTCTCGCCGAAGGCGGTGATGCGGCGGATCGCGAACGAGATCCGGGTGGAAACGCAGCTGACCTGCTCGGTCGGGATCTCCGAGTCGCGGATGCTGGCCAAGATCACCACCGAGCTGGGGAAGCCTCGTGGGTTGGTGGTGCTCTCGCGGGAGCAGGCCCTGGAGCGATTCGCGGACCGCTCCCCCGGCCTCATCCCCGGCATCGGGCCGAAAACGGTCTCGCGGCTGGAATCGATGGGCATCGCGACGCTCTCGGGCCTGCGTTGCCGCAACCGCAAGGAGCTGGAATCGGCCTTCGGGCCACGCTCGGGCGCCTGGCTGCACAGCCGCGGCAACCTGCTCGATTCCACGCCAGTCACACCCGAGCACGAGACCAAGTCGCAGTCGACCGAGATCACCTTCGACATCGACGTCGACCAGCGCGCGGAGCTGGAGCGCCACCTCCACGGGCTCTCCGAGGAGCTCTGCCGGCGCCTGCGCAAGCGCGAGCTCGAGGGGCGCACGATCGGGATCAAGGTCCGGCTCGACGACTGGACCAACGTCACCCGCTCCCACACGATCGACGAGCCGACCAACGACCCCGCGGTGGTCGGTCCGATCGCCCTCGACCTGCTCCGTGCCTATGACCCGCCGCGTCCCGTGCGGCTGCTCGGCGTCCGCGTCGCCTCCTTCGACAACGGCGAAACGAGCGAGGTCGCCGAGCTGGAGCCGACCGGCGGCCAGCTCCGCCTCGGCTTAGCTGTTCCTTAAGGCTGCATAGCAGGCAAAAGGAACAGCTAAACGCACTGGCCGCGGAAACGTGAGCGACGCACATATTTTCCTGTGTCACCATGTCCTCGATGACGAAGCCCGAACGACTCAGCGGCCTGGACACCTCCTTCCTCCACCTGGAGCGATCCGGTGCCCACATGCACGTCGCCTCGGTCAGCATCTTCGAAGGCGAAGCGCCGACCCACCGGGAGTTCCGCGACCACATCGCCTCGCGCCTGCACCTGGTCCCCCGCTTCCGCCAGAAGCTGCGCTTCGTGCCGCTCGACCAGGGCCGCCCGGTCTGGGTCGACGACCCGCACCTCAACCTCGAGTACCACGTGCGCCAGACCGCGCTGCCGGCGCCGGGCTCCGACGAGCAGCTCCGCAACCTCGCCTCGCGGATCTTCTCCCAGCAGCTCGACCGCAGCAAGCCGCTCTGGGAGATGTGGCTGGTCGAGGGCCTCACCGGGAACCGCTTCGCGATCATCGGCAAGAGCCACCACGCGCTGGTCGACGGCGTTTCCGGGGTCGACATCACCACCGTCCTCTTCGACCTCGACCCCGAGCCGCAGGGCGCGCCGGACAAGGCACCGCCGTGGCTCGCCGCGCCGGAACCGACCGACATGCAGCTGCTCTCCGAAGCGCTCAGGGAGCGGCTGACCAGCCCGCGGGAGATCTACCGAGGCTTCCGCGCGGCGCTGCGCGGACCGCGCCAGGTCCTGAGCGGCCTCGGCGCCACCTCGAAGATGGTCAGCGCCGGGATGTCCGCCCCCGACAGCGTCTTCAACGTCGATATCGGCCCCCACCGCCGCTTCCAGATGACCCAGGCGAACCTCGACGACCTCAAACGCGTCAAGGATGCCCACGGCGGCACCGTCAACGACGTCATCCTCTCGATCGTCGCCGGCGCCCTCGGCAGGTACCTGCGCGCCCGCGGCCACGACACCGAGGGGCTGGAGCTGCGGGCGATGGTCCCGGTCAGCGTCCGCGCCGACGAGGAGCACGGCGCCCTCGGCAACCGGATCACGGCGATGATGGCGCCGCTGCCGGTCTGGTGCGAGGACCCGGTCGAGCGCCTGCACCTGACGAGCAGCGAGATGGGCGACCTCAAGGCCTCCGGCCAGGCCGTCGGCGCCGAGATCCTCACCAAGCTGACCGACTTCGCCCCCTCGACGATCGCCTCGCAGGCGGCCCGCCTGCAGCCGGCGCAGCGCTTCTTCAACCTCGTCGTCACCAACGTGCCGGGGCCGCAGTTCCCCCTCTACGTGCTCGGTCGCAAGATGGAGTCGATCTTCCCGATGGTGCCGCTGGCCCGGCGCCAGGCGCTCTGCGTCGGGATCATGTCCTACAACGGCCAGGTCAACTTCGGCCTCGTCGGCGACTACGACGGGATGGCGGACCTCGACAGCTTCGCCCTCGACCTCGAGGCCGCGACGCAGGAGGTCATCGCCACGGCGCCGCAGGCGAAGCCGAGGAAAGCGAAGGCCAAGGCCAAGGAGCCGAAGGCCGGAGCTGCCGCGGCGCCCTCCGGCAACGGCGCCGCCCCGGTCGCTACCGGACGATCCGGCCGCTGACTTCGAACGGCAGCCCGTCGGTCAGGTAGAGCCAGTCGAGGCGGCGGGCGCTGAAGCCCTTCGCGCGGGCGTCGGCGTTGACGACGACAGCGGTGATCCGCCTGAAGCGGCCCGGTTGGGGAAGCCGCACCCGCAGGCGCCCGCCGCCGCGCCGGTAGGCAATGCGGCGCACGACGCGGCCGCGCCGCGCGCTGCCGATCCGGCCGACCAGCGCCAGGCCGGCGGCGGTCCCGCGCGGCGCCGTCAGGCTCACCTCGACCGCCCTGCCGCTCCCCGCCCGCACCCGCAGCAGCTGGAACGTCGTGTGGTTCAGGATCCGCGTCAGGAGCCGCCCGTTCAGCGGCAGGTGCCCCTGCCGCTGCATGTCGGGGAACAGGTAGCTCTCGCGGAACCCCTTTCCCGTCCGCCACTCGGGGACGGCGGCGGCGAAATGGCTGAAGTCGCGGCTGAAGCTGGGATCGCCACCGGCGCGGAGCGCCCGTTCGTAGCTGGCGATCGAGAAGCCGCCGGGCTTGGCGTCGATCGCCCCCGCCCACGCCTTGCGGATGATCGCCTCGCCGTAACGGCGCGCCAGCCACTGGTTCCAGACGGCGCTGCCGTACTCCTTGATCGAGCTCGTGGTCAGCGGCGTTTCCCAGAGCTTGACCCAGCGGCGGACGTAGCGCAGGTAGTCGTCGATCCCGTTGTAGACCTGGTCCTCCATCCAGGTCGCGGTCGACTCGGCGAACCAGGGGTCCTGGTAGGCGTCGTACCCGAACTGCAGGATGTGGTCGTACTCGTGGGCGAAGGTCACCTCGAGGTCGCTGAGCGGCTTCGTCCCGGGGAACTCGAAGGCGCTGTAGTCGTTGTCGAGGACCAGGTAGCCGTGCAGCCGGCGCGGGATCAGGTGCTGCTTGTTTGCCTGGCCGCGGTCGGGTGCCGCGTAGCCGAACAGTTCGCCGCCGATCTGCGAGAGGTAGACGTCGGTCTTGCCGTCGCGGCCGCCCTGACGGCCGTCGCTGCGCGGCTCGCGCCAGCCGAGCTTGTCGTTCTCGACGTGATGGACGTGTTCGGCGACCGCAAGCACCCGCTCGACGAAGTCGGGGATACCGTCGCCGTTGCGGTCGGCGAGGTTCGGCGCGTCGAGGCCCTGGTCGACCCAGTGGACGCAGAAGTGACGGGAGCAGGTGGGCGAGCCCTTTGCCTCCGGCACCGAGTAGGCGTTGCGGTTGGGGTCCGGGTTGTCCGTCGGCCGCGGTCGGTCTTCGGTCGGCCGCGGCTGGGGCATGATGAACGGCTTCTGGGATTCGGAGGCGAGGCTCTCCGGTGCGACGTCGATCGCCGCGCGGGCAGGTGCGGCCGCGCCGAGCGTCAGAAGCAGCACCGCCGACGTGGTACCGACCAGGTGGCGCCGGCGGTTCCGCATGCTGTGAGAACCCTACCGGCGGCTGAAAGTACCTCCGTCGATGCAGACGGGATACTTCGGGTATGAGCGACCGCGAGCCGCGATGCGCCTAGCCCTCGCCCAGATCGACCCCACCGTCGGCGCGATCGACGCCAACGCCGCCAAGGTCGCCGAGTGGATCGGCCGGTCCCGCGCCGAGGGCGCAGAGCTGGCGATCTTCCCCGAGCTCTGCATCCCCGGCTACCCGGCCGAGGACCTCTACCTGAAGCGCCACTTCCTCGCCGCCAACCAGCGCGCGGTCGAGGAGCTGGCGAAGGAGGCGGGTGGGATCACCGTCCTCGTCGGCTTCGCCGAGCCGGCGGCCGGCCACGAGGACGCCCGCCACGCCCACAACTCGATCGCCGTCCTCCGCGACGGCGCCGTACAGGCCGTCTACCGCAAGAGCCGGCTCCCCAACTACGCCGTCTTCGACGAGCAGCGCTACTTCATCCCCGGCACCGAGCCGATGACGATCGCGGTCGGCGGGGAGACCGTCGGGCTGACGATCTGCGAGGACGTCTGGTTCCCTGGAGGGCCGGCGCAGGCCGAGGCCGAGAGCGGCGCCCGGCTGATCGCGAACCCCTCCGGCTCCCCCTACCACCGCGGCAAGGGACGCGAGCGCGAGGCGATGCTCTGCGAGCGCTCGCGCGCCTACGGCGCCCACTTCGCCTTCTGCAACCTGGTCGGCGGCCAGGACGAGCTCGTATTCGACGGCCAGAGCCTGATCACGGCGCCCGACGGCTCGGTGATCGCGCGGGCCGCCCAGTTCGAAGAGGAGCTTCTGGTCTGCGAGGTCCCCGCCCGGGAGCCCTGCTCCCTCGCCGAGTCCGTCTCCGACCTCGACGAGGTCTACGAGGCGCTCGCGCTCGGCCTCGGCGACTACGTCCGCAAGAACGGCTTCAAGCACGTCGGCGTCGCCCTCTCCGGCGGCATCGACTCCGCCCTGGTGGCGATGCTCGCCGCCGATGCGGTCGGACCCGAGGCGCTTACCTGCGTCGTGATGCCCTCCCCCCACTCCAGCGCCGAGACCCAGCAGGACGCGCGCGACATCGCCGCCAACCTCGGCTGCGAGCTGATCGAGATCGCGATCGAGCCGATGATGGCCGGCTACGAGCGGGCGCTGAGCGGCTTTCTCGACGAGCCCGAGGCGGCGGTCCCGCGCGACCCGACCAAGCCCTCCGAGCCCGACCTGACCGCGGAGAACGTGCAGGCGCGGATCCGCGGCAACCTGATGATGGCGCTCTCCAACCGCCACGGCTGGCTGGTCCTGACGACCGGCAACAAGAGCGAGATGTCGGTCGGCTACGCGACCCTCTACGGCGACATGGCCGGCGGTTTCGCGGTGATCAAGGACGTGCCGAAGCAACTCGTCTACGAGCTGGTGCGGCGCCGCAACGAGCGCGCCGGGCGCGAGCTGGTCCCGGCCAGCGTGCTCGAGCGGGCGCCCTCGGCCGAGCTGCGGCCCGACCAGCGCGACGAGGACTCGCTGCCGCCCTACGAGCTGCTCGACCGCATCCTCGAGAGCTATGTCGAGCGCGACGAGGGCCGCGAGGAGATGATCGCCGCCGGGCTGCCGGCCGAAACGGTCGACGAGGTGATCCGCCTCGTCGACCGCGCCGAGTACAAGCGCCGCCAGGCGGCGCCGGGCATCCGGATCACGCCGAAGGCTTTCGGCAAGGACCGGCGCCTCCCGATAACGAATCGCTTCGGCGGATAGCTCAAGCGCTTGGCCGCGGTCGTACTGCGATAGTCATCCGCGCCAGAGCGCAGAGCCTGCCCTCGTCGTTCAGCACCTCCGCTTCCCAGATCCAGGTGGTCCGGCCCCGGTGGCGGGCTTTGGCGCGGACTTCCACCCCGCCCTCGGTGACCGGACGGACGAAGCTGACGTCGATCGCCTGGCCCATCGCCGCCATCCCCTCGTCGTAGACGGCGCCGGCGGTGGCGCGCGAGCAGACGCTCTCGACCAGGGTCGACATCACGCCGCCGTGCATGAGGCCGAAGGGCTGGCGCAGCTCGTCGCGGATCGAGAGCCGCACCCGCGCATCCTCCGGATCGTCGCTGAGCCACTGGGTTCCGATCAGCTCGTCGAAGTGGACCGGCTTAACCTGAGCGTCGTCGTTCACGCCCGGGACCCTAATAGTCTTCCGACCCGGTGGCGCTGTCCGACGACCAGAAGGCGATCCTGCGACTGCTCGCGCAGCGGGGCGCGCAGGGCTACGAGGATCTATCCGCCCTGATGGGTCTCTCGGTCGAGGAGGTGCACGAGCGGGCCAAGGGGGCGGCCGCCGAGCTCGAAGCCGAAGGGATTCCGGCGCCGCCGATACCGGCGGTGGGGGGCGAGGGAGACACCCCCTCCGGAGCAAAAGCCGGGGAGGCTCCGGAAGGGGTGTCTCCCTTGCCCGAGACTCCGGCAGCGGCACCGCCGGCTGGGAGGCAGAAAGCTGAGCCCGTCAGGTCGATTCCTCATCACGAGCATGGGCATGGGCCCAAGGAGGTCGCGCGAGAGGCGAAGCTGCTCAAGAACCGGGGCCTGTGGGCGATCCTTGCGGGGGTCGCGATCGTGGTGGTCTTCGTTGTGATCCTGCTCGTCAGCGGCAGTGGCGGCGGCTCGAACTCGAACAGCAAAACGACCTCCGCAAGTGAAAGCAGCAAGGCCCTCGAAGAAGCGGCGGCCAAACAGGGCAAGGAAGTGACCAAAGCCGTCCTCAACCCGGTCGACGGCGGCGAAGCCAGCGGCCTCGCCGTCTTCGGCCGGGTGAAGAAGAGCCTGGCGCTGCAGGTCTTCGCGCAGGGCCTCGAACCGACCGGCAAGAGCGAGGCCTACACGATCTGGCTGGCGGCATCGGAAACTAAGATGCTGCCGCTCGCCTCGACCCCGGTCGGCAAGACCGGCAAGATCACCGCCCAGGTCGAAGTCCCGGTCGAAGTCCTCGCCTATCTCGCCAACGAAACCTTCGACCAGATCACGATCACCAGGACTGACGACTCCCAGCTGGAAGCCTCGCTGGCAAAGGCGACCAAAGACAAGCAGGCGCCCAGCTACACCGGCACCCCGGTCCTTCGCGGCGCCGTCACCGGCCCGATCATCGGCGCTGCGAACAAGAAGTAGCACGCGCGTTTGTGCTGATTTGTCAGTGTTTCTTTAGCTAACCTAAGATTCCCGTCGTGAACAGGCTCCGCGCCCACGGGGGGATGGCCGCAGGCACGGCTATCGGCGTCTGCACGCTCGTCGTGTGGGTGCTGGCGGCTGGCTGCGGCGGCGGTGCTCCGGCGGGCTCGAACGCGGCCGCCACGACGAAGAGCCCCGACAAAGGGCCGACCGAAGCGGTGCTCCACCCGCTGAAGGGCAGCGGCGTCTCGGGGAAGGTCGTGTACGTGAAACAGAGGACCGGCATGCCGCTGGCGAAGATCCGGCTGGAGGGACTCGAAAAAGCGACCGGCGAGACCCAGTACTTCCTCTGGCAGCTGGGATCGCGGCACAACATGGTGTCCCCCGCCAGCTACCACGTGCCGCACGGCGACAGGCTGTCGGTCAACCTCGAACCGAGCCCCGAGGGGCTCGCCTGGCTCGAAGACGGGAGCACAACGGAATTCCTCGTCACCAAGATCGAGAACGACGACGCCTACTTCGCGTCGAGGGAACGCGCGTCGAGCGCCAGCGACCCCGCGATGATCGGCACGCCTGTCGCCCGCGGGGCTTTCAGCGGACCGCTGGTCGGCGAAAGCAGCGAATAGCTCACGCCTCCGGCAGCAGCTTCCCCGGGTTCATGATCCCGGCGGGGTCGAGTTCCTTCTTGACGCCGCGCAGGACCTCGAGGCCCGTCTTCCCCACCTCGGCCCCCATGTAGGGGGCGTGGTCGCGGCCGATCGCGTGGTGGTGGGTGATCGTGCCGCCGTGGGCGACGATCGCCTCCGAGGCGGCGCGCTTGACCGCCGCCCACTGGTCGAGCTCGGCGCCCCGGCGGGCACGGGAGATGAAGGTGAAGTAGAGCGATGCTCCGTCCGCGTAGGCGTGGGAGAGGTGGCAGAAGACGAGGCCGGGCGTCCCCTGCTGGGAGAGCGCGGTGCGGATCGCGGCGCCCACCGCCCCGTGCAGCTCGCCCAAGCGGCTCCAGGTGTGGGAGGTCTCGAGCGTCTCCACCATGGCTCCCATCGCCATCAGGGTGTCGCGCAGGTAGGGACCCTGGAAGCGGCCGTGCTCCCAGGCGCGACCCGCGGCCTGGCCGAGGTAGGCGGCGCCCCCTCCTCGCAGAACGCGGACGGTGAGGGCGCGCCGCCGCGCCACCGACTCCTCGTCGCCCTCGTACCCGGCGATGACGAGGGCGCCGCGGCGGCGGCGACGGAGGCCCAGGTAGCGGTCGAAGAGCTGGCCGCCGAAACCCCGCGGCCCTGAGAGTGCGAGCGTGCCCTCGGTCTCCTCCTCGTCGGATATGCGGATGACCTCAGGCAGCCCGGGACCCTGGGCCAGCGCCCGCACGATCTCCGCGCCCGCCTCGAAGCTCTCCGCCATCCATGCCTCGTAGCGGCGCATCCGCGGCGCCGGCCGCACCCGCACGGTCACGTCCGGGATCGCGCCGAGGACACCCTCCGAGCCGATCACGAGCTCGCGCAGCGCAGGCCCGGCGGCGGTGTGCGGCGTTTCCGAGGTCGACAGCTCCCCCGCGGGCGCCAGCAGGCGGATGGAGGTGACCAGCGCGTCGAAGCGACCGTAGCCGCTGGAGGCCTGCCCGGCCGAGCGGGTCGCCGCGAAGCCGCCGATGGTCGCGTACTCGAAGGACTGCGGGAAGTGGCCGAGGGTGAGGCCGCGCTGCGCAAGGGCAGACTCGGCTTCGGGGCCACGGAGCCCAGCGCCGAGTCGCGCGGTGAGCGATCGCCCGTCCACCTCGACGTCTCGGAGAGCGCCTAGGTCGAGGCTGACGAGGCGCCCGTGGCTTCCCCGCAGCGGCTCGACACCGCCGACCACGCTGGTGCCCCCGCCGAATGGGACGGTCGCGACGCTCTCCGCAGCGCAGACGTCGATCACCCGCCGCAGCACCTCGGCGTCGGGAGGCATGACGACGGCGTCCGGCGCCTCCTCCAGCGCCCCGTTCCGCAGCCGCGCCAGGTCGACAAAGCCGCGCCCGGTCGCGTGGCGGAGCCGATCCTCGGCGCCGGTAAAGACGTTCTCGCTCCCCACCGCGTCGATCAGCGCTCGGGGCAGCGCCTCGGCTGCGGGCAACTCGACCTCTCCAAGCTCCCGCATCAAGGGCCAGGGATCCAATTCCCCGATCCGCTCCCGCAGCACGTCCAGCGCCTCCGCGTCGAGCGCAGGCTCCACCGCCGGATCCCCCCACCCCCACCACTTCGCGTCACGCCGCGGTCTCATCGCGTGCCCTAGGCGACTTTGTCAACCATTGGTTTGCAAAAGCGCCTCACGTCAGCGCCCTCTCGATCCCGTCGAGCGCTTCGTCGAGCACCTCGCGGCGGGCGCGGCGCATCAGCGGGGAGCCGAGCTTCGACATGCCTTTGAGGCTCTGTTCCTCGGTCAGGCTGACCTCGGTGCGCCCTTCGCGCTCGCGCAGGCCGATCTCCACCCGCAGCCCTTTCAGGTGGCGCTCGAACGGGGTTCCCGCGACCTGCTGCTCCCAGACATAGCGTTCCGGCTCGGCCGAGCTGACGCAGCGGAAGTCCGCCCGCACCCCGCGGCCCTCCGCCGTCCGCAGCACCTTCGTCCACTGCGTCCGCTTGCCGCCCGGCTTGGCGTCGACGTTCTCGACCCGCGCCGTCCGCGGCCACCAGCGCGGCAGGCTGTAGGGGTCCGACACGAGCTTCCAGACCTCCCCGACCTGCGCCCCGACCGTGCGCTTGCGGGTGACGCGGGCCATCCTCGGGCGCGGGGCGCGCCGCTTACTCCCCGGCGAGCCGGCGGAGGTCCCGAACCAACAGCAGGTGCTTGAGGTGACTGACGGTCGCCGCCAGGCTTTCCAGGCTCTGCAGCGCTTCTTTGCGGCGCTCGGGGTTGCGCGAGCGCAGCGACGGCCCGAGCAGCGCTTCCAGCAGGTTCGCCTCGCGGTCGGCCGAGGAGCGGAAGACGCGCAGGTTGCGCGCGCCGACGCCGACCCGCGAGAGCTCGTTGGCGGCGCGGACGATCTCGCGGTCGGTCTCGTCGTAGACCGGCTTCCCCTCGCGCTTCTCCGGCTGCACGATGCCGAAGTTCTCGAGCTCGGCGACCAGCTCCTCGCGGGCGCCGGTCTCCTCGACGATCTCCTCCAGGGTCAGGTAGGCGCGCGAGGTGTCGACGAGGATCGCCCGCCGCACCGCACCGCTCGCCGGCTTGCGCTCGCCGTCGCCGCCGAGGACGACGTCGCCGCCCGCGGCCAGCTCCTGGCGGATCACCCGCAGCGGCAGGAACTCGTCGCGCTGCAGGCGCAGGATCGTCCGCAGCCGTTCGACGTCGGACTGGCTGTAGAGGCGGTAGCCGCCGGAGGTCCGGCGCGGGCTCAGCAGCTTCTGGTCCTCCAGGTAGCGGATCTTCGAGATCGAGACGTCGTCGAACTCGTTCTGCAGGATCTTGCAGACGGCGCCGATCGTCAGCGCCTTGCGCGGCCTGCTTGGCGAATCGGGCCGCCCCGTCTGCTCGGAGACAGACACCTAACGCTCCAGGTAGCTCAGCTTGTACTTGCCGACCTGGATCTCGTCGCCGTCGGCAAGCCGGTGGGACTCGATCCGCCGCCGGTTGACGTAGGTGCCGTTGAGCGAGCCGAGGTCGTCGATGTAGAGACCGTCCCGCCGGCGAACCAGCAGCGCGTGGTTGCGGGAGACGGTGACGTCGTCGAGGAAGACGCCGGCGTCGGGGCTGCGGCCGATGCTGACCCGCTCCTCGGCCATGCTGAAGCTCTCCCCCGCGCGGCCGCCGCCGCTGCGGATCACCAGCGCCGCACCGCTTTCCTCGACGACCTCGTCGATGTCGACCGGCTTCATCTCGCCGGTCTCGTCGACCCGGTAGGTCATCGTCGTCGGTTCCTCGCCGGCCTCCTTCGGGCCGCCGAGGTAGGCGCCGCATTTCTGGCAGTAGTTGGCGCCCTCGGGGTTGGCGAAACCGCACTCGGGACAGTGGACGGCCATGACCGGCGCTCCCGCTCAGGCGGCGGGCTCGTCCTCCGGCAGCGGCTGGGTCTTGCCGGCCAGGATCTGGGTCAGCTGCTCGACGTCGTCGCCGGAGATAAGCGAATCGCCGGCCTCGCGTTTCTGCCGCAGGCGGTTGACGAGCTCGGCACGGAGGATGTCGATCTTCCCGTGCAGGACGCGCCGCTTGTAGGAGATCTCGTTCTCCTCCGCCGTCAGGTTGTCGATCATGTCCTTCAGCTCCTTGTCGCTGAGGGAACCGAGATCGGGAAAGGTCTCCTCCATCGTGCTCCTAACTCGAAGAGGCGGCTGCCTCCGTTTGCGCGAGAGTCCGATGATAGCTCCCCGGCCGCCGAAGGTTCAACCGAAGGTTAAGGGTTTGCGTGCATCTGAAGCTCAGCCTGCAGGCCGAGCGTCGTGGACGCCGCGCAATCCCTCGCGGGCGTAGAGCGCCGTGGCGATGATTGCCATCGCCAGGCCCCAGATCAGGAGCGCGGTCGCGACCCAGCCCGGAGCGAGCAGCGCCAGGAAGATCCCGCCCATGATCGGGAAGACCGAGATCCGCCCCGGCCAGTTGACTTCGACGTCGACGCCGCGGCGCAGCCCGTACCAGGCGAGGAACAGCATCGCCAGCTCGCGCAGCGCCAGCAGCGCCAGCGCCCAGCGCGGCAGCAGCTCGAAGCTCCAGCAGACGACGGCGCCGGAGAGGATCGTCAGGCGATCGACCAGCGGATCGAGCAGGGCGCCCAGACGGCTGTACTCGCCGGTGATCCGGGCGAGGATGCCGTCGAGGTAATCGCCGGCCGCGATCGCCCAGAAGACCATCGCCGAGGCGACCGAGGTGCCGTCGTCGGTGTTGTATGCGAGCACGAGGAAGACGGGGATCGCGGCCAGGCGCAGGTAGCCGACGAGGTTCGGGATCGTCCACGGGCGGAGCGGCTCGCCCCTGCGCGTCTGGCGTGGTTTCGGACCGCTGCGGTCGAGGCCGAAGAGGCGGCGCACCCGGCCGCGCCCGAAGGGGTCCCGGTCAGTCATCGAGGAGCGAGAGCGCCTGGGCAGCGGCGTCCTCCAACGGCAGCTTGTGCTCGGTGCCGGTCGCTCGCTCCGAGGCCTCGACCACGCCGTCGGCCAAGCCGCGCCGCCCGACCACGATCCGCAGCGGGCAGCCGAGCAGCTCGGCGTCGGTCAGCTTCTCCCCCGGCCCGGCGTCGCGGTCGTCGTAGAGGACCTCGGCGCCGGCGGCCTGCAGCTCTTCGTAGAGCCGGTCGGCGGCCTCGCGCTCGGGCTCGCCGGCCTTCGCCAGCGAGACCAGGTGGACCTGCCAGGGGGCGATCGCGCGCGGCCAGACGATCCCCTTCTCGTCGGCCCGCTGCTCGATCGCGGCGGCGACGATCCGGGCCGGCCCGATCCCGTAGCTCCCCATCACGATCGGCTTCTCCACGCCGTCCTCGTCGAGGTAGGCGGCGCCGAGCGGCTCCGAGTAGCGGGTGCCGAGCTTGAAGATGTTGCCGACCTCGATCGCCGTCTCGATCTCGATCGTGCCGCCTCCCGGGGCGGTGTCGCCGGCCTCGACGGTGCGCACGTCCATCTCGTAGGCCTCGAAGTCGCGGGCGGGGTCGACGCCGCGCAGGTGAGTGTTCGGCCTGTTGGCGCCGGTGACGTAGGAATCGCCGGTCAGCGCCGCGTCCCTGATGATCGGCAGCCCGCTGCCGACCGGGCCGAGGTAGCCGACCGGGCCGAGCCGGGCCTCGATCTCCTCGGCGCTGGCCTGGCGGAAGTCGCTCTTCATCCCGTTGCGCAGCTTGATCTCGTTCAGCCGGTGGTCGCCGCGCAGGAGCACCAGGACCATCCCCCGCCCCTCGACGACGATCGGCAGCGTCTTGATGAACGCACCGTGCGGCAGGCCGAGGTGGGAGGCGACCTCCTCGACCTTGGTCAGGCCGGGGGTGTCGACCTCCTCCGGCGCCTCCAGAGGCGCCGGCAGCTCGACCGGCTGCGGCTCGGCCGCGGCGACCTCGACGTTGGCGGCGTAGCCGGGCGCCAGCGCCACCTCGTTCTCGCCGGCCGGGCACGGGGCCATGTACTCGTCGGCACCGGAGCCGCCCATCATCCCGACGTCGGACTCGACCCGGTACCAGCGCAGCCCGCAGCGGTCGAGGATCCGCTCATACGCACCGGCCTGCAGCTCGTAGGAGCGCGCCAGCCCCTCCTCGTCGCGGTCGAAGGAGTAGGCGTCCTTCATCGTGAACTCGCGCGTGCGCAGCACGCCGGCCCGCGGCCGCGGCTCGTCGCGCTCCTTGGTCTGGATGTGGAAGAGCATCAGCGGCAGGTCACGGTAGGAGCGCACGTCCCGCGCCACGGTGAAGGTGACGGCCTCCTCGTGGGTCATCGCCAGCACCAGCGGCGCCCCCTTGCGGTCCTCGAGCTTGAACAGCTCCTCGATCCCGTAGCGGCCGGTCCTCTCCCACAGCTCCGCGGGCTGCATCACCGGCATCAGCATCTCCTGGCAGCCGATCGCCTCCATCTCCTCGCGGACGATCCCCTCGACCTTGCGCTGCGCCCGCCACCCCGCCGGCAGGTACGTCCACAGCCCCGCCCCCATCTGCCGGATCAACCCCGCCCGCACCATCAGCTTGTGCGAGGTTGCCTCCGCATCGGCTGGCGGGTCCTTCAGCGTCGGCAGGAAGGTCTGGGAGAGGCGGCTCACGGCGTGAAACCTATCTGGGCGCGCCCAGCACGTCCTTCAGGCCGCGACACCCGAGCGGCGATCGACCTACCGGAGATCTGCGAGTTCCCTCAACTCCCGTTGATCGTACCTACAGAGCGGGAAATGATGGCGCTTCATCTAGCAAAAAGGGAGGTGACCGACTTGAAGCTGAGCACCGACAGCCGAGGGGTTCCCGCGATCAGCATCACCAAGAGCGGGTGACCCGCTGGCGAGCGGACCGGGTGCCGATCCGGTCCGCCCTGCCTCAAGCCCGCGTGAAACGCCTGCCGGCCGTCGGCGAGGCCTCCTCGTCGAGGAGGACGCGGTCGGACTCGCCGCGCTCGGCGGCTTCGTGCTCCATCTGGGCGATCTTCTCGGGGGTGAGGTCGCCGGCGTTCTCGCGCTCGATGCCGGCCACCCACTCGGCGCCCTCGCGCGAGGCGGCCTCGTCGAACTCGACCTCGCCGCCGCGGTCGAGCGACTTGTCGATCTCCTCGAAGAGGGCGTCGACGAGCTTCGCCTGGGGGACCTTGCGCAGCGGCTTGCCGCCGGCGAAGATCAGCCCCTCGTTCTTGGCCCCGGCGATGCCGAAGTCGGCGTGGCTCGCCTCGCCGATCCCGTTGACGGCGCAGCCGAGGACGGCGACCTCGACCGGCTCCTCGTAGCCCTCCAGCCGTTGCTCGATCTCCGCCACGACCGAGTCCATGTCGAACTGCAGGCGGCCGCAGGTCGGGCAGGCGATCAGGACCGGGCCGCGCTCGCGCAGCTGCAGGGCCTTGAGGATCTCCCAGGCGACCTTGACCTCCTCCTCGGCGTGGAAGGTCGAGAGGCTGATCCGGATCGTGTCGCCGATCCCGTCGGCGAGCAGCGTCCCGAGGCCGACCGCCGATTTCAGCGAGCCCCCCCACTTCGTCCCCGCCTCGGTGACGCCGAGGTGGAGCGGGTAGGGGATCCTCTCCGAGAGCAGGCGGTTGGCGGCGATCGTGTTCGGCACGTCGGTCGACTTGATCGAGACCTTGAAGTTCTCGAAGTCGAGGCCCTCCATCAGCTCGACGAACTCGACCGCGGCCGCGACCAGCGCCTCGACCGGACTCTCGCGCTCGAGCGCATGCAGGTGCTTGGGCAGGGAACCCGAATTGACGCCGATCCGCATCGGCACCCCTGCCGCATTGGCTTTCTCGGCCACCTCGGCGACTTTGTCGCGGCCGCCGATGTTGCCCGGGTTGAGCCGGATGCAGTGGGCGCCGGCGTCGATCGCCTTCAGCGCCAGCGTGTGGTTGAAGTGGATGTCGGCGATCACCGGGATCGGCGATTCGCTCACGATCGTCTTCAGGGCCTCGGCGTCCTGCTCGCGCGGCACCGCACAGCGGACCAGGTCGGCCCCCGCGTCGGCGACCTTGCGGATCTGGTCCATCGTCGCCGCCACGTTGGCGGTCTCGGTCTTGGTCATCGTCTGCACGGCGACGGGCGCGCCGCCGCCGATCGGCACGTCGCCGACCCAGATCTGCCGTTTGGAGGCCATGTCTGAAGCTTATTGAGCCGCGGAGGTCGGCCGGTTGAACTGCGCCGGCGCGGGAGCCGTATCCCCGATCGATGAGGAGGGGGATATGCGCATGCGTGCTTCTGAGCCTCGTAGCGGCGGCCTTCGCCGCAGCGCCCGCAGCGCAGGCGAGCTTCCATCTGATCAAGGTCCGTGAGGTCTTCGCCGGAAGCGCCGAGGACAGCTATGTCGAGCTGCAGATGTACGCGTCGGGGCAAGAATTCCTCGGAACCCATGCGATGACGGTCTACAACTCCAGCGGCACCCTCGTCCACAGCTCGACCTTCTCGAGCGGGGTGACCAACGGCGCCAACCAGGCGACGGTCCTGATCGGGGACAGCAACGTCCAGAGCAAATTCGGCGTCGCCCCGGATCTGGTCGACTCCGGACTCTCGATCCCCGCGGCAGGCGGCGCCGCCTGCTGGAACGCCGGCGGCCTCCCCGCCGACTGCGTCGCCTGGGGCAACTTCAGCGGCGGTGCGACGCTGCAGGCGGCGACCGGGACGACCGTCGGCTCGCCGGCCTCCCCGGGTGGCGTGACGGCGGGCAAGGCGATCCGGCGGACGATCGAACCCGGCTGCCCGACCCTGCTCGAGGAAAGCGACGACACGAACGACAGCGCCACCGACTTCGCCGAGGTGACGCCGGCGCCCCGGGACAACGCCTCGCCGATCACGGAGGCGACCTGCGCCGGAGCGCCCAACACCGTGATCGACGAAAAGCCGCTCGCCGTCACCAGCTCGACCAGCGCCGCATTCACCTACGAAGCGCCGACCGCGACCAGCTACGAATGCAAGCTCGACGGCGCCGCCTTCGGCGCCTGCGCCGAAACCGGGATCGAATACACCGGCCTCGCCGAGGGCAGCCACACCTTCCAGGTGCGTGGCCGCAACGCCTCCGGGCCGGACCCCACGCCCGCCTCCTATACCTGGCGGGTCGACGTGACCCCGCCGACCACGACGATCGACAGCCACCCCGCGGACCCCAGCCCGGGCGGGAGCGCGAGCTTCGCCTTCCACGCCAGCGAGACCGGGTCCAGCTTCGAATGCAGCCTCGACCCGGGTGTGGCGCCGGACTCCTTCTCCCCCTGCGTTTCCGGCAAGACCTACACGGCCCTCGCCGACGGCGAATACGCCTTCAAGGTGCGCGCGACCGACCAAGCCGGAAACCAGCAGCTGACGCCGACCGAGTTCACCTGGACGGTGGACAACTCGCTCGCCGACACGACGCCGCCGGAGACCAAAATAGATTCCTTCCCGCCGGACCCGAGTCTCAGCTCGGCCGCCTCGTTCACCTACGAGTCGAACGAGCCCGGGTCGAGCTTCGAATGCTCCCTCGACGGCGCTGCGTTCAGCACCTGCGCGGTCGGCGGCGTCACCTACTCCGGCCTCGGCGACGGCGCCCACAGCTTCCAGGTGCGCGCGGTCGACCCCAGCGCCAACGTCGACCCCACTCCCGCCGGCTACAGCTTCAGCGTGCTCGCCGGAAGCTCGCCCTCGGGCTCGCCGCCCCCCGGCGGTTCCCCTCAGCCGGGATCCACCCCGCCGCACCCGCCGAAGCTCCTCTTCACCAGGAAGCCTCCGGCAACGACCAGGGACCGCACCCCGACCTTCCGCTTCAGGTCCGAACCGCCGGGAGCGACCCTCCAGTGCGCCCTCGACGCCGGACCGTTCCGGCCTTGCCGCTCACCGTTCACCCCGAAGCAGGCGCTTTCCTTCGGTCCGCACAAGCTGGCAGTCCGCGCGGCCGGCGCTGCCGCCGACGTCCTGCGAGTCCGTTTCCGGATCGTGAGGGGACGATGAGCTGGAAGCGAACCGTCCGGGTCCTCGCCCCCACGGTCCTTGCAGTGGCCGGGATGCTGTTCCTGGGCGCGGCGCCCGCCTTCGCCACCTTCCACCTGATGCAGGTCCGCGAGGTCTACCCCGGCTCCGAATCCGCCCCGGAATCCGAATACGTCGAGCTGCAGATGTGGGCCTCGGGCCAGAACCTGGTCGAAGGCCACGTCCTGCGCAGCTACGGAACCGCCGGCAACGTCACCGGGACCTCCAGCTTCACGCATGACGTGACCGGCTCCGCCAACCAGAGCACCCTGCTGCTGGCGACCCCTCAGGCCGAAGCGCAGTTCGGTGTCGCCGGCGACGCCCCTCTTGCGTCCGGCGCGCTCTCGCCGGCCGGAGGCGCCGTCTGCTGGGAGGCAATCGATTGCGTCTCCTGGGGGTCCTTCAGCGGCACCCTGCCGAGCCCGGCGGGCTCCCCGGCGAGCGCCGGGGGAATCCCGGACGGGATGGCGCTGCGCCGGTCGATCTCGGCCGGCTGCCCCACCGCGCTGGACCCGCTCGACGACAGCGACAGCAGCGCGGCCGACTTCGGCGTGATCTTCCCACTGCCGCGGCCGAACTCGGTACCTCCGAGCGAGCAGCCTTGCGTCGCGGGGGGCGGCGGAGCCGGATCCGCCGGCGGCGGTGGGGGCGGCGGCCCAGGCAGCGGGACCGCCGGAGCGATCGACACGATCCTGCGGCGCCACCCCTCCCGGCGCACCCATGACGACACCCCCACCTTCCGCTTCGCCGCCACCGAGGCCGGGGCGCGCTTCGAATGCAAGCTCGACCGCAAGCCGTTCCGCCGCTGCCGCTCACCCCTCACGACCAAGCCGCTGGCGCCCGGTCGCCACCGCTTCCAGGTGCGCGCCCGCACGGACAACGAGGTCGACCCCACGCCCGCCGCCTGGAGCTTCCGGGTACTGCCCCGTTAGCGGACTTCGAAGCCTTCGCCGGTGATCCGGCCGATGTCGTTCGAGAGGCCGATGAACATCAGCATCAGGACGAGGGCGAATCCGACCACGGTCGCCCGCTCGATCACCCGCAGCGACACCGGCTCTCCTCGCAGTTTCTCGATCAGCGCCCAAAGGATGTGCCCCCCGTCGAGCGGCAGGATCGGCAGCAGGTTGATCAGGCCGAGGGAGAGGCTGACGAGGGCGAGTAAGAGCAGGGACTTTTCCCAGCCCGTTTCCACCACCTGGTGGCCGACGTCGCTGATCCCCACCACCCCGGAGACCTGCCGTCGTTGCTGCGATTCGAAGAGGTGGGTGATGAGATGGACGGTACGTGAGGTCACTTCCCAGATGGCCCCGGACGCGTGGTCCACGGCTTCTGAGGGCGTCAGGCCGTACGGCCGACCGGCGAAGCCGAAGCCGACGAGCGTCTGTTCCGCCGCGGCGTCGTATCGGGGTCGCACCGAGACGGTGACCGTCTTGCCCCCGCGCTCGAGCGTCAGCTTCACCGGGGTCGCGGCGAGACAGCCGCTCTTCTGTTCGCCGGGACACCTATGGGAACCGATTTCCTCCCGGAACCTTTCGATGCGGTCGGTCGTGCCCAGATTGCGATAGCGGCTTCCGTCCACGGCGAGGATCCGATCTCCGGGCTTCAGCACGCGCGCCGCCGGAGTCTTGGGAAGCACCCGGCCGACAGCCTGGGTTCCTTCTTCCAGCGTGGCGAAGGTGTACACACCCACCAGGATCACGAACGCGAGCACGATGTTCACGGCCGGTCCCGCCGCGACCACCACGATCCGCTTCCAGACCGGCTTGCGGAAGTAGGCGTTCTGTTCGTGCTCCGGAGGGACCTCTTCCTCCGGGTTCATGCCGGTGATCTTCACGTAGCCGCCGAGCGGGATCGACTTGATCCCATACTCGGTTTCGCCTCGCTTGAACGACCAGATCGTCGGCCCGAAGAAGAGGAAGAAGCGCTCGACCCGCATCCCGACGGCCTTCGCCGCCGCGAAGTGACCAGCCTCGTGGATGACGATCAGGAAGCAGAAGCCGAGGAAGACGAGGAGCCAGCTCATGCGGGCGTCAGCTCCCTGACCTGCTCCCGGCTGCGTTCGCGCGCTTCGGCGTCGGCGGCGAAGAGGTCGTCGAAGTGGCTGACGGATTCCGCGGGCATCGCTTCCATGACCCGCTCGATCACGGCGGGGATCGCCGTGAGGGGGATCCGCTCATCGAGGAAGGCGGCGACGGCGACCTCGTCGGCGGCGTTGAGGACGGTCGGCGCCGTCCCCCCCGCCTCACCGGCCGCCAGCGCCAGGCGCAGGCAGGCGAAGGTCTCGAGGTCGGGCTGCTCGAAGGTGAGCGAGCCCGCGGCGGCGAGATCGAGCTGCGGCACGTCGACGTCGGCGCGCTCTGGGTAGTGCAGCGCGTAGGAGATCGGCACCCGCATGTCGGGGTAGCCGAGGTGGGCGAGCGAGGAGCCGTCGTTGAGGTGGACCAGCGCGTGGACCAGCGACTGCGGGTGCACCACGACCTCGATCCGCTCATAGGGAACCGCGAAGAGGTGATGTGCCTCGATCGCCTCGAAGCCCTTGTTCATCAGCGTGGCGGAGTCGATCGTGATCCGCCCGCCCATCCGCCAGGTCGGGTGGTCGAGCGCGTCGGCGACGGTTACGGCGGAGAGGTCGTCCCGCCCGCGAAAGGGACCGCCGGACGCCGTCAGGACCAGCTTCTCGACCGTCCCCGGAGCCTCGGCGCCGATCAGCTGGAAGAGAGCGGAGTGCTCGGAGTCGACGGGCAGCAGCCGAGCCCCGGTCGCCTCGGCCAGCGCCATCACGAGCTCTCCCCCCAACACCAGGCTCTCCTTGTTGGCGAGGGCGACGTCGATCCCCTCGCTGAGGGCGACGATCGTCGAGCCGAGCCCGGCCGCGCCGACGATCGAGTTGAGGACGAGGTCGGCGCCCGAGGAGGCGATCAGCTCGCGCAGCCCCTCCTCGCCGGCGAGGACGCGGCCGCTCCAGCTGCCCCGCGCCTTCTCCGCCCCCCCCTCGTCGGCGATCGCGACGATCGGCACCCCGTGCTCACGCGCCTGCTCGACGACGGTGTCCCAGCCGCTCCCGGCCGCGAGACCAACCGCCTGCAGCTCCTTCGAGCGCCCGATCACCTCGAGCGCCTGCGTTCCGATGGACCCGGTCGACCCGAGCACGAGGACCTTCTTCATGCCCGACAGAGGATACGGAGGCGGCCCGTCCGATCGCGAGTCTGTGATTTTCCCTGCTCTACAGGGAATTCGACGGACTCGGGTCAGATCGGTCTATTCGGCAAGCCCGCCGAGAAACGAGAAGGGGGTGTGTGGACGCCCGGCGTAGGCCGCGCGCCACGTTCCCTCTATCGCTACCGAGCTGCCGGTCGGCGCTCCGTCCCGGATTCGCTCAGCGAGCTGGTTGGCGCTGTCCTCGTCGGTGGCACCAACCAGCACGTACTTCCAGCGGTGGACGTTGGGCAGGCCCTCACTGCGAAGCCGCTCGGCGAGCTCACCCGCCTCCTTGTGCGAGGGCAGGTTGACCCTCACCTCCCACTCCGGGTAGCCCCGTTCTTCGCACTCCTTGCGTTCGTGGGCGACTCGCGCCGCGTGCTCGGCAACCTTCGCGGCAGCGCCCGCCGGCAGTGGCTCATCGGCAGGGCGCCACTCCTCCGCCTCTGGGTGCCAGCGACGGAAGTCGACTTCCACCTCCTCGCCGTCCTCGCGCGTCAGGCGCTCGACCAGATCCCGCGCCTTCTCGGCCTGGTCGCGATCCCCGGCGTAGAGGAAGATCGTCGTCCCGTTGCGAGAGGCGATGACGCGGTCGTGGAAGGCGTTGCTGAGGTCGTGCTCGAGCTCTCGGGCGTCGAGCTTGTCGTGCAGGGCGTCGGCCGGACCCTCATCGACGAAATCGATCTGCAGGCGCCAGTCGTCGTTCATCGCGTCAATAGACCAGCGCAACCGAGAGGTAATAGCCGACGACGACGGTGAAGAAGACGGCGTCGAGGCGGTCGAGGAGGCCGCCGTGCGGGCCGAAGAGGGTACCGGTGTCCTTGGTGCCGAGGTCGCGCTTCAACAGGGACTCGAAGAGGTCGCCGAGCGGGGCGACGGCGGCTACCGCAGCGCCGATCAGGAGCGCGTCCGCGCCGGAGAGCCAATCCTGGTAGAGGCCGGCGAACCAGAAGCCCATGGTGCCGATCAGGAACCCGCCGACAAGGCCCTCGAGGGTCTTGTTCGGGGAGACGTTCGGGGTGATCCGATGGCTGCCGAACATGCGGCCGGTCGCGTAGGCGGCGGTGTCGGCGACGAAGGTGCCGACGAGGACGTCGATCAGCAGCGCGGCGCCGTGGGACGGGAGGTCGCGCAGCAGCACCGCGTGGGAGAGCGGGATCCCGATCCACAACACGGCCAGCAGCGTCACCCCCATCGAGACGGTCGCGCCGTCCTGGCGGCCGGGCCTGGCCGCGAAGGCGAAGACCAGCGCAAACGAGGCGGCGAGGACGTAGAGGATGTTGAAAGCGGTACCGAAGTGGGCCGCGACGATCAGCGCCGCGACGGCGGCGTAGGCGGGCAGGGCGAGCGGCCGGTAGCGGACCGAGATCGCCGCGAACTCGCGCAACGCCACCACGCCGATCGCGATCATCGCCAGCATGAACACGGTCCCGCCCGCGACGGTGATCGCGATCGCGAAGACGATCCAGGGCAGCGCCACCAGCACCCGTTTCGCGGTCTCGCCGGTTCCACGCCGCTTGCGCCGCGGCGGGCGTGGCTCGCGGCGGGAAGACCGGGGCTCTTCCTCGAACATCTCGTCGTCGAAGAGGTCGACCCGCACCCGCTCCTCACGCCCCTCGCTCACGCCCGGCTCCCGAAGCGCCGCTGCCGGGTCTCGTACTCGCCCACGCACGCTTCCAGAGCGTCGCGGTCGAAGTCGGGCCAGAGCTCGTCGCGGAAGACGAGCTCCGAGTAGGCGCACTGCCAGAGCAGGTAGTTGGAGAGGCGCTGCTCGCCGCTGGTTCGGATCAGGAGGTCGGGATCGTGCATCTCGGGTGCGTAGAGGTGGCGTCGGAACTCCTCCTCGGAGCCTCCCTCGAAGCTTCGCGCCGCGTCGAGGATCTCCGCCCTGCCGCCGTAGTTGAAGGCGACGAAGAGGGCGATCCGCTCGTTCCCGGCGGTCTCCGCTTCGGCCCAGCCCATCTGCTTGACAAGCCCCGGCTCCAATCCCTCGCGCCGGCCGATGAACCGCATCCTCACCCCTTCCTGCTTCAGCTCCGGGGTTTCGGAGGCGATCCGCTCGCCGAACATCGCCATCAGCCCTGCGACCTCCTGCGGCGGCCGGTTCCAGTTCTCGGTCGAGAACGAGTAGACGGTCAACTCCTCGATCCCGAGCTCGGCCGCATCGCGCAGGCGCGCCTTCAAGGCATCGGCGCCGGCCCGGTGCCCCTCGACCACGGGCAGTCCCCGCTGCTGCGCCCAGCGGCCGTTGCCGTCGGTGATGATCGCTACGTATCTGGGCGCGGTCACGCGGCGAGCCGCGGAGTCCTCAGACTTCGAGGATCTCCTCTTCCTTCCCCTTCAGCAGAGCGTCGATCTCGGCGACGGCCTCGTCGGTCTGCTTCTGCAGCGCCTCCTCGGCTCGGCGCTCCTCGTCCTCGCCGACTTCGCCCTCCTTCTTGAGGTCCCGCAGATCGCTCATGATGTCGCGGCGGACGTTGCGGACCGCGACCCGGCCCTCCTCGGCGACGCCGTGGACGACCTTCACCATCTCCCGCCGCCGCTCCTCGGTCATCTCCGGGATCTGCAGGCGGATCACGTTGCCGTCGTTGCTCGGGGTAAGGCCGATGTCGGACTCCTGGATCGCTTTCTCGATCGCGCCCAGCACGCTCTTGTCGAAGGGGGTCACGGTCAGCAGCCGAGCGTCGCCGGCGGCGAGGTTGGCGAGTTGCTTCAGCGGCGTCGGGTTGCCGTAGTACTCGACCGTGATCCGGTCGAGCAGGTGCGGCGAGGCGCGGCCGGTGCGCACGGTGGCCAGCTCGCCACGGCTCGACTCGACCGATTTCGCCATCCGCCCCTTCGCGTCGGCCAGCAGTTCGTCGATCAGCTCCACCTCGGTCCCGTCCTCCTAGGCAGCGGGTTTGTTGGAGACCAGCGTCCCCACCTTCTCGCCGGAGACGATCCTATCTATGTTGCGCTCGTCGCCCACGTTGAAGACGTAGATCGGCAGGTCGTTGTCCATGCAGAGCGAGAGCGCGGTCGAGTCCATCACCTTGAGCCCGAGCTCGATCGCCTCCCGGTGGGTGATCGCGGGAAGGAACTGCGCGTCGGGATTGGTCGCCGGGTCGGAGTCGAAGACCCCCTCCACCCCGTTCTTGGCCATCAGGATCGCCTCGGCGTGGATCTCCAGCGCCCGCAGCGCCGCCGCGGTGTCGGTGGTGAAGAACGGGTTGCCGGTGCCGGCGGCGAAGATCACGACGCGGCCCTTCTCGAGGTGCCGGATGGCGCGGCGACGGATGTAGGGCTCCGCGACCTCCGTTACGTCCATCGCGGACATGACGCGGGTCTGGGCGCCCTCGCGCTCGAGCGCGTCCTGCAGCGTCAAGGCGTTCAGGACGGTGGCGAGCATGCCCATGTAGTCGGCCGTCGCCCGGTCCATACCGGCGGCCGCCCCCTGGAGCCCCCGGTAGATGTTGCCCGCGCCGACGACGATCGCGACCTCGAGCCCCGTCTCGCGGACGGAG
>DASTTQ010000041.1:0-15593 GCA_035760065.1 Solirubrobacterales bacterium
GTGAGCCACGGGACATCGGCGAGCGCATGGTCATGAACAACTACGGGGCGCTGCGCTTCATGCGCGAGGACATGGGGGAGCGTCTGACCCCCGAGGCGATCCTCGAACTGCACCGGATCCTGACCGAAGGCACCCTTGAGCATCCTGATACCGCTGGTCGCTTGCAGCAGCCGGGTGAAGAGCGGGTATCGGTCTTCTATCCGGGGGAGGACCAAGTGCCGATCCACCGGCCGCCGGCGGCGGCGCAGCTGCCGGAACGGATCCGCCGTCTCTGCGAGTTCGCCAACGAAGGCGACGATGGCGAGCCGTTTGTCCCGCCGGTGGTGCGCGCGATCCTCGTCCACTTCTGGCTCGCATACGACCACCCGTTCGTGGACGGCAACGGCCGTACGGCGCGAGTCCTCTTCTTCTGGATGATGCGGACGCGGGGTTATTGGTTGGCGGAGTACCTGCCGATCTCGCGGCTGCTCCGGGCAGCTCCTGCCCGGTACACCCGTGCTTTTCTCGAGACCGAGACCGATGGCGGGGACACGACGTACTTCCTCCTGCACCAGCTGGGCGTGATCGACCAGGCGATCGCCGACCTCGATGACTACCTGGAACGGAAGATCGCCGAGCAACGCGACGTGCGCAGGATGCTCGACGATGTCGGCGAGCTCAACGGCCGGCAGGTGGTCCTTCTCACCCACGCGCTCAAGCACCCCGGGCACGAATACACGCTCGGCGGGCACGCCCGCAGCCATCGCGTCACTCACGAGACCGCGCGGGCTGACCTCGGCGGGCTGGTCGAGCGCGGACTGGTGATCCGCCACCGCCGAGGGCGCTCTTACGTGTTCGAACCCGTTTCCGACCTGCCGCAGCGCCTGAAAGAATCGGGCCGATGACCGACGCCTACGCGAAAGCCGGGGTCGACCAGGGGGCGGCCGATTCGGCCGTGGCCGGACTGGTGCGGGCGCTGGGGGCGATCGAGCTGGGGCGGCCCTCGCTGCAGGTGCCCCTGCCGGGCCACTACGCGAGCGTGGTCAAGTTCGACGATCGCAACGGGATCGCCTTCTCGACCGACGGGGTCGGCACCAAGCTCCTCGTCGCCGAGGAGCTGGGGAAGTTCGACACCGTCGGGATCGATTGCGTCGCGATGAACGTCAACGACGTGGTCTGCGTGGGTGCCGAGCCGCTGGCGATGGTCGACTACGTCGCCGTCGAGAAGGCCGACCCGGGCGTCTGCGAGGAAATCGGCGTCGGCCTGGCGCGCGGCGCCGAGCTGGCCGGGATCGAGATCACCGGCGGCGAGCTCGCCCAGCTCGGCGAGCTGGTCCGCGGCGTCGACGTCTCCGGCGCCTGCATCGGCCGGGTCGCGCTGGGCGAGATCGTCGACGGCTCGGCGGTCGAACCGGGCGACGTGGTCATCGGCCTGCCGTCAAGCGGCATCCACTCCAACGGCTACACGCTCGCCCGTTCGGCCCTGGCGGGGATACCTCTCGGCGATGATCCGGAAGGCCGCCTCGGCCGGCCGCTCGGCGAGGAGCTGTTGGAGCCGACCGAGATCTACGTCAAGCCGGTCGTCGAGCTGCTGCGCTCGCCGGTCGAGGTGCGAGGTCTCGCCCACATCACTTCCGGCGGCACCGGGAACCTGCTCCGCCTCGCCGCCGAGGTCGCCTACGAGATCGACGACCCGTTGCCGGTCCCGCCCATCTTCGAGCTGATCCGGGAGCGGGGCGAGGTCTCCGACGAGGAGATGAGCGAGGTCTTCAACATGGGCTGCGGCTTCTGCGTCGTCGTCGCGGCGGCCGACCAGGCCGCGGCACTGAAGCTGCTGCAGGCGCACTACCCGGCCGCGAAGCGGACCGGCCGCGCAACCGAAGGCCCACCACGGATTCTTTGACTCGCTCCCATGGCTGAAGCGTCGTAACGTTGGCGCGCAAGTGATGGATCCGGCCTCGACCAGCTCCCAGATGATCGGCACCGTGCTGTCCGGCCGCTACAAGCTGGAGGCGAAGCTCGGCAGCGGCGGGATGTCGACGGTCTACCTCGCCCGGGACACGACCCTCGACCGGCCGGTCGCGGTCAAGGTGATGCACCGGGAGATGTCCGAGCAGGCCGACCAGCTCGAGCGCTTCCGGCAGGAGGCGCGAGCGGTGGCCAAGCTCTCCCATCCCAACGTCGTCGCCGTGATCGACGCCGGTGAGGACGGCGGCCACCCCTACATCGTCTTCGAGTACGTCGAAGGCGAGACGCTGAAGCAGCGGATCAACCGCGTCGGCGCGCTCGACGCCCAGGAGGCGCTCGCCTACGCGATCGAGATCGCCCGCGGCCTCACCGTCGCCCACGCGCGCAACATGGTCCACCGCGACATCAAGCCGCAGAACGTGCTGATCGACTCCGAGGGGCGGGCGAAGCTGACCGACTTCGGGATCTCGCGCCAGCTCGAGCAGGACGGGATGACGGCGACCGGCCGCGTCCTCGGCACCACCGACTACGTCGCCCCGGAGCAGGCGATGGGCCACCCGGTCGACCAGCGCTCCGACATCTACTCGCTCGGCGTCGTCCTCTACGAGATGCTGGTCGGGGCGGTGCCGTTCAGCGCCGACAGCCAGGTCGGGGTGGCGATGAAACACGTCAACGAAGAGCTGCCCGACGTCCAGCAGCGACGGCCCGAGCTCTCGGCCGCGGCGGCGATGGTCGTCGAGCGCGCGACCGCCAAGGACCCGGCCCAGCGCTACCAGGAGGCCGGCGAGATGATCGACGACCTGGCGACCGCGCTCGAGGTCGAGGCGGCGCGCGCCGGCACGGCGACCGGCGAGGCGACGAGCGTGCTGGAAGCGGTGCCGCCGTCCGAGCGCAAGCTTGCCAGCGGCGGTCGCTGGTCGCGCCTGGCGGTCGTCCTGCTGATCTTCGCCTTCGGCGCCGCGATCGCCGCGGTAGTGCTGATCAGCAGCGGGAACGGCCCCGGCGGCGGGGGCGGAGCGCTCGAGGACAAGGGCACGCCGGTGCCGGTCTCCTCCGCCACCGATTACGACCCGCAGGGAGACGGCGAAGAGGACCCCGAAACCCTCAGCCTCGCGGTCGACGGCAACCCGACCGGGACCGCCTGGAGCAGCGAGCACTACGACACCCCCACCTTCGCCGGAACCAAGACCGGACCCGACCCGGGGGTCGGCGTCTACGTCACTGCGAAGTCGGCCGCGAAGCCGAGCGAGATGATCGTCCGCACCCCCACTCCAGGCTGGGACGCGCAGATCTTCGCCACCGCCTCGGGGCCGCCGGAAGAGCTTTCCGAATGGGGCGAACCGGTCGGCGAGGTGACCGACGCCAACGACCTCGAAGAAGTCGACCTCCACCTCGCCTCGCCGGCCAGGTACTTCCTGATCTGGTTCAACAAGGCGGCGACGGCGCGCGACCAGGAAGGTCGCTACCAGGTCGAAATCAGCGACGTGAAGCTGGTCGAGTAGTGCGCATCGCCAGCCTCGTCCCCTCCGCGACCGAAATGCTCTTCGCGCTCGGTCTCGGGGGGGACGTGGTCGGCGTCACCCACGAGTGCGAGTACCCCTCCGCGGCGGCCGAGCTGCCGCACCTCACCGCGACCGTGCTGCCGTCGGGGCTCTCGGCGGGCGAGATCGACGCCGCGGTGAAGGAGGTGGTGGGCGAAGGGCGGGCCCTCTACGCGCTCGACGAGGAGCGGCTCGCCGAGCTCGCTCCCGACCTGATCGTCACCCAGGCCGTGTGCGAGGTCTGCGCCGTTTCCTATGACGACGTGGTTGCGGTGGCGGCGCGGCTGCCGAGCCACCCGCGGGTGCTGCAGCAGGACCCGGGCGCCTTGGGCGATGTGCTCGACGACGTCACGCGACTCGGCGAGGCCGCGGGAGTCGAAGAGCGAGCCTCCGCCCTCCGCGCCGATCTCGAGCGCCGCCTCGAAGCGGTGCGCGTTGCGGTTGCCGGTACGTCGCGAGCGCGTGCTCTCGCGCTCGAGTGGCTCGACCCGCCATTCCTCGGCGGTCACTGGATTCCGGAGATGATCGAGATCGCGGGCGGGCTCGACGTCGCCGGGCGAGCAGGGCAGAAGTCGCCCCAGGTCGAGTGGAGCGACCTCGACGGGCTCGACCCCGACGTCGTCGTCTCGATGCCCTGCGGCTGCTGCCTGGACGAGTCGCACGCGCAGACGCTGCAGCACGCCGAGCGGCTGGACGCGCTCGGCGACGCCCGCGTCTTCGCCGTCGATGCAGCCTCGACCTTCTCGCGGCCCGGCCCCCGCCTGGTCGACGGCGTCGAGCTGCTCGGCCACATCCTCCATCCCGACCGGGTGGACCCGCCGGCCGGAATCGACTTCGCCGAGCTGACGGCTCGGATCTCAAGCTCGGCTCGCTCGTCCCGGTCGCCAGCTTCGCTGCCAGACGAAGTGCGCGCCGCCTGCGCCTGGGTGATGGAGCGGGCGCGGTGGGTGCGGGTGGACGAGGAGCCGATCGGGAGATACGCGGCAGGATTGCCACGCGCGAAGAGCAGCGAGCCGGTTTCCTTCGCCACCGACGACCCCGAAACCGCCGCCGCCTTCGCGGTCTGCATGAACGCGATCAACTTCGGCTCCGGCTGGTGGCAGACGATCCGCAAGCGCCCCGGCCGCAGCGGATACGAGACGATGGCCGCGGGCGTCGTCGACCGCTTCGCGCTGGAGGGGCCGTGGAGCGCCGGGGACCTGCTGGCGATGGACGCCGAGACGATCGCGACGGTCGTCGGGCAGGACCCCGAGCACCCCTTGATGCCGCAGTTCTCGGCAGCCCTTCGCGACGTCGGCGACCACCTCCGCCGAGAGTTCGAAGGGAGCTTCCGCGGTCCCGCCGAAGCCGCCGAGTCGATCCCGTCCCTGGCTGGTGTCTTCGCAGGCTGGAGAGCCTTCGCCGACGCTTCCACCTACGACGGGCGCAAGGTCCCCTTCTTCAAGCGCGCCCAGCTCGCGGCCGCGGACCTCCACCGCGCCGGGGTCGCCGATCTGCCCGGCCTCGAGCGTCTTACCGCCTTCGCCGACAACCTCGTCCCCCACGTCCTCCGTGTCGACGGCGTGCTCCAGCTCGACCCCGACCTAACCGCCCACATCGAAGCCGGCGGCTTGCTCGAGCACGGCTCCCCCGAGGAGGTCGAGCTTCGCGCTGCCGCCGTCCACGCCGTCGAGCTCCTGGCCGCCGCTACGGCGCTCACCCCCGCGGAGATCGACGACGCCCTCTGGAACCGCGGCCGCAGCGGACGCTACAAGTCCTCTCCCCGGCCCCGTTGTCGCAACCTTGCGTACTGAAGCGCCGCAGTCAGAAGGGCGTTCGCGACCACAGCGTCTCGTGGAGGCGCCTGAGCGGATCGGTGACCAGGCGCTCCTCGCCGCCGACGAGGATCTTGTCGTCCCTGCCTTCTAGGATCGCCGGGATCCAGGCTCCGACCTTGCCCCGGCCCCAGCCGTCGGGGTCGGCGGGCGGCTCGGCGCAGCTCCTGACCCTGCCGCCGCTGTCGACCTCCGCCCAGACGTCCTCGCTCTCCGCCGTCGCCTCGTCCTCGCCGCGCACGCCGAGACACAGGCACTTGCCCACTTGCTCGGGCGCGTCCACCAGCGGCAGGGCGACGCGCAGAACGGTTGCCATCTCAGCGGCCGTCATGCCTTCCTCGCCCTCGGCGATCAAATGGTGGTTGCGCCAGCGGGCGATCCCGGCGACCAGGCCCATCTTGCGACGGGTTCTTTCGGTCAGCTCGTAGCATCGGCGGCGGCCGGGGCCTTCCCACTCGGAGAGGAGCCCACTCGTCTTGAAGAGGCCGGCGCGACGGTTCACCTGGTGGTAGCTGAGGTCGTGGGGCCCACGCGCCAGCTCGGTCGGCGATTTGCCCTCGCAGGCGAGCTCGGCAACCATCCCCGACTCCCAGAGATCGCCCAGGAGTCCGATCGAAGCCCAGGCGTGGGCGTCGATCCGCCCGTCGGGAAGCTTCGTCAGGCAAGCGTCGGCGAAGCGCCTGACGAGGTCGTGGAGCTCGGTGCCGCAAGGGTCCGACAGCCGGTTCACGACCTTCGAGGGAACGCCCGGCTCCTCCTCGCGCTCGACCACGTTCAGTTCCGTCAGCTTGCCGGCGTAGCGGTAGATCGTGCGCGGCGCGTAGCCCGGCACCCGCTCGGTCAGGTTCTTCGTCCGCAGCGGACCGTTCCCGAGGGCCATCAGGATCGCCCCGGTCGCCCCCGCGCTCAACAGCCGGAGGACGTCGGCCGTGGAGGCTCCGGCGACGCACTCGTCCGCCTCCGAGGAAGCTGGTTCGATGTGGGGAAGTCCGGTTGCCATTCCTCTCCCCGACGGCAAATCGACCCCCGCCCTCATCGGACCGTGCGGCAGGCCGTCTGCGCCAGTCAAATCGTGCCTGGTTCCCTCTTGGTACCCGATGGTCCAAAGAACGAAAACTAAAAATCGAAGGACCGCGCCTGCCGGTGCCGCTCCACGGCGAGCTGCACCAAACGGTCGCAGAGCTCGGGGTAGCCGATGCCGGTGGCCTCCCAGAGCTTGGCGTAGACGCTCGTGTCGGTGAAGCCGGGCATGGTGTTGATCTCGTTGACGAGGACGGAGCCGTCGGGCTCGACGAAGAAGTCGCAGCGGGCGAGGCCGGAGCAGCCGGCGAGGGTGAAGACGGAGACGGCGAGGTCGCGGACGCGCTGGATGGCCTCGTCGCCGATCGGGGCGGGGACGCGCAGCTCCATCCCGCCCTCGGTGTACTTGGCCTCGAAGTCGTACCAGACCCCCTGGGCGACGATCTCCCCCGGCAGCGAGGCCCGCGGGCCCTCGTTGCCGAGGACCGAGCACTCGACCTCGCGGCCGCCGGCCGAGGCCTCGACGATCACCCGCGGGTCGTGGCGCAGGGCCAGCTCGACCGCGGCGTCGAGCTCCTCCATCGCGGCGACGCGGCTGATGCCGACGCTCGAGCCCATCCGCGAGGGCTTGACCCAGAGGGGGAGGCCCATCCGCTCGCAGCGACCCCACCAGTCATTGCCCTCGGCAGCCGTGAACTCGACCTGCGGCACCCCGTGAGCGGCGAAGAGGCGCTTCAGCGTCAGCTTGTCCATGCAGATCGCCGAGGCGAGCACGTCGGAGCCGACGTAGGGCACGTCGAGCCACTCGAGCAGTCCCTGGACGCTGCCGTCCTCGCCGAAGGCCCCGTGCAGCGCCGGGAAGACCGCGTCGGCTCCGAGCAGGCCGCCGCCGGGGACCAGCTCGACCGGGCCGCCGGGCGCTCGCCAGGCGCCGTCGCGGCCGATCGTCACCTCGACCGCCTCGTGGCCGGCCTCGCGCAGCCCACGCGCCACCGCCGCCCCCGAGCGCAGCGAGACGTCGTGCTCGGAGGAGCGCCCGCCGGAGAGGACCGCGACCCTCACGGCCCTTCTTCCGGTTCTTCTTCGGGCGCTTCGACCGCCCGCTTGCCGACCGTGATCGTCACCGTCGACTTCGGTTCCAGTTCGCTGCCTGGCGGCGGGAACTGGTCGATCACGCGGCCGACCTGGCTCGGCACTTCGGTTTCTTCTTCTTCGACGCTCGGGGTCAACCCGGCGGCGCGGATCGATTCCACCGCTTCGCGCCGTTCCTCGCCGATCACGTTCGGCGCCTTCGCAACCTTTTCTTCCCTGCCGCTGGAAACGACGATCGAAACGGTGGAGCCCGGATCGACCTGGCTGCCGGCGCTCGGCGACTGGCTGATCACCTCGCCCGCCGGCGCGTTGCTTTCTTCTTCGGAGACGCTCGGGACGAGGCCGCGGCCGCGGATCTGCTGCACGGCGACGCGCCGCTGGGTGCCGACCAGGACCGGAACCTTGGCCAGCTTCGGCCCGCGCGAAACGAAGATCGTCACCGTGGAGCCGTGGGTCGCGCTGTCTCCCCCGCGCGGTTCGGAGAACACCACCAGCCCTTCTTCGACCGAGCTCGAGTTGACCGGCTGCACCGCCACTTCGAACCCCTCCCCTTCGAGCTTCTTCTTCGCCGCCGCCGCAGTCAGGCCGTTGGTGCGTGGGACTTCGCCGCTGCCGGGGCCGGCGCTGACCGTCAGCTCGACCTTCGGCTTCGAGCAGAAGAGGGTGAGGAAGGCGCATTCTTCTTCCGCCGAGCCCGGCAGCGGGTCCTGCTCGAGCACGGTGTTCTTCGACGCCTGTCGTTCGACGAACGTTTCTTCGCCGACTTCGAAGCCCTTGCGTTCCAGCTGGCCGATCGCGAATTCGAGCTGCTTGCCGGTCACGTTCGGAACGTCGGTGGTCGTATCGCGGGTCAGCAGCAGGCCGATCAGGAGACCGATCGCGATCGCAGCGATCAGGAGCGCCCAGAGCCGGTTGTTGCGCTTGCGGTCTTCCTCCGCCGCCTCCTCCCCGGGAGCGGCGACGATCGGCGGCGCGGCGGCGAAGGCGGCCGTGCCGCCCGCCGCGCGCGGCTCCTTCATCGCCTGGTCGAGGGCGGCGATGAAGGCGTCGGCGCTCTGGAAGCGCTGGCCCGGCTCCTTCTCCAATGCCCGCATCACCACCGCGTCGAGCGCCGGCCAGACCTCCGGGTTGATCGAGCTCGGCCGCTGCGGCGTCTCGGAGACCTGTTTCATCGCGATCGCCACCGCGCTTTCGCCTTCGAACGGGACGCGGCCGGTGAGCGCCTCGTACAGGATCACGCCGATCGAGTAGAGGTCGGAGACCGGGGTCACGTCGAAACCCTGCGCCTGCTCGGGCGAGAGGTACTGGGGGGTGCCCATCACCGAGCCGGTCTGGGTGATCTCGGAAACGCCGGCGCGGGCGATCCCGAAGTCGGTGACGACCGCCTTGCCATCCTCGTCGACGATCACGTTCTGCGGCTTCAGGTCGCGGTGGACGATCCCGTTGCGGTGGGCGAAGCGGGCGCCCTCGAGGACCTGCCGCACCAGCGCCGCCGCCTGGTCCGGGGTCAGCCCCCGCTCGATCATCTCCTTCAGCGTCGGCCCCTCGACGTAGCGCATCGCGATGTAGTTGACGCCCTCGTCCTGGCCGCGGTCGAAGACGGCGACGATGTTCGGGTGCTGGAGGCCGGCGGCGTGCTCTGCCTCGCGCTGGAAGCGCTCGACGAAGGGCGGGTCCTGGAGGAAGCGGCTGTGGAGGACCTTCAGCGCCACGTGCCGCTGCAGATGGGCGTCCTCGGCGAGCCAGACGTCGGCCATGCCGCCGCTGCCGATCCGGCGCAGCACCCGGTAGCGCTTGTCGACGACGCTGCCCTCGCGTACCTCAGCCAAGCTTCCTCCTCATTCCCCGTTCAGGATCGTTTCGGCGACGTCGCGGAAGATCGGGGCGGCGACGTCGTTGCCGAACTGTTCGGTGCACTCGACCGAGGCGGCGATCGCGATCTTCGGTTCGTTCGCCGGGGCGAAGCCCATGAACCAGGCCTGGTTCTCGTTTTCGCCGCCGCCGCAGGCCTTGTTGCCCGGCGTTTCCGCAGTCCCCGTCTTGCCGGCCACCGGCACGCCGGGGATCGCCGCGTTGGTGCCGGTCCCTTCGCTGACCACGCCTTCCATCGCCGTAGTCAGCTCTTCCGCCGTCTGCGCGCTGACCGGTTCGCTGTAGACGGAGGGGTCGAGCTTCTCGACGACGCGACCGTCGGGGTCGATCACCCGGTTCCAGATCTGCGGCTTCATCAGCTTGCCGCCGTTGGCGATCGCCGCCGCGACCTCGGTCATCTGCAGCGGCGTCGCCAGCAGCCGCTCCTGGCCGATCGCGACCCGGGCGAGGTCGACGGGGTCGTTGCGGTGCAGGAGGTGACCTTCTTCGTAGATGCCGCTGTCGTAGACCTCGTCGCTCGGCAGGTCGATCGCCGGCGTCGCGTTGAAGCCGAACTTTTCCATCGTCTCGAACAGCTGGTCCTGCCCCACCTGCTGGCCGAGCTGGCCGAACCAGGTGTTGACCGAGTTGGTCAGCGCGGTGTCGAGCGAGATCGGGCCGAAGTTCTCGTTGAAGTCGTTCTGCAGCGGCGTCCCTTCGACTTCCAGCGAGCCCGGCGCGTCGATCGTCGTTTCCGGCGTGATCGTGCCGCTCTCCAGTCCCGCCGCCGCGGTCACCACCTTGAAGGTCGAGCCGGGCGGGTAGAGGCCCTGGGTCGCCCGGTTCAGCAGCGGCGTTTCGATTTCGTTCTGATTGAGCTTCGAGAGTTCATAGGGGACGCGGTTCGGGTCGTACGGGGCGTTGGCGACCATCGCCTTCACCTCGCCGGTGCTCGGTTCGATCGCGACCACGGCGCCGAAGCCGGCTTCCTCGAGGTCGGCGAGCGCCACGCGCTGCGCCGCGGTGTCGATGTTGGTGACGACGTCGTTGCCTTCCTGGCTGTGGCCGAGGATCTGGTCGAGGATCGATTCGAATTCCGATCCTTCGCCGATCAGCTCTTCGTTGTGGAACTGCTCGAACTCGGAGTCCCCCTGGCGCACGAAGCTGTACCCGATCGGGTGGCCGAAGAGGGAACCTTCCGGATAACGCCGCACGTAGCGCCTTTCGGCGCCGCTGCCCTTGGCGATCGACTTGGCGATCACCGTCCCGTCGGCGGCGAGGATGCGCCCGCGCCGGATCTGCTGCGCCTCCAGCAGCGGCCGTTTGTTCGCTTCCTTTTCCTTCAGCGCCTTGGCGTCGAAGACCGACCAGTAGGACGTGAAGCCGACGAGGACGCCGAAGAGGACGACGATGAAGGTGAAGAGCTTGACGATCTGGCGGTTCACGCCGACGCTCCCAGGGTCGCCGGGCGGCCCGCCGGCTGGGCCGCCTCGCGCCGCGCCCGGTCGGAGACGAGCAGCAGCAGCGCCAGGAGGACGAAGTTGGCGACGATCGAGCTGCCGCCGTAGCTGATGAAGGGCAGGGTGACGCCGGTCAGCGGGATCACCCGGGTGACGCCGCCGATGATCACGAAGGCCTGGATCGCGAAGACCGAGGTCAGCCCGACCGCGAGCAGCTTCGAGAAGCCGTCGCTCGCCAGCAGCGCGACCTTGAAGCCGCGGGCGGTGATCAGCAGGTAGACGAGGATCACCCCGCAGGCGCCGAAGAGGCCGAGCTCGTTGACGATCAGCGAGTAGATCGTGTCGGTCTGCGCCGCGGGCAGGAGCGCCGTGCCGCCGCTGCCGGGGACGGTGATCAGCGCCTGGCCGAAGCCCTTGCCGAAGAGGCCGCCGTCGGCCTGCGCGAAGATCGACTGCAGGATCTGGTACCCGTTGCCCTGCGGGTCGTTGTACGGATGGAGCCAGATTTCCACCCGGTCGTGGACGTGGGGCACGGTGGTGGCGAAGAACCAGGCGCCGAGGAAGAACATCGCCATCCCGATCACGACGAAGGAGAAGCGGCCCGTCGCCACGTAGAGCAGGGCGAGGAAGGCGGCGAAGAACATCAGCGAGCTGCCGAGGTCGCGGATGAAGACGAGCATGAACATCGAGGCGCCCCAGACGACCAGCATCGGCCCGAAATGCTTCAGCGGCGGCAGCGTCACCCCGAGCACGCGCCGCGCCCCGACGATCAGCACCTCGCGGTGCTCGCGCAGGTAGCTGGCGAGGAAGACGACGATCGCGAGCTTGGTGAACTCGGCCGGCTGGAAGGCGAGGGGGCCGATCTTCACCCCGAGGTAGGCGCCGTTGACCTGCTGGCCGATCCCCGGCAGCCGCGGCGCCAGCAGCAGCAGCAGGCCGGCGATCGCGATCGTGTAGCGGTAGCGCTCCAGCACTTCGTAGTCGCGCAGGAACCAGATCGTCAGCGCGAAGAGGACCAGCCCGAGGACGAACCAGTTGGCCTGGTCGCGGGCCAGCGTTTCGTCGATCCGGTAGATCATCACGAAGCCGAACGCGGTCAGCGTCGCCATCAGCGGGAACAGGTAGGGGTCGGCGTCGGGGAGGCGGAAGCGGAGGAAGACATGGGTCGCCAGGCAGACCGCCAGGAAGTAGGCGCCGTAGATCAGGCTGAGGTTGCCGAGCTGCGCGTTGTCCTGGGCGAAGACGCCGGCGAAGCCGGCGGTGAGCAGGATTGCGACTGGAACCAGGGCGACGAGCTCCCGGTTCCGGGCCGCCGTCAACGGAGCCCCTCGGTCTTTTCGATTTCCTCGAGCAGCGAGACCGCGCCGGAGCGCGAGCGCAGGTCGTGGCCGGTGACCGCGTCCTTGCGCCGCCCGGGCAGCGATTCGGTCTGGACCGGGCTGGCGTAGCGCTCGCTGTAGAGCTTGATCCCGAAGGGGAGTTCGTAGGGGGCGCCGCGGTAGAGGGCGACGCGGCCGGCGTCGTCGGTGCCGAGGAACCAGATCTGGCGGTTGCCGTACCAGGCGCCGAACGCGAGCGCGGCGGTCGCCAGGACAGCCGCGAGCACCATCAGGGCGCGCCGCAACCCGCGTTTCCGCGGCGTCGCCTCCAGCTCTTCGCGCCGCTTGCGGGCGGCCTGGGCGGCGGCGCGTTTGCGGACCTCGGTAGCGCTGAGGCCGGCGCCCTCCGCCTCGGCGCCGATCAGGGTCGCGCCCTCGGCCGGCGTCGCCGGAGCACCCTCGTCCCGGGCGACCGCGGCGGCGTCCTCGAGCCGGAAGGCGACGACGGTGATGTTGTCGCGCCCGCCCGCCCGGTTGGCTTCGTCGACCAGCGCCCGCACGGCGCTCTGCAACGAGGTGGCGCGGGAGAGGGCGCGGGCGATCCGCTCGTCGTCGAGCATCGTCGTCAGCCCGTCCGAGCAGATCAGGAAGACGTCGCCGGGTTGGGCGGGGACCGTCTGCAGGTCGACCTGGACCTCCGGTTCGGGACCTAGGGCGCGGGTGATGATCGAGCGCTGCGGGTGGTCCTCGGCCTGAGCGTCGGTCAGCTGGCCTTTGCGCCGCATCTCCTCGACCAGCGAGTGGTCGCGGGTCAGCTGCTCGAGCCTGCCGTCGCGCAGCCGGTAGGCGCGGCTGTCGCCGACGTGGCCGATCGCCACCTCTTCGGCGTCGAGGTCGACGATCGCGGCGGTGGTCGTCGTCCCCATCCCCGCCAGGCCCGGGTCCTTGCGGGCCAGCTCGTGGATCGTCCGGTTCGCCCCCTCGATCGTCTCCTCCAGCACCCGCTCGGGAGGCGCCTTCGGCAGCTCCCCGGCGAATGACTCGGCGGCCGCTCTGGAGGCGACCTCGCCCGCCTGGGCGCCGCCCATCCCGTCGGCGACGACGAACAGCGGCGCCGCGGCGAAGAACGAGTCCTCGTTGGCATTGCGCTGCCGCCCGGTATCGGTGCGCACGGCCTCCTCGGCGATCCGCAGCCCCATCAGCCGACCTCCAAGCGGAAGACCGTGTCGCCGATCTGGACGTTGTCGCCGTCGATCAGCTCCGCCTCCCCCTGCAGGGTGGCGCCGTTCAGCAGGGTGCCGTTGGTGGAGCTCATGTCCTCCACGTAGAACCTCCCCTCGCGCGAGAAGACGCGGGCATGGAGACTCGATGCGTAGCGGTCGTCTATTCGCACGTCCGCTTCCTTCGAGCGGCCGACCGAAAGACCGCCGATCAGGTCGAAGCGCTGACCGCGCTCGAGGCCGCCGCCGCGCTCGACGACGAGCCAGCCGTCGGGGCCGCGCGGCGCCTCGGCGTAGGCCGGGACGGCGTGAAAGCCGGTCGCGTCGGGGGCCGGCGAGGTGGTCCGGCGCAGGTCCCTGAAGGCGCTGCGCGCGATCACGAGCACGAAGAGGTAGAGCACGGCGAGGAAGCCGAACTTGAGCGCCACGCTTACGGGGTCGTATTCCACGCGCACAGCACCTTAATGAGCGCGGCAGCCGCCGCTACTGCTCGATCTCGAAGGTGAAGGTGGTGGTGCCGAGGGTGACCTGGTCGCCGGGGCTGAGCCGGGTCGAGGGGACGCGCCGCCCGTTGACCTTGACGCCGTTGGTGGAGCCGAGGTCGGCGATCTGCCAATCGCCGTTCTCGTCGCGGCGCAGCTCGGCGTGGCGGCGGCTGACGTTGGGGTCGGAGAGGACGCACTCGGCCGACTTCGAACGCCCGATCGTCGCCCGCGGTCCGTCGAGGACGTAGCGCCGGTCGGCGAGCGAGACGACGGCGCGGGTGCTGACCAGCGCGCCGACCGCCTGCTCGGGCCGCTTCGGCCGGCTGCGGTCGCGCTCGCGCACCGCCGAGTAGACCATCGTGTGGCCTTCTTCGCCCTGTTCGGGCGGCGCGCCCTCGTGGGCAGGCGGCTTCACCAGCCGCGCCTGGATCCCGAACTCCCCCAGCCGCAGCCGGTTGTCGGTCTCGAAGTCGACCTGCGGCCGGGTCAGCAGGTCGTATTCGCGCCGCCGCGCGTGCTCCAGCAGGTAGCCGGAGAGCTCCTGCTCGAGCGAGCGCTCGTAGCCTTCGAGCTTGCCGCGGTCCTGGCGCGAGAGGAAGACCGTGTACTCGTTGGGGACGTAGACGCGCTGGACCGAGGCGGTCTTGTGGGCGTCCATTTCCTTGGCCAGCTTGCGGGCGAGTTCGACCGGCTGCACCTCCGAGCTGAAGGCGCGGCTGAACACCCCCTCGACGAGGCCTTCGATCTTCGACTCGAGACTGCGTAGAACGCCGATGGCGAAATCCTAGGGATCGGCTCTCTGCGAGAGCTAAGGGAGCGCCGCTCCGTGCAGGGCGAGGACGCCGCCGAGGGTGGCCGCGGCGGCGAGGGCGCTGAGGCGGGTGAGGAGGTTGCCGTGGGAGACGGGCGGGTGGTCTGCGAGCCGGTCGAGCGAGTCCTCGATCGCGGTCCCCAGCTCCTCGAGCGAGGGGCGGTGGTTGGGGCGCGGCGAGAGGCAGGCGTCGATCGTCTCGGTCAGCTCGCGCGGCAGGTCGGGGCGTTGGCGGCGCAGGCGGCGGGCGCGGCTGCCGATCGCTCGGGCGGTCGCGGCGGCTCCGCCGCGGCGGAAGGGGTTCTCACCGCTCCAGCACTCGTACAGGGTGAGGGCGAGGGAGTAGACGTCGGCCTCCGGGCCTGCGGGCCTGCCCTCGGCCTGCTCCGGCGACATGTAGGCCAGGGTGCCGACGACGTCGCCGGCGGCGGTCAGGGGCGAATCGCCGGCCAGGTGGGCGACGCCGAAGTCCATCAGCTTGGCGCGCGGCTCGCCGTCCTCGATCACCTGCACGTTCTGCGGCTTGATGTCGCGGTGGACGACGCCGCGCGAGTGGGCGTGATCGAGCGCCTCGCAGAGGTCGGCGCCGATCTCGCCGATCTCACGGTCGGAGAGCTCGCCGTTGTGGGAGAGGCGGGCCAGGGTCGATCCCTCGACCAGCTCGGTGACGAGGAGCGCGTTGCCGTCCTCCTCCCCCATCTCGTAGAGGGTGACGATGCCGGGGTGGTTGAGCCGCGCCGCGGCCTGCGCCTCGCGCAGCACCCGGCGGCCGGCCTCGCCGCTCTGCTCGATCGCCTTGACCGCCACCGGGCGCTCGAGCCGCCCGTCCCATGCCTCGTAGACGACGCCGAAGCCGCCGCTGCCGATGCGGCGCTCGATCAGGAAGCGGTTGAGCACGAGCGAGCCAACCATCGTTCGACCACCTTCGCCGGGGTGCGTGGCTCTCCTCCCCGTTGGATGGGAAAACCCCACCATTTGCGGGGGCTCCTGGCTTGGCGGCCACCGCAGCGTTCATACTCTCCGCCCCGTGGAG
>DASTTQ010000042.1:0-22919 GCA_035760065.1 Solirubrobacterales bacterium
AGCGCTCCGAGCTCTGGCGCAAGCACAACGAGCAGTACGCCGGCTTCGACGACTACCTCGAGGACCTGCCCGACGACCGGCCGATCACCGTCTACGTGCTCGAGCCAACGCGGTCCTGACGGGCCGTCAGGACGCTTCGCGGAGCATCTGGGCCTCCGGCAGGCGCTTCAGCTTCTTCAGCGTGTTGTTCTCGATCTGGCGGATCCGCTCGCGGGTGACGCCGAAGGTCTTCCCCACTTCCTCCAGCGTCAGCGGTTCGGCGCCGGAGAGGCCGTAGCGAAGTTCGATCACCTGGCGCTCGCGCTCGGGCAGCGCATCCAGCGCCCGCCGCACGCCTTCTTTCTGCAGGTGCTCGCTGGCTTCCTCGAACGGCTCCAGCACGGCGTCGTCGGCGACGAAGTCGCCCAGCTCGGATTCGTCCTCGTCGCCCACCGGTTTCTCCAGCGAGACCGGCAGCTGGGCGACGCGGAGGATGTCGCGCACGTCGCCGACCGGCCAGCGCAGCTCTTCGGCGATCTCCGCCGGCTCGGGCTCGCGCCCCAGTTTCTGCACCAGCTGGCGTTCGACGTGGGCGACCCGGTTCAGCTTCTCGACCATGTGGACGGGGATGCGGATCGTCCGCGCCTTGTCGGCGATCGCCCGCGTCACCGCCTGGCGGATCCACCAGGTCGCATACGTGGAGAACTTGTAGCCGCGGCGGTAGTCGAACTTCTCGACCGCGCGGATCAGCCCCAGCGAGCCCTCCTGGATCAGGTCGAGGAAGCTGAGCCCGCGGCCCAGATAGCCTTTCGCGATCGAGACGACCAGGCGCAGGTTCGCCTCCACCATCTGCCGCTTCGCCAGCATGTCGCCGCGCTCGATCCGTTTCGCCAGTTCGACCTCCTGCTGGGCGGTCAGCAGGTCGACCTGGCCGATCGCCCGCAGGTAGAGCCGCAGAGAGTCGAGGCTCGGCTCCACGGTCAGGTCGAGCTCTTCCTTCTTCGCGCTGCCGCTCTCACCGCTCCGCTGCGCTTTGTAAGCGCTGACGCCGTCCTCGGCGATCACGTCGACTCCGTGCTCGACCAGGTGCGCGTGGAGCTGGGAGACCTGCTCCTTGGTGATCTCGACCTCCTCGAGTGTCGAGGTGATCTCCTCGAAGGTCAGGTAGCCGCGCTCGCGGCCCTTGGCGATCAGCCCCTGAAGTTCCTCGATCTCGCCGATCGGGATCGCTTCCTCCTCGCGCTCGACGACCTCGGCGGCAGACTCCAACGGTTCGATAGACATGCCCTCGCTGTTCCCTTCTCCCTTCGAGGGACGACGACCGGCCCTGAAGCTCCGGCCGCGCCGGATTATAGGGAGAAAAAATCTCGTAACAGCGAAACGGCCTTCCGCTGTTCCTTCACACCGCTCTACGAGGCAAAGGAACAGCGGAAGCAGCGTCGTCGCTTACTATTCGTTAGCCGATGGCAAGCCACCCCGCCGCCACCCCCGCCGCACCCGACGTCCAGGCCGGCCTGCCCGCGACGCAGGTCGGGCTCTCCCGGGTCGGCGTCACCGGGGTCGAGAAGGTGATCCGCGTCAAGGCGAACGGCGGCGAGAACCTCTTCTACGCCGAGTTCGAGTGCTTCGTCGACCTCAACCCGCAGCAGGCCGGCGTGCACATGTCCCGCTTCGAGGAGATCGTCGGCGAGGCGATCGACGAGGTCGTCCTCGGCGAGGCGTTCAAGGCCGAGGTGCTGGCGGCCCACGTCGCCGAGAAGGTGCGCGAGCGCCAGGGCGGGCAGCGGGCCGAGGTCTCGATCGCCGCGCGCTACCCCGAGACCGTGCAGACGCCGGAGACCGGCAAGAGCACCCAGGAGATCTACGTCCTCTACGGCACCGCCGTCGCCTCCGAGCGGGGCACCCGCACCCTGACCGGCGTCGAGGCCCAGGGGATGACCGCCTGCCCCTGCGCCCAGGAGATGGTCGCCGGGCTGGCGCGCGAACGGCTGGCGGCGGACGGCTTCGGCGGCGAGGAGATCGAGCGGATCGTCGAGCTGGTCCCGATCGCCACCCACAACCAGCGCGGCATCGGCACCCTCTGGGTCGGCTGCCCCGAGGGCGGGCCGGCCTGGATCGAGGCGCCGGAGCTGCTGCGGATCGTCGAGACCTCGATGAGCTCGGAGATCTACGAGCTGATGAAGCGCTCGGACGAGATGTCGGTCGTCGTCAAAGCCCACGAACACCCCCGCTTCGTCGAGGACTGCGTGCGCGAGATGGTCCGCCAGGTGGTCGAGGGCTACCCCGACCTGCCGGAGGAGACCTTCGTGATGGCCCGCCAGGAGAACCTCGAGACGATCCACCGCCACAACGTCGTCGCCGAGCGCTACGGCACCCTCGCCGACCTCCGCCGGGAGCTGCAGAGCGGCGAGCACTCCGCGCACCACCTGACCATGCGTGAGTGGTTAGAGGCTCCGGTTTCTTAGTACCTAGGGACGAAGCACGCCGATAGAAGGGGCCCGGTCACCCTTCCCGCTCAACTTCTTTCGGTGGACCGTAGCTGTCTGCCGCGGGCGTGGACGCCGAAAAAGTACAAGCCGCGGGAAGGGTGACCGGGCCCCTTCCAACACGCACTTCAGGACGGCTCAGAGTCAGCAGCTGTTTGAAAAAGCTGCTGGCCCTTGTCGTCTGCCTGAGCTCGATCGGTTGGGGGAGCCGGTTTCGCCTTGGCGGCTGCCCGCTCGCGCTCGAGTGCTTCGATGCGGCGCCTCAGGCCGAAGAAGTAGTCGGCGCCGCTGATCACGGTGGCGGCTAGGGCGAGGTAGACGAGGATGTTGACCCATAGGGGGGCTGGGTCGGCGGCGATCAGGGCGATCACGGCCGCGATCTGGAGGACGGTCTTCGCCTTGCCGAGCCAGCTGGCGGCGATGACGATGCCGCGCTCGGCGGCGATCGTGCGGAGGATGGTGACGGCGACCTCGCGGGCGATGATCACCATCGCGATCCAGGGGGCGAGGCGGTCGAGGGAGACCAGGGAGAGCAGGGCGCCGGTGATCAGCAGCTTGTCGGCGAGCGGGTCCATCAGCTTGCCGAAGGTGGTGATCGATTCGCGCGAGCGGGCGAAGTAGCCGTCGAGGCCGTCGGTCAGCGCCGCCAGGGCGAAGACGCCGGCGGCGAGGGCGTCGCCGTTGGGGGTCTCGCCGAGCAGGGCGACGACCACCACCGGCACCGCGAGGATCCGCAGCAGGGTGAGGAAGTTGGGCAGGTTGAGGGGGAACATCTCCCCTCACTTACCCGCGGTGGCCGGGGCGGCCGCGGCTTCGGCGTCGCGCTGGGCGAAGTATTCCTCGCCCTCGATGCTGATGTGCGGGATCGCCCGGTCGAGCCAGCGCGGCAGCCACCAGGCGCGCCTGCCGAGCAGCGTCATCACCGCCGGCACCAGCAGGCAGCGGACGATCGTCGAGTCGATCGCGATCGCCACCGCGAGGCCGACGCCGAACTCCTTCACGACCGGGTTGCCGCTGAGGACGAAGCTGGTGAAGACGCAGACCATGATCGCGGCCGCCGAGGTGATCACCCGGCCGGTGTTGGCGAGGCCTTCGACCACCGCGCGCTTCTCGTCGCCGTACTCCTCGAAGTGCTCGCGCATCTGCGTCAGCAGGAACACCTCGTAGTCCATCGAGAGGCCGAAGAGGATCGCGAACATCAGCAGCGGCACGAAGCTGACGATCGGGATCGAGTGGTCGAGGCCGATCAGCGAGGCGCCCCAGCCGAGCTGGAAGACGGCGGTGACGACGCCGTAGGCCGCGGCGACCGAGAGCAGGTTCATCGCCGCCGCCTTGACCGGGACCAGCAGCGAGCGGAAGGCGAAGAGGAGGACGATGAAGCTGAGCATGACGACGATCGCGATCATCAGCGGCAGCTTGTCGCTGATCTGGGTCGCGAGGTCGATGTAGCCGGCGGTCTGGCCGCCGACGTACGAGCTCGCCTGCGTCCCCTTCAGCGCCGCCGGGATCACGGTGTCGCGCAGGTTTTCGACCAGGTCGACGGTCTCGTTCGCCCACGGCTCGGATTTCGAGATCACCGTGAAGACGGCGACCGTGCCCTGCTTGTCGAGGCTCGGTTCGCTCACCGCTTCGACGTCCCCCGCCCCGCCAATCGCCTTCTCGAGCTTCGGCAGCACCTGCTTGGCTTCCGCCGGCGAGCTGAATTCGGAGGCGATCAGCAGCGGCCCGTTGACGCCCGGGCCGAAGCCCCTGTTGAGCCCGTCGTAGGCCTGGCGCGAGGTCGTTTCCTTCGGCAGGGCGCTGATGTCGTTCTGGCCGAGGTCGAGCTGGAGAAGCGGAATCGCCAGGACGATGAGCACCGCCAGGGCGGCGACCGTCGCCGTCCAAGGGCGGTCGCTGACCCGTTCCGCCCAGCGGCGCCAGCCGTGCGGCTGCTTGTCGTCGGGGTGGGTCCTGCCGAGCTGGACCCGCAGCGAGTTGATGTGCGGGCCGAGGGCGCCGAGCATCGCCGGGAGCAGCGTCGTCGCCGCGCTGACCGCGACCACCACCGCGATCGCCGCGGTGAAGCCGAGGGTCGAGACCAGCGGGATGCCGGCGAAGGCGAGCGAGCAGAGCGCGATCACGACCGTGAAGCCGGCGAAGACGACGGCGCCGCCGGCGGTCGCGGTGGCGCGGGCGATCGACTCGCGCAGCTCCATCCCTTCGGCGAGCTGCAGTTTGTGACGGGTGACGATGAAGAGCGCGTAATCGATGCCGACGCCGAGGCCGATCATCGTCGCCAGCGTCGAGGCCACGCCCGGAACCTGCAGCACGTGCTCCAGCAGGCGGATGATCGAGAGCGCGCAGGCGAGCCCCAGCACCGCGGAGACGATCGGCAGCATCATCGCCGTCGCCGTGCCGAAGGCGAAGAGGAGGATGATCACCGCCGCGGCGAGGCCGATCGCCTCGCTGGTCTCGGTCGCCGGCTTCGAGAGCTGCTGGCCGACGTAGCTGCCGACGGCGGCGTTCAGCCCGGCCGCTTCGGCAGGGCGCGCGGCGTCGAGGATCCGTTCCGCCTGCTCTTCGTCGATTTCGCCCGGGCCGAGCGAGAGGACCACCGGGATGTAGCCGACGGTCCGGTCCTTGCTGAGGAAGGCGGCGCCTTCGCGGCTCAGCGGGCTGACCGCCGAGTTGACGTAGTGGATCGCTTCCAGCTTCTCGACGACTGCGGCGACCGGCTGCGCGTACTTCGGTTCGGTCAACTTGCCGTGGGTCGCTTCGAGGACCAGCGGGTTGCTGCCGTAGGCCTGTTCGGGCAGGTTGTCTTCGAGCAGCTCGGTCGCCGTCGTCGAGTCGGTCCCCGGCAGGGTGAGGTTTTCGCTGGTCTTGCTGCCCGAGGCGTGGCCGATCGCGAGCAGGGCGATCGCCAGGACCACCCAGGCGGCGATCACCGGGTAGTGGTGGCGCGAGCAGAAGCGCCCGATCGCGTACAGGGGTCCGGTCATCTGGCGGTGGTCCTTTCCGGGGCGGGGTTTTCGCCGGTCTCGAAGGCGGAGGGGACGGTTTCCAGCGGCGCCGCCCCGAGCGCGCGGCGCAGCAGCACGAGGCGCTGCGCCTGGTTCGCGGCCATCGAGGCGATCTGCGGGCGCGGCCAGCCGATCGTCAGCTTGCCGACCGCGCTCAGCTCGAAGTCGATCGTCGCGCTTTCCATCGCGTAGAGAAGTTCGAGGTTGTCCGCCCGGGTCGTCAAGTCGTCGGTTTCGATCGTTTCTTCCGCGGGTTCGGCTTCGCCCCCGATCTTTCGAAGGATCTTCGTCGTCGCGTCGACGTGTTCCTGTTCCTGGGCGCGGAACTGCCGGGCGGCGGCGAGGTCGCCGCCGTGCAGCCGCGGCAGCACTCGCCCGTAGGCTTCGACCGCCGCCAGCTGCCTGCCGAGGAGGTCGTTCAGGACCTTGACGTCGTGTTCCCTTTCGGTCGCGCCCGAGGACCCGCCGCCCCCGCAGGCGCCGAGCGCCGCGGCGGCGAGGGCGGCGCCTCCGAGGAGGAGGGCGCGGCGCACGATCGCGCCGCGCGTGATTCGGTTCGGTGGCATGACGACGGACGCAAGCCTATGAGCTCCGCCAGCCGGCGCGCCCTCGCCGCCCTCGCCGAGGAGATCCACGGCTGCCGGCTCTGTCCGCGCCTGGTCGAGTGGCGCGAGGCGCAGGCCGCCGACCCGCCGCGGCGCTACCGGGGCGAGGACTACTGGGCTCGGCCCGTTTCCGGCTTCGGCGATCCGGAGGCCCGGGTCGCGATCGTCGGCCTGGCGCCGGCGGCGCACGGGGCGAACCGCACCGGCCGCATGTTCACCGGCGACCGCTCCGGCGACTGGCTCTACGCCTCGCTGCACCGCACCGGCTTCGCCAGCCAGCCCACGTCGGAGTGGCGCGACGACGGCCTCGCGCTGCGGGGCGCCTACGTCACCGCGACCGTCCGCTGCGCGCCGCCGGCCAACAAGCCGACGCCCGCGGAGCGCGACGCCTGCCTCCCCTACCTCGAGCGCGAGCTGCGGCTGCTGGAGCGCTGTCGGGTGCTCGTCGCGCTCGGCTCCTTCGGCTGGGACGGGGTGCTGCGGGCGGCGCGGGCGCTCGGCGAGGAGGTCCCGCGACCGATGCCGAAGTTCGGCCACGGCACCGAGGCCGAGGTCGGCCCCTGGCGACTGCTCGGCTGCTACCACCCCAGCCAGCAGAACACCTTCACCGGGAAGCTGACCGTGCCGATGACCGACGCGGTCTTCGCCCGGGCGCGCGAACTCGCCACCTAGGGCGTCGCCCCGGGGCGATTCCTGGAACCTCTCCCACTGCCTCAGTGGTCTTTGCACCGCTGGACAGACCTGCCGCGTTGGGCAGACTTACATGGGAGGGGACATTGCAGAGGCCACGACTGAAACGCACGACCGAGCAGATCGAGACGCCCGAGGGCGACATCTACCTGCTGCGGCCGAGCGAGGGGAACGACATCCGGATCGAGAAGCCCGACGCCGACGAACGGCGGCTGCTCGAGGCGCTCGACGGCGAGCACACGCTTGAGCAACTGCGCGAGGAGTTCGGCGACGAAGCGGTCGACGACGCGGTCTCGCAGATGCAGCAGCTGCGGGTGATCGAGGACGCCGCCGACGACGAGCGGCTCGAGCCCGGCGAGCTCGAGCGCTTCGACCGCCAGCTCCGCTACTTCGCCGACATCAGCGACGAGCTGACGCCGTCGCAGTGCCAGGAACGCCTGCGCGAGGCGAAGATCGCGGTGCTCGGGGTCGGCGGGCTCGGCGGCTGGTCGGCCTGGGCGCTCGCCTGCACCGGCGTCGGCGAGATGTGGCTGATCGACTTCGACGTGGTCGAGATCAGCAACCTCAACCGCCAGATCCTCTACACCGAGGCCGATCTCGGCCTGCCCAAGGTCGAGCGCGCGGCGGCGCGGCTGAACGCCTTCAACTCGTCGATGCGGGTGACGACCGAGAACCGGCGGCTCGAGAGCCAGGAGGACATCGCCGAGTTCATCGACGGCTCCGACGTCGTCATCGACGCCGCCGACTGGCCCGCCCACGACATCGAGCACTGGTGCAACTCGGCCTGCTTCGAGGCGGGCATCCCGTACATCACGATGAGCCACTTCCCGCCGATCGCCCGCGTCGGCCCGCTCTACGTCCCGGGGAAGACGGGATGCTACGCCTGCCAGGAGATCGGCTACCGGCGCGAATACCCGCTCTTCGACATCGCCGTCGACCAGCGGCGGGCGAAACCGAGCCCGGCGGCGACGCTGGGGCCCGCCTGCGGATTGATCGGCGGCCAGGTCGCGCTCGACACGGTCCACCTGCTGACGGGCCTGGCCGAGCCCTCGACCCAGGGCGAATCCCACATCTACGACCTGCGGACGATGGAGGTCAAACGCGAGCCGGTGGTGCCGGAGCCGGAGTGCCCGGTCTGCGGCGACATGCCTCCCCAGCCGCGGGAGCCGAAACCGAGCGAGAAAGAGGAGGCCGGGGCGGGCGGGTAGGTTTCGGCGCATGCGCGCCGCCCCGCTCGCAATCCTGGTTCTCGCCGCCGCGCTGCTGTTCGGCTGCGGCGGCTCGGGCGAAACCAGCACGTCCCGTCCCGCGGAGGTCGGTTCCTCCGCACGGGACGTCCGGCCGGGGTGGGAAAGGAAGCCGGACTGTCGGCATCCCGCGGGAGCGTCGCGCTGGAGCTGCTCGGTCGGTCCCTACCGCTGCCAGGGCGTCGTCACCGACCGCGGCTGGTCGGTCGACTGCGCCAAGCCCGGCCGTTCAGTCGCCTTCACGGTCAGGCGCGGTTAGGCGACCGCGACGGAACCGAGAGCCGTGGCCGCCTAAAATGCCCCGGAGCGCGCCGGCGTAGCTCAGTTGGTAGAGCACATCATTCGTAATGATGGGGTCCCCGGTTCAAGTCCGGGCGTCGGCTTCGGTCAGTCGTCGTGCGCCGGAAGGTTCTCGTGCACCTCTTCGAGATCGGCTAGGTCGGCCAGATCTCGTTCTCGTCCCACGGCTCGCTTCATGGCCACGAGGTCAGGCAGGGAGCAGATGGGTGCGTCCACACCATCGACTTTCTTGACGTCGGCCCGGCTCATCAGGCCCTCGAACGAAAATCCGGCGATCTTCTCCGATACGAAGTCGACGTCCCCCGCCGGCGTCGTCAAATGGATACTCCTGTCAGAGGTAAAGCTGCCCTCCGGCAGCGGCGAGCCGTCGGGGCGAGTCGCACCCCACTTCTCCGCCAGGGACTCGATCCGGTCGATGTTCTGCGGATCGGGGTCGAACACCGCAGCGACGTCGCGGGTGGCTCGCACGACGCCGTGACGGATCAAGGCGATCCCTCCGATCAGGACATAGCGAACGCCTGCCTCGTTGAGATCCCGAAGGATTCGGCCGAAACCGGTCACGGACGCGCTGCGATCATTTCCAGCGCCATCGCAGAGAGCGTGACTCCCTCGGTCAACAGGTCTTCGGGGTCACGGGTCGAGTCTCTGATCAACCGGTACCGGCGCCATTCTGCCGCCGCGCGGCCGTCTTCGCCCTGTTCTTCTGCCCGCTTTGCCTGGGCGCTGATCTCGACTAGCCGATCCTGCGCGTTCATGAGGAGAGCATAGATCCGGCGATTACCTCTTCTTCTGGCGCCGTTCCAGGACTTCGCCGAAGGCCTTCTCGATTTCGGCGGTGAGGGTGAGGCGGAAGGTGGCGTTGAGGGCGTCGAAGGCGAGGGGGCGGAGGCGGCCGATCGCGGAGATGATGTCGTCCCAGCCCTCCTCTGGCCGACCGGCTTCGTCGAAGGGCTTCCAGACGTTCTCGACGAAGAGGTCGACGAAGGTGCGGGCCGAGGACTGGGCGTTGCGCTCGAGCTTCTCGATCGCCCTGAGCGCGGCGGGCAGCTCGATGCCCATGCCGAGGACTTCCTCCGCCGCGCGGATCAGGGCGGGGCTGGGCGCTTCGAAGCGGTCCTGCCCCAGGTCGACGAGGAGGCCGAGCCTTTTCGCTTTCTCGACCAGGCGATCGTCGTCGGTGCCGAATCTCTCGACCAGCTCGGCGCGGGTGTAGACCTCGGGCGCCTCGGTCGCGAAGGGGGCGGTGACGGCCTGGCGCAGGCCGACGAAGCGATCGGCGTCCTCCCCGTGTTCGCCGATCAGCCGCTCGATCGCGCTCAGCTTGAAGCCCTCGGCCTGCATCTCCTGGATCAGCCGCAGGCGGGCGACGTGCTCGGGGCCGTAGTAGCCGACGCGGGCGCGGACCTCGGGCGGCGGCAGGAGACCGCGGGACTGGTGGTTGCGGATGTTGCGGACGGACATCCCCGTCTCGTAGGCGAGCTGCTCGACGGTCAGATCGGCCTCGCGCTCGGGCGGCGGGGCGGCGGCCTTCGTGTTCTTCGCCACGCGGGAATTCTACATCTTGAATGTAACCTCGTTTGAGGTAACGTTTGTTTGGGAACAAGCTTCTTGTCATCGACCTCTCTGCAAGGACCGACCAATGACTGCAACCTTCGGAACGCTCACGGCAGCCGCCCCTCCCGCCGGCGGCGCCGAACTCGGCCAGATCGCGATCGCCACCGCCGCGGCGACGATCGTCACCGCAGGGCTCCTCTACCTCGGCCTCGGGCACCGCAGCGGGCGGGTCAAGATCCTCCAGCGCCTCGCCGACCACGCCGAGAAGACCTCCGGCTTCCCCGGCTGGGTCGCTTTCCCCTCGGCGGTGGCGACGCTCTCGCTGCTGACCGCGGTCTTCGGGATGTACTGGGACATCTCGATCCACATCGACAACGGCCGCGACCCCGGCCCCCTCGCCAACCCCGCCCACTACTTCATCCTCGCCGGCCTCTTCGGCATCTTCAGCGCCGGCTTCTTCGCGATGGTGCTGCCGAAGGAGGAACCGAGCAGCGTCGCCGTCCGCATCGGCCGCGATTGGTGGGCGCCGCTCGGCGGCGTCCTGATCTGCGCCTGCGGCGCCTTCTCGCTGATCGGCTTCCCGCTCGACGACGTCTGGCACCGACTCTTCGGCCAGGACGTGACCCTCTGGGGACCGACCCACCTGATGCTGATCGGCGGCGCCGCGATGACCCTGGTCGGGATCGCCGTGCTCTCGGTCGAGGGGATCCGGGCCAACGGCTCCGGCGCCTCCGCGCTGCGCGAGCTCGCCCACACCCGGCTCGCCCGCGCGATCGCCCTGACCGGCGGCCTTCTGCTCGGCCTCTCGACCTTCCAGGCCGAGTTCGACTTCGGCGTCCCCCAGTTCCAGCTGATCTTCCAGCCGATGTTGCTGATGCTCGCCGCCGGCATCGGGTTGGTGCTGGCGCGCGTCTACGCGGGGCGCGGGGCGGCGATCGGCGCGGCGCTGTTCTTCATCGTCCTGCGCGGCGGGCTGGCGATCCTGATCGGCCCGGTGATCGGCCAGAGCACCCCCCACTTCCCGCTCTACGTCGCCGAGGCGCTCGTCGTCGAGGCGGTGGCGGTCTTCGTCTCGACCAAGCGGCCGGTCGCCTTCGGGCTCGCGGCGGGTGTCGGGATCGGCACGATCGGCCTCGCCGCCGAGTGGGCCTGGTCGCAACTCTGGATGCCGCTGCCCTGGCCGGCGGCGGCCTTTCCGGAAGCGGCCCTGCTCGGCTTCGCCGCGGCGATTGCCGGCGCCATGATCGGCTCCTGGATCGGCACCCGCCTCTCGCCCGAGCCGCTCGTTGCGCTCGAGCGCTCGCCCCTGCTGCGGCGCGCCGCGCTGTGCAGCGCGGCGGTGGTCGCCGCGCTGGTCGGCTACGGCCTCTACACCCACGACCAGTCGGGAGTGGGCGCGCAGGTCTCGCTCAAGGAGGTGAGCGGGGCGCCGCACCGCGAAGTCGAAGCCGTGGTGCGGATGAGCCCGCCTGGCGCGGCGACGAACGCGAACTGGTTCGACGTCACCGCCTGGCAGGGCGGCGGCCTCGTGGTCGACCCGCTGACGCGGATCGGCGAAGGCGTCTACCGGACCACCGAACCGATCCCGGTCTACGGCAAGTGGAAGGCGATGGTCCGCCTCCACAAGGGCGATTCGCTGACCGCGCTGCCGATCTACCTGCCGCGCGACGCGGCGATCCCGGTCGGTGAAATCCCCGCCCCTGCCCGCTTCGACCGCGCCTTCGGCAACGAGCACAAGCTGCTGCAGCGTGAGCAGAAAGGCGGCAGCCCGCTGCTCGTCGCGGTGGCCTACACGGTAGTCGCCTCGATCGCGCTCTCGCTGCTGGTGCTCCTCGCCTGGGGCCTGCACCGGCTTTCGCTCGACGGGCGGACCGCACCCCGGCGTCGGCGACCGCGGGTCCGCGGACTCGGCTTCCAGCACGGGAGCGGCCGGTGATCCTTCCCCTCGCCCACCACAACGCGATCGTCGCCCTGCCGGTCTTCGGGCCGGCGGTGGTGATCGTGCTGGTCCTCGTCGTCCACCACCTGCGCGAGCGCCGCCACTGGGACGAGGAGGACGAGGCGGCGGCCGGGCGCTGATTCACCGAGTCTGTGACAACCCGTCCTCGATACGGGTTTTCACAGACTCGCGCTCGAGGGTCGCCTGAATCGCCTCGGCATACCGGCCGTGGAGGGTGGCTCGGGGGGTTGGGATGGCGATCCCGTAGGCCTCGCGCATCGCCTGGGCGAGCGTGCGCTTGAAGGTCGGTCCGTGCCAGGCGTGCGCTTCGGCGGCGCGGCCGACGTGCAGGTGGACAAGCTCGTGCAGCAGGGTCTCCAGAATGTCGCCGCGGCGGATTGCGGGATAGGCGGTGACTGAGAGGCGGAACTCGCTCGGCACCGCGAAGCCGAGGCGATTGGGTCGTCGGCGGGCGCGGCGGACCTTCAGCTGGGGAGATGCGGTGGCCAGGGGCCCGTCGGCGAAGGCCGGCAGGCTCCGCAGCCGCCCCATCTCCTCGTCCAGGGCAACTCCGGCGACGAGGAAGTAGCTCACGCCTGGCAATTCGGGCACCAGTAGGTGGTGCGGTTGGCGTCGCCCTGGCCGCGGAAGGAGATGCGGCCGCGGCAGCGCGGGCAGGCGCCCTGGCGGCGGTAGACGTCGTGGGCGTGGCGGCCGCTCGTCACGGCCTCGCGCATCAGGTGGCGGGCGGCGGCAAGGACCTCGCGCAGCTCCTCTTCGGAGACGTCGCCGATTGGCCGCCAGGGGTCGACGCGGGCGGCGAAGCAGGCCTCGCTCTTGAAGATGTTGCCGATGCCGGCGACGAGATGCTGGTCGAGCAGGGCGTCGCCGAGCGTGCGGGTGGGCTCGGCGCGCATCGCCGCGACGACGGCGTCCTCGTCGAAATCCGCGGCGAGGATGTCGGGGCCGAGGCGGGCGATCTGCGGATCGCGCCGCAGTCGGCTGGTCGGCCTCACCTGCAGGGTTGGCCCGCCGAACTGGACCGCGTCCCAGCCGCCGCTCGACAGGACCGCCCAGGCCGAGGAGCGGGCGCGGCGCCAGCGGGCGCCGTGGCGGTAGAGGTGCCAGCCGCCGCTCATCCCAAGGTGGCTGTGCAGGGAGAGCTCCCCGAAGTCGAGCAGGAGGTGCTTTCCGCGCGCCTCGACGCCCTGCAGCCGGCGCCCGTCGAGGCGCTCGACCCCGGCTGCCTTCCCGCGCGGGTTCGGGGCACTCGCGGCGACGGTCTCGCCGACCAGCGCCCCCTCGAAGCGCCGCGCGAGCCGCAGGATCGTGTCGCCCTCTGCCACTCCCCTCGGCTAGGCGACGACGGCCGGCTCGCCCTGGAACTCGTGCGACTCGATCACGCGGTCGATCAGGCCGTACTCGACCGCGTCGGGCGGCTGGAAGAATTTGTCGCGTTCCATGTCGGCGTGGATCTGCTCGGCGGTCTGCCCGGTGTGCTTGACGTAGATCTGGTCGAGCCGGTCCCGCAGGGCGAGGATCTCTCTGGCGTGGATCTCGATGTCGCTCGACTGGCCTTCGAAGCCGCCGCTCGGCTGGTGGATCAGGATCCGGCTGTTGGGCAGTGCCATCCGCTTGCCCGCCGCCCCGCCGGTGAGGATCAGCGACCCGGCCGACATCGCGATCCCGTAACAGATCGTCTGCACGTCGGGCTTGACGAACTGCATCGTGTCGTAGATCGCCAGGCCCGCGTAGGCGGAGCCGCCCGGCGAGTTGATGTAGAGGCTGACGTCCTTGTCGGGGTCCTCGGCCTCGAGGTGCAGGAGCTGGGCGATGATCAGGTTGGCGAGGTCCTCGGTGACGGGTTCGCCGAGGAAGACGATCCGCTGCGCGAGCAGGCGGCTGTAGATGTCGAAGGAGCGCTCGCCGCGAGCGGTCTGCTCGACGACCATCGGTACCAGTGGCATAGGGCCTCTTTCCTAGTTGGCGTCGGAGTTGTACTTATAGCCAACGCCGCGCACGGTCAGCACCAGCTCCGGCTTCTGCGGGTCGCGCTCGACCTTCTGGCGCAGGTTGGAGATGTGGACGTCGCAGGCGCGCTCGTCGCCGTCGAACTCGGTCTGCCAGAGCTCCTCCATGATCTGCGCGCGGGAGAAGACCTCGCCGGGCCGGGCAACGAGCAGGCGCAGCAGCTGGAACTCCGAGCGGGTGAGGTTGACGGGGACGCCGCGGACGGCGGCGACGTGACGAACGAGGTCGATCGAGACCGGGCCCGACTCGATCTTCACCGCCTGGGCCAGCGGCGAGCGGTCGAGCTCGCGGCGCCGCAGCTGGGCGCGCACGCGGCCCAGCAGCTCGCGCACCGAGAAGGGCTTGGTGACGTAGTCGTCGGCGCCGACCTCGAGCCCGACCACCTTGTCGACCTCGGCGTCTTTGGCGGTGAGGACGATGATCGGAACGGCGCTGCGCGAGCGCACGTCGCGGCAGATGTCGAGGCCGCTCGGCCCCGGCATCATGATGTCGAGGATCAGCAGGTCGAAGGGGATGCCGTTGCCGAGCAGCTCGGCGGCCTCGTCGCCGTCGGCGGCGGGGGTGACGTCGAAGCCCTCCTGGGTCAGCGCGTAGCCGACCGAGTCGCGGACCGAGGGCTCGTCGTCGGCGATGAGGATGCGACCGCTGCTCATCGGGGAATCCCTCCCTGTTCTCCCCGCTGTCTCATGCGACCGGGGTCGGGCTCGGGTTCGCGACCGGGAGGCGGACCCAGAAGGTGCTCCCCTCCCCCTCCGCCGATTCGACGCCGATCCGGCCGCCCATCACGTCGACCATCCGCTGGGCGATCGCCAGGCCGAGGCCGAACCCCTCCTGCTTGCGCGACTCGGTGCGGCGGTAGAAGCGCTCGAAGATGCGCTCGAGCTCCCCCTCCGGGATGCCGGTTCCGGTGTCGATCACCTCCAGGATCACCTCTGCCTCGCCGTCATGGCGGCCGCGAACGGTAACGGTGCCGGGCGGCGGCGTGTTCTTGAAGGCGTTGGTGAGGAGGCCGATCATCACCTGCCGCAGCAGGGTCGGGTCGCCGATCGCGCAGAGATCCGCCTCGACGTCGATGACGAGCTCGACGTGGGGCGGCGCCTCGCAGGCGGCGACGACGTCGCGCACCGCCAGCGGCACGTCGACCGTTTCGCTCTCGGCGGCGCCGCGCGACTCGACCCGGGCCAGGGTCAGCAGCGACTGGGTCAGCCGGTTCATCCGCTCGGCGTCTTCGCCGAGCCGGCGGAGGAAGTGGTCGCGGTCGCGCGGGTCGTCCTTGGCGCCGGCCTGCAGGACCTCGATCGCGCTGGAGATCCCGGCCAGCGGGTTGCGCAGCTCGTGGGCGGCGTTGGAGACGAAGTCGGCCTCGACCAGCTCGCGGCGCAGCTCGTCGGTGCGGTCGCGCAAGACGGCGAGGACGGCGCGCTCGTCGGGCAGCGAGCGGGCCGACAGCGCGTAGGCGCGGTCGCCGATCCGGAGCGCCGGATGGGCGGAGAAGCCGACCTCGGAAGCGCGGTGGAGCTGCGGCAGGACGACCTCGGGCGGCTGGCCGGAGTCGTCGAGCAGGCGGCTGGCGGCGCTGTTGGAGAAGCGGACGGGGCCTTCGTAGTCGACCACCATCACCGCGTCGGTGAGCCCGTCGAAGATCGCCGTCAGCTTGTTGCGGTCGGCGGTGAGGACCCCGAAGCTCTCCTTCAGCGAGGCGCGCATCGAGTCGAGCGCGCGGGCGAGGTCGGCGATCTCGTCGGCCCCTGAAGTTCTCAGCGGCGCGTCGAAGGAGCCGCCCGCCATCTCGCCGGCCGCCCGCGCCAGGCTGACAACCCGATGGGAGATCGTCAGCGCGATCAGGAAGCCGGCGAGGATGCCGATCGCCACCGCCGCGATCAGCGCCTGCGGCTTGTCGCCGAAGAGGTAGATCGCCCCGGCGGTGATCAGGCTGACCGCGGCGAAGGCGGCGGTGAGCCAGAGGCGCATGCCGATGCGGATCGTGCCGGGTGACGGCGCGACCGAATTCTCGTCAGGGCGAGGCATGAAGATTTACTAACACAATCCCCTTAATGCCGCCGCAACTCGGGGCTCGCAGCCGTGGCGGGCCGGGAATTTCAGGCCTAAGTGGGAGAATCGATCCGTGAGAACCCTCGTCTTCATCCCCGCCTGGAACGAGGAGGCCTCGGTCGCCGGCGTGATCGCCGACGTCCGCGACGCGATCCCCGGGGCGGACGTCCTGGTGGTCGACGACGGCTCCACCGACGGGACCGTCGAGCGGGTGCGGGAGGCCGGCGCGCTGGTCGCCTCGCTGCCCTTCAACCAGGGGCTGGGGGCGGCGCTGCAGACCGGGTACCTGTTCGCCCTGCGCAACGGCTACGACGTCTGCGCCCACCTCGACGCCGACGGCCAGCACCCCGCCGAGGAGGTCGCGCGGCTGCTGGCCGAGGTGACAGCCGACCGCGCCGACCTCGTGATCGGCTCCCGCTACCACGCCGGCGCCGTCGCCGAAAGCGGCGACTACCGGCCGACGATCTCGCGCCGGATCGGGACCAGCGTCTTCCGCTTCTTCCTGACGCTGGCGACGCGGCAGCGCTTCACCGACACGACCAGCGGCATGCGCGCCGCCAACCGGCGGGTGATGGCGCTGTTCAGCCGGCACTACTCGCCCGATTTCGCCGAGATCGAGTCGCTGCAGCTGGCGGTGCGCCAGGGACTGCGGGTCGAGGAGCTGCCGGTGCGGATGCTCGAGCGGGCGGGCGGCAGCTCGTTCCTGACGCCCCTGCGCTCGGCCTTCTTCATCTTCAAGGGCCTGGTCGTGCTCCTGGTCGGCCAGTTCCGGCCCCGGCACGCGGAGGCGGAGCGATGAGGCTCGTCTTCGCCGCCGAAGCGGGGCAGGTCCACCTCACCTCGCAGACCCGGATCGTCGCCGCGATCCTCGCGGTCGTCTTCATGCTGATGATCCTCGAGCTGATCCGCCGCGACCGCCTGCAGGAGCGCTACAGCGTGATCTGGTTCGTCGCCGGGCTGGGGATGCTCGCCGGCGCCGCCTTCCCCGGCCTGCTCGAGGTGGTCGCCAACCTGATGGGGGTCCGCAACACCAACGTCGCCCTCTTCTCGATCGTCCTGCTGCTGCTGCTCGGGCTGGCGCTCAACTTCAGCGTGATCATGTCGCGCCAGGCGGCGCAGATCACGCGGCTGGCGCAAGAGCGGGCGATCGAAAAGGCGCTGGCGGAAAAGCGGGCCGCGGGGAACGGCGGCGCGCCGTCAGGCGAGCAGTCGCTCGAGGCGGAAGAAGAGCGCTTCGAAGGCTAGCTCCTCGGAGACGTTGAGATCGAGGCCGCGGCGGGTCTCCTGGACGAGCTCGGCGCCGTCGCGGGCGGCGGCGGGGTCGAGACCCTGGGCCTGGGAACGGAGGAGGTCGAGGCGATCGCGGTTGAAGACGACCTCCTCGGCACCGGAGGCGACGGCGGCGAGGTCGCGCAGCCAGGTCGCGCAAAGCTCGAAGGCGAGCGCGAGGATCTCGGTGCGGCGGCGGCGGCCGGCGCGTTTGGCGGCGTCGGCGATGTCTTTCGCGCTGCGCTTGATCCCGGCCTTCGATTCCTCCTCGAGCGCTTCTCGGGCGGCCGCTTCGACGTCCTCGCCGGCCGCCTTGGCCCGGTCGAGGAGGCCCTTCCAGGGCGCGCTCGCGCAGCTGCCCGCCAGCGCGGCGGCGATGCAACACTCGACGTCGGCGCGCAGCTCGCGCCCCTGCGGGCTCAGCAGCAGCCGCCCCCGCTCCAAGTCCCCCGCCGCGAGCCGCGCCGCAGCCGCGATCTCCTCAGGCCGACGGGCCGAAATGTCGCCCTCTCCAGGCCGACGGGCCGATCCGTCGTCGCTGGTTGGACTATTCGGCCCGTCGGCGGAGGGGGTTGGACTATTCGTCCCGTCGACCAGCTCCGCTTCGAGGACCTCGGCCGGCAGGGGCGCGAAGTCGACGGTCTGGCAGCGGGAGGCGACGGTCTCCAGCAGGCCCTCCTGGTCGCTGCTGAGCAGGATCAGGTGGACGAACCCGGGCGGCTCCTCGAGCGTCTTCAGCAGCGCGTTCTGGCTCTCGTCGCGCATCGCCTCGGCCGCCTCGACCACGAAGACCCGCTTGCCGCCTTCGAAGGGCCGGTAGGCGGAGGCGCGGATCACCCGCTCGCGCACCTCCTCGACCATGTGCTGGGCGCCGGCCGGCGCCAGCCAGACGAGGTCGGGGTGCGGCGAGGGATCGAGCAGCGCCCGCCGCCGCGCGTCCTCGGGATCCTCAGCAGCGGCCGCGGCCAGAACCTCGGCAGCGAAGGCTCGGGCGGCCGCGCGCTTCCCGGCGCCACGCGGACCGCGGAACAGGTAGGCGTGGGACGGCCCCGCCGCGAACGCCGCGGTCAGCGCCATCCGCGCCCGCGCCTGGTGCTCGGTCGCAGCCTCAAGCGCCCCGGTCATCCAACCGCGGTCGTAGTTGATTCCGGATAGCGACAGGAAATACGACCGCCGTTCATGGGGTTCGGCTCCGCACTGCTTCCATCACGCGCTCGTGTACCTCCTCGACCGTGCCGGCGGCGTCGACGACCACGACCCGATCACGGGCGATCTGGGCGATCTCGTCGTAGGCCTCGGCCACCGCTCGCTGCAGGCCGAGCCCCTCCTGCTCGAAGCGATCGTCGCCCGCGGCGCGCTCCAGCCCGGTCTCGGGGTCGAGCCGCAGCAGCAGGGTGAGGTCGGGCCAGAGGCCGTCGGTGGCCGTGTCGCAGAGGGTGATCACCTCCCCGACCCCTAGGCCACGGGCCGCTCCCTGGTAGGCGACGCTGGAGTCCGAGAAGCGGTCGGCGACGACGTCGCGCCCGGCTTCGAGCGCCGGGTGGATCACCCGCTCGGTCAGATCCGCCCGCGCCGCCAGGAACAGCATCAGCTCGGCCAGCGGCTCCAGCTCGAGCGCCGGGTCGGCGAGCAGCTCGCGGATCCGCTCCGCCGCCTCGGTCCCGCCGGGCTCGCGGATCGCCACCGTCCCCTCCCCCAGCGCCTCGACCAGCAGCCGCGCCTGGGTGCTCTTGCCTGACCCGTCGATCCCCTCGAGGGAGACGAACAACGGCCGCGGGCCTCAGCCTCGGGCGCCGGCTTTGGCGCGTTTGCGCTTCCGCGTCGCCGTGTCCGCTTTGGTCGCCGCCGCGTCCTCGTCGCCCTTCGGCTTCGGCTGCTTCTCCATCGCCGCTTTCGCGGCTTTGGCGGCTTCGCGCTCTGCGCGGCGTTTCTTCATCTCCTGCATCGACTCGCACTCGTCGTTGAGGCAGAGGTTCCAGGGGCGTCCACGGAAGGGGACGACTTTCAGCCGCGGGGTGCGGTCGCAGATCGAACAGCGCTCCTCGAGGCGGAAGACGTCGCCGCGCTGGGGCAGCGGGAAGGTCTGGTCGCACGAGTCCGGGTCCTCGGCGCTCCAGCCGGTGCAGCCGACGAAGCGTTTGCCCGATTTTTTCGCCCGGATGATCCGCAGCATGTTCGGCGAGCCGTCCTCCTTGGTGCGACCGGCTTCCTCGCAGACCTTGCAGGGGCCGAGGATGCGGTCCTCGTCCATCCCTTTCCAGATCACCTTCGCCAGGTCTTCGCGGCTCGCGTCGATTTCGTCCCAGGTCTTGTGCAGGAGCTCGCGGCTCTCGCCGACGACCGAGCCCTTGGTCATCTCGCCGGCGGCGATCCGGTCCATCTCCGCCTCCAGCGTCGCCGTCATCTCCGGCGTCGCCATCGCCGGCACGTAGCTCTTGAAGCCTTCATACAGGGCGATCCCGGTCTCCGAGGGGACCGGCGGGTTGCCGTAGACGTAGCCGCGGTCGAAGAGCTTCTGGATGATGTCGGCGCGGGTGGCTTTGGTGCCGAGGCCGCGCTCCTCCATCATCTCGATCAGCTTCGCCTGCGAGATCCGGCCCGGCGGCTGGGTCTCCTTGTCGACGATCCAGGGCTCGCCGTCGAGCTGCAGCGTCTGGCCCTCCTCCAGCTTCGGGATCTCCTCGTCGGCCGAGCGGGCGTAGGTGTAGATGCCGGCGTAGCCGGGGTCGACGACGACCGAGCCGCGGACGAAGTAGGTCTGGTCGCCCGCTTCGATGTCGGCCCGGGTCGACTCGGTGATCATCGGCGGGCTGAAGGTGGCGAGGAAGCGGCGGACGACGAGCTCGTAGACGCGTTTCTTCGAACCGTCGAGGGCACCCGGGTGGACCGCCTGGGTCGGGTAGATCGGCGGGTGGTCGGTCGTCTCTTTCTTGCCGCGGGTCGGCGTCAGCTCGCCGTCGAGCAGGCCCGAGGCGGCCGAGAACTCCTTGATCCGCACCAGCGAGCCGATCAGCTCGCGCACCGGCAGCGAGGACGGATAGACGGTGTTGTCGGTGCGCGGGTAGGAGATGAAGCCGTCCATGTAGAGGTCCTCGGCGATCCGCATCGCGCTGGCCGGGGTGATGCCGAGGCGGCTGGAGGCGTCGGTGCTGAAGGCGGTCGTGTTGTAGGGCGTCGGCGGCTTGCGGGTGTTCTTCCGCGCCGTCACGGCTTTGACGCTGCCGGGGCCTGCGGTGCCGGCGAGCGCCGCGTCGGCCTCGGCCTTCTCCCAGAATTTGTCGACGGCGTGGTGGGCCTCGAAGCTGCCCTCCGGGTGCTGGAACTTGGCGAACAGTTCCCAGAACGGCTTCGCGACGTGGGCGCGGCGTTCCATCTCGCGCTCGACGATCAGGCCCAGGGTCGGGCTCTGGACCCGGCCGACCGAGAGGAAGTTGGAGCCGAAGCGGCGGCTGGCGAGGGAGACCGCGCGGGTCAGGGTCGCGCCCCAGAGCAGGTCGATGTCCTGGCGGGCGGCGCCGGCGTTGGCGAGCGGGTAGGAGAGCTCGTCGAGCTCGCCAAAGGCGCGGTCGATCTCCTCTTTGGTCAGCGCCGAGTAGCGGGCGCGCTTGATCCGCAGGGTGCCGGCGTCGGTTTCCTCGCGAGTGCCGAGCTCGGGATTGGCGTCGAGCATCTCCTCCAGCGCCTCGAGCCCGATCAGCTCGCCCTCGCGGTCGAAGTCGGTGGCGATCACCAGCTCGTCCGCCCCTTTGGCCAGTTTCCTGATCGCTTTGACGACGTTCTTGTCGGTCGGCTGCTTGATCAGCTGGGCGTCGATCAGGTCGTGCAGGTCGGTCTTCTGCCAGTTCGAGTAGCCCTCGGGGAAGGCTGGGCCGAGCACGTGGCCCTTGAGGCCGACCGTCATCTGCTCCTCGCCGTCGCCGTCCGTCCACGTGTAGAAGGGGACTTTGAAGGTCTTGTCGGAAGCGTTCGTGCCGTTGCTCAGCGCTTCGGCGATCTTCTTCGCGCTGTTGTTCTTCTCGGTGACGATCAGTCTCATGGGGCGGCGAGGGTAGCAGGGGCCATCGGCTGCGCAAGCGGGTAGATGCCCGGGCCGGCGCCCGCCCGGCGGCTGGCGATCCCCGTAGGATCGTCCGCCTGATGAGGTCCCTGGTCACCGGCGGCGCCGGTTTCATCGGCTCGAATCTGGTCGACGCCCTGCTCGCCCGCGGCGACGAGGTGACGGTCGTCGACGACCTCTCGACCGGGCGCCGGCAGAACCTCGACGCCGCCCTCGCGGCCGGGGCCGAGCTGGTCGCGCTAGACATCCGCGCGGGCCAGGAGTTGAGCGCGCTGGCGAGCGCGCGGCGGCCGGAGCGCGTCTTCCACCTCGCCGCCCAGATCGACGTGCGCAAGTCGCTGGAGGACCCGGCCTTCGACGCCGCAGTGAACGTCGGCGGCACCGCCAACGTGGTCGAGGCGGCCCGCGCGTCCGGCTGCGGGAGGGTCGTCTCCGTCTCGACCGGCGGAGCGATCTACGGCGAGGGCGAGGGACGGGACCTGCCGCTGGACGAGGACACGCCGATCGCGCCGCTCTCGGCCTACGGCCAGAGCAAGTTCGCCGCCGAGGGCTACCTCGCCCTCTACGAGCGGCTCTACGGGCTCTCGGGCGTCTCGCTGCGGCTGGGGAACGTCTACGGCCCGCGCCAGGATCCGCTCGGCGAGGCGGGGGTGATCGCGATCTTCTGCGGGCTCCTGCGCGAGGGCGGCCGTCCGACCGTCTTCGGCGACGGCACCCAGACCCGCGACTACATATATGTAGGCGACGTGGTGGCCGCCGCGATCGCCGCGGCGGGCTCCGAGGTGAGCGGCCCGATCAATATCGGCACCGGCCGCGAGACCAGCGTCCTCGAGCTGGTCGAGGCGCTGCGCGAGCTCGGCGGCGGCGAGAGCTTCGAGCCCGAGTTCGCGCCGCCGCGGGCAGGTGAGGTGCAGCGCATCTCGCTCGACGCGAGCCGCGCCGAACGCGAGCTCGGCTGGCGCCCCGAGGTCGGCCTCAGCGAGGGCCTCCGCGTCACCCTCGACTCGATCTAGCCGACGGGCCGTCTAGCCGACGGGCCGAAATGTCGACTTCCCCCCGCCGACGGGCCGATATGTCGTCCCTGGTTGGACTATTCGGCCCGTCGGCCGAGGGGAATGGACGTATCGGCCCGTCGGCGGGAGATCGCTAGCCTTTGGCTTGATGCCGGCTCAGGCTTATGCGGGTAAGGAGTGCGTCTGCCAGCTCCGCAAGGGGATCTGCGACCAGTCCTGCGTGCGGGACATGCTGGAGACGCCCTTCTACATCGCCTGCCTGAAACTGACGGGGCGGCGCTGCCTGGTCGTCGGCGGCGGCGACGTCGGCCTCGAGAAGGTCGAGGGGCTGCTCGCCTGCGGCGGCGACGTCACCCTGATCGCCCCGGTCGCCCACCCCGAGCTGGAGGACCTGGCGCGCGAGGGCTCGATCCGCTGGGAGCGGCGCGCCTACGCCGGCCCCGAGGACCTCAAGGGCATCTTCATGGCGATCGCCGCGACCGACGACTCCGAGGTCAACATCGGCGTCTTCGACGACGCCGAGCAGCGGGCGATGCTGGTCAACGTCGTCGACGTGCCGCCGCTCTGCAGCTTCATCCTGCCGGCGATCGTCCGCAGCGGCCCGCTGGCGATCGCGATCTCCACCGCCGGCGCCTCCCCCGCCCTGGCGAAGCGGATGAAGCGCGAGGTCGCCGAGCTGTTCGGCGAGGAGT
>DASTTQ010000043.1:0-4405 GCA_035760065.1 Solirubrobacterales bacterium
GCGCCGCCCAGGCCCTCGACGAAGTAGCCGCGGCGGGCGGTGCCGAGCAGCTCCAAGTTGCCGAGCTCGCCGTAGAGGGTCGAGAAGCCGCCCGGGATGCCCTCGGCGAGGACGGTCTCGCGGGTGACGATCCCGTAACGCTCCAGCATCAGCTCGGCCTGAGCGCGCAGCCTGGCGCCGGGGCCGGGGGCGTTGGCGAACAGCGGCGCGGTCAGGGACCAGCGGCCCTGGACGGCGGCGCCGGCGGTCGAGCGGCGGCGGGCGAAGCGGCGGCCGGGGCGTTCGGAGGGCGGCACGGCGCGCAGGCGCGGCGCCCGCAGCGGCGCGAAGGCGTCGTTGGTCACCTCTCCCGTCCAGACCAGGTCCCAGAGGGCGTTGTGGAGGTCCTCGGCCGGGTGGTCGAGCTCGACGACGAGGTCGAGCCAGAAGGACGGGCCGGCGGCGAGCCGCTCGCGGATCGCGTCGTGGACCTCGCCGTTGGCCGGCTCCAGCTTGGCGTTGGCCGGCGGCGGGCCGGCGAGGCGGACGTCCTCGCGGAAGTAGAGGGCGACGCGGCCGTCGTTGCGGCCGAGTGCCCCGGCGCCGATCCAGACCAGCTCGCCGCTGGTGCAGAGCTCGTCGAGCCAGGTCTGGGAGTAGGCGCCGAGGCGGCGCGGCAGCACGTCCCCCTCCCAGACTTTCGGCGTCAGCGCCACCCCCTGCAGCGGCACCAGCGCCTCGCGCAGGCGGTCGATCCCGGCGCCGGTGCGGCGGAAGGCGTCGACGTTCTGCCAGCTGGGGAGGAAGCGGGCGAGCTCGCGGACATCGGCCGCCTCGACCTCCTTGCGCAGGCGGGCGAGGCTGGCGCGGCGGACCCGGCGCAGGACTTCGGAGTCGCACCACTCGCGCTCGGTCCCGCCGGGGAGGAGCTCGCCGCGGACCAGCGCCCCTTCGGACTCCAGCTCGCGCAGCGCCGGCGAAGGGTCGACGCCGTAGCGCTCGGCCGGCTGCTGGGTCGGGAAGGGGCCGTGGGTGCGCGCGTAGCGGCGGACCAGCGCCCGCATCGCGTCGGGGTGCTCCTCGAGGAAGGTGTCCGGCAGCCCCGGCGGCTCGGGGACCCCGAGCGCGTCGCGGTAGAGGCCGGCGTCCTCGGCGGCGATGTAGCGCTCCTCGCCGGCGATCCGCACCTTGGCGACGCGCCGCTCGGCGATCAGTTTCTCCAGCATCGACTTCGCCGAGTAGCCCTCGGCGACCCGCTCCCCGCACTCCGCCAGGGTGAGGTCGCCGAGGTTGCGCAACAGCTGCTGGAGGGCGTCGCGGTCGCCGGCGCGGCCGGCCTCGGTGCGGTGCTGCAGCTGCGCCTCGACCTCTTCCAGCGCCTCGGGGTCGATCAGTTCGCGCAGCTCCTCCTGCCCCAGCAGCTCGCGCAGGAGGTCGCGGTCGAGCGCCAGCGCCGCCGCCCGCCGCTCGGCGTTCGGCGTGTCCCCCTCGTACATGTAGGTGGCGACGTAGTCGAAGAGCAGCGAGGAAGCGAAGGGCGAGGCGGTCGGCGTCTCCACCTCGACCAGGCTGAGCGCACGCGAGTGGAGCTTTTCCAGCAGCTCGGCGAGGGCCGGCAGGTCGAGGACGTCGCGCAGGCACTCGCGGTAGGTCTCCAGCACGACCGGAAAGCGGGGGAAGTCCCGCGCCACCTCGAGCAGGCTCTGCGACTTCAGCCGCTGCTGCCAGAGGGGGGTGCGCTTGCCCGGGTAGGCGCGCGGGATCAGCAGCGAGCGCGAGGCGTTCTCGCGGAAGCGGGCGCCGAACAGGGCGCTGCCGGAGAGCTCGCCGACGACGAGGTCCTCGATCTGGTCGGGGTCGATCAGGACGAGGTCGGCGGGCGGCGGCTCGTCGGCGTCGGGGAGGTGGATGACGATGCCGTCGTCGGACCAGATCGCGTCGGCCTCGAGGTCGCGCTCGGCGCGGATCTTGGCGGCGAGGGCGAGGCCCCAGGCGGCGTGGACGCGGCCGCCGTAGGGCGAGAGGATGCAGAGGCGCCAGTCGCCGATCTCGTCGCGGAAGCGCTCGACCACGATCGTCTCGTCGGAGGGGACGACGCGGGTCGCCTGCTGCTGCTCGCGCAGGTAGCTGACGAGGTTGTTCGCGGCGCGCTCGTCGAGGTCGTACTCCTTCGCCAGCTCGGCCGGCTCGCGGTTGACCGCCTCGCGGGCGAAGGCGCCGATCGCGCGGCCGAGCTCGGCGGGGCGGCCGATCCCGTCCCCCTTCCAGAAGGGGACGGCGCCGGGGGCGCCTGGCGCGGGGGTGACGATCACCCGGTCGCGGGTGATTTCCTCGATCCGCCAGGTGCTCGAGCCGAGCAGGAAGGTCTGGCCGGGGCGCGCCTCGTAGACCATCTCCTCGTCGAGCTCGCCGACCCGGCGGCCGTCGGGCAGGTGGACGCCGTAGAGACCGCGGTCGGGGATCGTGCCGGCGTTGGTGACGACCAGCTGGCGGGAGCCTTTGCGGCCGTGGATCGTGCCTTCGGTGCGGTCCCAGACGATCCGCGGGCGCAGCTCGGCGAAGCGGTCGGAGGGGTAGCGGCCGTCGAGCATGTCGAGCACGTTCTCCAGCTGTTCGCGGGAGAGCTCGTGGAAAGGCTGGGTGGCGGTGACGAGGCGCTCGACCTCATCGACCTCCCACTCGTCCAGCGCCGCCATCGAGACCAGGTGCTGGGCCAGCACGTCGAGGGGGTTCTGCGGGATCGTCGTCTCCTCGATCTCGGCCTCCCGCATGCGCCGCGCGACCACCGCGCACTCGAGCAGGTCGCCGCGGTATTTGGGGAAGATCCGGCCCTTCGAGACTTCGCCCATGCGGTGACCGGCGCGCCCGATCCGCTGCAGGCCGCGGGTGACCGACTTCGGCGACTCGACCTGGATCACCAGGTCGACCGCGCCCATGTCGATTCCCAGCTCCAGGGAGGACGTCGCGACGAGGCACGGCAATTCCCCGGACTTGAGCATCTCCTCGACGTTGGCGCGCTCCTCGTGGGACAGCGATCCGTGGTGGGCTCGGGCGATCTCGACATAGGTTTCCGGGCCGGCGGGTCCTGTCACCGATTTGGTACCACCATCCCTGCGCTGCAGTAGCTGCTCGGGATGGTCCCCCAAATCGGCGCCACCCCCCGGCAGGGGCGCCTCAGGTGAGACTTGTCCCGCGTGCTCGGTGGCAGGGAGCTCCTGTTCTCCTTCGCCGTTGGCCAGCTCGTTGAGGCGCTTGGCGAGGCGCTCCGCGGCGCGGCGGTTGTTGACGAAGATCATGGTGCTGGTGTGTTCCTGCACCAGCTCCAGGAGCTTGGGGTAGATGGCGGGCCAGATGGAGCGGATGTGGGCCGATGGCTCTACTTCCGTTGGAGGCGGCCCGTCCTCGCTTGGATAAGCCGGAGCCCCCGGATCCGCCATGTCCTCCACCGGCACCACGATCTCCAGATCCAAAGCCTTCCTCTGCCCCGCATCGACGATCTTGCACTCGCGCTTAGGACCGACCAGGAACTGCCCGATCCGCTCCAACGGCCTCTGGGTAGCGCTCAACCCGATCCGCTGAATGCCACCTCGACCATCCCCAGCTTCGGATGGGGGGTCCGAGGGAGGGTCGCCGGACACTCCCCGCTTTTTGTCCGCCGACCCTCCCTCGAACCCCACCCCAAACTCCACGAGACGATCGAGGCGCTCCAAGGTAAGGGCGAGGTGACTACCTCGCTTGGTCTGAGCCACAGCGTGGATCTCGTCGACAATCACCGCTTCGACCCCGGCGAGGATCTCCCGCACGCTCGAGGAGAGCATCAGGTAGAGCGACTCCGGGGTGGTGATGAGGATGTCCGGCGGCTCTTTGGCCATCGCCCGCCGTTCCTTCTGCGAGGTGTCGCCGGTCCGCAGGCCGACGGCGATCTCGGCGCCGATTCCCCGCAGGGGCGCCCGCAGGTTGCGCTCGATGTCGTAGGAGAGGGCTTTCAGCGGCGAGATGTAGACGAGCTTGACGCCGGTCCCCAGCGAATCGGAGCGCGACAGCTTGTCGATCCCCCAGAGGAAGCTCGCCAGCGTCTTCCCCGAGCCGGTCGGGGCGCAGATCAGCGCGTTCTCGCCACCGGCGATCGCCTCCCAGCCGCCGGTCTGGGCAGGCGTCGGCCCCTCGAAAGAGGCCTCGAACCAGCGCCGCACCGGCGCCGAGAACGGCGCCAGGGGATCGTTCTCTGCCCTTGCTTTCTGCTTGGTCGCCAACCCACCGATCTTACGCAGGTGAAACGGCGGGCCTAGATGTAGTTCCTAAGCACGTTGTTCATCCGGACCTCCTTGGAGGCTGGCGGTGTCGAAGCCCCAGCAACAAGGAGGAACCGGATGAAGCTCCACGCTAACGCGCCCCTCGGCCCGAAGGGCAGGGCGATCATGGTCAG
>DASTTQ010000044.1:0-3059 GCA_035760065.1 Solirubrobacterales bacterium
GCCCGGGGCCGGCCCTCTCGGACTTCCTGATCCGGGGTGGGGAAAAGCCGACGAGGCAGCGGGTCGAAAGCACCCTGGCGGCGCTGTCGCCGTACGCCCTGCGTCAGGTTGCCCCCGTCGATCCACGAACCGGGGAAGTGGGCCATACGGCCTTGATGACGTTCGGCATACGTGCTCAGTCGCTGGAAGACCAGCAGAAGCTGATCGACCGAGTTCGAGGCGAGATCGGCGATCCTCCACCGGGGGTGGAGGTCGAGCTGGCGGGACTGCCTGTGATCGCGGCGCAGTCGGCTTCCGATCTCTCCAGCAGCAGGTACTGGCTGACGCTCGCTGGGCTGGCGCTGGTCGCCGCCGCTCTGCTGATCGTCTGGCGGTCCTGGCGCAGGGCGGCGGTGCCCCTCGTGCCGACCGTCCTGGCTACCGGCTGGGCGTCCTTGCTCCTCTGGATCACTGGCATCCCGCTCAACCCGATGTCGGCGGCGCTGGGGGCGCTGACGATCGCGATCGCGACCGAGTTCGGCGTGCTGTTGGCCGGGCGCTTCCATGAGGAGCGCGGCGGCGGAGCGGGCGTGGAGGAGGCGCTGCGGCGGGCCTACTCGCGGACCGGCCCGGCGGTTCTCGCCTCGGGTGTCACCGCGATCGCGGGGTTCGCCGTTCTCGTCGCCAGCGAAATCCAGATGTTGCGGGACTTCGGAGCGGTCACCGTGGTCGATCTGACCGCGGCGCTGCTCGGCGTGCTGCTCGTCCTGCCTGCGACCCTCCTCCTGCTGGAGGACCGGTGAGGGACCGCTACTCGATCGTCGTCGGCCTGATCTTCTTCGCTCTGATCGTGCTCGCCACGGTCCACACGATCGAGGGGGGCGGGGGGGAAACGTTGGGACTCGACAAGCTGCCGGCTCGATGGCCCTTGCCCGAGTTCGCGGTGCCGGAAGCCGCGGGACGGCTCGAAGGCGACGCCAACGTCGCCCAGGACGACTGCGAAACCTCCTCGCTCCCCTGTCCCGAAGACGCGCAGCGCACCCCGGCCTGCCGGATCGGCACCGCCGAAGCGATCCGCGTCTGCGACCTCTTCGACCGACCGCTCGTGATCTCGTTCTGGTTCGAAAAGGGCGGCGGCTGCGTCGAACAGCAGGATGTGGTCCAGCGCCTCGATCGGCGCTACCGTGGACGGGTGGGTTTCCTCTCGCTGGACATCCGCGACGACAGGGACGCGCTGCGCGAGCTGATCCGCCGGCACGGCTGGACGATGCCGGTCGGGTACGACCGCGACGGTGCCGTCGGCGGCCTCTACGGCGTCGGCGGCTGCCCGACGTTCGCCTACGTCTACCCCGGCGGCACCCTGCAGAGCGCCAGCATCGGCGACCTCACCGCCACCCAGCTCGGCGAACGGGTTCACCGGCTCATTGCCGCGACCAGGGCCGCGGAGCGGGGCTGATGCCCGGGCTCGCGGCGCAGCGGATGGGCTGGGTGCCGGCGCCACGACAGGGCTGGGTGGCGCCGCACATCGCCTCCGAGTTCCCGGGCCTCGGCATCGCCTGGGTCGAGGTCGACGCCAAACCGGGTCGCAGCCCCGAGCCGGTCCGCCGGCGCCTCCGCGACCTCTCCAACCGCACCAACGGCGCCCAGGCGATCCGCATGCGCGAACGCCCGATTCCCTGGGCCTACCGGGTCTTCTTCCGTCAGATCGGCCTCGACCCCGACCGCACCCGCACGCCGATCGAGCAGCTGACCCTGGACCGCCTTCACGACGGCGGCTTCCGCAGCAAGGGCCTGCCCGCCGACGCGCTCGACATCGCCACCGTCGAGACTGGCGTGTCGCTGCGGGCCTTCGACGCCGAGCGCCTCGCCGGCGGTCTCTGCATCCGCGACTCCGCTCCGGGCGAGGCACTCGCCGGGCATGGGAACGAGATTTCGCAGGGGACCCTCACGATCGCCGACGAGGTCAAACCCGTCGCTCTCCTCTTCGGCTCGACCGCCGAAGGCCATGGCATCGAGCCCGGCACCCGCCGCATCGCGGTCGCCGCGGTTCAGGTCAAGGGCGTGCCCCAGATCGCCGTCGAGGAGGCGCTGTGGATGGCCGCTTCGACTTTGGAGGCCTCCTGACCTACACTTTTCCTGGATGCCCGCTCTGCTGAAAAGCAAAGATCTCGCCGGGCTCGGAATCGGGGTCGACGAGCGCCAGGCGCGACACGAGCTGCGCCGGCAGATCTCCCGCCTCGAGGCAGAGTTGGCCTCGCTGTTCGGGGAGGCCTTCGGCCACACCGAGATTCCCCACCGGGTGGAGAGCGTCAGCTCTGCCCCGCGCGTCCTCGACCTCGGCGAGCTGGAGGCGACCCGCGACCGTCTCGCCGAGCGCATCGCCGAAGCCCGCGGTGCCCTGGGCGATCGAGCCGAGGTCGAGACCAGGAACCGGGAGCTGCTTCGGGAAATGCTCGACCGGCCCCGGGAGTTCAAGTGGGTCAAGATCTCCCGTACCGACGTCGGCGAGTCGGGCTGCGGCGGCTGGCACTCGCGGCCGCTGCTCGGCCCGATCGGGATGCTGATGGGCTGGTGGCGGGTCAAGGTCTCCTCTGGATGCCCGTTAGCCGGGCGGCTTGCGGCCGTTGACGAAGACGAAGCCCGCCAGGCGGGTCACGGCCCCTGACGAGCTGCCTCCCGCGCCTTGGGGGAAAGCGCCGCTGGCCGAGCTGGTCATCCTCGCCGGCATCGTTTCCCTGGCGATCGGCGTGATCGGCGGCAATCCGGCCCTGATCGGCGTCGGCGTCGTCTGCGCCGGGCTGGGCGGCCTCGAGGTGGCGATCCGCGAGCATTTCGCCGGCTACCGCTCCCACACCACCCTGCTATCCGGCGCCGCCTTCGTCCTCACCACCGGCCTGGTCTTCTACGCAGCCAACCAAATCCTCGCGGTGGCCCTGGCCATCGGCGCCGTAGCTTTTGCCCTCACCTTCCTCCTAGCCCGCCGAGCGTTTCAGAGAGCTTCGGGCGGCCTGAGCTACAGAATCGGCTCCCGCGGCTGAGCCCTCGCGGAGAGGCCTGAACTCGACAGGGGGAGCGGGGGG
>DASTTQ010000045.1:0-23914 GCA_035760065.1 Solirubrobacterales bacterium
CAAGGGCGAAGACGCGGCGGCAGGGAGCTTCGCCACCTACCCGACCCCGTCCCTCGAACCCACCCCCTGTCCCAACGGCGAGCTGCGCAACGGCTTCTCGGCGCTCCTGCCCGATTGCCGTGCCTACGAGCTGGTGACGCCCCCCGACACCAACGCCCGTGCCCCCGTCGGCACGGGCCACGACGGCTACTTCACCAACCGCCAGGTCTCGCCGCTGGGGGAGGAGGTCCCCTTCCGTGTCGAAGGCGGCTCGCTGCCGGGCAGCAGCGGAATCGGCTCGATCCAGGGCGACCCCTACCTCGCGAGCCGCGGCCCGGGCGGATGGAGCACCGCCTACATCGGCCCCGCGGCCGCCGAAACGACCGCCCTCACCGCGGGTGGCACGTCCCCCGACCAGGGCTACAGCTTTTGGATCTCGGGCCCGATCGGGCCCGCCGCGATCGAAGGCGTGAAGACCAGCTATCTGCGCTATCCCGACGGCCACTCCGAGATCCTCGGGCGCGGCAGCATCGGCACCGACCTCGAAGCCTCGGGGATGCTGATCTCGGAAGGCGCCGCCCACACCCTCTTCGTCACCGGCAGCGTCGGCTCGGCGGTCCAGCTCGAGCCCGAAGCCGCCCCCGACGGCACCGGCGCGATCTACGACCGCACTCCAGGCGGAGCGCTTCTGGTCGTCTCCCTACTGCCGGGGGGCGGGCGGCTCAAAGCCAACGAAAAAGCCGTCTACCAGGGAGCCTCGCTCGACGGGAGGGGCGTCGCCTTCATGGTCGGCACCAAGCTCTACCTGCGCTACGAAGACAGCGAAACCTTCGAAATCGGCAACGGCGTCCAGTTCGCGGGTGTCGCCGAAGGCGGCAGCCGCATCTTCTACCAGGAAGGCGGCAGGCTCTGGCGCTTCGACGCGCTCAGCGATGAAAGGACGCCGTTTAGCACCGGCGCTGTCACCCCGGTGAATATTTCAGCCGACGGCAGCAGCGCCTACTTCGTCTCCACCGCCGTGCTCACCACGCAGCGCAATCCCAACAACGCCAAGGCCAAATCCGGACAGCAAAATCTCTATCTGTCCCGGGAAGGGGCGATCAGCTTCGTCGGCATCCTGACCGCACGTGACGTCGAAGGCGAACCGGGGGAAGTCGAAATGATCGACGGGCTCGGGCTGTGGACGGAGGCGATCGGACCTTCGCTCCCCGGCCGCCTCGGCGTCGACCCCTCCCGCACGACCCCCGATGGCGGCGTGCTGTTGTTCGAGTCGCGGGCGCCGTTGGAGGGCTATGACCCCGAAGGCCATGCCGAGATCTACCGCTACGTCGCCGACCAGCAGCTTCGCTGCCTCTCGTGCAACCCGACCGGCGCCGCCGCAGGGGGCGGGGCGAGCTTGCAGTCGATCAAGCGCGGAAGCGCGGCGCTCTTCACCACTCAGGCCTGGCTCGCCAACCTGAGGGCCGACGGTCGCCGCGCCTTCTTCCAGTCCACCGAACCCCTGGTCGCCGCCGACACCGACGGCCTACAGGACGTCTACGAGTGGGAGGAAGATGGGGTCGGCAGCTGCACCACCCCGGGCGGCTGCCTCTACCTGATCTCCTCCGCCCACAGCCTCCGCAACGAGTACCTCTGGGCGGTAAGCGAAAGCGGCGAGGACGTCTTCTTCCTCAGCTCCGACCTGATCCTGCCCCGGGACGCCGACGAAACCCCCTCGATCTACGACGCCCGGGTCGGCGGCGGCTTCCCCGAACCAGCCGAAGCCGAATGCCAGGGCGAAGGCTGCCGCTCGCAGCTCACGCCTGCACCGGGCCTGAGCGTTCCCCGCACCCCGGTGCAGGGCCGGGGCGACAACTTCAGGCATCGCCGCTGCGCCAAGACCAAGGGCAAGAAGGCGCGCCGGGCCAAGAGGCGCTGTGCCAAGCACCATCGCCACAGGTCCGGCAGCAAGCATCAGGGGGCTCACAAATGAGTCGGGCGCTCCGTCGGCTCGGCGCCTTCGGTGCCCTCGCCCTCGCCCTCGGTGCTGCCGGGTCCGCCCCTGTTTGGGCGGCGAGCGAAGAATTCGACAAATTCGGCCTCGAAGAAGTGTTCGCCGGCCTTTCCACCAAGCAGGCCGGCGCCCACGCCGACATGACCCTGGGCTTCAAGCTGACCCGCAACGGCAACGCCCCCTACGCGCTCGCGAAGGACATCGCCATCAAGCTGCCGCCGGGAATGATCGGAAACCCCCAGGGAATCCCGCGCTGCACCGCCGATCAGCTCGGCAGCGGCCCCAACGACAGCGCCTGCCCGTTCGACTCGCAGGTGGGGATGACCCTGGTGCGGGTCCTCGAACCCTCTCCCCTCGTCGTCAACGAGCCCGTCTACAACATGGTGCCCCCGAAAGGCGGTGACGTTGTCGCCCGGCTCGGCTTCATCGCGGTCGGCTACCCGGCTTTCGTCAACGTCCGCATCGATCCCGTCGACTACAGCGTGGTCTCCACGGTCGAAGGGCTCAACTCCTCCTCGGGGTTGATCGAAGCGACGACGACGCTCTGGGGGGTGCCGGCCTCCCCGGCCCACGACGAAGACCGGATCACCCCCAAGGAGGCGAGCACCGGCGAAACCCCGCCGGGCGGCCGCGAAGCCCACGTCCCCGAAAAGCCGTTCCTCTCCAATCCCACCGATTGCAGCCTGCAACGCCAGCTGACGGTGACCGCGACCAGCTATCAGCTGCCCGATCGACCTTCGACCCTGAGCGCGCCCTTTCCACCGATCTCGGGCTGCGGCAAACTCGACTTCGCCCCCTCGCTCACCGCGCTGCCCACCAACCCCGAAGCCGCGGCGCCAACCGGCCTCGATGCCACGCTGAGGATTCCCCAGGACGAAACCCCGGGCGGCCTGGCGACCTCGACGATGCGGAGCGCGCGGGTGGCGCTGCCCGAGGGGATGACGATCAATCCCGCCGCGGCGGACGGGCTCGCGGCCTGCAGCGCCTCGCAGGTCGGCTACGGCAAAGACGAACCTTCCCACTGCCCGCCGGCGGCGAAGATCGGTTCCGTTGAAGTCGAGGTCCCGGCACTCGAAGAAACCCTGCGCGGCTCCGTCTACCAGCGCACTCCCGCCCCCGGACACCTCTTCGGCTTCTGGGTCGTCTCAGACGAACAGGGCGTCCACTTGAAGCTGCCGGCAGAGATCCAGACGAACCCCCTGACCGGGCAGCTGACGAGCGACTTCAGCGGGATCGAATCCCTGGGCGGCCTCCCCCAGGTGCCCTTCGACGAACTGCGGCTGCGCATCTTCGGTGGCCCCCGAGCCCCTCTCGCGACCCCGTCTGCCTGCGGGACTTATCGAACCCACTACTCCTTTTCGCCTTGGTCGGGCAAGCCGCCCGCCGAAGGCGAAACCTCGATGCAGATTGCACAGGGATGTGGCAGGGGCGACTTTGCGCCGAAGCTCCAGGCCGGCAGCCTCACCCCCCTCGGCGGCCACTTCGCCCCCCTTGTCTTCACGCTCACCCGCCAGGACGGGGAAGCCAACCCGCAGACGATCGCCCTGCATCTGCCCCAAGGTCTGCTGGCCAAGCTGAAGGGGGTCCCGCTCTGCCCGGAGGCCGTGGCGACGAGCGGCAGCTGCCCGCCGCCGAGCAAGATCGGCAGTATCGCTGCCGCCACCGGCGTCGGCGCGGATCCTCTTTGGATCCCCCAGCCCGGTAAGGCCCCGACCGCCGTCTTCCTCGCCGGGCCCTACAAGGGCGCCCCCTACTCGGCGGTCTCGGTTGTGCCAGCGCAGGCCGGTCCCTTCGATCTCGGCCTCGTCGTCAACCGCGCCGGCATCTACGTCGACCCGGAAAGCGCCCTTGCGACGATCCGGACCGACCCGCTGCCCCAGTTCCTGGAAGGGGTGCCGGTGACCTACCGCACCGTTCACGTCGAGGTCAGTCGCAAGGAATTCACCCTCAACCCGACCAGCTGCGCGAAGAAGAAGATCACCGCCACCCTCACCGCCACCCGCGGACAGGTCGCCGAACCTTCAGACGGCTTCCAGGCGACTCACTGCGCCAAGCTCGGCTACAAGCCGAAGCTCACCATCTCCTTCAAAGGAGATACCAAGCGCACGGGCAACCCGGCGGTGCGGGCAGTTCTGAGGCAGAAACCGCACGAGGCCAACACCAAGGCGGTCACGGTGATCTTGCCGCCGAGCGAGTTCATCGACCAGGCGCACATCAACAACCCCTGCACCCGCGTCCAGTTTGCGGCTGGAAGATGCCCGAAGAAGTCGGTATTGGGCCACGCCGTCGCCTACAGCCCCCTGCTGGGCAAGCCGCTCCGTGGCCCCGTGTACTTCCGCTCCAACGGGGGCGAACGCGAACTGCCGGACATCGTCGCCGATCTGCACGGGCCGCTGCACATCACTCAAGTCGGCTACGTGGACGCGGTAACCCGCAAGGGCTCGGAAACCTCCCGCGTGCGGACCCGCTTCCTGCACGTCCCCGATGCACCGATCACCAAATTCGTGATGAATCTCTTCGGTGGCGAACGCGGCCTGCTCGAAAACAGCCGGAGCCTCTGCCCCGTCCCGCACCGGGCCATGATCGACCTGCGGGCCCAAAACGACCGCTCCCGCGCCACCAACCCGGCGATCACGGTGCGCTGCGGCAGGTCGAAATAGCAGGCCGCGGGCCGCTGGGTCTACCAAGCGAGTTCCTTGACATGGTTACGCTCGTACATTAGGTTCGAATCACTGGCGCGCCAGGGACGCGCTGGTCCGACCATTCATTAAGGGGGACCGAAAGGGAGAGATCGTGGGGCTGGAGCCTGATGAGAAATCGGCGCTGCCTGCCCCCCGAGCCTTGCGCATCAGCGTTCCGCGACCAGGAGGCCGTCGGGAGACGGCTTGACTGTCAAATACAGGAGGAAAAATGATCTCTCGGATTCACAACAAGCTCGGCACGGCCGGTCTGGTCGTGGCGATCGTGGCGCTGGTCGCCGCATTGACCGGTGCAGCCTTCGCCGCGGGCGGGCTGACCAAGCAGCAGGAAAAGCAGGTGAAAAAGCTCGTCAAGCAGTTCAGCAAGCCCGGCCCGCAGGGACCGAAGGGCGACACGGGCACCACGGGCCCGCAGGGACCGAAGGGCGACACGGGAGCGAAAGGCGAAACCGGAGCGCCGGGTAAAAACGGCTTGGATGGCGAAGACGGCGCCTGCAGCGAAGCAAACCCGGAATGCATCCTTCCCTCAGGTGCCACGGAGACGGGTGCCTGGTCATTCGGGGTGACCCCCAGCGGCGCATATCAGGCTGTCTCTATCTCCTTCAACCTTCGCCCCAAAGCCGCGCCGGAAGCAATCCATGTCATCAAAACCAACGGCAAAGAGAAAGTGGAAAACCCGGTGACGGAAGAATTCGAAGATGTGGTTCAGCCGAAATGCTCGGGTACCGCCGACCAGCCTACCGCTGCGGCCGGCGTGCTTTGCCTGTACGCGAAAAAAGAAGAAAAACTCCTGTGGGGAGGGTTCCCCCTCGCCACGACTCCTCTGGCCACCACCGGCGCTGTCGTCGCCTTCCTTCCTGAAGCGGCCGGGGCAGCCGGCTACGGCACTTGGGCTATGACCGCCAAATAGACGACATCTGGATCCATCCTGGGGCCCTTTCTCAGTCGGGGAAGGGCCCTTTTGATTGCGCCACGCCCCTGCATCCCCGGCGGCTTTAGGCTAAACTTGCCTTTTCAATCAGGATTAATGGGGGAAATAGTGAATAAGGGAACCGTTGTCGTGGCCGCAGCCCTCGTGGTTGCGCTCCTAGCCATTGCCGGATGCGGGAGCAGCAGTTCGCCTTTGAGCACGCAGGAATTCGAGCAGCAGCTCAAACTCGTGTGCAACAAGGGCACGCAGGAACGCGAAGCGATACTCACGCAGATCACCAAGGCTTACTACGAACGCCGGGAACAGGCGCCGACCCCGCAATACCAGGCTGGAAACGTCCGGAAGCTGTTCGCGTCCTATGAACGGACCACCGAAGCAATCAGGGACCTCGGGCTTCCCAAGGGGGGAGAAGAGAAAGCAGAAAGCCTGATCAAGGCGAGGGAAGCGGCAGCGGCGAAGGTGGCGGCAAACGCTGTCGCGGCTCGTGGACACCTGTTTGCCATCGTCAAACCCGCCAACGACAGGGCGAGGGCCTACGGTGCCCAGAGCTGCGTCTTCTGAGCTTCAGCACTCGAGGGAATAGAACTCCCGGCCCGGGACGAGCGCGGCGCCCGCAAAAAGAAGGGCGGCCAGCTGGCCGCCCTTCTCAACGCACTTCGACCGTCGCACACGGTCCGCTGACATACGTGACGCCTTAGGTGCCGGTGCACGTGCGGATGATCCCGGCTGAGACCTTGGTCCCGTCGGCGAACTTCGAGGTCGCGTGCGCCTGAAGCTTGCCGTCGGGGCACTTGGCGAACAGGACTTTTTTCTTGTTGCCGATCGTCAGGCTGAACGACTTCACCGAGCCACTGCCGCCGGCGATCTTCGGGATCGAGGCGATCGAGAGCGTGCCGTAGCGGCCTTTGTGGATTTTCTTGATCTTCACCGTCGTCACGATCGCAGCCGGCGTCGGGACCGTGATGTAAGCGTGGATGAACAGCGTCGTCGTGCCGCCCGCGGTGCCGCCGTTGAAGACCAGCAGCTTCGAGTTGACCGGAATCGGTTTCTGTTCGGGGAAGGCGATCTCGACGCTGGTCGTGCCGGTGCCGATGATCGCGCTGCCGCAGACTTTTTCGGCCGCCTTGGTGTCGCGCGACTGCAGCTGGCCCGACTTGCAGACCGGGACGCCCTTGACGTCGATCGTCCCGTTCTTGTCGGTTTCGACTTCGACTTCCTTCAGCGCCGGCGGGTGGGAGCCGTCTTTCGTTTCGATCTTGCCGCTCGCGGACAGCGCGATCGGAGCCAGCTTGTTCTTCGGCAGCTTGGTGGGGCTGAAGCCGCCGTCGAAGGTGAATTTGATGTTCCCTGCTTCGGCGGTGACCGGTCCTCCGCCAGCGGCGCTGGCGATGCCCGCCACGCTGGCGGCGATCAGCCCGACGAGGGCCATCGTCAACATCAGGTACTTACGCATATCCCTTTTCTCTCCTTTGCGGCCTGCCCGTCCCGGGGTCGATGCCGTTGGAAGCGTGCATGATTTCTATCCAGCGGGTCAAACTACCACTCGACCCGTGTTCGTAAACCCGTCCGGCGGCGGAAGGGAGCGGCGCCTTGCAGCCACAGGCACCGCCCCGTCGAGGCAGGCCAAACACTTGGGGACGTTTGTCCTAAAATGCCCGCCATGGGAGAGAGATGGAGTGCGCTGGCAGGGTTGATGCTGCTCATCATGGTGCTTGCCTGGAGCGGATGCGGCAGTGGCTCGAGCACCGGGGCGGGTTCCGAAGAAACCAAGGGCGAGAAGCAGGTCCGCTACCCGAGGGTGAAGGGCCCCGCTCGCGAGTTCCTGATTCCGGGCGGAGACAACATCGTCGCTTTCTTCGGTCAGGAGGCGACCCCCGCCGAGCGCGAAAATGCCTCGAGGGTGATCCACCTCTGGATGCACGCTCGGGTTGCCCAGGACTGGGTTGGGGATTGCAAGTACCTTTCGCGGGCCTACAGCGAAACGCTGCTGGAAGACGGCCGTAACGTCTCAGGGGGGAAGACGAAGAACTGCCCGCAGGCGCTCGCCTTCTTCGGGGAACAGGCCTCGGGAAAGTTGGTCAACACCCTGACGGGGCCGATCGACAGCCTACGGCGCAGGAAAACCCTGAAGGGAGGACCGCCCGGCTCCGAAGAAGAAGCTTTCGCCCTCTACCATGGCCGCAGAGGGATCGACTGGGTCTTGCCGTTGACCAAAGAAGGGGGAACCTGGAAGGTCGCTGCCGCCAGCCCCATCGAACGGACCAAATAGCCCCGACTCAGTCCCCGAGCCAGATCACCTGCTCGCGGTCCGGGCCGACTCCGACCAGGCGCACCGGCACGCCGGCGAGCTCGGCGATGAAGCCGAGGTAGTCGCGCGCCTCCTGCGGCAGGTCATCGGCGCTGCGGCAGGCGGTGAGGTCGAGGTCGAAGCCGGGCAGCTCCTCGTACTCGGGCTCGGCCGAGTGGAGGATCGACTGGTGGTAGGGGAAGGTGTCGAGGACGGCGCCCTCCTTGGAGCGGTAGCGGACCGCGACGCGGAGCGGGCCGATGCCGCTGAGGACGTCGAGCTTGGTGATCGCCAGCGCGTCCATGCGGTTGAGCCGGACCGCGTAGCGGAGCGCGACCAGGTCCATCCAGCCGCAGCGGCGCCGCCGGCCGGTGGTGGTACCGAACTCGTGGCCGCGTTGCAGCATCTGCTCGCCGACCTCGTCGAATAGCTCGGTCGGGAACGGCCCGGCGCCGACCCGGGTGGCGTACGCCTTGGCGATCCCCCAGACCTCGTCGATGTCCTTCGGCCCGATCCCGGCGCCGACGCAGGCCTCGCCGGCGATCGGGTTCGAGGAGGTGACGAAGGGATAGGTGCCGTGGTCGAGGTCGAGCAGCGTCGCCTGGGCGCCCTCGAAGATCACCGTCTCGCCGCCGTCGAGCGCCTCCCAGCAGAGGCGGGCGGTGTCGGCGATGTGGGGCTCGAGCCGGTGGCCGAAGCTGACGTGTTCCTCGACCATCGCGTGCAGGTCGAGCCGCGGGTCGGGCTCCTGCGCCCCCTGCTCGATCGGCTTCGCGTCCTCGCCCGCCTCCTTCAGCCGTTTGCGCCGCTGCACCGAGAGTTCGCGCAGCGCCTGCTGCTTGGGCTCCAGCGCGGCGCGGATCTTCGTCCGCAGGATCTTCTCGTCGAGCAGGTCCTGGACGCGGATGCCGAGCCGCAGCGCCTTGTCTGCGTAGCAGGGGCCGATCCCGCGCCGCGTGGTCCCGATCGAGTTCTTCCCCAGCATCGTCTCGCCCGCCGAGTCGAGCAGCACGTGGTAGGGCATGATCAGGTGCGCGTTGGCCGAGAGGCGCAGGTTGCCGACGCCGATCCCGGCCCGTTTCAGGTCGTCGATCTCGCGCAGGAGGACCCGCGGGTCGACCACCACCCCGTTGCCGATCACGCAGGCCTTGTCCTCGTGGAGGATGCCCGAGGGGATCAGGTGGAACTTGAACTCCTCGCCGTCGCGGACGATCGTGTGGCCGGCGTTGTTGCCGCCCTGGAAGCGGACGATCGTGGTAGCCCGCTCGGCGAGCAGGTCGACGACCTTCCCCTTCCCCTCATCGCCCCACTGGGCGCCGACTATGACCACGCCAGGCATGCCGGCGAGGATTGTGACGGGTTTACCCGGCGGCGCGCGCCCGGTAGCGACGGTCGGCGCCGAACAGCGGCAGCGGATCCCCGCAGATCTCGATCAGCCGCGAGACCGTGCGCCGCCCGATCTGGTCCTCGAGCTGCTTCTGCCCCCGGTCGACGTCGCCCCCGGCGTTGCTGGTCACCAGCATCGGCCGCCGGCTCTCGTAGCGCTCGTTGACGACCGCGTAGAGCTGCTCGACGACCCAGTCGGTGTGCCGCTCGGAGCCGAGGTCGTCGATGTAGAGGAGGTCGACCGAGGTGACCCGCTCGAAGAACTGGCCGTAGGCGTTCTCGTTCTCGGCTTCCTGGTAGGTCTGGCGGATCCGGGTCAGCAGCTTCGGGGTGAAGTAGACGCCGACCGACCTCCCCGCCTTCAGCGCTTCGCTCGCGATCAGCATCCCCAGCGTCGTCTTGCCCGTGCCGGTGTCGCCCATGAACCAGAGGCCGCGTCCTGCGGCCAGGTTCTCGTCGAGGCTCTCGACATAGTCGCGCGCCGCCTGGACGACGTGGCGGCTGGTCATGTCCCGCGCCATGTCGGCGACCGGCGGGCGCTCGAAGGAGACGCCGCGATAGCGGGCCGGGATCGCCGAGGCGACGCCGCGGCTGCGACCGCGGTTCAGCCGCTCGCTCCGGCACTCGCACGGCCGCGCGACGTCTTCGGGGCCGAGGATCCAGCCCGAGCCGTCGCAGACGCCGAGCGGGCAGGCCCGCTCACGGAAGGGCTCGGAGCGGGCGATCGCCGCCATCAGAAGTCAGGCCCCGCCGCGGCGGCGTCGGCGAACGGCGGCTCTTCGCCGGCCGGCTGTTCGATCGGCGGCTCCTGATGGGCCTGGTCGGCGAATTTCGGGAAGCGGTCGAGGAAGACCAGCTTCCTGGTCCCGATCGGGCCGTTCCTGTGCTTGGCGATGATCAGGTCGGCGAGACCGTCGGGCTCCTCGTCGGGGTCGCGGTAGTAGTCCTCGCGGTAGAGGAAGCCGACGACGTCGGCGTCCTGCTCGATCTGCCCCGACTCGCGCAGGTCCGAGAGCTGCGGCTTCGGCGGCGTCCGCTGCTCGGGCGCGCGCGAGAGCTGCGAGATCGCCACCACCGGCACCTCGAGCTCGCGGGCGAGGATCTTCAGCCCGCGGCTGATCTGGCCGACCTGCTCGACCCGGTTGGCGCGGTGGTCGTCGGAGCGCATCAGCTGGATGTAGTCGAGGATGATCAGGCCGAGGCCGCCGCGGTCCTGTTCCTGGGCGTGCAGCCGCCGCGCCTTGGCCCGCAGGTCGAGGATGCCGAGGTCGGAGGAGTCGTCGAACCACAGCGGCGCTTCCTCGAGCTCGTTGCAGGCGCGGACCACCTTCGGCCAGTCGCGCTTGGAGACCTGCCCCTTGCGCAGTTTGTCGCCCGAGATGCGGGCGCGGCAGGCGATGAAACGCTGGGCGAGCTCGACCTCGGACATCTCGAGCGAGAAGAAAGCAACCGGCGTCTTCTTCTTGACGGCGACGTTTTCGGCGATGTTGGCTACAAGGGCGCTGTTGTGGACGACGATGTCGTCGGCGACGAAGTTGCGCAGCGCGGGGACGTCGAGGTCGTAGGTCTCTTCTTCACCGACATGCTCGACCGAGACCACTTCGTCCCACCAGATGTCGGAGCTGCAGAGCTCCTCGAGGGCGGGCGAGGCGGTTGCCTCCGCCAGCTCTGCGACCAGCGCCGGCGACGGTGCCCGTTTGCCGACGTGCCAGTTGTGGTTCCGCGACCGCCCGGTGGATTCGCTGATTGCGGCCCAGCTACGGCCGCCTTTCCCTAGAAGAACGTCCTCCCAGACCTCGACCGGCAAGGTGTCGACGTTGGTTGAGTGGGGTACTGCGTCCAGGCGCGCGAGCACTCGTAACTGCGCCTCTTCCTTGCCCGGGACCGGCACCAGTTCGCAGAAACGGCGCAGGCCCTCCTGGCCGGTGATCCGGACCTCCCGGGCGACCTTGCCGGTGCCCTCGTAGACGGGCCGCTTCAGGGTTCGAATGGCGGCGACGATTCCGAGCCGCAGCAGCAGGTGCTGCACATCCCGTGCGAGTCTCTCGCTGATCGTCGTGTAGCCGACCTGGGCCAGCCGCCCGCTGCAGTACACGTGCCCGTCGCACGCGTACATAACGCCGAGGAAACGGGCGAGCTGCTCGTCGCCGAGGCCGAAGATCGCATCGGGTACGAACTTCTCCTCCGAGCGCAGACCCATCAGACCGTGTCGCTCCAGCATTTCGGTAACGGGACTCGATCTTGCACCCCGCCCAGCGCTGATCAGCGCGTTGCCGTGCTTCTCCCCGCTGGTGACCCGCATGTTGAGTCCGTACGCGTGAACTGCCTCTTGAACAACGGGGAGAATGGGGGAGCCGGCTCCGAAGCAGAAGCGTGGCGTCCGCTGGGTAAGGGCGCCGTCGGCGATCAGGGAGCCGAGCAGGACGATCTCGTGGTCGGGCAGCTCCCCAGGTACGGTGGGGATCGGCAGCTGCCGGGGAACGGCGATCCGAGCTCCGGGTTTGACCTTGGCAAGCTCCTCCCACCCCGAGCTGATTAGCACAGGGTGATTGGCGGTTGCCTCTATGCGGCGCCCGAGCCGGGTCGTAAGACGAAAGATCGGCTTCGTGCCGTTCTTCTCGATCGCGGCGGCCCTCGCCGTGATCATTTTCAGATTCGGCGACAGCGATGCGACCCAGATGTCTTCTCCATCTTTATGAGCGCGATAGAGCTCCTCCGCTTGCCGGCGGGAGCCGTTGATAGGGTCATATATGAGAGTTTGTGCGGATATGCACTTACCCATCGCCGGCCGTGCCGCGACGATCACGAGGTTGCCTGGCTGGAAGCCGCCGGTGATCGCGTCGATGTCGCGGAAGCCCGAGGGGGTGCCGGTCATCTCGGTCTCGCCGGTCGAGAGCTTCTCCAGCCGGTCGACCTCGTCGTGGAGGATCTCGGAGAGCAGCCGGAAGTCGCTCGCCTGCTCTTTGTGGGCGACGTCGAAGAGCAGCTTCTCGGCCCGCTCGGAGAGCTCGCGCGGCTCTCCGTCGCGCTCGTTTACCCACCCCTGGATCTCCTGGCCGGCGCCGAGCAGCCGCCGCAGCAGCGAGTTCTGCTGGACGATCTCGGCGTAGTGCTTGGCATTGGCGGCCGCCGGGACCTTCGCCGCCAGCTCGGAAACGTAATGGCGCCCGCCCGCCTCGTCGATCTTGTTGCGCTGGGTCAGCGCCTCGCTGACGCTGAGCTCGTCGACCGGCTTCGAGGCGGCGTAGAGATCGTGGACGACCGCGAAGATCTCCCTGTGCTTGTCGAGGTAGAAGTCGGCTGCGTTCAGCTTCACCTCGTCGATCACCCGGGTCAGCGTCGACTCGGAGACCAGCATCGCTCCCAGCACCGACTCCTCGGCCTCGATGTTCTGGGGTGGGACGTGGGTCGTCGGGGTCTGCGGCATCGATCTAGGTATAGGCGCCCCGGCGGCGGATTCGGGGAGGGCGGGAGCGCCCGTCAAGCAAACCAGAGCCGGGTCACGATCACGTGCGCCTTCCGTGCAAATCCCGGCGAAAGGAATTCACGCTTCCGTGACGTTTATCCGGCAGTTCCGAAGGAGAGCTGGTGGGGGTGGGCCGGCGGGATCAGGCCCTCCTGCTCCTGGCGCCGCTCGCCGCGGCGGAGCATCCGCAGGGTGAGGATCGCGATGCTGAGGATCGCGGTCGCGCCGAGGCTGAGCTGGACGCTGAGCAGCCCTTCCCGCGACCAGTAGACGTCGCGCAGGTCGAGCAGCAGCGCCGCCTCGTCGAAGGTGAGGCCGATGCCGGCGCCCATCGGGATCGCCAGCCGCTGCTCGAGCTCGTCGTCGTCGGTCAGCAGCGCCGCCGTCCCCGAGCTGAAGGCGAGCAGGATGCCGGGGACGAAGTGGTGGATGTGGCGGCCGCCGAGGTGGACGTTGCGGAACGGTCCGCGGCCGCCGCGGATCGCCCAGGTGGAGAGGCGGACAGTGGCGAAGGAGCCGAGGAAGCCGCCGAGCAGGTTGAAGAGGACGGTTTCGTAGCGCGGCGCCTCGACATAGCCGCGGACGGCGACGCCGACGGTGTCGGCGGCGGCGGCGGGGGCCGATTCCAGCAGCGCTTCGGGGTCGTGCGCCTCACTCGCCCGGCGGGCGAGCATGCGGCTGAACTGCCCGGCGAGGACGGTTCCGGCGGCACCGAGCGCTACCGCAGCCAGGCCGACCGTCGCTCGCTCCGAGCGCGCCCAGCGGGACCTGCGACGGCGGAGAGGGACTACTTCTCCTCGCTGATGATCGTCTTCACGGCCGCCGTGGTGCCGTCGGAGAGCTGGATCTCGACCATGAAGGTGCCGAGCTCGCGCAGCGGCTGCTCGAGCTGGACCTGTTTTTTGTCGATTCGCAGGTCGCGCGCCTCGCGCAGCGCGTCGACGATCTCCTTCGGCCCGACCGAGCCGAACAGCTTGCCGTCCTCACCGGCGCGCTGGTGGATCGTGAGGACCGTTTTCCCGAGCAGGCCGGCGGCTTCCGTTTCGCGTTCGCGTCGGGCTTCCTCGGCGCGCTTGGCCGCCTCCATCCGCCGTTTCGCTTCCTCCATGGCACCGGCGGTCGCCGGCTGGGCCAGCTTGCGCGGGATCAGGTAGTTGCGCAGGTAACCGGGGGCGACGTCGACGACGTGACCGCGCTCGCCGAGGGACTCGACGTCCTGCAGCAGGATCGCTTCCGCCATCAGCGCTCTCCGACGTAGGGAAGCAGGGCGATTTCGCGCGCCCGCTTCACCGCCACCGAGAGCTGCCTCTGGTGGCGGCGGGAAAGGCCGGTGACCCGGCGCCCGCGCGTCTTCCCCTTGTCGGAGAGGAAGCGCCGCAGCAGGTTCAGGTCCTTGTAGTCGACGACCTCGGAGTTGACCCGCGTGTACTTGCGGGGGCGCGAACGCTCGGCACCGCGCCTGCCGCGCCGCGCGCCCGGTCGTGAAGGAGTCTCGGTTCGTGCCATATCGGCGGCCGATGGTACAGAGCGCCGCCTGGCGGCGCTCTGTGAACCTCGATAGGGACCCCTTTAAAAGGGGATGTCGTCCTCTTGGGTAGCCCCGCCACCCGCCGGCGCCGAGGCGAAATCGCTTTCGTCCGCCGGGACATCGCTCTGCGGCGGTGAGAACCCGCCACCGCCACCACCGCCGTTGCCGTTGCCGCCGCCCGACCCGTCGCGCGAGCCGAGGAACTGGACGGTGTTGGCGATGATCTCGACGCTCTGGCGTTTGTTGCCGCTCTGGTCGTCCCACTCGCGCCAGTCGAGGCGGCCTTCGACCGCCACCGGACGGCCCTTGGAGAGATAGTTGGCGCAGTTCTCTCCCTGCGCCCCCCAGACGGTCACGTCGAAGTAGTTGGGCTTGTCGACCCAGTCGCCGGTCTGACCGTCCTTGCGGCGGCTGTTGACGGCGACGCGAAGCTTGCAGACGGCGGTTCCGCTGTTGAGATGACGCAGCTCCGGATCCCGGGTCAGGTTCCCGGTGATCACGACCACGTTCACGTTCGAAGCTGCCAAGGCACTCACTCCTCTGGATTCGGATAGCTGGTTCCAGTCTAAGGAGGCGGGCGGCGCGACTCTCCCCCCTGGTGTGGGGGATTTCCGCAAACAGCGGCGCCCCGTCGGGGCTCGGGGCGCTTACTCCTCGGCGTCTTCGGCCGGGGAGTCGTCGCGATCCTCGCGGCCGGCTCCCTGGGCGCTGCGCTCGCGCGGGCCGGGCGAGGCCGTGACCGCGGGCGGGACGACCACCGGCGCGCCGGGATCGACCTTGAAGATCCGGAAGCGCAGGACGCCGTCGGCGATCTTCAGGTTGTGGTCGAGCGAGTCGAGCAGTTCGCTGGGAGCCTCGAAGCGCATCCAGCGGTAGTCCGCCTCGGTGTGGTGGTTGATCTCGTAGGCCATCTTGCGCAGGCCCCAGGCGTTCTCGTGCTTGAGGCTGCCGGAGGCTTCGATCTGCCCACGGGCATCGCCCGCCAGGGCGTCGCGCGCGCCGGCGTCGAGTTTGGGGTCCAGCATCAGGACCAGCTCGTATTCGCGTGGTGCTGCCAAAACGGCGGTGGACTATAGCGGCGAGGTGCCGCCGGGCGACGCCCGCTCGGGCCGCCCCGATCAACCATCTAGTCTCTCCACGTGGACTCGCCGCTGATCATCGTCTCCAACCGCGGCCCGCTCCAGTTCGATCGCGACGAGGAGGGGGAGCGCACGGTGCGCCGCGGCGGCGGCGGCCTGGTGACGGCGCTATCGGGCCTCGTCTCCCACCGCGACGCGCTCTGGATCGCCTCGGCGATGAGCGAGGAGGACGTCGCCGTCTTCGAGGAGGCGGGCGGCCCGATCGAGCAGGAGCTGGACGGGATCGGCTACCGGGTCCGCCTCGTCGGCAGCGACCCCGAGGCCTACGACCGCTTCTACAACGTGATCGCCAACCCGATCCTCTGGTTCATCCAGCACTACCTCTGGGACATCTCCAACGCGCCGGACATCCGCCGGCAGGAGATCGACGCCTGGGACCACGGCTACCAGGCGGTGAACCAGGACATCGCCGACGCGGTCCTCGCCGAGATCGACGGCCAGGAGCGGCCGCTGGTGATGCTGCACGACTACCACCTTTACACCGCGCCGGGGATGATCCGCGCCGAGCGCCCCGACGCCTTCCTCCACCACTTCGTCCACATCCCCTGGTCGCAGCCCGACAGCTGGCGGATCCTGCCGACCCGGATCCGCGACGCGATCTACGAGGGGATGCTGGCCAACGACATCGTCGGCTTCCACACCCACGCCTACTGCATCAACTTCCTCCGCTGCTGCGACGAACTGCTCGACGACGTCGAGGTCGACTACCACTCCTGCGAGGTGCGCCGGGGCGACCGCCGCACGATCGCCCGCGCCTACCCGCTGGGGATCGACGCCGAGCGGCTGCGGCAGGCGGCCGCCTCGCCCGAGGTGGCGGAAGCCGAGCGCGAGGTGCTCGAGCGCCGCCGCCGCCACCTGATCATCCGCGTCGACCGCGCCGACCTCTCGAAGAACGTGCTGCGCGGCTTCACCGCCTTCGACACCTTCCTCACCCAGCACCCCGAGTTCCGCGAACAGGTCACCTTCATCGCCCACCTGCAGCCCTCGCGCCAGGACGTCCCCGAGTACGCCGAGTACCTGGAGCGGATCGAGGCGCTGGTGGCGGTCGTCAACCACCGCCACGGCACCACCGACTGGATGCCGATCGACCTGAAGATCTACGAGAACTTCTACGACGCGGTCGCCCGCTACAAGCACTTCGACCTGCTGATGGTCAACTCGCTCTTCGACGGCATGAACCTGGTCGCCAAGGAGGCGCCCGCCGTCAACACCCGCGACGGGGTGCTGATGCTCTCCGAGAACACCGGCTCCCACCAGGAGCTGATCGACTACGTGATCTCGGTCAACCCGTTCGACATCCAGGAGCAGGCCGACGCGATCCACCGGGCGCTGACGATGGACCCCGAGGAGAGGCGCAGGCGGGCCGAGGGCCTGCGGGAGATCATCTTCAGCCACAACCCCGGCGACTGGGTCGACCACCAGCTGGAGGACATCGAGGCCCAGCGCCGCTCGCTGGCCTGAGGGGGAGAGATCCACCAGCCCGAGCCCTTAGGAGGGCGTGCGGGTCAGATGGGCAAGCGCGGGCAAGGCAGCGGCGATCGCGATCGCCGCCCTGGCGGCGCTGCAAGCGCTCCCGGCCCTCCTGAAGCCACCCGACCCGCCGCCGCTCGCCCCCGACGTCGGCCTCCCGCGGCCCGTGCCGTCCGAGCGGCCTCCGGAAAGCGCCCCGAAGAAACTGCGGTTCAAGATGGACGACATACGTCCGCAAGGAACCACGCAACGGCATCGCCAGGAAGATCCGGCCAAAGCGCGGTTCCAAACGGACGAAATCCGCCCGAAACGAACCACGGAACAGAAGCGACGGGCGAAGCCACCACCTACTCCTGAACCGGCGCCCACCTACCCGCCGCCTGCGCCTGCGCCTGAACCGGTTCCGGTCACTCCGGCGACCGTCGTCCCTCCGCCACCACCCCCGCCCCCCGGCGACGGCTCGGAAGAGTTCGCGCCGCGCTAGGACTCGAGGTCGCCGACCAGGGTCAACCAGTCGCGCAGCAGGCGCGGCGTCAGGAAGTGACGGCGGGCGTGCTCCTTGCCCTGGCGGCCGAGGCTCTTGCCGAGCTCGGGGTCGCGGAGGATCTCGATGCAGCGCTCGGCGCACTGTTCGGGCGAGTCGACCAGGTAGCCGCTGGCCCCGTCCTCGATCTGCAGCGGGATGCCGCCGACGTTGCCGGCGACCGTCGGCCGCCCCTTCCAGAGCGCCTCGGTGACGGTCAGGCCGAAGCCCTCGCGGATCGACTTCTGCAGGCAGATGTCGGACTGCGACTGGAAGGCGTTGACCTCGATCGCGCCGACGTTGTTGAGGTTGCTGAGGATTTTGATGTCTTCGTCGCCGTCGGCGTATTCGAAGGTCCTCTGGAAATACTCGAGCCCCTCGGGGTCGTCGGTCGCCATCGAGCCGACCATCGCCAGCTGCGCCTGCGGGATCTGCTCGATCACCTGGCGGTATGCGTCGATCACGCCGATCGGGTCCTTCCACGGGTCGAAGCGCGAGACCTGGGTGATCAGCGGGCGGTCGACGTCGATCCCGAACTGGCGGCAGACGAAGGCCGCGTCCTCGGGCGAGAAGGCCATGTTCTTCGGCGAGAGCGGGTCGATCGCCGGCGGCACGATCCGCACCGCATCGCGGTGCTTTCCCATGTCGTTGGGCACGTACTGCTCCATGTGCCAGACCGAGGCGTCGTACTCTTCGATCATCGGCAGCAGCCGTTCGATCGGCGCCGGGTTCGGGGTCGAGAGGTCGATGTGGCAGCGCCAGACCCAGTGCCTGCCCTTCTCGCCGGCGCCGCGGCGCAGGCCGATCGGCTGCGGGTCGTGGACGATCACCACGTCCCATTCCCCCTGCAGGCCCTCGGCGTTCAGCCGGTTGATCTCGTCGAAGACGTCCCACTGCTCATCGCTCAGCGTTTCCTCGGCCCCCTGCAGCGAGTTGTGGAGGAGCTTGGTCGCTTCGAAGAACTCTTCCTTGCCGAAGATCACGTGCCAGTGCGCGTCGAGGCCGACGTCCCGCATCAGCGGCACCAGCGTGTAGAGGATCTCCGAGACCCCACCGCCGAAGGCCGTGGCGCTGACGTGCAGGATCCGCTTCCCCTTCAGCGGCTCGGCGAGCTCGCGGATCCGCTCCGTCAGCTCTTTGCCGACGATGTGGGTGTAGTCGGTGAGGGTCTTGTGCCCGAGGGCGACTTCCTGGAGCAAGGCGTGAGTTCTACACCGATGCGCGGCGACGTGTTGTCCACCCGCCGGCCGCCGCAGGCGACGTTATCCGCCCGATGGATTGTCCGGTCGCTTGCCCAGCGTCAGCTCGACCCTCTCGCGCTTGTTGTCGCGGAGGATCTCGAGCGTCACCTTTTCGCCCGGCTCGTGGGCGGAGATGACCCGGGCGAGGTCGTTTTCCTCGACGATCCTCTGGCCGTCGACGGCGAGGATCACGTCGCCGCCGGCGCGGTACTGGACGGCCTGGAAGCGGACCTTTTCGTCACCGCCCTTCAGCCCCGCCTTCTCCCCCGGGCCGCCGGGGACGACTTCGGAGAGCAGGCCGCCGTAGGTCGTGTCGAGTCCCAGCCTGCGCGCCAGCTGCGGGTAGAGCGCCTGGGTGGAGACGCCCATGTAGGCGTATTCGGCGCTGCCGTCTTCGCGCAGCTGCGCGACCGATCGTTTGATCGCCGAGACCGGCACCGCGAAGCCGACGCCGTCGTTGGCGCCGGAGTTGGTCTCGATCTGCTGGTTGATGCCGATTACGCGGGCGCCGGCGTCGAGCAGCGGGCCGCCGGAGTTGCCCGGGTTGATCGAGGCGTCGGTCTGGATCGCGCCGAAGATTTCGAAGCGGGTGAGGGATTCGACCGAGCGGTCGGTGGCGGAGACGACCCCGACCGAGAGCGACTGCTGCTCGCCGAAGGGGCTGCCGATCGCCGCCACCGGCTGGCCGACCCGCAGGTCGTGATCGTCGCCGAGCTCGAGCGGGTGCAGCTGCAGGCCCTGCGGCGCGACCTTGAGCAGGGCGACGTCGTTGAACGGGTCGAACCCGACGATCTGGGCCGGGACGACGTTGCGGTCCGGGAACTCGACGTAGACGTTCTTCGCCGGCTTGCGCTCGCCGCTCGAGTCGTCGGTGACGACATGGGCGTTGGTGACGATTTCGCCTTCCTTGTCGAGCACGAAGCCCGAGCCCTCCGCGGCGCCGGCTTCGCCGAAGACCGAGCGGATCGTCACCACACCGGGCGAGGCCTCTTCGTAGATGCGGGTCGCGTCGAAGCCGGGGCTCGAGGTCTCCACAGCGACCTGGGGAGCGGGCGCCGTTTCGGCGCTCGTCGCCGGGTTCGCCCGGCTCTGCCCGGTTGAACCCTCGCTCCCCCCGGACCCGCAGCCCGCGAGCAACGCGAGGAGGGCCAGCAGCGCGGCGAGCGCGCCCGCCCGCCTCACGTCGCCGCCCTGGCGGCCGGGCGAGCGGGCCGGGCGGTGTCCGCCGGGGCCGGTCCCGGCGGCAGGTCGAGCGTGAAGGCGGTGAAGCGGCGGCTCGAGCTGATCGTGATCTTCCCCTCCATCCGCTGCGCGAGCTCGCTCGCGATCGCCAGCCCGAGTCCCGAGCCGCCAGCCTTGTCGGCCGTGTAGAAGCGCTCGAAGATCCGCTTCTGGACGCGCTGGGGGATACCGGGCCCCCCGTCGGAGACGGTCAGCTCGGCGCGGCCGTTGGAGGAGTAGGTGGTCACGGTGACGTCGGTGGCCTCGGGGGTGTGGGTCAGGGCGTTGTCGAGCAGGATACGGATCACCTGCCGCACCCGATCGGGGTCGCCGAGGGCGATCGCCGGCATCGAGGGGGTGCGCAGCTGCAGGCGGGAGCCGCGCAGATCCGCCCGAGGGCCGAACTCCTTCGTCACCTCCCGCGCCAGCGCGGTCAGGTCGACGCTGCCGGCCCTTATCTCGACCGCACCGGCGTCGAGCTGGGAGAGATCGAGCAGGTCGGTGGTCAGCTTGGTCAGCCGCTCGACCTGCTGGCGCATCGTGCGCACGAACTCGGCCCGCTCCTCCGGGCTCGGGTCCTCCTCTTCGAGCAGCTCGACGAAGCCGCCGAGGCTGAAGATCGGCGTCCGCAGCTCGTGCGAGGCGTTGGCGATGAACTGCTTGCGGGCGCTGTCTAGCTCGGCCAGCCGCCGCTGCATCTCGTTGAAGGTGCGGGCCAGGTCGCCGAGCTGGCCGGCGGCGGCGACCGAGATCGTCGTTTCGAAGTTGCCGTCGGCCACTTTGCGCGCCGCTTCCTGCAGGCGCTGGATGTTGCCGGCGGCGCTGCGAGTGTAGTAGAGGCCGACCACGGTGGCGATCGCCACTGCGATCAGGCCGCCGGTCAGGATCTGCAGCTTGACCGCGTCCTCGCCGCTGGCCGACCCCCCGACCGCAACCGCGTAGACGTAGACGATCGCGGTGGCGCCGACGGCGATCGCGATCGAGATCAGGGTGATCCGGCTCGAGAGGTCGCTGAGCCGCAGCCGTCGCATCGAGCGTTACTCCCGGAAGCGGTAGCCGACCCCGCGCACGGTGAAGAGGTATTCCGGCTCCTTCGGATCGCTCTCCAGCTTCTCGCGCAGGTGGCGGATGTGGACGTCGACGGTGCGCGGGTCGCGGTACTCGGAGTCGCCCCAGACGTGCTCGAGCAGCGTTTCGCGGGTGAGCACGCGACCGGGGGAGCGGGCCAGGGCGCCGAGGATCTCGAACTCGACGTAGGTGACGCGGACCTCCTCGTCGCCGAGGGTGACCATGCGGCGGTCGAAGTCGATCCTCAGCTCGCCGGTCTCGATCGCCCCGCCCTCCTCGATCGCCCGCTCTCCCATCCGGGAGCGCCGCAGGGCGGCTTTGACGCGGCTGCGGAACTCGCGCATCGAGAAGGGCTTGGTGATGTAGTCGTCGGCGCCGACCTCGAGCCCGGCGACCTTGTCGGTCTCGCTGCCTTTCGCGGTCAGCATGATGATCGGCACCTGGCTTCGCGAGCGCAGCTGGCGGCAGACTTCCACCCCGCCCAGGTGGGGCAGCATCAGGTCGAGGATGACGAGGTCGAAGCGGCCCTCCTCGAAGCGGCGCAGCGCTTCGGTCCCGTCGAGGGCGGAGGTGACGTGGTAGCCGTCCTTGCGCAGCGGGTAGCTGAGCAGGGTCTGAATCGACTGCTCGTCATCGACGAGAAGGATGCGGGCCGAGCCGTTGGGCATCACTCAAAGGGTAGTGACGGGCGCAGCTTGGACGCATGTGCGAGTACTCAGAACTAAGGATACGGGTAGGCGAGCCGATAATGACCGCGAGAGCGATGCAGCCCCAGGAACTGAAATCCCTCGTCGAAGCCGGCGCCTACAAGCCTGATCCGGCCCAGATCGCGATGGCGATGCTGAGCCGCCGCGGCGTGCGCGAGCTGCTGACCGGGATCCACGGCACGGCTACGGCCCCGCAAGATGGTCGTAGCCCCGACTCTCCAGTAGTCCGCCCCCGGGCAGCCTGATCTCGACTCCGCCCCCGAGTCGCACCTCGCCGATCGGGGTCAGCGTCGCCTCCGCCGCCGCGCCGATCTGCGCCGAGGCCTCGGCCAGCCGCTGCGGCGGCAGCGCCGCCAGCAGCTCGTAGTCCTCGCCGACCGAGACCGCCAGCTCGAGCGGGTCGCGTCCGGCGGCGGCGGCGACCTCGGCCACGCCCTTGGCCAGCGGCAGCGAGCCGGCTTCGATCCGCAGCTCGACCGCGCTGGCCTCGGCGACGCGCAGTGCGTCGCCCGCGAGACCGTCGCTGAGGTCGATCATCGCCCGGGCGCCCGCCTCGGCGAGCGCCGACCCGGATCGCAGTCGTGGGGCCGGGTCGAGCTGGCGGTGGCGGAGATGGTCGGCGGTGGACTCGGAGACCGCTGCCGCGAGGGCGGGATCGTCGAGCAGGAGCCGGCCCGCGGCGGCGCCCCCGATCTCGCCGGTGAGGACGAGCAGGTCGCCGGCCTCGGCACCGGCGCGGGGGACGAGCTCGTCGGGACCGCGGGCGTGGCCGACCACGGTGATCGCCAGGGTCAGCGCCGGGGCACGGGTGACGTCGCCGCCGGCGAGGCTGGTCCCGGTTTCCGCGCAGACCTCGAGCACGCCGTCGAGGAGGGCGAGGAATTCCTCCTCGCCGAGGTCCTCCGGCGCCCCGAGGGCAACGTAGGCCTCGCCCGCGTCGGCGCCCATCGCGGCAAGGTCGGAGAGCGCGGTGGAGATCGCCTTGCGCCCGATCAGGTGCGGCGTCGTCTCCGCCCGTCGGAAGTGGACTCCGTCGACGATCGCGTCGACGGAGGTCGCGGTGGCTGCGCCGGGAACGGTCACCGCGGCGTCGTCGCCGCTCCCGAGCCTGACGCGGGGGTCGTTCGGCGGGAGGCGATCCCGGAGTTTCGCGAGCAACTCGAACTCGCCCATCACCCGACTATCCCAAATACCGAGTGCCTATCCCGGGTAGTCACTAAGGTGCCGTCGAACGTGGAGAGCCGCCAGCCATTCCTGCACAAAGTCGGCGAAGTCGGATCCCAGTTCGGCAAAGAGCCCCCGCGCAGCCGCAAGGTGCGCCTCGCCCTCCAGCTCGGGATCGCCGTTCTCATCTTCGGCTTCCTCGTGCTCACCGTCATCAATCAGTGGTCGGAGATCCAGAGCGAAGGCGTGCACTTCCGCGTCGTCTGGCTGATCCCGGGGATCGTCATCCTGCCGATCTACTTCGCGATCAGCGCCCTCGGCTGGGATCTGACCCTGCGCTTCATGGGCCACCACCTCGGGCTCGGCCGCGCCCAGGTGGCCTGGGGGCAGCCGCTGCTGGCCCGCTACGTGCCCGGCAGCGTCCTTTATGTCCTGGGGCGGGTGCTGCTCTCCGAACGCGCCGGCGTCCCACGGCGGATCACGATCGCCAGCATCGTCTACGAACAGGCGATCTCCGCCACCTCGGCGATCGTCGTCGCCGCCTACTTCATCATCAAGCACCCCGACCTGCAGGGGGACCCGTGGCGCTGGGGCGTGCTGCTGCTGATCCCGCTGGCGATCGCCGTGCTGCACCCGAAGGTCTTCGGGCCGCTGGCGAACAGGGCGCTGCGGGCGCTCGGCCGGGAACCGCTGCCGGAGGTGATCTCCCTGCGCGGCGTCGTCGCCCTGATCGTCTTCTACTCGGCGAACTGGGTTGTGGTCGCGTTCGGGATCTACTGCGTTGCCCGTTCGGTCACCGACATTCCCTTCGAAGACCTGCTGCTGGTCGGCTCGGCGCAGGCGATCGGCTACTTTGCGGCGCTGGTCACCCTGGTCGCCCCGGCCGGGCTGGGCGTCAGGGACGCGGCCTTCGCCTGGGCGGTGAAGGCGGCGCTGCCGAGCAGGAGCTTCGCCCTGGGGTCGCTGATCGCGATCGCCGTCCGCGGGGTGATGACGGTGGGTGAACTGATCTACGTCGGCATCGTCACGGCGCTCGGCCGTCGCGAAGCCTGGAGCATCCACACCGGCATCCTCCATGCTTCGCCCGAGGAGCAGGTGGCGGGGATGGAGGC
>DASTTQ010000046.1:0-9167 GCA_035760065.1 Solirubrobacterales bacterium
CTGACCATGATCGCCCTGCCCTTCGGGCCGAGGGGCGCGTTAGCGTGGAGCTTCATCCGGTTCCTCCTTGTTGCTGGGGCTTCGACACCGCCAGCCTCCAAGGAGGTCCGGATGAACAACGTGCTTAGGAACTACAGCTAGGACGCACGTGTGCGGTGGGAGAACCCCGGGAGCGTCACATGTTCTGAGGAACAGCTCAGGAACAAAGAGAGCCCGGCGTTAGCCGGGCTCTCGAGCACTCGCCTGTTGGGCGCCAGTATGGCGCGCTGGACCAGGCGGTCGCTACATCATCCCGCCCATGTCCGGCATGCCGCCGGGCATGCCGCCGCCGCTGTTCTCCTCCGGCGGTTCGGCGATGATCGCCTCGGTCACGAGGATGTTCTTCGCGATCGAGGCGGCGTTCTCCAGGGCGGAGCGGGTGACCTTGGTCGGGTCGATGACGCCGGCCTTGATCAGGTCGCCGTACTCGCCGGTCGCCGCGTCCAGGCCTTCGCCCTCCTTCAGGTCGCGGACCTTGTTGACGACAACCGAGCCCTCGAGGCCGGAGTTCTCGGCGATCTGCCGCACCGGCTCCTCCAGCGAGCGGTGGATGATCCGGGCGCCGGTGACCTCGTCCGGGTCGTCCAGCTTCTCCGGGTCGAGGCCGGCCTGCGCGTTCAGCAGGGCCACGCCGCCGCCCGGCACGACGCCCTCCTCGAGCGCGGCACGGGTCGCCTGCAGCGCGTCCTCGACGCGGTGCTTCTTCTCCTTCATCTCGGTCTCGGTGGCGGCGCCGACCTTGACGACCGCTACGCCCCCGGCGAGCTTGGCGAGGCGCTCCTGGAGCTTCTCGCGGTCGAAGTCGGAGTCGGTGTTCTCGACCTCGTTTTTGATCTGGTTGATCCGGCCCTTGATGTCCTCGGCCTCGCCGGCACCGTCGATGATCGTCGTGTTGTCTTTGGCGACGACGACGCGGCGGGCTTTGCCGAGCTGGGAGAGCTGGGTGTTCTCCAGTTTCAGGCCCATCTCCTCGGTGATCACCTCGCCGCCGGTGAGGATCGCGATGTCCTCGAGCATCCGCTTGCGGCGGTCGCCGAAGCCGGGCGCTTTGACGGCGACGCCGGTGAAGGTGCCGCGGAGCTTGTTCACGACCAGGGTCGCGAGGCACTCGCCCTCGACGTCCTCGGCCACGATCAGCAGCGGTTTGCCTCCCTGCATCACCTGCTCGAGCACCGGCAGGATGTCCCGCACGGAGCCGATTTTCTGGTTGGCGATGAGGATGTAGGGGTCGTCCAGCACCGCCTCCATGCGGTCCTGGTCGGTGACCATGTAGGGCGAGATGTAGCCCTTGTCGAACTGCATCCCCTCGGTGAACTCGAGCTCCATCCCGAAGGTCTGGCCCTCCTCGACGTTCACCACGCCGTCTTTGCCGACTTTCTCGATCGCGTCGGCGATCACGTTGCCGATGTCGTCGTCGCCGGCGGAGATCGCGGCGACGCGGGCGATCTGGTCTTTCCCGGCGACCTCCTTGCTCTGCTTGTCGCGGAGGTTCGAGACGACCTCCTCGACCGCCTTCTCGATCCCGCGGCGCAGGGCCAGCGGGTTGGCGCCGGCGGCTACGTTCTTCAGCCCCTGGCGGACGATCGTCTGCGCCAGCAGGGTGGCGGTGGTGGTGCCGTCGCCGGCGACGTCGTTGGTCGCGGTCGCGACCTCGCGGACGAGCTGGGCGCCCTGGTTCTCGAAGACGTCCTCGACCTCGATCTCGCGGGCGATCGTGACGCCGTCGTTGGTGATCGTCGGCGCGCCGAACTTCTTGTCGAGCACGACGTAGCGGCCTTTCGGGCCGAGGGTGACCTTGACGGCGTTGGCGACGGAATCGACGCCGGCCTGCAGGGCCCCCCGGGCATCCTCGCTGTACTTCAGCTCCTTGTGAGCCATCTCTGTTGAGTCCTCCTTGTTGCGTAAGTCCGGTGGAGAGCTAGGCGACCTTGGCCAGGACGTCCGACTCGCGCAGCACCAGCAGTTCGTCGCCCTCGACGGTCACCTCGGTGCCGCCGTATTTGGAGTAGAGGACCTCGTCCCCCTCCGCGACGTCGAGCGCGCGGCGGCTGCCGTCGTCGTTGACAGCGCCGTCGCCGACGGCGATCACCTTGCCCTTCTGCGGCTTCTCTTTCGCCGTGTCGGGGAGGACGATGCCGCTCGCGGTCGTCTCCTCCTCCTCGATCGGCTTGACGATCAGCCGGTCCCCGAGGGGCTTCAGCTTCATCCGTGAACCTCCGTTATCGGTCAGTGTGTAAATGGAAAAGTCGAGAAACGCCGCTCCAGAGCCAATCTTGATCCGGACGGCGCTTGGCACTCTCAGGGTATGAGTGCCAACAACAGGAAAGATAGCGAGAAGTCGCCGCCGGTCAAGCGACGAGGCGCGCGGCAGCTAATCCATCGCCAGGAGGCGGCAGCCGAGCAGCTCGGCGATCCCTTCGCCGCCGCGCCGCATCACCCAGTCGTGGTTCCACTCGAAGGCGGGCCGCAGCAGCGGCGCCATCAGGTTCATCCACGGCTTGGTCGTGCGCACGTTCCACTCGTAGAGGACGGCGGTGACCCCGTCCTGCTCGTAGAGGCGCCAGCGCCCGGTGCCCTCCAGCTCGCCGACGGCCTGGCCCTCCAGCAGCGTCGGGTAATCGACCCGCGTCGTCGTCACCTCGAAGGAGACGCGGTAGGGAAGCAGGCTCTTCCAGACCATCCGCGAAACGCTGCCGAGGCCGTCGCCGTCGTCGCCTGGCCGCAGCTCGCTCGCCTCCTCCACCCCCCGCCACCAGCCCGGCCACTCGCGCTGGGCGTGGATCGCCTCCCAGACCGGCTCGCGCGGGGTCTCCAGCAGCCAGGTGGTGAGGAAGGCGTATTCGGCCATCGTCAGGTAGCTACGCCTCCGCCCCGCATCCGGTTCAGTTGTGGTGCGGGGTCTCCCCGTTGCCTAGATGGGCGTGCGGGGGCTCGACGATCTGCGAGAAGCGGATCACGGTGACCGTGTCGTCCTCGGAGATCGGGCGGCTGTAGATCTGCTCGAGGAAGCGGATCTCCTCCTCGGGCCGGCGGAACTCCGGGTTGTCGTGCTCGATGTCGCGCCGGGTGAGGTCGCCGACGCGCTTCACCTCGACGTCGTCGATCACCGCGGTGAAGATCTTCTCCCGCGGGCTGTGGCGGAAGCCGACCGTAATCCAGACGACCTGGCCGCGCTCGTACTTGTTGCTCTTGTCGCCGAGCCGGATCGTCGCGCTCTTGCGCCCGCGCTTGAGCTGGTCGACGAAGACCGCGGAGTAGAAGTTCAAGACGTAGATGCCGCCCCTCATGCGCGCTGCGAGCGTATAGGAGAGCGGCTGTCACAGGGGAGCGGAGTGAGTAATGGAGCGCCTCGGCGCGGGTTTGGACATGTGTTCGAACCCCGGCATTGGAGTTTTGCCGCGGGGAATCCGATGAGGGAGAGGCATGGCAGAGGGACGATTCCGGATCCGCTTCTTCCTGGCCGCGCTGACCTGCGCGACCGGCTTGCTGCTGCTCCCGCTAGCCGGCCGGGCGCAGGCGATGAAGTGCGACGGCAAGAAGGTGACGATCATGGGCACCGCCGGCGATGACCACATCGTCGGCAAGAAGGCCAGCGACGTGATCTACGGCGGCGGCGGCGATGACGTGATCACCGGCGGCCCCAACGGCAACGACACGATCTGCGGCGGTCCCGGCAACGACACGATCGTCGGCGGCTCTGGCTACGACAACCTCGACGGCGAAGGCGGCAACGACAACATCGCGGGCGGCACCGGCTCGGACAACCTCGACGGCGGCGAAGGCGAAGACAAGCTCGCCGGCGAAAAGGGCGCCGACGCGCTCCACGGAGGTGGCGGCGACGACACGCTCACCGGCTACAAGGGCCCCGACAAGCTCGACGGCGGCGCCGGCAACGACTTCGTCGACGGCCAGCAGGGCAGCGACGAAATCGAAGGCGGCGGCGGCGAAGACAAGCTGCTCGGCGACAAGGGCAACGACACGATCGACGGCGGCGCCGGCAGCGACGAAATCGAAGGCGGCCCCGGCGACGACCCGCACCTCGACGGCGGCGGCGACAGCGACGAAGTGATCGGCGGCGCCGGGACCGACAACGCCACCGGCGGCGCCGGCGACGACGACATCGTCCGCGGCGACAACGGCACCGACACCCTCTCCGGAGGCCCGGGGACGAACGACATCGTCTCCTACGCGAGCGCCAGCCGCGGCGGCATCGACGTCAACCTCGGCGCCGGCAATGCCAAGGGCGACGGCCACGACAACCTGAACGAATTCGAGGACGTGGTCGGCTCGCCCCAGCCGGACACGATCGTCGGCGACGGCGAACCGAACCGGCTCGACGGCGGCGTCGGCAACGACACCCTCCAGGCCGGCGGCGGCGGGGGCGAAGCCTTCGGCGGCCCCGGCAGCGACGAATGCACCGGCTTCGCCGTCGAGAGCTCCTGCGGCCCCGAACAGGGCCCGCCGCCCGGCGGCGCCTACGCGATCCTCAACCAGGGCCTGGCGGGCTCGAGCCTGATCGTGCAGGGTGCGCCGAGCGGCGACAACATCGCGATCAGCCTCGGCGCCGGCGGCTGGACTGTCACCGACAGCACCGCCACGATCGCGCCCGGCGACGGCTGCCTCGCCAACGGCGCGAACGCCGTCGTCTGCGGCGGCGACCCCTCGCTCTCGCTGATCGTCGTCACCGGCGGCACCGGCAACGACACGCTGGCGATCGACGGCAGCGTCCCGTCCCACGCACACGTGCGGATGAACGGCAACGCCGGCGACGACACCCTGATCGGCGGCAACGGCGACGACGTGCTGGAAGCGGGCGAGAACTACAACGGCCCCGACAACGGCAACGACACCCTGATCGGCAACGCCGGCAGCGACGTCCTCTACGCCGACCCCGGCGGCGACAACCTGAGCGGCGGCGACGGCAACGACCTCCTGGTCAACTCGGTCACGACCTGCCAGGGACACACCTTCGACGGCGGCCCCGGCGAGGACACGGTGTCCTACGCCCGCTCGGACGCCGACCTGACGCTCGTCCTCGGCGGCACCGGCAGCACCCCCGGGTGCGGCAACCCCGACCAGATCCTCGGCACGAACGAGAGCCTCGAGGGCTCCGAAGGTCCCGACGTGCTGGTCGGCGACAACGGCGACAACAGCATGCTCGGGCACAACGGCGCCGACACCTTCATCGCCAAAGGCGGCAGCGACTTCATCGACGCCGCCGACGGCCACCGCGACAAGGCGATCAACTGCGGCGGGGGCGGCGACGAAGTCGTCAAGGACCCCAGCGATCCCGACGGCACCAGCTGCTGAAGGCGCTTTTCCCAACCGCTGGTTCGGAAAAGGCGCCTGGCCGCGCCCGCTCCACTACCGGTCGCTGAAGCCCTCCTCGCCGATCAGCGGCACGAAGCGGCACGGGCCGAGGTCCCGGGTTTCGATCCGGTCTCCCTCGCGGCGCAGGAGCGTGAGCAGGTCGGCGTCGCCGGCGGCGATCGGGACGACGAGGCGGCCGTCGTCGGCGAGCTGGTCGACCAGCGCCGGGGGCGGGACGGGAGCGGTGGCGTGGCAGGCGATCGCGTCGAACGGCGCCCGCTCGGGGACGCCGAGACTGCCGTCGCCGACCACCAGCTCGACGTTGCGGACCCCGAGCTCCTCCAGCGCGGTCGCCGCCCCACGCGAGAGCTGCTCGTGGCGCTCGATGCTGACGACGTGGGCGGCGAGCCGGGCCAGGACCGCCGCCGAGTAACCCGAGCCGGTGCCGACCTCCAGCACCAGCTCCGAACTCTCGAGCCCGAGCGCCTGGCAGATCGCGGCGACGATCCAGGGCTGGGAGATCGTCTGCTCCTCGGCGATCGGCAGCGCCGAGTCGGCGTAAGCCTGCCGCCGCACTCCCTCCGGCACGAACAGCTCCCGCGGCACCGATTCCATCGCCGCCAGCACCCGCTCGTCCTCGATCCCCCGCCGGCGCAGCTGCCGCTCGACCATCCGCTCGCGGGCGGCGGCGAAGTCGGTCATGGCCGCAGCGGGTGCTCGACGAACCCTGGGGCGAAGGTCCACTCGGGAAAGGCCCCCCGCAGGTAATCGAGATGCCCGTCCCAGCTCGATGCCGGCAGAGGATCGGGGCCGAAGAACTCGATCTCGCGGCCGTGCTTGGAGAAGCCCCAATCGAACCCGATGACGGCGTGCGCTTCGCGGCGGAATTCGAGCAGCTCGCCGCCGACCCCGCAGAGGAAGGCGTGGGCGCGGAACTCGAGGGGATCGGCTTCGTCGTGGGGGGCGTCGAAGAAGGTCGGGGCGATGCCGTAGAAGCCGAACGGGTGCGGCAGCGGGCCCAGCGGTTCGAAGCCGTCGCGGTGAAAGCCGCCGGGTCGCGTGCTGACGTCGAGCAGCTGAACCCAGCCCAGCATGTCGGCGTAACCCCGCGCCGGCGGGGCGATCGTCGCGCGGCAGCACGGGAACCCCCGCGCCATCTCCGAGCAGCCGACGGCGGCCGGGTCGTCGTTCTCCCAGATCTCCACCCGCACTCGCCCCTCACGGCCAGCCCAGCGGTAGGGCAGCTCGAGCACCCGGAGAGACTGCGACGCTCGGTTCACCCGCGGCTCAGTAGATGTAGTTGCGCAGCTTCTCGGGCTCCAGCACGGTGACGCGGCCGCGGCCGGAGCGGACGACGCCGGCCCGCTCGAGCTCGGCGAGGAAGCGGCTGACCGACTCGCGCGAGGTGCCGGCGAGCTGGGCGAGGTCGGTCTGGTTCATCTGGATCGTCACCCCTTCGGTCGGGTCGCCGTCACCGTCGTGGCCCTCGCGGCTGAGCTGGGCGAGGATGCCGGCGACACGGCTGGGAACGGTCTGGAACGACTGGCGGGAGAGGCGGACGTTGGCGGCGCGGAGCCGGCGGACGAGTCCGGCGACCAGCTTCAGCGAGATCTCCGGGTGGCGGGCGAGGAGGGCGCGGACGTCGTTGGCCGGCAGCGCCAGCAGCTCGCCGTCGGTCAGCGCCTCGGCGCTGGCCGAGCGCTGGTCGCCGTCGAGCATCGCCAGCTCGCCGAAGATCTCGCCCGAGCCGAGGGTGGCGAGGGTGATCGCCCGCCCGTCGGAGTGTTCGCGGGTGACCCGGAAGCTGCCCTCCTTGACGATGTAGCAGGCGTCGGAGTCGTCGCCCTCGTGGAAGACGCGGGTCCCGGCGGGAAAGCTGCGCGGCACGGCGACGTGCGAGAAGCGCTCCAGCTCCCCCTCCTCCAGGTCCGCGAAGAGCGTCACGCTCTTCAGCAGGTCGACCGCGCTCTGATCGGTCTCAGGCACCGCATTGATTATGGCAATGGTTTGGCCGGGCGGCCAAAACCAGCGGTGAGAGTGCTCTGCTTCACCGCGTCCGCTGGTCGTACCATCGGCTCCGATGGCCAATCCAGTGACCACCCGATCCAAATGGCTGGCTGAGAATCCGCCCGCAGCAGATAGCTTGAAACTGACGCTGGCCGAGGTCGCGAAACGCATCCGCAACGGGGAAGCGTTCGATTACGCGGTGCGTGAGTTCCTCGATGAGTTTGCGCTGCGCGGGAGCGACACGGCCCGGTTGGAAGCGATCGAAGCGCGGCCCGAATCGACCGGAGCTGAGCGCTGGGATGCATATCTCGGTGCCCTTGCGGAGCACCTGGCAGCCGTTCATCGGCTCGATCGCCCCAGTTGGTCGGTTGAGCCTGAGAGGTTTCTCGATCGTTTCTGGTTCGTCAGCGACGTACCGGGCTTCCGCGCCATCGCGATCGCGCAGGCCCCTGCCGCCTTCCGCCGGCGTGGGGTGTTCATCCCCGAGCGCTCGCTGCACCGGGTCTGAAGATGGACCGGCAGGAGATCGTCTCTGCGCTGACGGACCTGGCCGCAGAGCTGCAGCAACGGAACATCAGCGCCGAGATGTACGTCGTCGGCGGTGCGGCGATCGCCCTCGCCTTCGACGAGCGAAGGGCTACCCGCGATATCGATGCCGTCTTCGAGCCCAAGAACGCCGTTTATGAGGCAGCTGCGGTTGTCGCCGCCGAGCGAGACCTGCCGGCCGGGTGGCTTAACGACGCGGTCAAGGGTTTCCTGGCCAGCGAGGACCCGGACGCGGCGCCGGTTCTGGACCTGCCGGGGCTCCGCTGCCTCGCAGCCTCGCCGCGGATCCTGCTGGCGCTCAAGGTGCTCGCACACCGGGTGGGGGAAGACGAGAAGGACGTGCGGCTCCTCGCCGCCGAGCTCGGCCTCCAGAGCGCAGAGCAGATCCTCGCCGTGGCGGAGGAGACGTTCGGCGATCGCCTCGACCCCGCCGCTCGCTTCTTCGTCGAGGAGATCTTCGCCGCCGGCTGAGCTCTGCTACGCGGTCGCGGTGAGTTTCCGCGGGCCGCGGCTGAAGCCGGCGTCGATCAGCGACTCCTCGTGGCCGGAGCCGATGATCGCCTCCCCATCTAGCTTCTCGACGGCGAGCTTCGGGAGGTGACCGGCGCTGACGGCGTCGGCGAGGGCGCGCATCGCCTCCTCCAGGCCTTCGCCCTCGAGCTTGGCGAGGCGCAGGAGGCCGCGGCCGCCGCGCTCGACGAAGACGAGCGGTTCCCCGTCGCGGAGGAGCAGGTGGGCGCCGGGGGTGCGGCCGGGGCGGCGGCCTCCCTCGAGCTTCGGCCAGGGCAGCGAGGCGCCGTAGGGGTTGGCGGGGTCGGTGGCGGCGAGCACGAGGTAGGAGCCGTCGGCTTCGGGCAGCGAGCGCAGGCGCTCGACCGCGCCGGGGAGGGCGAACTGGGCGCCGCCGAGGCCCTCGACGAAGTAGCCGCGGCGGGCCGCGCCGAGCAGCTCGAGGTTGCCCAGCTCCGCGTAGAGGGTGGCGAAGCCGCCGGGCACGCCCTCGGCCAGCACCGTCTCGCGGGTGACGATGCCGTAGCGCTCCAGCATCAGCTCGGCCTGGGCGCGCAGGCGCGGGCCGCTCGGCGGCGCGTTGGCGAAGAGCGGCGCGGTCAGCGACCAGCGGCCCTGCACGGCGGCGCCCGCCGTGGGGCGGCCGCGGGCGAAGCGGCGCCCCCGGTGCTCCGTGGTGGGGACCGCGCGCAGGCGGGGCGCCCGCAGCGGCGAGAAAGCGTCGTTGGTCACCTCGCCCGACCAGGCGAGGTCCC
>DASTTQ010000047.1:0-12733 GCA_035760065.1 Solirubrobacterales bacterium
ACCCCTCATCCCCGCCTTACTGTGGATCCACATCCACCCCGAGTGCCACGTCCTTGAGCGAGCGATCCCCGGCTTTCTTCTCGACCGCGGCACCCACGGCCGCGATAGTCCCCTCGCGGTCATCGGCCTTGATCAGGATGCGGCGGCGGTGGCGGTTGCGGACGCGGAACATCGGGGCCGGGCCGAGCAGTTCGGAGCCGTCGGGGAGCGAGCGGCGCAGCTCGGAGGCCACGCCGGTCGCGGCCTCGTCGAGCTTCGCCTCGTCCTCGGCGGCGAAGTTGATCCTGGTCAGGTGCGAGAAGGGCGGGTAGTGGAGCACCTGCCGCCGCCCCAGCTCGACCTCGAGGAAGCCGGCCGAGTCGTGGCGGGCGGCGTGCTCGATGCTGGAGGCGCTCGGCGCCAGGGTCTGGACGATCACCTCCCCCCCGGCCTCGCCGCGGCCGGAGCGGCCGGCGAGCTGGGCGACCATCGCGAAGGTGCGCTCCTCGGCGCGGAAGTCGGGAAAGCGCAGGGTGGCGTCGGCGTCGAGGATCGCGCTCAGCGTCACCTCCGGGAAGTCGTGGCCCTTGGCGACCATCTGGGTGCCGACGAGAACCGCGCTGGGAAGCTCGTCGAAGCGGGCGAGGATGCGGGCGTGGGCGCCGCGCTCGGCGGCGGTGTCGGAATCGAGGCGCAGCACCGGCATCGGGTCCAGCCGCTCGGCCAGCAGCGCCTCGATCCGCTCGGTGCCGGCGCCGGCGCGGGAAAGGGTGGTCGAGCCGCACTCCGGACAGGCCTGCGGCTGGCGCTCGGCGTGGGCGCAGTGGTGGCAGACTAGGCGGCCGCTCTCACGGTGGACGATCAGCGAGACGTCGCAGTTGGGGCAGCCCCAGTGATGACCGCAGGAGCGGCAGGTGAGCCAGGGGGCGAAGCCGCGGCGGTTGATCATCACGATCGCCTTGGCGCCGGCGGCGCGGACTCCCTCCAGCGCCTCCCAGGTCTCGGCGTGGATCGGCCCCGAGCCCGGGTCGGCCTCGCGCATGTCGACCAGGTGGACCGGCGGCATCCGGCGCCCGTCGACCCGGCGCGGCAGCTCCAGCCGCGGCAGCTCCAGCCAGCTCTCGGGCCGCGGCGTCGCGGTGCCGGCCACGAGCACGGCAGCGCCGTCGGCGGCCCGTTTGCGGGCGACCGCGCGGGCATCGTAGGTCGGGTCCCCCTCCTGCTTGTAGGAGGGATCGTGCTCCTCGTCGATCACGATCAGGCCGAGCTCGCGAACCGGAGCGAAGACGGCCGAGCGCGGCCCGACGCAGACCTGCGCCTCGCCGTCGCGCAGGCGGCGCCACTCGTCGTAGCGCTCGCCGGCTCCCAGCGCCGAGTGGAGGACGGCGAAGCGGTCGCCGAGGCGGGCGCGGAAGCGGGCGACGGCCTGCGGAGCGAGGCCGATCTCGGGGACGAGGACGATCGCGCCCCTGCCGCGCTCCAAAGCGGCCTCGACCGCGGCCAGGTAGACCTCGGTCTTGCCCGAGCCGGTGACGCCATGGAGGAGGAGGCTGCGCTGGGCGCCGGCCTCGCCGTCGAGGGCTGCGACGATCGCGGCTACCGCCTCCTCCTGTTCGGGCAGGAGCCGTGGACGATCGGGGCGGGCGGCCAGGCCCGGCTCGCCGGGGACGCGCCGGATGGTCGTACTGCGGATCTCGACCAGGCCCCGCCCCTCGAGCCGGCGCAGGGTCTGGCGGTCGGAGCCGACCGCGGTCGCGAGCTCGCCGGAGGACATCTCGCCCGAGCGCAGCGCCTCCAACACCGCGCGCTGCTTGGAGCCGAGCCGCTCGCCGCCGTCCAGCGCTGCCGCGCCGGCGGGCTGCAGCGCCGCCCGCAGCTCCGCCTTCGCCCGCACCGTGCGGCCGCCGCTCCCGGTTCCCGTCCCCGGCGGCAGCACCAGCTGCAGCCCCCGCGAGGGCGTCGAGCAGTACTCGCGGCCGACCCAGAGACCGAGACGGACCAGCTCGGGAGTCGCCCCCGCCTCGAGCGCTTCGAGCGGCTCGGCAAGCCGCTCCGGAGGCAGCTCGGAAGCGTCGGCGACCTCGACGACGACGCCGAGGATGCGGCGCGGGCCGAATGGCACGCGGACGACGCTGCCGACGTCGAGGTGTCCCATCGCCTCCGGCCGGCGATAGTCGAACGGTCCGCGCAGGGCGCGGGCGGTGGTCAGCGGCTCGACGCGTAGGATCGCCACCGCCCGAGGTTATGCGGGCGGGGGGACGAGGGCATATGCTGGCGGCCGATGAGCCTCAACCTCAGCGCAGGCGAGCAGGTGATCTTCGAGGGCCACCCCTCGTGGCGGGCGATCCTCGGCTTCTACCTCAAGGGCGCGCTGATCGCGGTCGTCCTCGGCGTCATCGCCAAGCTTGCCTCCGGCGACGGCACCGCTTTCCTGGTGATCCTCGTCGTTCTCGCCCTGACCCTGCTGATCGGCTTCGTCAAGCGCGTGGCGACGACGTACACGATCACCGACCGTCGCCTCAACATCAAGCGCGGCATCGTTTCCAAAGAGGTCCAGGAGACCCGCCTCGAGCGCGTCCAGAACGTCAACTACCGCCAGTCGGTCTACCAGCGCCTGATGCAGATCGGCGACGTCGACTTCGACACGGCGGCAAGCGACGACTACAACTTCGTCTTCGCCGGCGTGGCCGACCCCGGCGACGTGGTCCACGCGGTGGACCAGGCGACGGGCGCCAACGCCGCCGGCGAGCACGGGCTTGGCGAGGCCCAACCCCCGGCGAGCTGAGCCGTCCTCGTCCTCACGACTCCGCACTTCGGGGGGCTGTGGCCCCCTCAACCTCGGAGAGACGAACGTCGGGAGCCTTCATCACTCAGAGAAGGCCCTCGTGGCGGCAAGGGCGTACCCGACCTGCACCCTCACAAGGCAAGTAAGGGTGCAGGTCGGGCACACAGATTCGCCGCCGTCCTTCTGAGGATGTTCAGGACGTGGCGGGGTTCGTACTTGACCTGCCAGTGGGAGAAGCGCAGGGGAGTGAGACCGGCGGCGGTGTGGGTCTGGAAGCGCAGCGCGTCTCGGGTCTGTGCCGCCGGCGTCCGGTGGTACCGCCAGCCGTCCGTCTCAACAACGAGCCCCAGGTCGGGCCAGAAGAAGTCCACCTCGAACTTGTTGACCTTCACTTTTGTGAGCGGCACGGGCAGTCCAGCCGCCGTCGCGATCGGGCGGAAGAGCAGTTCCAGTTCGTCGTCGGAGAGAAGAAAGGTGTGCTTGTCGAGAATGGCGCGCAGCGTCCGGATGCCCGGCTCGCCCGGATGATCCTCCAGCGCCCTGCGCAGCGCGTCTGGATCGATCACGTCTCGCTTGTCCGCGTCGTTGATCGCCCTCTCCAACCGATTCTCAGAAAGTTCGAGAGCGATATCGAGAAACGTCTTCACGGGCTGGGTAATGGGGATGCCCAGGCGCTTTCCAATATCGCGATTTCGCAGCCCCGCGCGATCGTGAACGCGAATCCCCGGCCGCCGAACCTTGCAATGACGGCGCACGCTGATGTCAATTTCGCCTTTCCTCTCCGTCCCGAATCCCCACAGCGCTGCGGCGCTCCGGTGACTCAGCATCGCTTCATCTCCGCAGGAGAGAACCGCCACCATCCATCGCCGCTCGCGAGTGAGGTGCCGCCATCCCACGAGGTAGACGCCTTGAGCCGCTCGATGGAGTCGTCCGGTTCTGAGGCGATGTTCGATCGCCTTCTTACCGTACCCAAGCCCCAGGAGTTGAGCACGGGTCACAACCCCGTGCTGCCGCCCAGCCAATTCCCAAGCCCGCCGACTCGTTTCCATCCTTCTCCCCTCCATAGAGGAGAAAAGGGTGGAAACGATGCACCTCTCCCCCTGCTGGGGCTCTCGGCTGGACTTACCTGCCGGAGTTTGCGGCGCTTACGCTGCGGCGGCTTCGGCGCCCGCGGCCTCGCGGAGGGCGCCGACGCGATCGGTGCGCTCCCAGGTGAAGTCGTCGTCCTCGCGGCCGAAGTGGCCGTAGGCGGCGGTCTTCTGGAAGATCGGGCGGTGGAGGTCGAGGTACCGGCGGAAGGCGCCGGGGCGCATGTCGAACTCGGCTTCGACCAGGCGGGAGATCTGGCTGTCGGGCAGCTTGCCGGTGCCGAAGGTCTCGACCATCAGGCTGACCGGGTGGGCGACGCCGATCGCGTAGGCAACCTGGACCTCGCAGCGCTGCGCCAGGCCGGCGGCGACGACGTTCTTGGCCACGTGGCGGGCGGCGTAGGCGGCCGAGCGGTCGACCTTGGACGGGTCCTTGCCGGAGAAGGCGCCGCCGCCGTGACGCGCCATCCCTCCGTACGTGTCGACGATGATCTTGCGACCGGTGAGGCCGGCGTCGCCGACCGGGCCGCCGATCACGAACTTGCCGGTCGGGTTGACCAGGAACTCGACCTGCAGGTCGTCCTCGTCGAAGCGACCGGGGACCTCCGCCTGCAGGACCGGGAGGACGACGCCCTCCCACAGCTCCGGCTTGATCCGGGTCTGCGAGTCGATGCCCTCGTCGTGCTGGGTCGAGATCAGGAGCTTTTCGACGGCGACCGGGCGGCCGTCGGCGTAGCGGACGGTGACCTGGGTCTTGCCGTCCGGCCCGAGGTAGCCCATCGTCCCGTCCTTGCGCACCGCCGCCAGCCGTTCGGCGAGCCGGTGGGCTAGGTGGATCGGCATCGGCATCAGCGCCTCGGTCTCGTCGCTGGCGTAGCCGAACATCATCCCCTGGTCCCCCGCTCCGGCGACGTCGAGCTCGTCGGTGTCGGAGGGGTCGACCTTGGTCTCGTAGGCCCGGTCGACGCCCTGGGCGATGTCGGGGGACTGCTTGTCGATCGAGGTGAGGACCGAGATGTGGTCGCAGTGGTAGCCGTAGTCGCCGTGGTCGTAGCCGATCTGCCGCACGGTCTCGCGGACGATTTCCGGGACGTTGAGGTGGACGGCGGTCGAGATCTCGCCCGAGACCACGGCCATGCCGGTGTTGACGAGGGTCTCGCAGGCGACGCGGCCGCCCGGGTCGTCGGTCATCACCGCGTCGAGGACGCCGTCGGAGATCGCGTCGGCGACCTTGTCCGGATGCCCCTCGGTGACGGACTCCGACGTGAAGAGGTACTCGCCCTCGGCTAGCGGCTTGGTTGACATGCGAGAAGACTAAAGGAATGTCGAGTGGAAGCGGTCGATCACTCGGAGTAGCGGCGGCGACCCGAGGCGGGGACGAAATCGATGATCAGCGGCACCCCCTCGAGGCCGTATGCCTCGCGCATCCGGTTCTCCAGGTGGTAGGCCCAGTCGCGGCTGATCAGCCTGCGATCGTTGACCTGGATCGCGATCCGCGGGGGTCGCTTTCCGACCTGCGCCGCGTAGTAGAGGCGCAGCCGCTTGCCGCGTTTCGAGGGTGGCGGCGTGCTCGCGACGACGTCGCTGACGAAGCGGTTCAGCTCCGGGGTGGGGATCCGCTCCCCGGCCTTGTCGGCCAGCTCCAGCGCCCGCGGCAGCAGGCTGTGGACGTTGCGCCGGCTCTTCGCCGAGCAGGTGATGACGGCGGGGCGCAGCCGCAGTTTGCGCTCGACCCGGGCCCGGGCGTCGTCGATGTCGGTGGTCGTGAGGTCCCACTTGTTCATCGCCAGCAGGGAGGCGCACCCGGCCTTCATCGCCGTCTCCGCCGCCCGCAGGTCCTCGGCGGTGACGCCCTCCGAGGCATCGCAGACGACGACCGCGACGTCGGCCCGCTCGACCGCCCGTTCCGAGCGCAGCTGCGCGTAGTAATCGACCGTGCCGGCGACCTTGGAGCGGCGGCGCAGCCCGGCGGTGTCGACGAGGATGACGCGACGGCCGTCGACCTCGAGCTCGGTGTCGATCGCGTCGCGGGTGGTGCCGGCGACGTCGGAGACGATCACCCGCTCGGCGCCGAGGAAGGCGTTGACGAGGGAGGACTTGCCGACGTTGGGGCGGCCGATCACGGCGACGCGGACGGCGTCGTCCTCCTCGGCGATCGGCTCGCGGTCGCCGAGCGCCGTGGCGATCGCGTCGAGCAGGTCGCCGGTGCCGAGGCCGTGGGTGGCCGAGACGGCGATCGGGTCGCCGAGGCCCAGCGTGTGGAACTCGGCGGTGATCGCGTATTCGCCGGGCCTGTCGGCCTTGTTGACGACGACGATCACCGGCACCTCGGAGCCGCGCAGCGTCTTCGCCAGCTCGGTGTCGCCCGCCCGCACCCCGGCGCGGCCGTCGACGACCATCACGATCGCGTCGGCTTCGGCGATCGCCAGCCGCGCCTGCGCCTGCACGTCGCGCGCCAGGTCCGCCTCGTCGCCGAGGTCGATGCCGCCGGTATCGACCAACTCGAACGGGATCCCGTTCCACTCGGTGGCGAGTCGCTTGCGATCGCGGGTGACGCCCGGCTCGGGCGAGGTAACCGCCTCGCTGCCGCCGACCAGCCGGTTGACGAGAGTGCTCTTGCCGACGTTGGGGAAGCCGACGACGGCGACGGTCGGCAGGCTCATGGCGCCGTCTTCTGTTCTTTTTGCTCGCTATGCCGGCATAAGGAACAACTCATGCGAGGCCCCTGCCCTTGGCGAGGGCGACGACGCGGGCGACGACCTCGTCGAGGCTGAACCCCGTCGTGTCGAGCTCGACGGCGTCCTCGGCGGCGCGGAGCGCCCCGTGCTCGCGCTCGCTGTCGCGGGCGTCGCGCCGGCGCTGGGCCGCGAGCACCTGCGCAGCGGACTCGCCGGTCTCGGCTGCGCGACGCCGCGCCCGCTCCTCGTCGGAGGCGGTGAGGAAGATCTTCAGCGGGGAGTCGGGGCTGACCACGGTGCCGATGTCGCGACCCTCGGCCACATAACGGCCGGCGGCGATCAGTCGCCGCTGGCGCTCGACCATCGCCGCGCGGACCCGGGGATGCACGGACACGTGGGATGCGGCGGCCGAGACATCTGCCGTGCGGATCTCGTCGCTGACGTCCTCGCCGTCGAGCAGCACCCGCTGCCCGTCGAAGTCGATCTCGAGCCCCTCGGCGAGAGCGCCGACGGCTTCGCCGTCATCCGGATCGGTCTTGCCCTGTTGCGCCGCCAACGCCACGCAGCGGTACATCGCCCCCGAGTCGAGGTAGGTGAAGCCGATCTCGCCCGCCACCCGGCGCGCGACCGTGGACTTCCCGGCCCCGGCGGGCCCGTCGATCGCGATCACCATGGCTGCAGCGTATTGCCGATCGTTTCCACGGTTATGGCCCCCATAGGGGCGAAAAGGGTGGAAACGATGCTCAGCTGGTTCGCAGCGAGGCGAGGTCGGCCTCGAAGCCGGGGTAGCTGACGGCGGCGGCGTCCATGCCGCGTACCTCGACGCCCTCCTCGGAGGCGAGGCCGGCGACGGCACCGAGCATCGCGATCCGGTGGTCGCCGTGGGAGTCGATCGTGCCGCCGCGGATGCCGCCGGTGCCCTCGATGACCATCCCGTCGTCGGTCGGCTCGACCTTGCCGCCTAGTGCCCTCAACGCCGCGGTCACGGTCTCGATCCGGTCGGACTCCTTGCGCCGCAGCTCCTCGGCGTCGCGGATCGTCGTCGTCCCATCGGCGAAGCAGGCGGCGAGAGCGACCAGCGGCAGCTCGTCGATCGCGAGCGGGATCTCGGCGCCGCCGACTTCGGTGGCTTGGAGGGGATGCGAGCGGATGCGGAGGTCGGCGATCGGCTCGCCGCCCGCCTCGAACTCTTCATCCCGTTCGAGCTCAGCTCCCATCCTCTCGAGGATCGTCAGCAGACCGGTTCGGGTCGGGTTGACGCCGACTGCTTTCAGTTCGATCTCACTGCCAGGGACGAGAACAGCAGCAATGAGGAAGAAGGCGGCCGACGAGATATCGGCGGGAACGCGGAGCTCTTCGGGTTCGAGACGCTCGGCGGGCTGCACGACAACCGCGTCGCCTTCCCGGTCGATCGAGGCGCCCGCGGCGATCAGCATCCGCTCCGTGTGATCGCGGCTGGCTAGGGGCTCGACCACCCGCGTCTCGCCCTCGGCGAGTAGGCCTGCGAAGAGCAGGCAGGACTTCACCTGGGCGCTCGCGATCGGCATCTCGTAGGTGATGCCGTGCAGCGGCGCGCCCTCGATCTCCAGCGGCGGCAGTCGATCTTCACGTGCTCTCACCTGAGCACCCATCTCTCGTAGAGGGATCGCGATCCGATCAACCGGCCTCCGCCGAATAGATTCGTCGCCGTCCAAAGTCCATTCCTTCCCTACCTGCCCCGTTAACCAGCCAGGCAGCAGGCGCAGAAGCGTCCCCGCGTTGCCGACATCGATCGTCGCGGGAACGGCGCCCTGGAGCCCGACGCCTTGGATCCGCAGTTCGCTCGCGATCCGCGCCGGGTCGGCGTTCTCGACCCGCGCCCCGACTGCCTCGACCGCCCACAGCGTCGAGCGCGTGTCCGCCGCATCGAGGTAGTCGAAGATCGCCGTCTGCCCTTCCCCCATCGCCGCGATCAGCGCCGCACGGTGGCTGATCGACTTGTCGGACGGCGGGCGCAGCGAGCCGCGCAAGGGTCCAGAGGGCTCGAAGCGACTCATCGCCGCGAGCCTATTCGCCGCTGCCGAGGACCGTCACCGTGTGGCCGAGACCCCGCACCAGCTGCTCGGCCTTCGCCGCCTGCTGGTCGCCGGCGACCCAGAGGGAAACGGCCCCGGAGGTCATGTCGGGCGCCGGGTGCAGCGCCATGTCCTCGATGTTCACGCCCGCCTCGCCCAGCGCCAGTGCCAGCTCGGCGATCGTCCCCGGCCTGTTGGCGACGACGATCCGCAGCTCGCGCAGCGGGCCCGCCTCCGACTCGGCCTCGAGCAGGCGCCGGCGCGCCTCGCCGGCGGCGCCGTGCCAGGCGGCGAGGGCATCGCGGTCGCCCTCGCGAATCAGCCCCGCCGCCTCGCGAAGGCGCTCGGCGACCGAGTCGACCGAGTCGGCGACCGCGTCGCGGTTGCTGGCGAAGATGTCGGCCCAGATCGCCGGGTTCGACCCGGCCACCCGGGTCATGTCGCGGAAGCTCGGGCCTACGTCGGGCAGCCGCTCGGAGCCCTCGGCGAGGGAAGCGGCCGCCTCGCTCGCCAGCACGTCCGCGAGCACGTGCGGCAGGTGGCTGATGGTCGCCATCAGGCGGTCGTGGCCCTGCGGGTCGATCGCCTGCGGTCGCGCGCCCAGCGCCGAGACCGCCCGCTGCAGGCGGTCGTAGAGCAGGCCGCTGGAGCGCTCTGTCGGGGTCAGGTACCAGCGGGCTCCGTCGAAGAGGTCCTCGCGGGCGTTCTCCACTCCGGCCGTCTCCGCTCCCGCCAGCGGGTGGCCGCCGATGAAGCGCTCATCCTCGCCCAGCGCCGCGACCAGCTCGCCCTTGGTCGAGCCGACGTCGGTGACGACGGTCTCGGGCCCGGCAGCCGCCAGCGCCTCGCGCGCCTGCCCCGGCAGCGCCGCCACCGGGCCGGCGCAGAAGACGAGGTCGGCGCCCTCGCAGGCCTCGGCAACCGAGCCGGCGCCGCGGTCGATCGCCCCCAGCTCCACCGCCCGCGCCAGCCGCTCCGGGCTGCGCCCGCAGCCGACCACCTCGGCGTCCAGACGCCGCCGGGCGGCGAGCCCGATCGAGCCTCCGATCAGGCCCACCCCGAGGACGGCGACCCTCATCGGCGAGTGTCCCGAGTCGTAAGGCCCGGCGGGGGTCAACCGCGCCGCGCCTCCACCGCCGACGCGAACCGCTCCAGCGCCGTCACCGTGTCCTCCCAGTCGATGCAGGCGTCGGTGACCGACTGCCCGTAGACGAGGTCCCCGCCGGGTATGAGGTTCTGCCGCCCCTCCACCAGGAACGACTCCAGCATCACCCCGACGATCGCCTTGTTGCCGTCGGCGACCTGGTCGGCGATGTCGCCCGCGGCGAAGAACTGCTTCTCCGGGTCCTTTTCGCTGTTGTCGTGCGAGGCGTCGATCACCAGCCGCTCCGGCTGCCCGGCGACGCCGAGCGTCACCAACGCGTCCTCGACCTCGGGCGGGTGGTAGTTCGGCTGCCCGTGCCCGCCGCGGAGGATGATGTGGCAGTCCGCGTTGCCGGTCGTGTGCAGGATCGCCGGCATGCCGGCGTCGTCGATCCCGGCGAAGGCGTGCGGGGCCGCCGCCGCGCGCACCGCGTCGACCGCGATCTGGATGTTGCCGTCGGTCCGGTTCTTGAAGCCGATCGGCATCGAGAGGCCGGACGCCAGCTGGCGGTGAATCTGACTCTCCGAGGTGCGCGCCCCGATCGCCCCCCAGGCGACGCAGTCGGCGATGTACTGGGGCGTGATCGGGTCGAGGAACTCGCAGCCGATCGGCAGCCCGGTGTCCAGCACCTCGAGCAGCAGCTTGCGGGCGATCCGCAGCCCGGCGTTGACGTCGCCGCTTTCGTCGAGGTGCGGGTCGTTGATCAGCCCCTTCCAGCCGGTCGTCGTCCGCGGCTTCTCGAAGTAGACCCGCATCACGACCAGCAGCTCGTCCCGTAGGTTGCGCGCCGTGGCGCTCAGCTTCGTCGCGTACTCCATCGCCGCTTTCGGGTCGTGGACGCTGCACGGCCCCACCACGACCATCAACCGCGGGTCGCGCCCCTGCAGCACTTCCCGCACTTCCTCGCGGCCGCGGATGACCGCCTTCGCCCGCTCCTCCCCGAGCGGCAGCTCGCCCAAGAGCTTTTCGGGCGGCACGAGCTCGACGACTTTCGCGATCCGCTGGTCGCGGACGCCGTCTCGTTTCGCCCCCTCCATGCCGATGAACATATTGCCTTCGCCTTTCTCCAAACCTTGGATCCTACTTTCTGGTCGCTCGCTGCCGGGTCGGTTCGGCGCGCGCGAGCACGTCGCATCCACTGCGGCGCCCGGCGGGAAGATCTCGGTCTTCTTGCGGCATGCAGCCGCTGGCCGGACGCCTAGCTAAATCGCCAATACCAGTAGGTGAGACAGACTGGCGCGACTGCGTCGCCGTGCGCTCTGGCGCCGGTCGCGGATGTGCCTTTGTCGTGCCTCACTTTGCAGCAGGTTGTATCACGGGTCAGGCTTTAGTCAAGTAATTCAGATAGGGCGAGCAGGAAGCGCTCGTTCTCCTCGGCGGTGCCGTAGCTGACCCGGACGTGGCCGGGGCCGCCGAGGGCCTTGCCCGGGCGGACGGCGATCTCACGCTCGGCGAGGCCGGCGAGGACTGCGGCTTCGTCGGCCTCGCCGAGGTCGACCCAGGAGAAGTTGGCGTGGGAGTCGGTGGTCTCGAGGCCGAGCCCCTGCAGCCCTTCCTCGACGGCAAGACGGGCGGCGATCGTGCTCTCGACCCGGCGCAGGACGTCGTCCTGGTGCAGGACCGCCTCCGCCCCGGCCGCCTGGGCGAGGGCGTTGACGCTGAAGGGCTGGCGCACGGCGTCGACAGCGGCACGGAAGTCGGCGGAGCCGACGGCATAGCCGACCCGCATCCCGGCCAGGCCGTAGCACTTGCTGAAGGTGCGTAGCACCACCAGGTTGGGAAAGTCCTTCAGCAGGTCGAGCGTGGCGTCGGGGTCGTCGTGGGCCTGGAACTCGACGTAGGCCTCGTCGAGGACGATCGTCACGCGGCTGGGAATGCGCTCGCAGAACTCGGCGATCTCGGCGGCCGGAATGTGCGTCGCGGTCGGGTTGTTCGGATTGCAGACGAGAACCAGCTGGGTCGCCGCGGTCACCTCGGCCGCCATCGAGTCGAGGTCGTGGACGTCGCCCTGGGCCAGGGGGACGCGGACCTCGCGGGCGCCGGTCAGCGCCGGCAGGTACGGGTACATCGAGAACGCCGGCCAGGCGTAGACGATCTCCGCCCCGGGCTCGGCCAGCGCCTCGGCGGCGGCGAGGAGGATCTCGCAGGATCCGTTGCCGACGGCGATCCGGCCCGGCTCGGTCTCGTAGCGCTCGGCGAGTCGGCGGCGCAGCAGGGTCGCATCGGGGTCCGGGTAGCGGTTCATCGAGGCGGCGGCCTTCTGGATCGCCTCGACCACGTTCGGGTGCGGCGGGAAGGGCGACTCGTTGGATGCGAGCTGGGCGATGTTGCCCGCAGCGATCGCCTCGGGCGCCTGCCCCGTCGGGACTCCGGCCTGGTAGCCCGGCATCCGGGCGAGCTTCTCGGCGAAGGTGATCGTCATCTGGGAAACGATTGTGACGGACGGGTGCGAGCCGGGCGCGGGCGGGCAGCCGCCTGCCAGGGGACCAAGGCCAGCCTTGGAGGGCTCCGGCTCTACTGGGCGGCGTCCAGGTCTGCGCGCAGCTTCTGCGCCTCGCCGGCGTAGACGTGGACCGGCTCGTGGCCGACCGGCGCGTAGAAATGGAGCATCACCCGGATCACCCGCGGCATCGATCCCGGTACCGGGATCTCGCGGCAGCAGAGCAGCGGCACCGAGTCGAGCCCGAGGTTGCGGGCGGCGACGGCCGGGAACTCGGCATCGAGGTCGTCGGTCGTCGTGAACAGGCAGCTGACCATGTCGGCCGGCTCCAGCCCGTTCCGCTCGACCAGCTCGCGCATCAAGCCTTCGGTCGCCGCGAGGATCGCCCCCGCCTCGTTCGCCTCGGCCTGTGTGGCGCCGCGAACCGCGAAGAGGCGCTGCTGCGGCCCTTCGTAACGACCAAGCTGGAGGTCTCCGTTGCTCCCGTTGTCGCCCACTGCGGTGAATCTTCGCAGAGAGAGGGGGCGAGTTTGGAAGTGCGGCGACTTATGTCGATATGACCGAC
>DASTTQ010000048.1:0-42791 GCA_035760065.1 Solirubrobacterales bacterium
GGACATCCTCACCCTCGAGCGCCACGGCGCCCGCACCCTTCACAACCTGCGCGTTCGCATTTCTCAGCGTCTTCTGGCGTTGGCTGCATGCATCGCGCTCAACCACAGGCTCGGACGTCCGAGCCGCGCCCTGGTCGACTATGTCGCCTGAGGGCGTGGAATCAACCATCTAGCCGGGGCGACTTATGTCGGATATATCGACATAAGTCGCCACGCTCAGCCGCCGACGGCGATCGCGCCGAGGGCGGGAACCGGCAGACGTTTGATCGCCGCTCGCGCGGTGCGGCCCTCGCGACTGCTGAGCGCGGGGGCCGGGAGGCCGGCGAGTACCGCGTCGGCCTGGGCGGCCGCCGCCGCGCAGGCCGCCTGTTCCTCCTCTACCGGCGGCCCGCTCAGAAGCACCAGCTCGTAGGCCGAGCGCAGCTTCTCGACCATGTGGGCAAAGCTCTGAAGTTCGAGCAGGGTCTCGACCCGGTTCGCGGGGCGGCCGCCGCAGACGCAGACCAGCGGCTCGGTCGCCCCGCTCGCGGCCGGGCCGCCGAGGACGACGGGCTGGATCACGTCCCGGGGCTCGGCCTCCCAGCGCAGGTACTCGTGCAGGCCCGGGGCCGCCGCGAGGCCCAGCTGGGCGGCGAGGCGCGGATGCGCCAGGTCGCACTCGACGACGATCGCGCGGCGCCCCGACGAGACAGCCGCGGTGCCCAGACCAAGTGCGGCCGCCGTGGCGGCGTTTCCCGCCCCGGAGACCAGGACCACCCGCCGATCCCCAAGCCGGGATAGCACCTGCTCGATGCCGGCGAAGTCCTCGCGGCGCAGGGACCAGGCGCGGGTTCCCTCCGCCGGCCCGGCGATCTGCGCCAGCACCGGCAACCGCGCCCGCCGCCGCAGCATCACATTCGCTCGGGCGCGGAGATCCCCAGCAGGTCGAGCGCCGCGGCGATCGTGCGCTTCGTCGCCAGACAGAGCGCGAGGCGCGAAGCTTCGACTCCCGCCTCCCCGACGCCGACCACCTGGCAATCGCGGTAGAAGGCGTGGAAGTCGGACGCGACCGCGGTCGAGTAGGCGCAGATCCGGTGCGGCGCGCGGCGCGCCGCCGCCACCCGCCCCTCCTCGGGGAATTCGAGCAGACGCTTGACGAGGATCTTCTCGTTTTCCTCCAAGGGCGCCCGCTCGTCCGGAACCGCCGCCTCCCCCGCCCCCCCCGCTTTGCGGAGGATGCTGGCGATCCGCGCGTGGGCGTACTGCACGTAATAGACGGGATTGTCGCTCGACTGGCTGCGCGCCAGCTCGAGGTCGAGGTCGACCGCGGTCTCGTGACTGCGCCAGAGCATGAACCAGCGGGTCGCGTCGACGCCGATGTCGTCGATCAGCTCGTCGAGGGTGATGAAGTCGCCGGTCCGCTTCGACATCTGCATCCGCTCGCCGGCTTCGACCACGTGGACGAGGCTCATGATCAGCGCCTCGAAGGCTTCGGGGGCACCGCCTAGCGCCTCGATCGCCGCCCGGAGCCGCGCCACGTAGCCGTGGTGGTCGGCGCCGAGGACGTCGATCAGGCGGTCGAATCCCCGGTGCAGCTTGTCCCAGTGGTAGGCGATGTCGGGCGTCAGGTAGGTCGGCTCGCCGTTGGCGCGGATCAGCACCCGGTCCTTGTCGTCGCCGAACTCGGTGGTCCGCAGCCAGAGCGCGTCCTCCGAGTGGTAGGTGTGGCCGTTCTGGTCGAGCTCGGCGAGCGCCGTCTCGACCTCGCCTTTGTCGTAGACGCTGCGCTCGGAGAACCAGGTGTCGAAGCGGACGCCGAAGCGCTCGAGCGTCGTCCGCATCTCCCCCAGCATCAGCTCGATCCCGCGCGCTTTCACGGTCTCGCGGTCGTCCGGGTCGACGCCCTCCTCCCGCAGCCGCTCGGCGATCTCGGTCACGTAGCCGCCCGCGTATCCGTCTTCGGGCGGCTCCTCGCCCCGCATCCGGGCGGCGATCGAGTCGGCGAAGCGGTCGATCTGGCTGCCGGCGTCGTTGATGTAGTACTCGCGCTCCACCTCGTGTCCGGCCGCGTCGAGCAGGCGCACCAGCGAGTCCCCGTAGGCGGCGTGGCGGCCGGTGCCGACATGGATCGGCCCGGTCGGGTTGGCCGATACGAACTCGACCAGCACCTTCTCCGGCGCCTCGGCCGGCGCCGGCCCCAGACGCTCTCCGGCCTCGGAGAGGTCGCGCAGCGCTTGCAGGTACCAGGCGTCGGCGAGGAAGAAGTTGACGAAGCCCGGCCCGGCGACCTCGATCCGCTCCAGGTGCGGCGCCAGGCCGGCATCGGCTTCGAGCTGCTCCCGCAGGCGCTCGGCGACCGTGCGGGGGTTGTCGCTCAGGCGCCGGGCGAGAAGCATCGCCGCGTTGGAGCTGTAGTCGCCGAGCTCGGGCTTCGGCGGCCGCTCCAGGGTCGGCCGGGGATCGCCGTCGGCGGTCCCGTGCATTGCCCCCGCGGCAGCCTCGACGGCGCCCCGCAGCGTGGCGATCGAATCGGTGGTGGTCACCGGCCAATCGTATGGACCGCGGCCACGTCGGGGTACCCTCCCCTGCTTGCGCGCAGCGGTCCTCAGCGACATCCACTCCAACCGGCAGGCCCTCGAGGCCGTTCTCGCGGCGGTGGACGGGGCCGGGGTCGACGAGCTCTGGTGTCTGGGCGACATGGTCGGCTACGGCGCCGATCCCGATCACTGCACGGCGCTGGTGCGCGAGCGCTGCGGCGCCTGCCTGGCCGGGAACCATGACCTGGCAGTCCTGGGCGCGCTCGACATCTCGACCTTCTCCGAGGGCGCGGCGGCGGCGGTCGAATGGACGCGGGACAACGTCAGCCGGGAGACCCTCGACTACCTCGCCTCGCTCGACCCCGCCGGCTCGCGCGAGGGCGTCGGCCTCTTTCACGCCTCGCCGCGCGACCCGGTCTGGGAGTACGTGCTGGCGACCGACCAGGCCGAGGCCGGGTTCGAGGCGATGGAGGAGCGGGTGGGGCTGATCGGCCACTCCCACATCGCCCTCTTCTTCGTGCGGCCCCCGGGCAGCCAGCCCGGCTACGCGCAGGGCGCGCAGGCGACGGACGGCGACCGGATCGAGCTCGGCGAGGGCGAATGGCTGCTCAACCCCGGCAGCGTCGGCCAGCCCCGGGACGGCGATCCCCGCGCCGCCTGGCTCGAGCTCGACACCGAGACCTGGAACGCCCGCTGGCACCGCGTCGAGTACGACGTCGAGGGGGCGGCCGCGGCGATCCGGGCGGCCGACCTGCCCGCCACTTTGGCTGAGCGCCTGGGGGTGGGGCGTTGATCCTGAATTGCAGGGCAAAAGGTGGACTCGGCCGTTTCTCTAGACTCGGACCGCGATGGGCCGCTTGAGCGCACTGTTGCTCGCCCTGATCCTCGGCGGAGCCAGCGCGGTGGCGCTGAGCGCCTGTGGCGGCGGCAGCGACGCCAAGCTGCTGCCGGGGAGGACGGCGAGCCAGATCGAATCCAACCTGGACGAAGTCCAGCAGCTGGTGGCGTCCGGCGACTGCGTCGGCGCCGAAGACGCGGTGGCGGCGGTCACGACCGAAGTCGAGGAGCTGAACGACGTCGCGGCGAAGCTGAAGGCGGCGCTGCAGGAAGGCACGGCGAAGCTGAGCGAAGTCGTGAGCCGCTGCGAAGAAGAATCCGTAGCCCCACCGGAAACCGCGACCGAACCGGACGTTGAAGCAGAAGAATTGGAACAGAAAGAACTGGAAGCCGAAGAAAAGGCTCAGGAAAGGGCCGAAAAGCAGGCGCGGAAGGAAGAAGAAAAGGCGGAAGCGCCCAAGAGCGAAGAAGGGAACTTGCCGCCGCAGTCCGAAGGCAAAGGCAAAGCCAAAGGGCATGAAGAAGTCGCCCCTCCCCCCGCTCCAGCACCCGAACCCGAAGAATCCGAAGCGGGCGGCGTCAGCCCTGGCGTGGGAGTCGAATGATGGAGGCCGGAACGCTCTCAGGCCGCTACGAGACCGGTGAGAAGCTCGGAACCGGGGGGATGTCGAACGTCTACAAGGCGACCGACCGCATCCTCGAGCGCACGGTCGCGGTGAAGGTCCTCGCCGAGCACCTCTCCGACGACGAGCGCTTCGTCGCCCGCTTCAAGCGCGAGGCGCTGGCGGTGGCGAAGCTGATCCACCCCAACATCGTCCAGGTCTACGACACCGGCGTGGACGAAGGGCGCCACTACATCGTCATGGAGTACGTCGAGGGGCGCTCGGGGGCGCAGATCCTGCAGCGCCACGGGCCGGTCGAGCCGGAGCTCGCCGCCGAGATCGGGATCCAGGCCTGCGCCGGGCTCGACTACGCGCACCGGCGGGGGATCATCCACCGCGACGTCAAGCCGGGCAACCTGATGATCGTCGGCGGCCCGGTCGGCGGCGGCGAGATGATCGTCAAGTTGACCGACTTCGGGATCGCCCGGGCGATCGAGCAGACGCGGATCACCCAGGTGGGCTCGGTCGTGGGCACCGCCGCCTACCTGTCGCCGGAGCAGGTTCGCGGCGAGGAGGCGACGCCGGCGACCGACGTCTACGCGCTCGGGGTCGTCCTCTACCAGTTCCTCACCGGCCGCCTGCCCTACGAGGGGTCCTCGCTGGCCGAGCTGGCGGTGCGCCAGCAGAACGAGAAGCCGCTGCCGCCGAGCACCTACAACAGCGACGTGCCGGAGACGCTGGGGGCGGCGGTGCTGCGGGCGCTGGAGGGCGACCCGAACCGTCGCTACGCGAGCGCCGACGAGCTGGCGAGGGGTCTGCGGCTGGGGCTCGAAGGCGAGGACGTGACCCTGCCGCTGGACGAGGGGACCTCGGCAACCCGGGTGCTCGGCGGCGACACCGCGGCGACCCGCCAGCTGGGCCGCGACACGGCGCAGACCGAGTACCGGCCGGCGTCTCAGACCCGGCGCCCCGGGCCGCGCCAGGTCGCTCCGGCGCCGGCGCCGGCCGCCCCCCGTGCTGGGCAACCGCCGCGCCGCGGCGCCTTCTCGCGCTTCTTCCGCTTCGTCCTGGCGCTGATCGCGCTGGTTCTCGTCGCCGCCGCGGTGGCGACCGCGGTGATCGTCACCACCGACAAGGCCGCCGGCGTCAAGGTCTCGAAGGTAGCCGGCGACACCGTCGACAAGGTCGTAGAAGAAGTCAAGGAACTGGTGAAGAAGAACACCGAATGACGGTTTGTGGTGGGGCGACCGGGACCCCCTCCTCTCTCAACTTGCTCGGGTGGGGCGTCGGCTGCCGTCCGAGATTGGATTGACCGAGAAGTACAAGCCGTTCGGAGGGGGTCCCGGTCGCCTTCTCAAGCCGCCCAGGGAGGAGAGCCAGATAGGACAGATGAGCGGTAGGTGTCGAAGGTGCGTGCTTTGATCGCGATTCGGGCGTGGGTGGTTAGTTGGTGCATGTAGGTGAGGTTGTGTTGGACGATGAGGCGGACTGCGGTCAGCTCCTCCGCGCGGGAGAGGTAGGAGATGTAGTCGCGGTCGTGGCGTTGGCAGGCCGGGCAGGGGCAGCCTTCGACCAGGGGTTCGCGGTTGCCGGCCCAGCCGCCCTTGCGCATGTCGAGGCGCCAGCGGGTCTCGGGGTTGGGGGCAAGGGCGACGCCGTGGCGGGCGAGGCGGGTCGGCACCGCGCAGTCGAAGACGTCGAGGCCGAGGGCGATGCCGCCGAGCAGGTCGTCGACCTCGCCGATCCCCAGCAGGTGCTTGGGCGCCTCCTCCGGCAAGAGCGGCGCCGTGTAGGCGAGCACCGCCGCCATCTCCTCCTTGTCGCGGCCGAGGGTGCCGCCGATCGCCAGGCCGTCCACCCCGGCCGCGGAGACCGCCTGCGCCGATTCGCGCCGCAGGTCCTCGTGGGTCCCGCCCTGGACGATCCCGAAGACCGCCTGGCGCTCTGGCCCCTCGGCCGCATGCCAGGCAAGGGAGCGGTCGAGCCAGCGGTGGGTGCGCTCGGTCGAGCGGGCGGTGTAGTCGCGGTCGGCGTGGAAGGGCGTGCACTCGTCGAAGACGAGGGCGATGTCGGAGCCGAGCGCCGCCTGCACGCTCATCGAGACCTCGGGCGAGATGAACAGCTCGGCGCCGTCGCGGGACGAGCGGAAGCGAACGCCCTCCTCGCTGATCTCGACCTTCGAGCCGTGCCCGCCGGAGCGCCCGCTGCCCTTGACCTCGTTGGCGACGCCGCCGTGGGCGAGCGAGAAGACCTGGAAGCCGCCCGAGTCGGTGATCAGCGCTCGCTCCCAGTTCATGAAGCCGTGCAGCCCGCCCGCGGCAGCGATCCGCTCCGGCCCCGGCGAAACGAACAGGTGGTAGGTGTTGCCGAGGATCAGCCGATAGCCGAGCGCGGCGACCTCGGCCGACTCCAGCCCTCGCACCGTCCCCTTGGTCGCCAGCGGGATGAAGGCCGGCGTCTCGATCGGACCGTGGGCGGTGTGGACGACGCCCGCCCGGGCGCTGCCGTCGCGGGCCTCGATCTCGAAGCGCAGGCGCTGCGGGTTCTGTCGCACTACTCCGCCGGCGCCTTCTCGCTGAGGCCGGGATGGACGCCCCGCCCGATTGCCTGTTCGTCGACGATCTTCTGCAGCAGGTCGAGCAGGCGTTTGCGGTCGGCCGGCGCCATCCCCCTGGTCAGTTCCTCTTCGTGCCGGGCGGCGATCTTCCGGCCCTTGGCGAGGGACTTCCTGCCCTCGGCGGTGAGGAAGAGGGCGCGGACGCGGCGGTCCCTGGGGTCGGGCCGGCGCTCGACCAGGCCCCGCTGCTCGAGGTCGTCGACCAGGGCGACCATGCGGCTGGGCGGGATTTCGATCGCCGCGGCAATCGCCTGCTGGGAGCGGCCCTCGGCGGCAGCAACGAGGCTGAGGACGCGGAACAGCGGCGGATTGAGGCCGGCGGCGGAGATCTTCTCGGCAAAGCGCTTGGACGCGTGGACGCCCACCTGCGAGAGCAGGAAGGCGAGGGTCGAAGGCGCCTGATCGCCGTTGAGGCCGGGTGGGTTCACGGGGCCAAGATCCTACTCGCTGGTTTGTGATATGAATCGTTTCAGCCTGAAATCTTTCCAGATGTAAAGTTTTTTCACGAGGAGGTCCGCCCCATGACCCGTCGTCTCGCTCGCCTCGCCGACATCGCCTATCGCCGCCGCGGTCGCATGCTCATCGGCTGGATCGTCGCCACCGTCGTCCTCATCGGCCTCGGCTCCGCCCTCAAGGGCGACTACCACGCCGACTACAACACCCCGGGCTCGGAGTCGAAGGCAGCCGGCGACCTGATCGAACGCGAGTTCCCCGACTACTCGGGGCAGGAAATCTACGTCGTCTGGAAGGACCCGGCGGGAGCCGGCAGCGCCTCGGCGAAGAAGTCGATGAGCGCCTTCTTCAAGGAAGCCGAAGAGGTCCGGCACGTCGGCAGGGCGGCGCCGATCCGCCTCTCCGAAGGCGGGACGATCGCGACCACGTCGCTGCCGCTGAACGTCCCCGGCTGGGAAGTGAAAAAAGAGCAAGGCGAAGAACTGATCGACGCCGCCGAAGCGAACAGCGGCGGCGGCCTGGAGATCAAGCTCGGCGGCGAACCGATCCGCGAAGCGGAGGGAGGGGCCACGCCCGAGGGCATCGGCTTCCTCGGCGCGGCGATCGTGCTGCTGATCGCCTTCGGCTCGCTTGTCGCCGCCGGCCTGCCGCTGGCGATCGCGCTGATCGGCCTCGGCATCTCCTCCGGGGGCCTGATCGTCCTCCTCGCCAACGTGGTCGACGTCCCCAACTGGACCACCGCGGTCTCCGGCCTGATCGGGATCGGCGTCGGGGTCGACTACGCACTGCTGGTGCTGACCCGCTTCCGCAGCGCCCTGAAGGCCGGCAAGGACCGCCACGACGCCGTGGTCGAAGCGGTCAGCACCGCCGGGCGCAGCGTCCTGATCGCCGGCAGCACCGTGGTGATCGCGATCCTCGGGCTCTTCATCACCGGCCTCCCGTACATGTACGGGGTGGCGATCTCGGCCTCGCTGGCGGTGCTGGTGGTGATGATCGCCTCGATCACCCTTCTCCCCGCCATGCTCGCCTTCCTCGGGCCGAACGTCGACCGCCTGCGGATCCCGTTCCTCGGGCGCCGGCTCGACCGGCCCGAAGAGGACGGCCACTCCCCCGCCGCCCGCTGGAGCCACGCGGTGCAGCGGCGGCCCTGGACGGCGGCGATCCTCGCCACCGCGATCCTGCTGGCGCTGGCGGCGCCGGCGCTCGGGATGCGCCTCGGCTTCCCCGACGCCGGCAACGACCAGAAGGGGACGATGACGCGCGAAGCCTACGACCTGATCAGCGAGGGCTTCGGGCCGGGCGCGAACGGCCCGCTGGTGATCGCGGCCGAGCTGCCCGGCGCCGGCGGCCGAGCCGACGTACAGCGACTGGCGACGAGCCTGCGGGAAGACCCCGGCGTGGCCTACGTGCCGGCGCCGAAATTCAACGCCGACGGCAGCGCCGCGATCCTCACCGTCGTCCCCACCACCTCGCCCCAGGACGAGGCGACCTCGGAGCTGGTCGAACGCCTGCGCGGCGAGCTGATCCCGCAGGCGCTGAACGGGACCGGCGTCAACGCCCTGGTCGGCGGCGTCAACGCCGCCCTCGAGGACCAGAGCGAATACATCACCGGCCGCATGCCGATCTTCACCGTCGGCGTCGTCGGCCTCTCCTTCCTGCTGCTGCTGATGGCCTTCCACTCGCCGCTGATCTCGCTCAAGGCGGGGGTGATGAACCTGCTCTCGGTCAGCGCCGCCTACGGCGTCATGACCCTGGTCTCGCAGGGCGGCGCGGTCGGCGAACTGATCGGGATCGACCACGAAGTGCCGATCGCCCCGTTCATGCCGGTGATGATGTTCGCGATCCTCTTCGGGCTCTCGATGGACTACGAGGTCTTCCTGATCTCGCGGATCCGCGAGGAGTACCTGAAGGACGGCGACACCCGCCGCGCGGTCGCCGACGGCCTGGCGAAAACGGCCCGGGTCATCACCGCCGCGGCGGCGATCATGGTCGTCGTCTTCCTCGCCTTCGTCGCCTCGCCCGAAGTCTTCCTCAAGCTCTTCGGGATCGGCCTGGCGGCGGCGATCTTCCTCGACGCCACCCTCGTCCGCATGGTCCTCGTCCCCGCCGTCATGCAGCTGCTCGGCGCCCGCAACTGGTGGATCCCCGACTGGCTCGAGCGCATCCTCCCCCGCATCGACGTCGAGGCCCGCGAGCCGCGGGTGGCCTCGAGCCGGCCCTGACAATCCATTCTCCCACCGACGGGACGATTTCCGCCCTATGTATCCGGTTTTCGTCCCGTCGGCGGGAGGGAGTTAGGCGACCAGCGAGCGGCCCGTCATCGCCTCGGGTTGCGTGATGCCGAGGAGGTCCAGGGCGGTGGGGGCGACGTCGGCGAGGATGCCGTGGTCGCGGAGGTGGAGGCCCTGCTCGGTGACGATCAGGGGGACCGGGTTGAGGGAGTGGGCGGTGTTGGGTGAGCCGTCGGGCTCGAGCATGTGGTCGCAGTTGCCGTGGTCGGCGGTGACGATGCAGGCGCCGCCCTTGGCGGTGACCGCCTCGACGACCTTGCCGAGCTGGGCGTCGACGGTCTCCACCGCCTCGACGGCGGCGGGGATGACGCCGGTGTGGCCGACCATGTCGGGATTGGCGAAGTTGATGACCCCGAAGCGGTAGTCGCCCTCGCCCCACCGGGTGACGAAGGCCTCGGCGGCGCCTGCGGCGCTCATCTGCGGCTTGTGGTCGTAGGTGGGGACGTCACGAGGCGAATCGACCAGCCGGCGCTCTTCCCCGTCCACCTCCTGCTCCCTGCCGCCGTTGAAGAAGTAGGTGACGTGGGCGTACTTCTCGGTCTCGGCGACGTGGAGCTGGTGGCCGCCGGCGTTGGCGATCGTTTCCGCCAGCGTGGTCCGCGGGCGCTGCTCGGGGAAGGCGGCCGGGTAGGGCCAGCCCTTGCGGTAGGAGGTCATCGTCGTCAGGTCGAGGGTGAAGCCGTCACGGGGGAACTCGTCGAAGTCGGGATCGGCGAGGGCGCGGCTCATCTGCCGCGCCCGGTCGGGGCGGAAGTTGACGAAGATCGCCACGTCGCCCTCGGCGGCGCCGTCGTATTCGCCGATCACCGTCGGCTTGACGAACTCGTCGGTCTCGCCGCGCTCGTAGGAGGCTTCGACCGCCGCGACCGCGGTCTCGGCGCGCAGGCCCTGGCCGTGGACGATCGCGTCGTAGGCGAGCTTGGTCCGCTCCCAGCGGGTGTCGCGGTCCATCGCGTAGTAGCGGCCGCCGACGGTGGCGACGCGGCCGGCCGCCCGCAGCCAGCGTTCCAGCTCCTCGACGTAGCCCTTGCCGCCGTGGGGCAGGGTGTCGCGGCCGTCGGTGAAGGCGTGGAAGACGACGTCCGGGACCCCCTCCTGGGCGGCCAGCTCGATCGTCGCCTCGAGGTGCTCCCAGCCCGAATGGACGCCGCCGTCGGAGACCAGCCCGAGCAGGTGCAGGCGGCCGCGGGGGCTGCGGCGGGCGCGCTCGCAGGCGGCGAGCAGGACCTCGTTCTCGAAGAAGCTGCCGTCGGCGACGGCGTCGTCGATCCGGGCCAGGTCCTGCTTGACGATCGCCCCGGCGCCGAGGTTCAGGTGGCCGACCTCGGAGTTGCCCATCTGCCCCTCCGGCAGGCCGACGTCGGGTCCCTGGGCCGAAAGCCGGGTGTGGGGGTACTCGTCCCAGAGGCGGTCGAAGACCGGCGTCTCGGCGAGCGAGATCGCGTTCCCCGGCCCCGGCGGCGCCAGCCCCCAGCCGTCGAGGATGATCAGGGCGAGGGAGGGAACCGGCTCGGGCATCGGCCTAGCCCGCTGCCTCGACGATCGCGGCGAAGTCCTCGGCGTCGAGACTCGCCCCGCCGACCAGGGCGCCGTCGACGTCGGGCAGCGAGAGCAGCTCGGCGGCGTTGGCGGGCTTGACCGAGCCGCCGTAGAGGATCCGCACCCGGTCGGCGGCGGCGCCGCGGGCCCGCAGCACGTCGCGGATGAAGGCGCACGCCTCCTGGGCCTGCTCGGGGGTGGCGGTGCGACCGGTGCCGATCGCCCAGATCGGCTCGTAGGCGATCACCACGTTCTCGATCTGCCCGGGCTCGATCCCGCCGAGGTCGGCTTGGAGCTGGCGCTCCAGCACTTCCTCGGTCTCGCCGGCGTCGCGCGCCGCCTCGCTCTCGCCGACGCAGAGGATCGGCTCGAGGCCGGCCTCCAGCGCCTTCGGCACCTTGCGCGCCAGCGCCTCGTCGGTCTCCGCGAAGTACTGGCGCCGCTCGGAGTGGCCGAGGACGACCGCCTCGACGTCGAGCTCGACCAGCATCGGCGCCGAGACCTCGCCGGTGAAGGCGCCCGAGTCCTCCTCGTGCATGTTCTGGGCGGCGACCTTGACAGCGGTGCCGTAGCGCCGCTCGACCACCGCGCTCAGCGCCGTGAACGGCGAGCAGACGACGACGTCCGACTGGGTGGCGGCGATCCGCGGCAGCAGCGCGTCGACGAACTCGGCCGCCTCGGCGACCGTCTTGTGCATCTTCCAGTTGGCGGCGATGTAGGGCGTTCGGCTAGACATCGGTCTCTCCCTCCTCGGCGTCGAGCAGGGCCTCGACTCCCGGCAGCTTCTTTCCCTCCAGCAGCTCCAGCGAGGCGCCGCCGCCGGTCGAGACCCAGTCGACCCGGTCCTCGAGGCCGAACTGGTTCAGCGCGGCGACCGAGTCGCCGCCGCCGACCACGGTGGTCCCTGGCGCCGCGGCGACCGCTTCGGCAACCGTGCGGGTGCCGCCGGCGAAGGGCTCCATCTCGAAAGCGCCCATCGGGCCGTTCCATAGGACGGTGCCCGCCTCGGCAATCGCCTCCGCGTAGGCCTGCGCCGAGCGCGGGCCGATGTCGAGGCCCATCCAGCCCGCGGGCACCTCCACCCCGTCGCTCTCTTTGCGCTCGGTGTCGGCGGCGAACTCGCGCCCGAGGATCAGGTCGGTCGGCAGCCGCAGCTCGCAGTCGGAGCGCTCGGCCCGCTCCAGCGCCTTTTTCGCCTCCTCGACGCCCTCGGCCAGCGAGTTGCCGGTCTCGATCCCCTGCGCCTTGAAGAAGCCGAAGCACATCGCCCCGCCGATCAGGATCCGGTCGGCGACTTCGAGGAAGCGGTCGATCACCCCGACCTTGTCGGAGACCTTGGCGCCGCCGAGGACGACGACCAGCGGCCGCTGCGGCGCCTCGACCACCCTCGTCAGCTCGGTCACCTCCTTCTCCAGAAGCAGGCCCGCGTAGGCCGGCAGGTAGTCGGCGACGCCGGCGGTGCTGGCGTGGGCGCGGTGCGCAGCGCCGAACGCGTCGTTGACGTAGACGCTCGCCAGCTGCCCCAGGCTTTCCGCCAGCTTCGGGTCGTTCGTCGTCTCCCCCGGCTCGAAGCGCAGGTTCTCCAGCAGCAGGACGTCGCCGGGACCGAGCGCGCCGCAGGTGAGGTCGACGTCCCCCTCGATCACACCCGGTGCCAGCTGCACCTCGGTCCCGAGGAGGTCGCCCAGCCGCTTCGCCACCGGCGCCATCGACAGCGCCGGGTCGCATTCGCCCTTCGGCCGACCGAGGTGAGACATCAGGACCAGCGCCGCGCCGCGCTCGCGCAGGAGCTCGATCGTCGGCAGCGCGGCGCGGATGCGGGTGTCGTCGGCGACGACCCGCTCGCCGCCCTCGTCCTTCAGCGGGACGTTGAAGTCGACCCTGACGAGGACGCGGCGCCCCTTCACCGGGGCGTCGCGGACGCTTGCCTTGTCGAAGGACATCAACGGTTGCGAGACAACGGCCTCAGGAGGGCAGGACCTTGCCGGCCAGCTCGACGCAGCGGTTGGAGTAGCCCCACTCGTTGTCGTACCAGCTGATCGCCTTCACCATCCGGCCGTCGCCGATCACCATCGTCTGGCCGGCGTCGAAGATGGAGGAGTGGGGGTCGCCGACGATGTCGGTGGAAACGATCGGATCCTCGGTGTAGCTGAGGATCCCCTTCAGCGGGCCTTCCGCCGCCTCCTTGACGAGCTCGTTGACCCGCTCCGGCGTGACCGGGTCCGGGGTCGTGAAGGTGAGGTCGACGACCGAGCCGGTCGGGACCGGCGCCCGCATCGAGAACCCGTTCAGCTTGCCGTTCAGCTCCGGCAGCACCAGGCCGACCGCCTTGGCGGCGCCGGTCGTGGTCGGGATCAGGTTGAGGGCGGCCGCCCGCGCTCGGTGCAGGTCCTTGTGCGGCATGTCCTGCAGGCGCTGGTCGGCGGTGTAGGCGTGGATCGTGGTCATCAGCCCCTGCTCGATGCCGATCGAGTCGTTGAGGACCTTCGCCAGCGGCGCCAGGCAGTTGGTCGTGCAGGAGGCATTGGAGATGACGTCATGCCGCTCGGGGTCGTAGTCGCGCTCGAAGTTGACGCCGAGGGCGACGGTGACGTCCGGTTCCTTGGCCGGGGCGGAGATGATCACCTTCCTGGCGCCCGCCTCGAGGTGCTTGGCGGCGTCGGCGCGGGCGGTGAAGAAGCCGGTCGACTCGATCACGACGTCGACCCCGAGCTCGCCCCAGGGCAGCTGCGCGGGGTCGCGCTCGGAGAGCATCTTCACGTCGGCGCCGTCGACGGTGATGACGCCGCCGCCCGCCTCGACCCCGCCGGGGTAGCGTCCGAGGATCGAGTCGTACTTCAGCAGGTGGGCCATCGTGGCCGTGTCGACGAGGTCGTTGACGGCGACGAACTCGATGTCGGCGTTCGCCTCCCTGGCGGCCCGGAAGACGTTGCGCCCGATCCGTCCGAACCCGTTGATGCCGACCTTCACAGCCATGAGCTGATCCCTCCTAGATTTCGTTGTGGGAAGCCGATCCTATGGACTCGGCGCTTCCGGCCCCGGGTCAGTCGGAGCCGATCGTGATCTCGATCTCGTACCCGTCCGGGTCCTTGAGAAAGGCGGAGTAGGAGCCGGACCCGGGCGAGCCCTGCGCGCCGGGGTCGGCGACGGTGACGCCGCCCGCTCTCACCCCGTTCTCCCAGGCCGCCTTGACCGCGACGATCCCCAGCGCGGAGAAGCTCAGCAGGCCGAAGCCGGGCGCCGGGTCGTGCTTGGCGGAGACGAAGAAGACGGGTTTCGCGATGCCCCAGCCGATCGTCTGATCCTGCTCGAAATGGCGTCGCCAACCCAGCGGGGCCAGCATCGAGTCGTAGAAGGCGGCGCTGCGGTCGAGGTCGTCGACCTCCAGGAGGACGTGGTGGAGCATCGAGGGAGGGAGGCTATAGGGCGCCCCCACGGAAGGTCGCGAGGTCAGCCTGAACGCGGCGTCCAGCGGAAGAACTTGACCGCGAGGAGCAGGCCGGCGATACCCCAGATGGCCACCACGGCGAGGTTGTCCCAGGAAACCGCCGAGCCGCCGGCGGGGACGTAGGCGTCGAAGAAGGCGTCGAAGAAGTGGCGGACCGGGAAGAGGTCGGCGAAGGCGATCACGCCGTTGGGCAGCTGGTCTTCGGGGATGAAGACGCCGGAGAGGAAGTAGAGCGGCAGCAGCAGGGCGTTGACGATCGCCGCGGCGGCGTCCTGGGAGGGGATCGCGGCGGTGAGGGCGATGCCGAGGCAGCAGAAGGAGGCGGCGCCGACGACGAGGGTGAGGAGGATCTCCGGCAGGCGTTCCCAGGGGACGGAGACGCCGTAGAGAGCCGCGCCGATCGCCGCCAGCAGGACCAGCGTCATCAGGGCGACGACGATCGAGTTGCCTACCCGGCCGGCGATGAAGACCCAGGGCGGCATCGGGGTGCCGCGGCCGCGCTTGAGGCGGCCGTCTTCGCGGGCGATCACCAGGGTCATCGCCAGCGTCTGCATCGTCGCCGAGATGATCGAGAGCGACATGATCGCGGGCACGTAGTAGGTGGTCGCGTCGACGCCGCCGCGCACGTTCACGGTTTCGCCGTTGAAGACGACGGCGAGGATGAGGAAGACGATCACGGGGAACATCACCGTGAAGAAGACGGATGCCGGGTTGCGCCAGAACGCCTTCTGGTCGTAGCGGAACTGGTGGGCGACGAGGGCGAGGCCGGTCAATTCGCGCGCTCCTCGGTCGGCTCGGCCACAGCGGCGTTCTCGACGGCGGCGGTCAGCTCCAGGTAGACGTCCTCGAGCGAGGGACGGGTCACTTCCAGGCCGTCGAGCTCCTCGCCCTTGGCGAGCGCCGCGCCGGTGAGGTCGTGCAGGGTCTTGACCGGGTCGGTCGTCCGCAGGGTGACCTCCTGGCCGTCGCTGCGGTAGCGGATCGTCGTTTCGCCGGCGTCGCGTTCGCCCAGGTCCTCCGGCGTCCCCTGGGCGACGATCTGCCCGGCGGCGATGATCGTCACCCGATCGGCCAGCCGCTGCGCCTCGTCCATGTAATGGGTGGTGAGGAAGACGGTCTTGCCGAGGTCGCGCAGGCCGGCGATCACGTCCCAGGCCTGGCGGCGGGCGGAGGGGTCGAAGCCGGTGGTCGGCTCGTCGAGGAAGAGCAGCTCGGGGTCGCCGACCAGCGCCATGCCGACGTCGAGGCGGCGCTGCTGGCCGCCGGAGAGCCGGCTGGCGCGCTCGTCGGCCTTGCCCTCCAGCCCGACCAGCGAGATCACCTCGTCGGTCGGCCGCGGCGCCCGGAAGTACCCCGCGTAGAGGTCGAGCGACTCGCGCACGGTCAGGTAGGGGTCGAGGCGGCCGCTCTGCAGGACGATCCCGATCCGCTCCCGCCACTCGCGCCCGGCCCGCTCGGGGTCCCCACCGAGCACGCTCACCTCTCCCCCGGTTCGCTTGCGATATCCCTCGAGGATCTCCACCGTCGTCGTCTTCCCCGCCCCGTTCGGCCCGAGAAAGGCGAAGACCTCCCCCCGGTTCACCTCGAGGTCGATGCCACGCACAGCCTCGGTAGCCCCATAGGACATCCGCAGCCCCTCAATCGATATGACCGCCTCAGCCAAGAGCCGGCGATTCTAGGGCGACGGGCCGAAAAGTCCCCCTTGCTCCGCCGACGGGCCTAAATGTCTGCGCGGGTGGGACAAATCGGCCCGTCGGCAGATGAGAATCGACAAATCGGCCCGTCGGGTCAGTCCAGCTCCACGTCGCGGTGTTTGACGCGGACGATCACGTCCTCGCGGGCGGCGAGGTCGCGGCGGATGCGGTCGGCGACGGTTATCGAGCGGTGGCGGCCGCCGGTGCAGCCGATCGCGATCGTCAGGTGGCTCTTGCCCTCGGCGACGTAGGCGGGGACGAGGAACTCGAGCAGCGGCAGCAGGCGGCCGTAGAACTCGCCGGCCTGGGTCCCGTTCTCGACGTAGGCGCGGACCTCCTCGTCCATCCCGGTCATCGGCCGCAAACCCTTGTCGTAGTAGGGGTTGGGCAGGAAGCGGACGTCGAGGGTGAGATCGGCGTCCCGCGGCGGCCCGTTCTTGAAGCCGAAGGTGAGCAGGGTGAGGGCGAGCTTGCCGCTCTCCTCCTTGCCCAAAACCTCTTCGGTGATCTGCCGCCGCAGCTCCGCCCCGGTCAGGTCGCTGGTGTCGATCACCTTGTCGGCGCGCTCGCGCAGCGGCGCCAGCAGCTCGCGCTCGGCCCGGATCCCCTCGACGATCCGCCCCTCCGGCGCCAGCGGGTGACGGCGGCGGGTCTCCTTGTAGCGGTCGAGCAGGGTGTCCTCGCCGGCCTCGAGGAAGAGGACCGTCGGCTTCAGGCCTTCGGCCTCGAGGTCGTCGATCACCTGCACCAGCTCCTCGAAGTACTCGCCACCGCGCACGTCGGAGACGATCGCGGCGCGCTCGACCCCGCTGCCCTCGTGGCGGAAGAGCTCGCCGAGCGCGGCGATCATCCGCGGCGGCAGGTTGTCGACGCAGAAGTAGCCGCCGTCCTCGAAGGCGGCGATCGCCTCCGACTTGCCCGCCCCCGAGTGGCCGGTGATGACGACTACGGTGACCGGCTTGGCGGGACGATTGCCGTTCCCGCCGGCGCCGCTGGCTTCCGATTCCGTCTCCACCCGCTCTGCCATCTGACTCTCCTAGTGGTTGACCACTTAGCTGGTCCGGTTGAGCTGCTCGTGTATTTCCCGGCCCACTTTGCCAGGCAGGCCGGGCACCGCCTCGAGCTCCTCGCGGGTGGCGGCGAGGAATCGCTCCGGCGTCCCGAAGTGTTGCAGCAGCGCCCGCTTGCGCGCCGGCCCGATCCCCGGCAGCGAGTCGAAGACCGAGCTTTCCAACAGGCCGCGGTCGCGGCGGCCGCGGTGGTGCTCGATCGCGAAGCGGTGCGCCTCGTCGCGGACCCGCTGCAGCAGCCGCGAGGCCTCGGAGTCGGCGGCGAGGTCGAGCGGCTGCGAGCGGCCCGGCACGTAGACCTCCTCCAGCCGCTTGGCGAGGCTGAGGATGGTGACGCCGCGCTCGGCGAACGGCTGCAGTGCCCGCACCCCGGCCGCCAGCTGCCCCTTGCCGCCGTCGATCAGGATCAGCGAGGGAAGCGAGGCGAAGCTGGCGTCGCGTTTGCCGTCGTGCGGGGAGAGGTCGGCCTGTTCGAGGTAGCGGGCCATCCGCCGCCCGAGCACCTCCTCCATCGAGGCGAAGTCGTCGGGGCCGCCGTCGCCTGGGCCCTCGGCACGGAGGTCGCCGCGGACCTTGAAGCGCCGGTAGTCGGACTTCTTCGGCGCCCCGCCCTCGAAGACGACCATCGAGGCGACGGTGTGCTCGCCGCCGATCGTCGAGATGTCGAAGCCCTCGATCCGCACCGGCAGCTCCTCCATGCCCAGCGCCTCGGCCAGGGCCGAGAGCGACTCGACCCGGCGGGTGCGGCGGTGCTCGCGCCGCAGCTTGTCCTGGGCGAGGGCGAGCTGGGCGTTGCGCTCGGCCAGCTCGCGCAGCCGCCGTTTGTCGCCGCGCTCGGCGGCGCGGACCTCGACCGGGGCGCCGCGGCGCTCGCTCAGCGCCTCGGCGATCACCCCGGCTCGGTCGCGCAGGTAGGGGCCGACGATCACCGTCCGCGGCATCGCCGGGGAGGCCGCGTAGTACTGGGAGATGAACTCCTCGGCGACCTCGGCCGCCTCGCGTTCTCCCTGGTTCTCGAGGTAGAAGCTCTGGCGCTCGGCGAGGATCCCGTCGCGGACCTGGAAGACCTGGGCGTTGGCGTCCTGGCCCTCGACCGCGACCCCGATCAGGTCGGCGGTTCCCATCGCCGCCCCCGCTACCCGCTGGCGCTCGAACAGCGAGCGGATCGCCTTCAGCCGGTCGCGGTGGACCGCCGCCCGCTCGAATTCCTGCGCGGCGGCCGCCGCCTCCATCTTCGCCTCCTCCTCGCGCTCGATCTGGCGGTAGCGGCCGGAGAGGAAGTCGACGATCGCCTCGACGTTGCGGCGGTACTCCTCCCTGCTGACGTAGTCGACGCAGGGCGCCCCGCAGCGCTTGATGTAGTAGTCGAGGCAGGGGCTGCCGGAGCGGCGCCCGGGCTCGACCCCCTCGCAGGTGCGGAACTGGAACAGCTTGCCGAGCAGGTCGAGCGTCTCCCGCACCCGGCGGGCGCTGGAGAAGGGGCCGAAGTAGGCGCGCCCGGCGCGGTGCTTCTCGCGGGTGAAGTAGACGCGGGGGTAGTCCTCGTCGAGGCTGACGGCGACATAGGGGTAGGACTTGTCGTCGCGCAGGCGGATGTTGAAGCGCGGCCGGTGGCGCTTGATGAAGCTCTGCTCGGTCAGCAGCGCCTCCGCCTCGTTGGCGGTGACGAGGGTCTCGATCCGGTCGATCCGCGAGGTGAGGCGGGTGTCGCCGCCGGAGAAGTGGGAGGCGACGCGTTTGCGGATCGAGCGCGCCTTGCCGACGTAGAGCAGCTCGCCCCCGCGGTCGTGGAAGAGGTAGACGCCGGGCTGGTCGGGCAGCGACTTGCGCTGCTGGGCGATCCGCTCGGCGCGGCTCAGCGCCCCCTCTTCACTCGCTTTCCCGTTGCCTTCTGCCATCGCTCAAAGGGTAGGCTCCTGGCCACTCGGCCAAACCCCGGACCCGACCAGGAGAGAATCGAGATGACCACCGATACCGTCAACCCGCCGCAGCTGAACACGATTCGGATCGAGGTCGACGGCGAGATCGGGACGCTGACCCTGGACCGACCCGACGCCTTCAACGCGATGAGCCCGGAGCTGATCGGGGAGATGACGGTGGCCTTCGCCTGGCTCGCCGACCGGGCGCCGCTGCGGGGGCTGATAATCACTGGAGCCGGTAAGGCCTTCTGCGCCGGCGGCGACGTCAACTGGTTCCGCAAAGGGGTCGAGACGGAGGAGATCGACCTGCCCTCCGAAGTGCGGCGCGGGGCCGAGGCCCTGCACCAGGCGATCGTCGACATGCGGCGGATCCCCTACCCGGTGATCGGCGCGATCAACGGGCCGGCAGCCGGTGCGGGCTTCTCGCTGGCGCTCGCCTGCGACATCCGGATCGCCGCCAGCACCGCCTTCTTCGCCCCCGCCTACGGGCGGATCGGCGCCTCGCCCGACGGCGGCATGACCTACTTCCTGCCGCGCGTGGTCGGCCCGAGCAAGGCGCTGGAGCTGCTGCTCGAGGACCCGAACCTGCCCGCCGAAGAGGCGCTGTCGCTTGGTCTAGTCAGCGAGGTGGCGCCGCCGGAAGAGCTGATGGTGCGGGCGCGGGTCAAGGCCGACGAGCTGGCGAAGAAGGCGCCCCACTACGTGCGGATGGCGAAGAAGCTGGTCGGGGTCAGCATCGAGAACAGCATCAACGACCACCTGCAGCTCGAGCGGCACGGGATCGCCGACTCGATGGCGACCGAGGACCTCCGCAACGGGGTCGAGACCTTCTTCGGCGGCGGCACCCCCGAGTTCCACGGCCGCTGAGGGGTTTGCGTTCCCCGCGCCCTGAACCGGGTAGCGGCAGTCTGCGTATCGCGACTAGAGTCCGCTGAAGAAATTCTTTGCGGGAAAGGAACGAGATGAAGAAACTCATTGCCCTGTTCGCCCTGCTCCTGGCGGCCCTCGCCCTGGTTGCCTGCGGCGGTGGCGGCAGCTCCACCAGCGAAGAAACCGGCGGGGCGGCCGGCGCGGTCGAAGAAGCCGAAGAAACGGCTGAAGAAGCCAAGAAGGAAGCCGAAGGCGGCAGCGCCGGCTCGGCCTCCAGTGTCGACATCGAAGCCAACCCGGAAGGCAACCTCGAATTCGTCGAGAAATCGGCAACCGCCAAGGCCGGCAAGGACACCCTCAACTTCACCAACGAATCGCCCGTCCCCCACGACGTCAAAATCGAAAACGAAGCGGGCGAAGAAATCGGCGGCACCGAACCCATCGCCGAAGGCTCCGAATCCGCCGAAATCGAACTCGAACCCGGCACCTACACCTACTACTGCTCCATCCCGGGCCACCGCCAGGCCGGCATGGAAGGCACCCTGACGGTCAAGTAGCGGTTCACATTGGGGGTACTTATGACGGCTATGAGCTCATAAGTACCCCCTTCTTGCTAGGGGAAGTCGTCGAAGTCGTGAATTCGCATACGGGCTAGGTCCCCATCTTGGAGTCCCCAATTACTAATTCCGAGATCCTTGCGCATGGCTTTCACAAAAACTTCATAGCGCAGGGCACTGGGACGGAACTCCTCCTTTGACCATTTTTCGTGTTTAGGCAATTGAGTGAACCAAGAGCGATATGCCTTCAGGGTCGCCGGACTTGCATACACCAAGGACTTTTTTAGGAATTCATCAACAAGCTTGAGACGTTTTTTTGGTGGCACTTCCTGCCCATGAAGCACCTGAGCCATTTGGTTATAGATCGAACTGAGCTCCTCGCGTCGAACGGCCTCCATCACCCGGCCCCGCTCGAAAAATCGAACTAGCCAGGCGGCGCTTACAGTTGCCGCAGCAGCAATAACAGCTGCTCCAAACGCCGAGCCTGCTCGAACTGCCAGCACAAAGAGAAGTCCAGCGCCGGCGAGCACTACAACAATTACCGCCAACCCCAAGAGGGTCCACAGCACCTGCCCTATCCGACTTGACCTCATTCGGTCTTGAGTATTAACGACCCTTCCGGACGTAACCTGACAAGTAATAAGAGCCAACTCATCAGCTCACTGCGAGCATCAGACAGCGGCCACCAGCACCCGCGTGACGCTGTCGCCGACGAAGCAGGGCTTGTCGCCGCCCTCGACCTCGAGGGTGAAGCGGGTCACGACCTGGTACCAGCCGTTGCCTTTGTCCTCGACGGAAACGACCTCGGCGTTGGCGCGGATGCGGGAGTCGACGGGGACGGGGGCGGGGAAGCGGATCTTGTCCCAGCCGTAGTTGACCCCCATCGCGAAGCCGGTGGAGGAGATGAGCTCCTGGCGGAAGCCGTCGACGGTGGCGAGGGTGAGGTTGCCGTGGGCGATCGTGGCGCCGTAGGGGCTCTCGATCCTGGCCCGCTCGGGATCGACGTGGATCCACTGGTGGTCGCCGGAGAGCTCGGCGAAGGCGTCGATGTCGGCCTGCGTGATCGTCCGCCACTCGCTCGGGCCGACCCCGCGGCCGACGAGGGCCTTCATCCCCTCGACTCCCTGCACCTCGGTTGGCATAGCGGCGCAGTCTATCCCGCGAGTCCGCGAAATTCCTTGCTCTACAAGGAAGAGGACGGACTCGCGATCAGTCGCTCCACCAGCCGGGGATGATCTCGCCGTCGCCGTCGCGCCGCGGGCCGAAGGCGATCACCTCGAGGCCCTCGTCGCCGGCTTCGAAGGCGCGGGTCACGTCGGGGGAGACGCGGATCGCGTCGAGCCTCTCGACCTCGATGATCTCGTCGTCGAGCTTGAGCAGCCCGCTGCCCCGGACGATGACGTAGACCTCCTCCGCGTCCTCGTGGTGGTGGCCGAAGGGCTGCCGTTTTCCCGGCTTCAGGCGGTGGAAGCTGAAGCCGGTCTCCTCGGTCTCGACGTCGTCCTTGGCGAAGCGCGCCTCCATGTCGTCGCCGAAGCCGAACTCCGGCGCCGAGTTCTTGACTTCGTCCAGCTTCTTATGGGTGAAGGGATTGCGCATCGCCGCTCCTTTTCTATCGCCACGTCCGCCGTTCCGCTACCCCGAGCTTCATTAGCCAAGCAGCTCGGCCTGAGACGAGAAGGCCTCGCCGTCGAGCACGTGCAGGGCAAAGCCGGGCGGATCGACGAACTCGACGTCGTTGCCCCCGAAGTCGGGCCGTGCCTGCAGGCAGGCGCTGGGCGCGGAGAAGACCGGGCAGCCGGCGAGGGCCCCGGCGGCGGTCCGGTGCAGGTGGCCGCCGGCGATCGCCCGCAGCTGCGGGTGGCGGGCGACGACATCGGCCATCGCCTCGCGTGCGCCCGGCGGAAGGTTGATCGCATCCCACTCCGGCAGACCGGTCGCCAGCGGTGGATGGTGGAGGGCGAGCAGGGTCGGGGCCTCACCCGCCCGCGCAAGCTCGGCGTCGAGCCAGGCGAGCTGGTCGGGGCTGTAGGCGCCGGGATCCTGGCCGGGGACGGCCGAGTCGAGGACCACGAGCCGCAGCGCACCGATGCGGACGCTGTAGTTGACCGGCTCCGCCGCGCTCCCGGGCAGGTCGAAGGCCGCCCGCAGACGAGCGCGGTCGTCGTGGTTGCCTGGCAGGACGTGGACCGGCGCCTCGAAACGACCGAGCAGCTCGCGCGCCAGCCGGTAGCTCTCCTCGCCGGCGTCGTCGGTGAGGTCGCCGCTGACGAGAACGGCATCGACCGGATCCGGCAGGGAGCGCACCGCCGCGACCACGCGCTCCACACGTGGCGCCGGGTCGACCCCCTCCCATTCCGCGCAGAGGTGCAGGTCGCTGAGCTGAGCAAGGAGGACGCGGTCCGGCATCGGCGCGACGATATGCGACCGAGCCGCTACTTCTGTCGGCGAGAGCGCCGCGGCGGTGCGCTTCGTGCATGGCTGTCCGGATCGGGCTCAAACCCAGGTCCAACGTCCCGCCACCTGAGCAGCTCATCCACGTCCCAGCCGGCCTCGGCTTCGCGATTGGCCTTCTCGATGAACTCCTCGGTGATCAGCGCACCGGTGACGGTTCTCCCGTAGTTCTTCGGCTCCATCGTCATTCGCTCGGTATCAGGTTCGCATACTTCGAACGCATCTTCATCGCGTGTATCGCTATCTCTGTTCGATCCGGCCGAAGCTCTGTGACCACCTCTAGGAGTTCAGCGGTCCGGGTCGGTCCCAGATAAAGACGTCGGCCGTCATCTCTTTCAAGCACCCTGATCGGGTGCGTCAGCGCATGTTTGACGTCAGCGACATCAAGCCGGTGCTTTAGAGCCGCCGGGTGAATCTCACGCATCCTCCGCACCCGAAAATTCACGCCACCAGCCGCACTTCGAAGCTGGGCATGGCGCCGGCGCCGGCGCCGGCGATCAGGGCGAGGATGCGGGTGACGTAGGCCTGGGTCTCGGGATAGGGCGGGATGCAGTGGCAGGCTTCGACCGGGGCGGGGCCGGCGTTGTAGGCGGCGAGGGCCAGTTCGGGGGAGCCGAACTGTTCGAGCAGGTCGTGCATCAGGTGGGCCTCGGCGTCGATGGCAGCGAGCGGGTCGTAGGGGTTGGTGAGGCCGTAGGCGGCGGCGGTGCTCGGCATGAACTGGGCGATTCCCTGAGCGCCCGCGGGGGAGCCGGCGTCGGGGTCGAAGCCCGACTCGGCCATCAGCTGCCCTGCCATCAGCGCCGGCGGCACGCCCCAGCGAGCCGCCGAGCGGAGGATCGGCTCGCGGTACCGAGCCGGGACGAAGGAAGGCAGCGATGTGGAGGTCGCGGTGGGAGTCGCCCCCGCCCCGCCTGCGCCCGCTTCCCCCTCCGGCGAGCAGGGAGCCGGGCCTCGAACGAACCCGTAGTGCCAAGCCTCCCAGCTGTACCTCTGGACGAAGCCGAAGCGGCTCGCATTGGCGGCGAGCCAGGCGTAGGCGGACGAAGGGCCGAGGTCGAGCTCGGTGGCGCAGCGGTGCAACGAGTGGCCGGGGGGCGCCACCCAGGTCGGATCGGGATGGGCGGCGAAGAGCTCGGCTTGTTCGGCGTCCGATCGAAAGCCGGAGACGACCACCAGGACGATGCCGTCGGCGCGGGCGGCGGCGGCCATCTGGTCGTAGGCGGCGGCGACGTCCGGCCGCATCCCCTCGCCGTCGCGGTAGACCAGCGGACCGCTGTAGCCGCCTCCGCTCGCCATGCCGGCGGCGCCGGCTGCCGCGGCGCCGTACGGGGCCGCGGCTTCGGCGACAGCCGACGCTTCGACCCGCTGGCCGTCGCCTTCCTTCAGGCCCGCGACGATCGTCGCCTTCGCGCGCACCGGCGCGAACGATGCGGCGTCGGGAAAGCGAAGCAGGACCCGCCCGGGATCGACCTGGTTGGCGCGGGCGGCCGCCAGCGCCGAGGCCTTCGCCCGCGCGAGGTAGGTCGCCTTCGCGATGTGCCGGGGGTTCGGCGCACCGTCTGCCAGACGTGCGGGCGCCAGGAGGCGGTCGAGGTCGTCGCGCATCGAGCGGACGGCGGAGATCGCGACCAGGTCGGCGGCCCGCTGGACGCGCCCTTTCCCGGTCACCGCGCCGGCAATCGCAACCAGCGCCAGGGCGGCGACGACCAACCCCAGCGCCCCGCCGAGCGCCAGGATCAACGCCTGCCCCGACTCCTCTCGTTCCCGCATGGGTCGGACCCTGTCCGGATTCGACGCAAGGGTGGCGCGCAGAAGCAAAATCTTCCGCGGCGGCTTTCGAACTTTTCTGTGCCCTGCCGCGTAGACCGAGCGACCACGACGAAGGGAGACGACCAGATGTCGCCGTTCGCGTTTTCCCGCCCCCGCCCCCGCTCGATCCGCATCGCCCTGCTCGCGGCCGCGCTGGCACTCGTCGCGGCAACCGGCGCGGTGGCGAGCCAGCCGACCAAGCGCGTCGCCAAGGAGGCGGAAAACGCGACCCTGGGCCACACGGTGCTGACCACGCTGAAGGGCAAGACCCTCTACAGCCTCAGCGTCGAGAAGCACGGGAAGTTCATCTGCACCGGCGGCTGCCTCGCAACCTGGAAGCCGCTCGTGGTCCCGGCGGGGACGAAGCCGACCGGCCCGGTGAAGCTCGGAACGGTGAAGCGACCCGAGGGCAGGACCCAGGTCACCTACAAGGGCCTCCCCCTCTACAGCTTCATGGGCGACTCCCGGCCCGGCGAAGCGAACGGCGAGGGACTCGAAGACGTCGGCACCTGGCACGCGGCCAGGGTCCGCAGCGTCAGCTCGCAGCCTCCAGCGCCTGCGCCCGAACCTCCATATCCGTACTGAGGACGCCGAGCCGCCGAAGCAGCCGCGGCGGCAGTCCGCCCGACCCGTCCGCCGGCATCGCGCCGAAGAGGGCCCGCCTCTCGACCATCCAGCCAAGCCGGCGCTTGAGCACGGCGACGGCGACGCCGCGGACGATCAGGTCACGGACGGCCAGTCCGACCAACGGCCTGTCTACGGCGAGGTCGGCGCGGAGGAGCACGCCCGATGGCCTCGGCCCCGTTTCGCCGTCGAGCGTCGCCTGCAGGAGATCGGGCGGAACGTGCAGAACCGCGGTCGATCCACGCGCCACGGCGATCGCGGCCGAAGCCGCCTCCAGGCCATCGGGCTGGGCGGACACGGCGAGATGACAGACCTGGCCGCGGGCTGCAGCCCCTAGGTCGGGGAGATGCGCGCCAAGCCGCTCCTCGAGCTTCTGGGCCGCCCCAGAGGCGAGCAATGCCGGTCGTGGCGCCTTCCCACCGACGTCGACGAACAGCGAGGGGCGATCCACCTCGGCGGCTGCGGAGGCAAGCGCTGCCGCCGCACACCGCGCCCCTTCCGCCTCCCCCACCGCCACGGCGACGATCGTCGGGCCGCCCTCCAGGGGATTGACGAAGCTCATCGGGCCGGTCTCGCGGAGGCGCTGCTGCTGACCTCCAAATGCTTGGACAGGGCCGGGATCGGCGAGGGTGGCCGCAGACGCACAACGACGGTGCCGCCTTCGACCGCGACCGCAACGTCGTCTCTCGCCCAGCCGGGAAGCGCATCCCGCGCCGCCGTGGCAGCCGAGTCGCCGGAGGCGAGAGCCAGCGCCCCCGCCTCGGCGGCACCGTCGGCGAGCGTCATCGCGTAGCCCGCCGTCAGCAGCTGCAGCGCGACGAGGCCTGCCAGCAGCAGCGCCGGCAGCGCCGCGACCAGCTCGACCGTGGCCTGCCCCCGCTCAGCCACCGCCCGCCTCCAACCCGCTCGAAGCCGTGACCCGGACCGCCGGAAGAGAGGGGATCACGCGCGGCACCTCTACCCCGACCGAAACGCCTTCTTTGCCCTCCACCTTCGCCTCGCCTCGCAGCGAGGACGGGAGCGCGGAGCGGGCGGCTGCCGACGCGTCTCCTCCAACCGCGGCCGCCCGCGCCCCCGCCCGCGCGGCCACGCCGGCCGACCAGAGCGCCTGGCCGGCGAGCGCGATCTGCGCGGCCGCCACGACCGCCAGCAGCAGGAAGGGGATCACCGCGACCAGCTCAACCGAGGCGGTCCCCTCCTCCCCGTGCACTGCGTTCTCGGCCCTCGGCGGCATGCCCCCCACCCTGCCGAGCAAGAGCGCACGCGTGGCGCGCACATCGCAAAATTTCAGCGCCAGCTACCTAATGAAACTGTGCCATCCAACTCAGCCGTTCCTTTGTCGGCATATGGACGACAAAGGAACCACGCAACTCAGTGGTAGGTATTCGCCTCGATCCAGACTTTCCAGATCGCCGCCACGGAGGCGGCCAAGAGGGCAATCCAGAGCAGCGTCCCGCCCCCCGTCGCGAACAGCCTGTCGGCGCCGGCGACGAGCAGCGTCAGCATCCCGATCGCGCCGTAGAGGATCGCGCGACGCTGGTCGCTCAGGGTCGCGAGGGTCAGCTGGTTCTCGCGGCTCAGGGTGTAGACCATCCAGGCGATCCCGGCCAGCAGGGCCATCGTCAGCGCGGTCAACACCGCTTCGGCCATGTTGCCGCCGCCAGGCAGGAAGGCGACGCCCAGGGCGAGCAGCATCACGATCGCTACGTTGCGCGCGGTTCGCACTCTCTCAGTGTAGGGCGGCGGCAGCTGCCGCTTCTACTTCTGCGTCATCACGACGATGCCGATCGCGACCGCGGCAGCGACGCAGATGAAGCCCAGCGCCGCGACCACCCCGGCCGCCGTCGCCGCCACCGGCCGCTCCCCGCGGCTCAGCTCGAGGAACTGGCCCGACCCCCAGATCCCGACCGAGAAGGCGAAGGTGATCCCGACCCCGGCCACGATCGAGGCGACGACCGTCTGCCAGAGGTCTTCCCACTGCACGATCGTCGCGATCATGCGCCGACCGCCTCGACCGGAGCGCCCTGCCGCGCCCGTCGGGCGAAGGCGGCCGTGATCAGCGAGATCGCCATCAAGGTCACCAGCACCGGGCCCAGCGCCCCGCTGCCGAAGATCCGGGTGAAGCCGTAGGTGAGGCCGCCGATCAGCGCCGCCGCCGGCAGCGTCAGCACCCAGGCGACGACGATGCTGCCGGCCACCCCCCAGCGCACCGCCGAGAGCCGTTTGGCCGCGCCGGAGCCCATCACGCCGCCGTTGATCACGTGCGTGGTCGAGAGCGGGAAGCCGAAGTGGGTCGAGGCGAGGATCACCGCCGCCCCCGCCCCCTGGGCCGAGAACCCCTGCGCCGCGTCCATCTTGATGATCCGCGTGCCGGTGGTCTTGATGATCCGCCAGCCGCCGCTGTAGGTGCCGAGCGCGATCGCGGTGGCCGAGGCGACGATCACCCAGGTCGGCGGGTCCGATTCGGCGGCAAGGGTGCCGTTGGCGATCAACGCGAGGGTGATCACCCCCATCGTCTTCTGCGCGTCGTTGGTGCCGTGGGCGAGCGCCAGCAGCCCGCCGGAGACGATCTGTCCGTAGCGATAGCCGCGGGTGACGATCCCCGGCCGCTGCCTGCCGACGACCCGGTAGGAGAGGCCGATCGCGAAGCCGGCGACGAGGAAGGCGACGATCGGCGCCACCACCGCCGGGATCAGGACCTTGCCGACCAGGCCTTCGGCGAGGATCGCGTCGATCCCCGCCGCGGCGACCGCCGAGCCGACGACGCCGCCGATCAGCGCGTGCGAGGAGCTCGAGGGCAAGCCGAAGTACCAGGTGATCAGGTTCCAGGCGATCGCCCCGATCAGCCCGGCGAAGACGATCGTCGGGGTGATCACTTCGGCGTCGACGACGTCCTTGGCGACCGTCGCGGCGACGCTGATCGAGATGAAGGCGCCGACGAAGTTGAGCAGCGAGGCGAACCCGATCGCCACCTGCGGCCGCGCCGCCCCGGTCGAGATCGAGGTGGCGACGACGTTGGCGGTGTCGTGGAAGCCGTTGGTGAAGTCGAACGCCAGCGCCGTGCCGACGACAATGACGAGGATCACGTCAGAGGACACAGGCCGTCACGAGTTCTTGATGACTATGCCCTCGATGATTTGAGCCGCCGTCTCGGTCGCGTCGATCGCCTCCTCCAGCACCGCGAACATGTCCTTCCAGCGGATCACCACCATCGGGTCGATCCCGTTGGAGAAGAGCGAGGCGACGGCGTCGCGCGAGATCCGGTCGCCGTCGTTCTCGAGCCGGTGGATCTCGATCCAGTACTTGTCGAGGTCTTTGAACGAGGGCAGGTTCTCGAGCCCCATCGCCAGCTGCTCGCAGGAGGCGACGAGGACCTTGGTCAGCGCCTGCGCCTGCTCCATCGGCGCCTCGATCTTGTAGAGGCCGAGGAAGTCGGCGGCCTCCTCGGTGAAGTCGACGATGTCGTCCATCTGCGTCGCCAGGCCGTAGATGTCCTCGCGGTCGATCGGGGTGACGAAGGTCGAGTTGAGCCGCTGGACGATGTCGTGGGTGATCCGGTCCCCCTCCTGCTCGGCCTTGAGGATGTCGCGCGAGAGCGCCTCTCCTTCCGGCCAGCTGTGCATCATCTCGTCGAGCAGCTTGGCCGCCCGAACGGCGTTCTGTCCCGCCTCGATGAAGAGGTCGAAGAAGGTTCTGTCGCGAGGAAGGAGCGAGAAGCGCGCCACTGCGGAGGCATCCTAGAGATGTAAAAGGCGTATGCGCGCCCGGGGGATGTCCTAGGCCGCGGAAGTAGCGAGATGCTCGGCGGCACGCGCCGAATGGCGCGCCATCAGCTCCTCCTGGGCATTGCGCAGTTCGCCGTCGGGCTGCCGCCGCGTCCAGCTCCCGTCCGGGCCGAGGTCCCAGGAGCCGGCGTTGTCGGCGAGGCAGCGCTCGATCACGTCGAGCAGCTCGGCCTTGATCGCCGCGTCCTCGACCGGCGCCACGAGCTCGACCCGGCTGTCGAGGTTGCGCGGCATCAGGTCGGCGGAGCCCACCAACACCCGCGTCTCCTCACCGCGGCGGAAGACGTAGATGCGCGAGTGCTCGAGGAAGCGGCCGACGATCGAGGTCACGTGGATGTTCTCCGAGACCCCCTCCACCCCCGGCCGCAGGCAGCAGATGCCGCGCACGTTGAGGTCGATCCGCACCCCCGCCCGCGAGGCCTCATACAGCGCCTGGATGCAGCGGGCGTCGACCAGCGAGTTCATCTTCAGGGTGATGCGCGCCTCCTCCCCGGCGCGGTGCGCCTCGACCGTGCGCTCGATCTCGTCGACGATCTGGTCGCGCATCGTCGTCGGCGAGACCAGCAGCTTGCGGTACTCGGCGGGCCGTCCGTAGCCGGTGAGGAAGTTGAACATCTCGGCGACGTCGGCGCCGACGTCGGGGTCGGCGGTGAAGATCCCCAGGTCGGTGTAGAGGCGGGCGGTCGTCGGGTTGTAGTTGCCGGTGCCGACGTGGACGTACTCGCGCACCTCCTCCCCCTCGCGGCGGGCGACGAGGATTGCCTTCACGTGCGTCTTCAGCCCGGGGATGCCGTAGACGACGTGGACGCCCGCCTCCTCCAGCGACTTCGCCCAGTGGATGTTCGCCTCCTCGTCGAAGCGCGCTTTCAGCTCGACCATGCAGACCGCCTGCTTGCCGCGTTCTGAGGCGCGGATCAGCGAGGGCACCAGCGGCGAGTCGTCGCTGGTCCGGTACACGGTCTGCTTGATCGCGAGCACGTCGGGGTCGGCGACCGCCTGGGAGACGAAGCGCTCGACGGAGGTGTTGAACGAGTCGTATGGATGGTGGACGAGGATGTCGCGCCGGCGGATCTCGGCGAAGATGTCGACCGGCTCGTCGTCCTCCCCTTGCAGGCGCGGCTGGGTGACGGGCGTCCAGGGCGAGAAGCGCAGCTCCGCGTCGCCGGGGAGGTCGGCGATCGCGGTCAGGTCGGCGAGGTCGAGGAGACCGTCGATGTCGTAGACCTCGCGGTCTTCCAGGCGCAGCGCCGCCACCAGCTGCGAGCGCAGCAGCGGGTTCATCCCCGCCTCGACCTCGAGCCGCACCACCTCGCCGAAGCGGCGGCGTCGGAGCTCGTCCTGGACGGCCTGCAGGAGGTCGTCGGCCTCGTCGGAGATGTTGAAGTCGGCGTCGCGGGTCACCCGGAAGTAGCCGTGGTCGATCACGTCGATGCCGGGGAAGAGCGCCTCGAGGTTGGCCGCGATCACCTCCTCCAGCGGAACGAAGGTCTGGCCGCCCTCACCCAGCGGCAGGAAGCGGCCGAGCAGCTCCTTCGGGACCTTGACCCGGGCGATGATCTCGTTGCCGCTCTCGGAGTCGCGCAGCAGCACCCCGAGGCTGAGCGAGAGGTTGGAGATGTAGGGAAACGGCCGGCCGAGCCCGATCACCAGCGGCGTCAGCGCGGGGAAGACCTGGTGCTCGAAGCGGGAGTCGATCTCGCGCCGCTCCTCGGCGGTCGCGGTGTCGAGGGTGACGATCCGGATCCCCTCCTCCTCCAGCGCCGGTCGCAGGTCGGCGCCGAAGCACTGGCAGAGCCGGTCGTCGAGGTCCAGCACCCGCCGCTGGATCGCGTCGATCTGCTCGGTCGGGTTGAGGCCGTCGGGGCCGCGGGCCTCGATCCCGGCGTCGAGCTGGTCGAAGAGGCCGGCGACGCGAACCATGAAGAACTCGTCGAGGTTGGAGGCGTAGATCCCGCAGAAGCGGACCCGCTCCAGGAGCGGTATCTCGGGGTCCTCGGCGAGTTCCAGGACCCGCTGGTTGAAGTCGAGCCAGGAGAGCTCGCGGTTGAAGTAGAGGGCGGGATCGTCGATTGCCCAATCGTACTGGGGGCCTGCCGGCCGCCCGCCGGGCTCAGGCGGCACGTGAGAGTGCCTGCGCCCCGGCCCCTGCCGCGCCCAGGGCACGCCGGTAACCGGCGGCAAGCTGCTCCAAGGAGCGCTTCCAGGACCGCTCCCGCGCGGCGCGCGCGGCCGAGGCACCGAGCTTGCTCCTCAGCTCCGCCGAGGAGGCGAGCTGCAACAGCGCTCCCGCCAGCTGCTCGGCGTCGGGACGGCAGAGAAGGCCGGTGTGGCGGTTCTCGACCAACGTCGCCGGGCCGCCTTCGGCGACGGCGATCACCGGCAGGCCGCTGGCGGCGGCCTCGAGGATCACCTGGCCGTAGGTGTCGGTGCCGCTGCAGAAGAGGAAGGCGTCGGCGCTGGCGTAGGCGCGCGGCAGGTCGTCGCCCGAGAGCCAGCCGAGGAAGGTGGCCCGCTCCCCGAGCCGTTCGCGCAGCTCACCCTCCTCGGGCCCGCCGCCGGCGAGCAGCAGGTGCAGGCGCGGGTCGCGGGCGTGGGCGCGGAGGAAGCTCTCGGCGAGCAGGTCGACGCCCTTCTCGCGGGTGAGGCGGCCGGCGTAGAGGACCTTGACCTCGCCCGGGAAGGCTTCGCGGTCGGCCTTGGCCGGGTCGAAGCGCTCGGTGTCGACGCCGCGCTCCCAGCGGCCGACCCGGGACGGGTCGGCGCCGAGGGCGATCACCGAGGCGTCGGCCGAGGGGCTCGGCGAGAGGACCGCGCCGGGGGCGGTGTAGAAGGCGCCGAGGCCGGCGCGGGTGAGCGCCGCGAGCGTCTCGTCCCTGGTACGCATGCCGGCGTAGGCGGCGATCTCGGTGTGGTAGCTGGCGATCAGCGGCGCGCCGGTGATCCGGCTCATCAACGTCGCCGCGATCCCGGCGGGACCGGGCGCGGTGACGTGGACGAGGTCGTAGCAGCCGTCGGCGAGCACCTCGACCAGATCCGGCAGGCCGGGAACGCCCAGCTTCATCCCCTCGTAGAAGGGGACCTCGAGCTCGGCGGCTGCGGGCAGGCGGCGATCGACGCCGGGGTCGGTGCCGACGATGTCCACCTCGAAGCCGGGGACGCCGCGCTCGCGGATCTGTTCGATCGTGTGGGTGACGCCGTGCATCGAGCCGATCCCGTCAGCGATCACTGCGACCCGCCGTCGCTCGCCGCCGTGGTCTCGGAGCTTCGCCTTCTCGGCGCCGAGGAAGGCGGCAGCGGGCGCGTAGGGGACGGCCGGAACCAGCGCCTCGAAGAGGCCGGCGACGGCCGTCTGGAAGTCGCCATCGGAAACGGCCCGTGCCCCGCCCTCGACCGCGGCGCGCAGGCGCCGGTCGTGAATGCGCCGCGCGCGCCGGTAGAGATCGGCGTGGGAGAAGTCCTCGGACTGCAGGTAGGCGATCAACTTGCGGCCGCGCAAGTCGAGCCCGATCGCATCTAGCCATGCCTCCAAGAGAGCGCGAGCGTCCTCGGGCCCCACATCAGCTGCAATCTTCCCCTCGCGAGCGGCCCCCTCTCGAATCACACGCTCGGCCATCTTCATCACAGCTCCCGGATTCAAGCCCTGTGAACGCTCGTCTCCAGCCGGAGGACCACCCGCGTCCGCTTGGACGGGCAGGGGTCCCTCCCCGGACCCTCCCCGCTGTTGTCCGGGGAGGGACCCCTGCCCGTCCCCAGCCGCCAGAGCTCGAGTCGCCAAGGCCATCGCCGCATGCGCCCACTTGGCCGCACTCCCCTGCTCGCCACAAGCTTCGGCCTCTCCCCGCCGCAGCCACCCCAGAAACTCTTCCGGCGTCGCGGCCGCGGGCGCCTCGGTGAAGGTGCGGCCGATGTCGACGCCGGCGTGATCGTCGGAGCCGCCGATGCCGGTGCCGCCGTGGGTCTCGATGTAGACCACGGCGGGCATGTTCAGCTCGGCGGCCCGCGAGCCGTTGCGGACCTCCCAGATCGGGAACAGCTCCGCCAGTCGCCGCCGGTGGCGCCTGCTCAGCGGCGCGGCGACGTTGAAGAACGGGTGCGCCAGGGCGCAGACGATCTCCCGCTCGTGAAGGAATGCGGCGCAGGCTTCGACGTCGCCGGAGTGCGCCTGCAGCCACTCGTGGTCTCCCGGAGTGATCCCGTAACAGAGGACGTGCACCGCCTGGGGCTCGCCGGCGAAGCGGGCGGTCAGCTCCTCGGAGACGAAGCAGTCGGGACGATCGGCGAGCTCCATGCAGCCGTCGATCGTGTCGTGGTCGGTGATCGTGACGAAGTCCATCCCCCGCCGCTTGGCAAGTTCGTAGACCTCCTGGGGCGGCGTCGCGCACTCCGGCAGGCCCAGCGAGCGCTGCACGCCCAGCTTCGCGAAGTGCGATGCCGTCGAGTGGCAATGCATGTCGACACGGGAAGTCATCGGTGCTCTCCCTATTTCGCGATCTTCAGTTCACGCACAGGGTTCGCCATTGATGGCGGAAACATGTGAAAAGGCGGAGAATGCGGCTTCTCGCCTGCTGGTCGGGGAGAAACTCAGGCCCAGGAGCCTTGTCCAGTCATGGCAGAGCGCCTCCTGGTCCGCATTCTCGTTTAGGTCTGTCTGTGCACCGCGATCTCGATCTGCGCTTCGGTGCAGATCCCTGCAGACCTACCCTCACCCGCCTTCAAGCAAGTGGGCCTCTACAGGCTGGAGATCGCGCTGATGTTCTTCTACGGAGCCCTCTTGCTCGTCACTCCAATCTTCATCGGCTTGACCCGGGGTCGCCTGCCGAGCGAGATCTCGACTCGCGGAGCGAAATTCGCCGGGGAAAGCGACCAATCGGCAGAGATAGCCAGAGCAGCAATCAAGAAGCTGGAACAGACCACCAAGGCTCTCGACGACGGCCTCGCGGATGTGCAGCTCGAGCTTCAGCAACTCAACGCACATGCTGGAAGCGACAACACACAACCCGAGGTAGATTCGAACCTATGACCGAGCGAGAACAAAGAGACTTGGCGCACCGCCTCGCTCAAGACTCCGATGTCTTCGATTTCGATCGCGCTCTTGAACTCGTGCAGCGCCTACCCACCGAAGCCGAAAGGCTGCTTCGAAACCGGGAAGAGAGCAAGAAACTACAAGAGGAACTCGATCGCGCTAGCAAGCGACGTCGCCAAGCCCTGATCGAAGACTATTTCTAAGCCGCGACCCGCTCCGGAGAACTCCCGTTGGCGCTGCCGTTGAGGAGGTCGAGGATGACTCCCTCGCGGAGGCCGCCCTTGCCGATCTGGAGGGGCTGGCCGAGGAGGTCGGAGACCTTCTCGAGGAGGAGGACGCCGGTGGGAAGGATGCGGACGCGGGTGGGGTCGAGCTCGAAGCGGCGGGCGACGTCGGCGGCGGGGTCGCCGCAGAGGACGCGGATGCCGCGCTCCAGGGTCTCGTACTCGAGGACGGCGCCGACGAGGCGGCGCAGCGAGGTGGCCGAGCCGCCGACGGCGACGGCCTGGGCCGGCTGCTCGAGCTCGACGCCTTCGAAAATGTCGTCGATGCGGTCGCGGGCGCGGCGGATCTCGGCCGCAGAGGGCGGATCGGAGGAGATCAGCTCGTCGGCCAGGTTGCCCGAGCCGACCGGCCAGGAGCGCACGCTCCGGACGCCGTCGGCGACCGTGCCGAGGATCACCTCGGTCGAGCCGCCGCCGATGTCGACCACGCCGACCGGTCCCTCCGCCGGGTGCCCGAGCGTCTTGGTCGCGCCGAGGAAGGCGAGGCGACCCTCCTCCTGCTCGGAGAGCACCTCGATCGGAATCCCGGCGGCGTTGCCGATCGCCTCGGCCACGGCCTCGCCGTTGGTCGCCTCCCGGATCGCCGCCGTCGCGACGGCGCGGATCTCTTCCGCTCCCAGCTCGCGCGCCAGCCGCACCTGCGTCCCGACGACCTCACCGACCTCGTCGATCTTCTCCGGCCGGACCGCCCCCTCGTCATCGACGGCCTTCCCGATCCGCGTATAAGCCCGCTGCTCCATCGTCTTCTTCAACTGCCCATCCACAGGCTCCGCGACAAGAAGCCGAGTCGTGTTCGACCCGATATCTATCGCCGCACAGAGAGTCATAGGCGCATCCCCCACATGTTCCCAGGCCGATCGGATCTGAACGGTGAGGAGGGCCGGGCAATGCCCTAAGCGGCTTGTACTTTTTCGGCGCCCACGAGCTCGGACGGCCCTGACGGATCACCGAAAAAGTTGAGCGTGGGCATTGCCCGGCCCTCCCCTACGCCTCAGGATGCGAAGCGTCCTCGAACTCGCGGAACAACCCCGTGACCACGAAGGCGACCTGCTCGCCGATGTCCACCGCGTTGTCCCCCGTCCGCTCGATCGCCCGCGCCGCCAGCAGCATCGTCATCGCCCACTCCCGCTTGTCGGCGTCGTCGCCGAGCTCCAGCGCCAGCCGGAAGCAGTCGCGGTTGAGGTTGTCGACGACGTCGTCCTGGCGGACCAGGTCCTGCGCCATCTCGACGTCGCGCTCCTCGAAGGCGCGCTTCGCCTGCACGATCAGCGCCTTCGTGTGCCGCCCCATGGTGAGGATCAAACGCACCATCTCCTCGTCGGCGGGCGGCTCGTTGCCGGAGATCGGGATCACCTTGCAGACGTTCACGCACTGGTCGCCCATCCGCTCGATGTTCTTCAGCACGTGCAGCAGCGCGGAGATCAGCCGCAGGTCGGTCGCCACCGGCGACTGCGTCGCCAGCAGGGTGATCAGCGCCTGGTGCACCTCGAGGTAGCGACCGTCGATGCGGTCGTCGTCGGCGACGACCAGCTGCGCCAGCTCGACGTCCTGGTGCTCGACCGCTTCCAGGGTCCGCGTCAACGCGATCCCGACGAGGTCGAGCCCGCCCAGCGCGCTCGCCTCCAGGTTGGCCAGTTCCTCCAGGTATTCGGCGCGCGCGACTTCAGGCATCGTCTGTCCGCCTACCCGAAGCGACCGCTGACGTAGTCCTCGGTCTCCTGCTTGCCGGGTTTGGTGAAGATCTCCTGGGTCGGACCGACCTCGACCAGGTGCCCCGGCTGTCCCGTCGCCTCGATGTTGAAGAAGGCGGTTACGTCGCTGGCCCGCGCCGCCTGCTGCATGTTGTGAGTGACGATGACGATCGTGTAGCGGCTCTTCAGCTCGCCGATCAGGTCCTCGATCGCCAGCGTCGCCACCGGGTCGAGCGCCGAGCAGGGCTCGTCCATCAAGAGCACCTCCGGCTCCACCGCGATCGCCCGGGCGATGCAGAGGCGCTGCTGCTGGCCGCCGGAGAGGCTGCCGCCCGGCTTGTCGAGCCGGTCCTTCACCTCCTCCCAGAGGTGGGCGCCGCGCAGGCTGTGCTCGACGACCCCGTCCTTGCGGGCCTTGCTCACCTTCCTCGCGTTGAGGTCGAGGCCGGCGGCGACGTTGTCGTAGATCGACATCGTCGGGAACGGGTTCGGCTGCTGGAAGACCATCCCGATCAGCCGCCGCACCGCCACCGGGTCGACCCCGGGCGCGTAGACGTCCTCGCCGTCGAGCGTGATCCGACCGGCGACCCGCGCCCCCGGGGTCAGCTCGTGCATGCGGTTGAGCGAGCGCAGGAAGGTCGTCTTGCCGCAGCCCGATGAGCCGATCAACGCCGTCACCTTGTTCGGCTCGACGGTCATCGACACCCCCTCGACCGCTTTGAAACCTCCATAGAAGAGGTCGACGTCGCGGGCCTCCATCGACTTCGCCGGCTGCCCCGCAGCCGCTGCCACGGGCTGGGTCGAAGTCGCGGTCACCCCGCGTGAGTCTGCCATCTCCCCCCTGCGCCCGTCAGGCGCCTGCTCCGGCGCGCGGCGCCTGGTCCCGGCTCCCAGCATCGATCTCAGCCTCCTTCCTTCCACTCTCAGCTTCAGCGGATCTCGGTCTTGTACCGCCGGTAGACGAGGCGGGCGGCGACGTTGAGGATCATCACGATCGCGATCAGGGTCAGAGCGGCCGCCCACGCCTTGTCGTAGGAGGCCTGTTTCATCACCCCTGGCGAGCGGTACTCGTTGTACGCGTATACGGCGAGGTTCTGCATGCGGCCGTTGAAGGGGTCGGTGTTCATCGAGTCGACGACGCCGGTGGTGACCAGCAGCGGCGCGGTCTCGCCGACGATCCTCGCGACCGCGATCATCACCCCCGTCACGAGGCCTGCGAAGGCCGTCGGCAGGACGATCCTGGTGATCGTCTTCCACTTCGGCGTCCCCAGCGCGTAGGCGGCCTCGCGCAGGTGGTCGGGGACGATCTTCAGCACCTCCTCGGCCGAGCGGATCACGATCGGGATCATCAGCACCGAGAGCGCCACCGAGCCCATCACCCCGAGCCGGATGCCGGGGCCGAGGAAGAGCTCGAAGAGCGCGTAGGCGAAGAGGCCGGCGACGATCGAGGGGATGCCGGTCATCACGTCGACGAAGAAGGTCAGCGCCCGGCGCAGGCGACCGGTCCCGTACTCGTTGAGGTAGATCGCCCCCATGATCCCGATCGGGACGGAGATCGCCGAGGCGACGGCGGTGATGATCAGCGTGCCGACGATCGCGTGGGCGGCGCCGCCGCCCCCGACCTTCCCGCGCGCGTCTTCGGTGAAGAATTCGAGGCTGAGACCGGGGACGCCGCGCTTGACGACTTCGAAGACGAGCGAGAAGAGCGGGATCATCGCCAACCCGAAGGCGGCGGCGATCCAGAGCGTCATCACGCGGTCCAGCGCCCGTCGCCTCCCCTCCACGGCGCGCGACCAGGCGTAGAGGACGAGGGCCGAGAGCAGCGTCCCGAAGACCAGCGTCAGCGCCACGGTGAAGGCGCCGGTGGCGAGCAGGGCCGCGGCGACGACCGCGGCCGAGCCGCCGAGGACGACCCAGGTCGCCCAGCTCGGCAGGCTGCCGACGTCGCGGTCCATGGTCAGGCCGCTGGTTGCGCGGAGGGGATGCGAGGCGCTCTCCATCTGCCTATTCCCGGTTCTGCCGGGCGATGATCGCCCGCGCTCCCATGTTGGTGACCAGGGTGATCGCGAAGAGGACGAGGCCGGTCGCGATCAGGGCGTTGATCGCCAGGCCGCTCGACTCCGGGAAGTTCAAGGCGATGTTGGCCGCGATCGTCGAGGGGTTCGCCTGGCTGATCAGGTTGAAGGTGACGGCGCCGGAGACCGAGAGGATGATCGTCACCGCCATCGTCTCCCCCAGGGCTCGGCCGAGACCGAGCATGGCGCCGCTGATCACCGACGAGCGGCCGAACGGGAGGACGACGATCCGGATCATCTCCCAGCGGGTGGCGCCGAGCGCCTGCGCGCCTTCCTGCAGGCGGCGCGGCGTCTGGGCGAAGACCTCGCGGGCGACGGCGGAGACGATCGGCAGGATCATCACCGCCAGGACCAGGCCGGCGACGAGCATCGTCCGCCCGGTCGCCGAGGCCGGGCCTTCGAAGATCGGGGTCCAACCCAGCTTCTCTTCCAGCCATTTCAGCACCGGCACCGCCGCGGGGCCGAGGACGAAGATGCCCCAGAGCCCGTAGATGATGCTCGGAATCGCGGCCAGGAGGTCGACCAGGTAACCGAGCGTCAGCGCGAGCCTCGGCGGTGCGACATGGGTGATGAAGAGCGCCACCGCGACCGCCAGCGGGACGGCGACGAGGGCGGCCAGAGCCGCCGCCAGCACCGTGCCGAAGGCCAGCGGGGCGACGTAGTCGAGGAAGGTCTTGCCCTCGGGGAGTTCGGAGGCGCCGGCGGTGAGAGCGGGGAAGCCCTCGGAGAGGAGGAAGATCGCGACCCCGCCCAGCAGGACCAGGATCGTCACCGCGGCGACCACGGCGGTGCGGGAGAAGATGCGGTCGCCGCGGCGACGGCGCCCTCCGGACGCCGCCGCCAGCAGCTGGCCCGCGTTGGTCGTGGTGTCGACCGAGGCCACCGGCCTCCTAGCCCGCTTCGATCGCTTCGACCGCGGGCGTCACCTTCTTCGTCAGCGCCGAGGAGAGCGGAGCCGAGCCGGCCTGTTCGGCCGCCAGTTCCTGCCCTTCGGGGCTGACTGCGTATTCCGCGTAGGCCTTCACCGCTTCGGCTTCGCCGGCCGAGCCGTACTTGGTGCAGGCGATGAAGTAGGAGACCAGGACGATCGGGTAGGTCCCCTGCGATTCGGTCTTGCGGTCGAGTTCGTAGGCAATCGTGTACCTGCCCGGGCTGAGTTCCTTGTCGAGAGGCGACTCCTCGACGATCTTCGCAGCGGCTTCGGCGGTCGGTTCGGCCCATTCGCTGCCGACCTTGATCTTGGCGATGCTGAGTTCGCCGGCCTGGCTGGCGTCGGCGTAGCCGATCGCGCCTTCGCCGGCGCTGACCGCTTCGACCACGCCCGAGGTGCCCGAGGCGGCTTCGCCGCCCTTCACCGGCCAGTCGCCGCTGACTTCGAACTTCCAGACGCTGGGAACGACCTCGGAGAGGTATTCCGTGAAGTTCTGGGTCGTGCCCGACTCGTCGGAGCGGTTGACCGGCGTGATCCGGGTGTCCGGCAGTTCGACGCCGGGGTTGTCCTTGGCGATCGCCGGGTCGTTCCAGCTGGTGATTTCCTGGGCGAAGATCTTCGCCAGGGTTTCCGGGTCGAGCTTCAGCTCTTCGACTCCCGGCAGGTTGTAGATGATCGCGATCGGCGAGATGTAGTCCGGGACCTCGATCAGCTCCCCGGGCGCGCACTGCTTTTCGGCCTTTTCGAGTTCGCCTTCTTCGGTCGAGAGCGCCGCGTCGCTGCCCGCGTAGGCAACCCCGCCGGCGATGAACTGTTCGCGGCCGCCGCCCGACCCGACCGGGTCGTAGGAGATGGTCGCGCCGCTGTTTTCGTTCTCGAATTCGGCGATCCACGCTTCCTGCGCCGCCTGCTGGGCGGTCGAGCCGGCGCCGGCGATTTCGCCGGAGACTTCGCCGCCCGACGAGGAACCGCCGCCGCTGGTTTCGCTGCTGCTGGAACCGCAGGCGGCGAGGCCGAGGGCGAGCGTCACGGCGAAGGCGATCACCACAAGCCATCTAGAGGTGGACATCGGACTCCTTTGGGTGGTTTTAGACACGCTGGCGCGGAGGCTCCCAGCGGTCGCCGACCAGCTTGTTACTGCGCTGTGGCGAAGATGTAAAAAAGATGTAAAACGCCCCCCTCGATGGATCGTTTCCACCCTTTTCCTTGCTATGACGGGGAAAAGGGTGGAAACGATGGTCAGCCGTCCGGCGAGAAGCGGTAGCCGATCCCGTTGTGGGTGTGGATCAAGCGCCGTTCGGGCAGCGCCTCCCCGAGCTTCGCCCGCAGGCGGCTGACGTAGACGTCGACCGAGCGGTCGTCGTCACGCGGCTCGCCTCCCCAGACTGCGGCGAAGAGCTCCTCGCGGGTCATGATCCGCTGCGGGTGGGCGGCAAGGCTGACCAGCAGCTGCAGCTCGCGGACGGTCAGGCTCAGAGGTCGCCCGTCGACGAGCGCGGCGTGCTCCTCGGGCCTGATCTCCAGCCTTCCCATGCCCGCCGAGCATCGCCGGGCGTGCGCGGAGGGCGGTTATCCCGCCGTAAAGGTCTTGTGAACGATCTGTGAAGACGAGTCGTCCTGCGCGGCCTCGGCGGGCGGCGTCGTGACCTCCGGCGCCGCCCGCAGCTCCTCCTCGACGATCCCGGCCGGTTCGGGCTCGAACCGGTAGCCAATGCCGAAGTGGGTGTGGATGTAGGACCAGCTCGGCGACCGCTTCTCCAGCTTCTGGCGCAGCTTGCGGACGAAGACGTCCACCGAGCGGTCGCCGTGGGCCATCGCGTAGCCCCAGACCCGCTGGTAGATCTTCTCCCGCTCCAGCACCTGACCGCGTTCCTCGGCGAGCAGGTAGAGCAGCTCGAACTCGCGGCGGGTCAGCTCGAGCGGTTCGCTGCCGACGAAGGCCTGGAAGCGATCGGGGCGGATCTCCAGCTCGCCGGCGCTGAGCGGAGCGCCCTCCGCCTCGCGGCGACCGCGGGTGTGGCGGCGGGCGACGGCCTCGAGCCGCGCCAGGGTCTCCTCCGGGTGGCAGGGCTTGGTCATCCAGTCGTCGAGCCCGAGCCGCAGGCCGCGCACCCGCTGGGCGACGGTCGAGCGGCCGGTGCAGACGACCAGGCCGAGCTCGGGCAGCAGCGAGGCGACCCGCTCCAGGTACGGCCAGGCCTCGTCGCCGAGCACGACCGGGTCGATCAGGAGGGCGTTCAGCTTCAACGCCACGAGATCCCGAGGCGGAACCGGCCCGGCACTGTGGCTGAGGTGCCAGCCCGCGACTTCGGCACGCTTGGCAAGGACGGTGACGAAGCCGCTGTCGGTGTCGATCACTGCGATGCGGATAGGCGGATTGTATGCCCCCCGGAGGCGCGAACCGCCTGCTGTTCACAGGATTTTCACGACCTGCCGCCGGGTCAGCCCGAATTTGCGGGAAGGCGCCCGAGGCCGCAACCGATTTTTCGGGACAGCGAGCTGTGCCCAGAACCGGCAGCGCGTCGGTGCGCTAGATTTCCGCCCGTGAAGCGCACCGCCGCACTCCTGGCCAGCCTCTGGGCCTTGATGCTGATCGCCGCCCCGGCCGCCCTCGCCGACGAGGGCGTCGGCCTCGCCGGCCCCACCACGGACAAGACGGTGACCTTCTTCTGCTTCGGCGTGATCGGCTTCTTCGCCGCGCTGGTGATCGTCCTCTCGCTGATCCAGGGCCGCCTGGAGAAGCGCAAGGAACAGCGCAAGGCCGATTTGGCGCGCTTCAACTAGCGCCGCTCAGGAGAGCCTGAAGCCGCTGAGAAGGCGTTTCTCGGTCTCGCCTTCGACCTTGGCGACGACTTCGACGCGGCCCTCGAGGGGAGTGCCGCGGATCTTGGTGGCGAGCAGGTCGTCGACCTGGAAGATGCCGGCGGAGTTGTTGAGCTGGATCTCGATCCGGACGGGGCGCTCCTCGCCGCGCTCGATGCGGACCTCGTCGATCGCGGCGGCGGAGATCGAGTGGATGCCCTCGTGGCCTTTCTCGAGCGGGATCCGGGTGCGGCCCTGGGCCATGTCGAGGGCGTCCGCGACGCGGACGACGCCGGCCTCGAGCGTGTAGGGCTCGCCGCGGCGGCGGTGGCCGATGATCGCGTGGAGGATCTCGGAGGCGACTACCGTGCGCTCGGGCTCACGGTAGGCGTCGGCGAGGAGGCGCTGGAGGGCGCCGTCGGCGAGGAAGAGCGAGTAGGCCTCGTGGTCGGCGCGGTGGATCGACATGCCGACGTCGTGGAGCAGCGCGCCGCCGGCGACCACGACCTCGGCGTCGCGGTCGCGCATCCCGTGGTCGGCGACCATCGCCGGCTCGACCCCGGCTTTGACCAGCAGCCGCAGCAATCGCAGGGCGATGTTGAGGACGATCTGCATGTGGACCCAGGAGTGGTCCGACATCCCCAGCCGCTCGGCGTGGACCTGGGTCATGTACCACCAGGCCCGCACCTGCTCGTCGGAGTTGACGGCGTCGAGGAAGCTCTCGAGCTTGCGGTTGCCGCGGGTGGGCGCCCGCACCTTCGCCTCGGCGACCGCCTCCTTCGGCGGCTTGCGCTGCGGCCCGGCGGGATCGGGCGCGGGAACTTGCTCCTCGCTCACGGGCCGCATCGTAGATGCGCGAGTGGCGTTCGTCCTTTCCCCTACATATGCATGGGAAAG
>DASTTQ010000049.1:0-11559 GCA_035760065.1 Solirubrobacterales bacterium
GTTGGGACAGGGGGTGGGTTCGAGGGACGGGGTCGGGTAGGTGGCGAAGCTCCCTGCCGCCGCGTCTTCGCCCTTGGCGTTGGTGGCATGGACCAGGAAGAGGTATTCGGTGCCCGGCACCAGGCCCATCGCGATCGCCGAGGCTTCCCTGTCCGCGTTCACGGCGGGCAGTTGGCCGCCGCCCGCGACACTTGCTCCGGCGAAGGTGTTCCCCGCTTCTTCGTAGTGCTGGCGAGTGGTGTATTCGAAGGTGTAGGTGGTGGGCAGGCTGCCGGGGTTGACCGTCGCCACCAGTTCGGCTTCGACCTCGCCGATGCCCACGGCGGAGACCGATTTCACCACCGGCGGGTGTTCCTGGGATTCTTCGAAGGCGAAGGAGTGGCCCAGGAGGGTCGTGCCCGAGGGAACGTAGAGATAGCGTCCGCGCGTGCTTTTCGCCCCGTTGGGGCTCGAGGGGCCGTTGTCGACACCGATCTCCGCCCCTTGCATCGCCGAGAAGCCGCCTTCGGGTTCGATCGTCCTCAGGTATTCCCCGTGCATCGTCCCGTCGGAGCCTTCGTTGATCGCGAACTCGTAGAGCCTGTTTACGGCACGGTCGAGGACGAAGGCGTTGCCGTTGCCTTCGTTGACCGCCACCGATAGTTCGCCGGTGAAGTGGCCCGCCGGAACCGCCGATCCGTCGATCGTCCCGATCAGTTCGTGTTCGTTGTTCCCGTTCACCTGTTCGAGGTCGAAGATGTCTATTCGTTCGTTTACGTGACTCGCGTAGAGCCGCTGGCGGGCTGCGTCTATCGCTGCCCCCACCCCGTAAGGCGAGACTCCCACTCTGGTGCTCGTAACTTCCGTGTTCCCGTCTTCGGCAGAGGTGTACTCGACCAGTCCTCCGTTCCCGAAGTTAGCGAAAAGGCGGTTGTTTCCTGGATTTATCGCGATGCCGGTGAACGGTGAGGCGGCACGCCCTGGTCCCAATTCCACTTCCACAGGCGCATTCCCATATGCGAGTTCGCCAGCTTCCGGTTCGTAGGGACTAGGGGTGTAGCGGTCGATCCGAATGTTTCCGCCCGGTTTCTTCAGCAGCACGTAGAGGATTCCGTTGCTGTCTATTGCGAGTGAGGTCGGGGTATAGCCGGCCGGTATCCCCGGTTCGCCAACCCCTTCACGACCGATCTCGGTGATGAAGAACCCCTGGGGGTCGAAGATGTCGATCCGCCCTTCCGAGCCGTCGGCGGCTTTCCCGAAGCTGCTCACGTAGATGTCGCCGTAGAAATCGGTGGCGACAGCCATCGGCTTGGCGAATGGTTCGCTCGGGTGGTCGACGCCTGGAACGCCGGGAGGCATCGGGCAGAGGCCGGGATCCGGGACGAGGTCCGGTGCTTCGGTGGTGCAGCCGCCCGTGAGCGAGAGAACGGGGTCGAGCTGCCGTTCGCCTTCGGCCGCTCGGGCGACGGGAGAAGGGAGGGCGACCAGCGCTGAGACCACCATGATCGCCCGCCAGGCGAGAACCCCTGCCTTCATGCTTTCTCCTGCCTCACTTTTCCCCCAAACACCTTCGTTCCCTGAACGGACTGCTCCCGTTTCCCAAGGTGATGGGCAAGCTAGAGGGCTCCGAAACGATTGTCAAGCAGCTCGGGACCCAAAGGAAAGGAGCCGCCCGACATGGCGCGGCTCCCTCCGTGATCGGTCTGCCGTCAAGCGGCTGGACCTCTGTCTAGCTACTCGACCGTCAAGCCGGTCGGGCTTGTGACTTCGTATCTGCCTACCCACTTGCCGCTGGAGATGCCACAGCCTTCCATCGTGATCGTGGCGTTGATGTCCATTGTCGCGTTGGTGAGGCCATGCCCGGCGCCTGTCAGGGTGCCGAGAGACGTGCCGGTACCGGTGACGGCTCTGCAGGTTGCCCCAAGCGCTGTCGAGAACACTTCGACTTCCGCTTCCTTCGAGGTAACTGTGCCGTTTGTCGTTCCGGCAATGTGTTCGATTTCCAGTGACCCGTTTCTTACGACGGTCGTGGTGTCGCTGCAGCCGCCGAAGGTCAGGGTAGAGATTCTCCCTGTCGGGTTGCCGGCCGCCGAGGCGTCTTCGATTCTGCCCTCAACGGTCGATGCCGTGCATGTGTCGACGCTGATTCTGAATGTGTCGGAAAGCGTCGCCGACGTGCCAGCCTCGAGCGTCGCTTCGATTGTGCAGCCTTCATCGTGCGGTGCCGAGCCGCATGTGCTGTTGGCGCTGGGTGTTGTGTTGATTTGGAGTTCGGTCGCCGAGGCGGTGCCGGCTCCGAGGAATGCCATCAGGCCCATGACCGCAAGCGCGGCCAGGCCCAGCATCTTCAGGTGCTTCATCTGTTTCTCCTTTGTGCCCGGCCCGGAGGGACCGGATTGTGTACAGGGCCAGTCTTAACGGGGAACGGGCGATTAGTCAAGGAGATTTTTGCCTAAATCGAGTATCCTTGGACGATGGCGAGCAGGGACGCTGCCGGCGCCGGTTCCGTCGCCTTGGTCACGCTGGGGCCCGAGGGCACCTGCCACGAGCGCGCCTGCCGGGCCTATATGGCCTTCCAGGGCATCGAGGACTACGAGATCGACTTCATCGGCGACTTCCTCGACGGGCTCGAGCGGATCCGGGGCCGCGACGGCGCCTTCCTCGTCCAGTGCAGCGCCCACCCGAAGGTCCACGAGGTGACCGAGCGCTACTGGAGCGAGGTCTTCGTCGTCGACACCTTCATCTACCCGACCAAGGCCCTCGCAGTGCTGGCGCGTCGCGACGTCGAGCGGCCGCGCTCGCTCGGCCTCGTGCCCGCCACCGCCGGCTACATCGACCCGGCCGACTGGCCGGAGATCGTCGACGTCCAGTCGAAGCCGATCGTCGCCGAAGAGCTGCTGGCCGGTCGCTACGACGCCGGCCTCACCCACCTCGAGCACCTTGACAAGCATCCGGACGAGCTGCGGCTCGAGATGGAGATCGGGGAAATCGACACGACCTGGCTGGTCTACGGGACCCGGAAGCGGTTCGAGGGCGAGGTGATCGGCATCCCCTCGCGGGAGGTCCTGTCGCCTGACGTAGCTGGCATCAACACTTAACCCTTTCTGGCCGAGACGAAGATCTCGAACTGCGACTCGGTCGGCTCCTTCGGCCGGCCGTTGCCGTGGAAGACGCGCTCGAGCGTCATCCCGACCGAGGCGTAGATCTCGCGCAGCTCGTCGACCGTGTAGAGGCGCTGGCGGAATTCGATCCGCTTGTCGAGGCTCTCCAGGACCTCGCCGAACTTCACCGGGATCATCGCCCCTTCCATGTAGCTGTCCTTCTTGTTCCAGCGGTGCTCGACGAGTTCGACCATGGTCGAGCTCGGGATCCAGGAGCGCTGTGGCAGGTGGGAGCGCGCGTAGAGGACGTTGGGGACCTGGACCAGGTTCCGGCCGCCGGGCTTCAGGGCCCGCGAGATCACCTCGAAGGTGCGGTGGTTCTCCTCGTCGGTCTCGAAGTAGCCGACGGCGCCGTCGTTGAGGTTGAGGACGATGTCGAACTCGCCGTCGTAGTCGAGCTCGCGCAGGTCGCCCTCGACGAACTCGGCATCGAGGCCCTGCGCCTCGGCGTCGCGCCGGGCGATCTCGACCAGTTCCGCGCCGATCTCGACTCCGACGACCGAGAAGCCGCGCCGCACCAGCTCGAGCGAATGGCGGCCGGTCCCGCAGGCGAGGTCGAGGATCCGCTCGCCCCCCTCGGGCCGCAGCATCGTCAGCGCCCGGTCGATTTCCGACCCGGTCCGCTCCGTCCAGGCCATCTCGGCCGACATCCCCGTGAACGCCGTCGCGTACCAGTCCTGTGGAATCTCCTTCTGAAGAACGCTCATCTCCCTCTCCCTTGCTGCGCTGCCCCCATTGCGCAAGGAAGCTTAAAAGATCAAGCGCCGTGCTGTCGCTCCTCGCGGCGGTGGCGGCGCACCAGGGGCGCGACGTAGCCGATCAGCGCCCCGATCGCGGTCGCCAGCAGGATGACGACGATCAGCGGCGCGGTGAAGCTGGCGAAGAGGACTTCGACGCTGACTTCCTGCGAGTTCTGCAGGGCGACGACGAGGACGAGCGCAGCGAGGATGCCGACCAGCCAGGCACGCCAGTTGACCGGCTTCTTCTCGAACATCGACGGATCTTAGGCAGCCTCGGAGTAAGCGGGCTCCGCCCCGTCCTCCTGCGGGACGGGCATCGCCTCGGGTCGCGGCGCCCGCAGCACGAAGACCGCGATCGCGGCGGCAATCGCCGCCAGGATCGCCCCGCCGAGGTACGCGACGTGGTAGCCGGAGGTGAGGGCCGATGCGAGGCTGTGGCCGTCGTCGAGGAGCGACTGCGTGCGCTCGCCCGAGAGCGTCGCCAGGACCGCGAGGCCGATCGCCCCGCCCACCTGCATGCTCGTGTTGACCAGCCCCGAGGCGAGCCCGGCGTCGGCCCGGGTCGCGCCGGACATCGCCAGGGTCATGATCGCCGGGAACGAGGTGCCGACGCCGACGCCGATCAGGAGCAACGGCGGCAGCAGGTCGGTCAGGTAGTCGGCGCCGACCGGGGCGCGGGCGAAGAGGAGCAGGGCGACGACGACCATGCAGACGCCCGGGATCAGCGTCGTCCGCGGGCCGAAGCGCATGATCAGCCGCTCCGAGAAGCCGAGCGAGAGGGTGCCCATCACCAGGGTCGTCGGCAGGAAGGCGAGCCCGACCTCGAGCGGGCTGTAGCCGAGCACCCGCTGGAGGTAGAGCGCGCCGAGGAAGAACATCCCGAACATGCCGGCGACCAGCAGCGCCTGGAGGACGTTCGTGCCGGCCACGTTGCGGGAGCGGAACAGCCGCAGCGGCATCAGCGGGTTGGCGATCTTCGCCTGGCGACGGACGAAGACCGCCAGCAGCGCCAGGGAAACGCCGCCGAGGACGAAGACCCGCGGGTCGCTCCAGCCCCAGGCTTCGATCCGCAGGATGGTGAAGACGCCGAGCATCAGCGAACCGGTGATCAGCGCCGCGCCGGGGAAGTCGGCGCCCTCCCGGATCCCGATGCCCTCCGGGTTGGCCACCAGGCGGGTCGCCAGGTAGCCGGTGGCGAGCCCGATCGGCAGGTTGATGATGAAGATCCAGTGCCAGCTGATCGCGTCGGTGAGGACGCCGCCGAGCAGCAGGCCGATCGAGCCGCCGGCCGAGGCGACGAAGCCGTAGACGCCGATCGCCTTCGCCTGCGCCCCGGGCTCTGGGAACATCGTCACGATCATCCCCAGGATCACCGCCGAGGCGAGGGCGCCGCCGATCCCCTGGATGAAGCGGGCGCCGACCAGCATCTCCTGCGACACCGAAACCGCGCACAGCAGCGAGGCGCCGGTGAAGATGGTCAGGCCGACGAGGAAGACGCGCCGCTGCCCGAGCAGGTCGCCCATCCGGCCGGCCAGGAGCAACAAGCCGCCGAACGGGATCATGTAGGCGTTGATGACCCAGGCGAGGTTGCTCTGCGAGAAGCCGAGGCTGTCCTGGATCGAGGGCAGGGCGACGTTGACTATCGTCGCGTCGAGCACGATCATCAGCATCCCCGCGCAGAGGACGTAGAGGGCGAGCCAGCGGGTCTTGTCGCTTTTGCCGTTCATCAATTTCGAGCGCGCTTCGATCTGCTTGCCCTCGACGCTAGCAATCTGCCGAGCGACAGTTCTCTCTTGCACAGAATGTCACCCGTTTACAGGGAAAACTTGGGCTGAAGGAGATCTATCCTCGCTCAACTTTGAACGGGGAACCGAAGCCGACGACGCCGGCTATCTTGCGTCTGCTCAGCGCGGGCGCCAGCGGCGCGATCCTGATGGCGCTTGGCGACGGGGCGCTGCGGACGAAGGGGATGACCGAACGGGTCAAGGGCTACACGCCGCGAACCGTCTACCGCTATGCGGAGAAGCTGACCGCGCTGGGGGTGATCGAGCGGCGCGAGGAGCCGGGGGTGCCCTCGAAGGTCGTCCACAGGCTCAGCGAGCCGAGCGGGCGAGAGCTCTACGAGCTCGTCGACGCTTATGCCGACGCTTCGCTGACCCGGCTGCCCAGTGGGGAAATCGACGCGCATGCGTGGGGTTCGCTGGCGCTGCTGGCCGACCTCTGGGAATCGGGACTGATCGAGGAGCTGAACCTGGGGCCGAAATCGCCGACCGAGCTGGCGCGGGTCGAACACGGGCTCAGCTACCACCAGGTCAACCGGCGGGCCGGTCTCTTCGCGGTCGGCGGCTTCCTGCACGAGACGACGAGCGCTGGGCGGCGGCGGGGCTACTCGCTGACCGACAAAGCGCGGCGGGGGATGGCCCTGATCGCGGGGATCGGGCGCTGGCGGCGGCGCTACATCGTTCCGGAGGGGACGACTGGGCTGACGCCGCGGGAACTCGGGGGGCTGCTGCGCACGGCGCTGCCGCTGGTGGCCCTCCCCGAGCACGGGGGCAAGAACCTCGGCATCGAGATCCACGCCGAGGATATGCTCGACGGCGAGGCCGACGCGGTCTGGGCGAGCATCGAGGACGACGGCGCTGTGCTCAGCTGCCCGGGCCCGCTGCCGCAGGTCGACGGGCGCGCCCGCGGCAAGGTGGCCACCCTGGTCGACGCGATCATCGACGGCCACAGCGGCGGGCTGAAGGCCGACGGCGACCACCACTTGATCCACGCGTGCCTCGAGCGGCTCCACTCGACGCTATGGACCGTCTGGCCAGAGGGGTCACCCACGCCGGCCGAAGCTGTGGCCGGCGGGGACGACGGCACGTAGCTCCGCGACGGCATGCTCGCGGGGCCTGGGCGGAGCCGCCGGCCTGGCTCGCTCTGGGAGCGGAGCCGCTGCCGGCTCCAGCGGCGCCAGGTCGGAGACGACGAGGTTGACGGTGCCTTCGCGGCGCTCGAGGCGGCCGCGGGCGCGGATCAGGGGAGCTGCGCGGACGAGGGGGCGGTGGCGCTCGTAGACGGGGGGCGGGACGACGAGGTTGACCGCGCCGCGCTCGTCCTCGAGCAGGATGAAGGTGACGCCGTTGGCGGTCTCGGGGCGCTGGCGGGCGGTGACCATGCCGGCGATCTCGGCGACGGAGCCGTGGTCGATCCGGGTCAGGTCGGAGGTGCGGACGAGGCGGGGGTCCAGTTCCGGCCGCAACAGCTTCAGCGGGTGCTTCTCGATCGTCATCCCGGTCGAGCGGTAGTCGGCGATCAGCTTCCCCCACTCCCCCAGCGGCTCCAGCTCGGGCGGCGCGGGCGGCTCCATCGGCAGCGCCAGCTGGGTGCCGCTGCCGGCGACGCGGCCCGCGCCGGTCACCCCGACCCGCCAGAGCGCTTCGCGGCGCTCGCCAACGGAGTCGGTGGGAATGCCATCGAGCGCACCGGCCCAGGCGAGCCTTTCCAGGCTCGGCAGCCCGACCCCCGAGCGGGAGGCGAGCTCGGCGATCCCCTTATATGAACCGCCGCGCTCGCGCTCGGCGACCAGTGCCTCCATCTCCTCCTTCCTCACCCCCTTCACGTAACCGAGCCCGACCCGCACCTGCAGCCCGCCCCGTACCTCCTCGTCCTCGCGCGGCGAGACGACGTGGCAGAGGACCCGGCTGCGGTTGGCGTCGACCGGGGCGACCCGGATTCCCCGCCGCTGCGCCTCGTGGACGAGCGAGTCGGGCGGGTAGAAGCCCATCGGCTGCTCGTTCAGCAGCGAGCAGAGGAACTCGGGCCCGTAGTGGAGCCGCAGCCAGGCCGACTGGTAGGCGAGCAGGCCGAAGGCGGCCGAGTGGGCCTTCGGGAAGCCGAAGCCGGAGAAGCCCTGGAGCTGGCTCCACACCCGTTCGGCGACCTCCTCGGAAACGCGGTTGGCGGCGGCGCCGGAGAGGAAGCGCTGGTGATGCTCGCGGATCGCCTCCTCGGAGCGCTTGCGGCTCATTGCCCGCCGCAGCCCCTCCGCCTCGGAGGCGCTGAAGCCCGCCAGCGCCATCGCCACCTCGATCACCTGCTCCTGGAAGACGATCGTCCCCAGCGTTTCCTCCAGCACCGGCTCCAGCAGCGGGTGCTCGTAGGGGATCTCGTAGCCCGGGTCCTCGCGGCGCAGCCTGCGCCTCTCTATATATGGGTGCACGGCGCCGCCCTGGATCGGCCCTGGCCGCACCAGCGCCACCTGGACGATGACGTCGTCGAGGTCGCGCGGCTGGGTCCGCGGCAGCATCTGCATCTGCGCCCTGCTCTCGATCTGGAAGACGCCGGTGGTGTCGGCGGCGCGGATCGACTCGTAGACCCCCTCGTCGTCGAGCGGGATCCGCGAGAGGTCGAGCCGCTCGCCGCGGGCGCGGCCGACCTCCTCGACGCAGCGCTCGACCGCCGAGAGCATCCCCAGCCCCAGCAGGTCGATCTTGAGGAAGCCGGCATCGGCGCAGGAGTCCTTGTCCCACTGCACCGTCTGCCGCCCTTTCATCGCCGCCGGGACGACCGGGCAGACGTCGATCAGCGGCCGGGTCGAGATCACCATCCCGCCCGGGTGCTGGGAGGAGTGGCGAGGCAGGCCCATGATCTCCTCGGCGAGTGTGAGCAGCGCCCGCCAGCGCGGCTCGGCCGCCCGCTGCGACCCCAGCGTCGCCACGAGGTCGCGCTCGATCTCCCCCGCGCTCTCGTGGAAGCCGACCGTCTTCGCCACCCGGTCGATCTCCGCCGGCGGCAACCCCAGCGCCTTGCCGAGGTCGCGGACCGCCCCCTTCGGCCGGTAGGTCGGGAAAGCCGCGACCAGCGCCGAGCGGTCGGTCCCGTAGCGCTCGTGCACGCGCGGGATCAAAACCTCGCGGACGTCGCGGGGGAAGTCGAGGTCGATGTCCGGCATCGAGGTCACCTCGTCGTTGAGGAAGCGGCCCGAGAAGAGGTCGGCCTCGATCGGGTCGACGTGGGAGAGACCGGTCAGGTAGCAGACGATCGAGCTGACGCTGGAGCCGCGGCCACGCCCGGGCGGCAGCACGGATCGCGCGGTGTCGGGGCCGCGCACCTCCGCGGCGACCTCGCGCGCCAGCTCCAGCAGGTCGCGGTGCAGCAGGAAGAAGCCGGAGAGGCCGAGCTTGCGGATGATCGCCAGCTCCTCCTCCAGCCGCCACTGCGCCTCCAGCAGTCGCGCGTTGCCGCGGTAGCGCTCGCCGAGGTGGTGGGCGCAGACCCGGGCGAGCTCGGCGTCGGCCGTGGGGTCCTCGCTGCCGGGGTAGCGGTAGCCGAGCTGCGCGGTGAGGTCGAAGCGCAGGCGCCCGGCGAGGCGCTCGGTCTCGGCGACCGCCTCGGGGTATTCGGCGAAGCGGGCCGCCATCGCGCCGGGCGAGGTGAGGGCCGAGGTCGAGTTGCCGCGGCGAAAGGGCTCTGACTCCTCCAGCGTTTCGCAGCGGCCGATCGCGACCAGCGCGTCCTGCAGCGGCGCCCGGCGGCGGTCGTGCGAGTGGACGTTGCCGGTGGCGACGCAGACCACGCCGAGGCGCTCCGCCAGCAACGCCAGCCACCGGTTGCGAGCCCGGTCCCGCCGCCAGTAGGGCCGCTGCAGCTCGACCCGAAACCGCTCGCGACCAAAAGCCCCGAGCAGCCGCCGAGCAACCCGCTCCCCCGCCGCGGTCTCGCCCCGCTCGAAAGCCCCGGCAACGGCCCCATCCCGAGCGCATCCCGACAGACAGACCAGTCCCTCCGAGTGCTCCTCCACCTGCTCCAACGTCACCCACGGCTGCATCGCCTGGCGAGGCGTGTTGTCGCGGGTGTGGGAGTGGGCGGCGGTAAGCAGACGGCAGAGGTTCCGGTACCCCGCCTCGTCTTCGACCAGCAGCGTCAGATGCCGACGGGCCGATTTGTCTCCTTCTTCATGCCGACGGGCCGATTTGTCTTTTCCTGAACGACTTTTCGGCCCGTCGGCATATCTGGGGCGACATTTCGGCCCGTCGAGGCAAAGCGTCAGCTCGGCGCCGGTGATCGGGCGGACGCCGAAGCCCTTGCAGGCTTGGGCGAACTCCATCGATCCCCAGAGGCCGTCGTGGTCGGTGAGGGCGAAGGCGGGGTAGCCGTGGGCTGCTGCTGCGGCGGCGAGCTCCATCGGCGTCGAAGCCCCGTCGAGGAAGGAGAAGGCCGAGTGGGCGTGCAGCTCGACGTACACGGCATGCTCCTCAGGCCCGCTGCCGATACCAGCGCTGGGTGCCGGCGCGGCGGAAGACGGTGACGGCGCGGCCGTCGGCCAGCACCAGCTCGAAGTAGTGGCGGCGCAGCGGCTTCGGCGTCCACCAGCGGTCCTCGACCAGCCACTCCTCGCGGACGGCCTCGACTGTCGTCCCCTCGACCAGCAGCGGCGCGCCGCGGGGGTCGGCCCGGACCGCCACCCGCTGCGGGGCGTACAGACGGCGGACCCCCGGCATCAGAGCTCGGGGTAGGGGGTGAGCAGGGCCCAGCGCTCGGGCACGCGCGAGGCCGAATCGACCGGGAGGATCCGCAGCAGCGCCTCGCCGCCATGCGCGGCCCGTACCTCCCGCACCGCCGCCCGCAGCCGCCGCCGGCGCGGCTCGGCGCCGCCGACCGCGAGCTCGAGCTGGTCGCGCGCCGGCGGGCCGAGCCCGACCGCCCGCAGGCGCAGCGCCGTCGCCGGGCCCGGCAGCTCCTCCAGGCGCGGCGCCAGCACGTCGCGGAGGACCCGCGGCGAGGCGCTCGGGCGCCCCAGGCCCTGGTCCACGCTCCAGCTGCCGCCGCCGGAGAGGACCGCTCCCAGGCGCAGCCCGAGCAGGGTCCTATTTTTGCGCGCCGGCAGCGCCAACAGGCGGTCGACCAGCAGCTCCAAGGCCCGGTCGAGCTGGCGGCCCGCGGTTCCCTCCGGCAGCTCGATCTCCTCGGCCAGATCCTCTCGGGGCGCTCGCGGTCGCAGCGGCTCCTCTTCGCCGCGGCAGAGTGCCAGCGCCCGCAGGCCGAGCGGGCCGAAGCGGTCGGCGACCTGATCGGCGGAGAGGCGGGCGAGCTCGAGCAGGGAATCGATCCCCAGGCGCTCGAGCGCCTCGATCAGCTCCGCGGCCTCGCGCTCGGGTGCGCCGAGCCGCGGCCGCAGGGTCGCCACCGGCGCCGGTCGCGGCCACTCGCCGGCGGCGAGGTAGGCGGCGAGGCGGGTGCGGCCGCTGCCGATCCGCCAGCCCTCACCCGCCGCGCGGCGGGCGGCGGCGAGGACGCCGGCCGATTCGCCGCCGTAGAGGCCACGCAGGCCATCCACCGCGAAGAAAGCCTCGCCGCTCCGGGTCGACTCCACCCCCGCTCCGAGCGCCTCCAGCGCCCGCGCCGTCGCTTCGGTCGCCTCCGCCGCCGCCACCGGGTCGGCGAGAGCAGCGCGCCCGGGCCGGGGCCCCCCGCCGCAGCCCGGGCGCGCGAGGATCGCCAGACGCTTGTCGATGACGCAGGCGATCTCCATACGAACACATGTTCGTATCCCGAAGAGCATAGCTCCATAGCGGTAGACGCAAGTTTTCTCAGCTACGCGAAGAGCCAGAGCCGGCGGGGAGGGGCGGCCCGCTCCAGGCACTCAACCCCGAGCCATAGCGAGGGGTGCCGGGAGAGGGCCACCCCTCCCC
>DASTTQ010000050.1:0-49578 GCA_035760065.1 Solirubrobacterales bacterium
CGTAGTTCCTCTCGCATACCGAGAGGAACTACGACCGCGGTGCGCGGTTACCCTGACGCCGGTGCGGGTCCTCGTCGTCACCAACTTCATGCCCGACGCCGGGGCGCCGCAGCGCGGGCGCTGGGTGCGCGACCAGGTCGACGAGGTGCGCAGGCGCGGCGTCGAGGTCGACCTCTTCGAGTTCGCCCGCGGCCGCGGCGAGTACCTGCCGGCGGCGCGGCGGCTGCGCTCGCTGCTGCGGCACGAGCGGTTCGACCTCGTCCACGCGCACTACGGGCTGGCGGGATGGGTGGCGAAGCTGGCCGGGGCGCGGCCGCTGGTCGTCACCTTCCACGGCACCGACGTCCGCCACCACCTCGTCGGCCACCTCTCGCGGCGGCTCGCCTGGCGGATCGACCTCGTCGCCGGCGTCTCGCGGGCGCTGTTCGGGGCCGAGGACGGGCGGCCGGGCCTACCGCCGGTGCCGGGCTCCGCCGTCCTCCCCTGCGGCCCGGACCTGGCGCGGTTCGAGCCGATCCCGCGGGCGGAGGCGCGCCGCGCCCTCGGCCTCGACCCCGACGGGCGCTACCTGTTCTTCCCCGCCAACCCCTCGCGGCCGGAGAAGCGCCACGACCGCGCCGCCGAGCTCGCCGCCGCCTGCGGGGCCGACCTCCTCACCGGCGGCTCGATCGAGCCCGAGCGCATGCCGCTCTGGATCAACGCGGCCGGCGCGGTTCTCGTCACCTCCGACTACGAGGGCTTCGGGATGGCGACGATCGAGGCGCTCGCCTGCGAGGCGCCGGTGCTCTCGACCCCGGTCGGGATCGCCCCCTACGCGCTTGGCGGCCTCGACGGCTGCCTTTGCGCGGAGTTCAGCGTCCCGGCCTGGGAGCCGGTCGCGCGCCGGCACCTCGACGCCGCCGAACCCCGCGTCGCCGGCGCCGCCCGCGCGGCCACCCTTTCCGCCGGCCCGATGGCGGAGCGAGTCGTCGAGGCCTACCGCGCTGTGGTCGGGGGCGTGCGTGGCCACGCGCGGCCCCGAGCGGTAATAGATTGAGTGCGATGAGCGCTGCCGACGAGACCCTCGAGAGCCGGATCCGCGAGGCGGAGCGCCGGCTGGAGGAGGCGGCGAACCTGGCGGCCGAGGCCGAGCGGCGCGCCGAAGACGAGATCAAGGCACTGGAAGCCGACCTCGAGCGCGAGCGCGGCGAGAAGGAGCAGGCGCTGGCGGCGGCCGAGCAGCGACTGGGAGAGATCGAGTCCCAGGTCGAGGAGGCGGAGAAGCGGGTCGAGGCGGCCGAGGGCCGCGCCGCGGCTGTCGAGGAGACGATCGCCGACGAGCTGGCGCGGGCGCGGGAGAGCGCGGCGCAGTGGCTGCAGAGCCAGCTCGACTCGCTGCGCCGGGAGGCTGAGGGCCGATAACCGCGGCCGGCGAGTTCGACGTCGCCGTGGTCGGCGGCGGCGCCGCCGGCCTCTGGAGCGCGCTGCGGGCGGCCGAGCTCGGGGCGAGCGTCTGCCTCGTCTCGCGCACGCCGCTCTCCGAGAGCGCCAGCTTCTGGGCTCAGGGCGGCTTGGCGGCGGCGCTGGAACCGCACGACTCGCCCGACCTGCACGCCGCCGACACGATCGCCGCCGGCCGCGGTCTCTGCCGCACCTCGGCGGTACGGGCGCTGGTCGAGGAGGCGCCGGCCGCGGTCCGCGACCTGATCGCCCGCGGCGTCGTCTTCGACGTCGACCACGAGGGGCGTCTGGGCCTGGCGCTGGAGGGCGGCCACACCCACCGCCGCATCGTCCACGCGGGCGGCAGCCAGACCGGCCGCGAGATCACCGGCAAGCTGGCCGGGATGGTCGCCGCGCAGGAGCGGATCGAGGTGATGGAGCGGACCTCGGCGCTGACGCTGTGGAGCGACGGCGAGCGCTGCCACGGGCTGCTGACCGAGGCCGGCGAGGTCGCGGCCGCGGCGACCATCCTCGCCACCGGCGGCGCCGCGGCGCTTTGGCGGCGGACGACCAACCCCCGCGGCGCGATCGGGGCCGGGATGGTCTTCGCCTCCCTCGCCGGCGCCGACCTCGCCGACCTCGAGTTCTGCCAGTTCCACCCGACCGCCCTGGCGATGCCGGGCACACCGCACGACGGGGTCCTGATCACCGAGGCGATCCGCGGCGAGGGCGCGAGGTTGCTCGCCGCCGGCGGCGAGCGCTTCACCGACGAGCTGGCGCCGCGCGACGCGGTCACCGCGGCGATCCTCGAGCAGATGCGCCTCGACGGCAGCGAGGCGGTCGAGCTCGACCTGCGCGAGATCGACCCGGCCCGCTTCCCCAACGTCTTCGCCTCGCTGGCGCGCGCCGGGCTCGACCCGCGGACAAAGCCGGTGCCCGTCGCCCCCGCCGCCCACTACACGATGGGCGGGATCGCGGTGGACGTCGACGGCCGCTCCTCCCTGCCCGGCCTCTACGCCGTCGGCGAGGTCTCCTGCACCGGCCTGCACGGGGCCAACAGGCTCGCCTCTAACTCGCTCAGCGAGTGCTTCGTCTTCGGCGCCCGCGCCGCGGCGGCGGCGCTGGGCGAGGAACGCGCGGCGTCGCGGCCGCAGCCGCCCGGGTGGCGCTTCGAGCCGCCCAGCGACGAGACCCGCGACGCCGTCTGGCGCTACGCCGGGCCGATGCGCAACCCCGACGACCTGGCGCGCCTGATCTCCAGCCCCTACCCGCTGGCGCGTGCCGTCGGCGCCAGCGCCCTCGAGCGCGCCGAGTCGCGCGGCGGTCACCTGCGCCGCGACCGCCCGAGCGCCGATCCCACCCTCGACGGCATCCACGTCGTCGTCTCGCCAGACGGCAGAGTCCGCGAGGAGGAGTGGCATTAGTCCCCGCCGACGGGCCGAATAGTCCAACCCTCTCTGCCGACGGGCCGAAAAGTCCAAGCCTGGTTGACATATAGGCCCGTCGGCGGGGGAAAGGCGACATTTCGGCCCGCCGGTGGGTAGCGTCGCGGCATGCTCTTGGGGGTCGACGTCGGCGGAACCTTCACCGACGCCGTCCTGCTCGACGGCGGCGCCGTCCACACCGCGAAGGTGCCGACGACGCCGCGGGACGAGTCGGTCGCGGTGATGCAGGCGGTCGAGGAGGTGCTCGGGCGGGCGGGCGCCGCGGCAAAAGACGTCGACGTCTTCGCCCACGGGATGACGACCGGGACCAACGCGTTGCTGGAGGAACGGGGGGCGCGGACCGCTCTCGTCGCCACCCGGGGCTTCGGCGATCTTCTCGACATAGGTCGCCAGGACCGGCCCCACCTCTACCGGCTCTGCGCGCCGAAGCCGGCGCCGCTGGTCGAGCCCGGGCTGCGCTTCGAGGCGGCCGAGCGGGTCGGCCCGGCCGGCGTCGTCGAGCCGCTCGCGGACGAGGAGGCCGAGCGGGTCGCCGCGGCGGTCGCGGCGAGCGAGGCCGAGTCGGTCGCCGTCTGCCTGCTCTTCTCCTACCTCGATCCCGGTCACGAGCGGCGGATCGCGGCGGCGCTGCGCGAGCGCCTCCCCGGCGTCCACGTCTCCGCCTCGCACGAGGTCCTCCCCCGCTTCCGCGAGTACGAGCGCTGCTCGACCACCGTGATCGACGCCTACCTCAGCCCGCTGCTCGACCGCTATCTCGGTCGCCTCGGCGAGGCCGCCGTCGGTGCGGGTCTTCCCCGGCCGCTGGTGATGCGCTCATCCGGCGGCGTCGCCCCGGCCGAGGAGGCTGCTAGGGCCGGCGCCTGGAGCGTCCTCTCGGGCCCGGCAGGCGGCGCCGTCGGCGCCAGCCTGCTGGCCGAGCTGAGCGGCGACGGCAACGCCCTCGGCTTCGACATGGGCGGCACCTCCTGCGACGTCTGCGTGGTCGAAGCCGGCGAGGTGCGGCGGACCGACTCCCGCGAGATCGACGGCCGCCCGATCCAGCTGCCGATGGTCGACGTCCACACCGTCGGGGCGGGCGGCGGCTCGATCGGCTGGCGCGACCCCGGCGGCGCCCTCCGCGTCGGCCCGCGGTCCGCCGGCGCCGACCCCGGCCCCGCCTGTTACGGCCAGGGCGGCAGCGAGCCGACGGTCACCGACGCAAACCTCCTGCTCGGCCATCTCGCCGGCGACTCGGAGCTGGCAGGAGGCGTTGCCCTCGATGCCGAGGCCGCCAAGCGGGCCGTAGCCGAGCTCGGCCGCAGCCTCGGCCTCGACACCCTGGAGGCCGCCGCCGGGATCGTCCGCATCGCCAACCAGGAGATGGTGCGGGCGCTGCGGGTCGTGACCGTGGAGCGCGGCGTCGACCCGCGCGGCTTCGCCCTCCTCCCCTTCGGGGGCGCCGGCCCGATGCACGCCGCGGCAATCGCGAGGGAGCTGGGAATCGAGACGATCCTCTGCCCGCGCGCCGGGGGCGTCCTCTCCGCCCTCGGGCTCTGCGCCTCGGAGCGACGGCGCGACACGGCGCGGACGGTGATGCTGAGCGGCGGCGAGCTGACCGCGGAGCGGATCGCGGCGGAGGCGGCGGCGATGATCGAGCAGACCGGTGCCGGGATGGACGCCGCCGCCGAGCCTCAGGTCGTCTACCAGCTCCGCTACGCCGGCCAGGCCTTCGAGCTGCCGGTGCCCGGACCGGTCGACCCCGACCCGGCCGAGCTGGTCGACGGCTTCGAGCGCGCCCACGAGGAGCGCTACGGCCACCGCGATCCCGAGGGCGAGGTCGTCCTCGTCGACATCGACCTGGCCCTGGTCGTTCCCGGGCCGGCACACCGGCCGGTGGCGACCGAGGAGGGTGCGCTCGAGCGCACCTCGCGCCCGGTCCTCTTCGACGGCGAGTGGGTCGAGACGCCGGTCCTGCGCGGCGGGCCCGCCGCCGGGACCGAAGCCGAGGGCCCCGTCGTCTTCGAGCTCCCCGAGGCGACCTTGGTCCTGCCGCCGAAGTGGCACAGCGACGTCGACCGGCATGGAACGATCATCGCGCGATGGACCCGATAGCGCTGCAAGTCCTGGTCGGCGGCCTCCGCGCCGCCTGCGACGAGATGGGGGCGGCGCTGATCCGCTCCGCCTACTCGGCCAACATCAAGGAGCGGCACGACTGCTCGACCGCGCTCTTCGACACCGCCGGCGAGCTGGTGATGCAGGCCGAGCACATCCCCGTCCACCTCGGCTCGATGCCCGACGCCGTAGCCGCGGTCCTCGGCGAGGAGCAGCGTCCCGGTCGGAGCTGGATCCTCAACGATCCCTATCGGGGCGGCACCCACCTCCCCGACATCACCCTGATCTCGCCGGTCTTCGCCGGCGGCGAGCTGCTCGGCTTCGCCGCCAGCCGCGCCCACCACGCAGACGTCGGCGGCCCGACCCCGGCCTCGATGCCGGCCTTCTCGACCACGCTCGAGGAGGAGGGCGTGGTGATCCCCCCGACCCGCGCCGACCCCGAAACGCTCGAACGCCTCGCCGCGCAGATGCGGATGCCCCACCAGCGCCTCGCCGACCTCCGCGCCCAGGCCGCCGCCAACCGGATCGGCGAGCTGCGGCTGCTCGAGCTGCGCGAACGGCTCGGCACGGCGGCGCTGCGCGAGGGCATGGCCGAGATCCTGGCCTACACCGAGCGCCGCACCCGCGCCGCCCTCGCCGAGCTGCCCGACGGCAGCTACCGCGCAGAGGACGTGCTCGAGGGCGACTGGAACGGCGCCGAGCGCGACCTGCGCCTGCGCCTGGAGGCGACGGTCGCGGGCGAGGAGCTCCGCCTCGACTTCGGGGGCTCGGACGCCCAGGTCGAGGGCAACCTCAACTGCCCGCTCTCGGTGACCAAATCGGCCGCCTTCTTCGCCGTCCGCGTCCTCGCCGACCCCGACGGCCCGCCCTCGGCCGGCGCCCACCGGCCGATCGAGGTCCTCGCCCCGCCCGGCTCCCTGCTCAACGCCCGCTTCCCGGCCGCCGTCGCCGCCGGCAACGTCGAGACCTCGAGCCGCGTCGCCGACCTCGTCCTCGCCGCCCTCGCCCAGGCCACTCCCGGCCCGGCGCAGGGCCAGGGGACGATGAACAACCTCACCCTCGCAAACGACGACTTCACCTATTACGAGACCCTCGGCGGCGGCCAGGGGGCATGTCCCGACGGCGACGGCCCGAGCGCGATTCACGTCGCGATGTCCAATACCCTGAACACGCCGACCGAGGCGCTGGAGACCGAATTCCCGCTGCGGGTGCGCGAGCTCTCGCTGCGACGCGGCAGCGGCGGGAAGGGGGGCCACCGCGGCGGCGAGGGGATCGTCCGCGAGATCGAGGCCCTGGCGCCGATGCGCTACAGCCTGATCGGCGAGCGCCGCCGCCACCCGCCGCGCGGCCGCGACGGCGGCGCCGACGGCTCGCCCGGCGTCAACCTGCTGATGGCCCCCGGCGTCGACCCGCCGAACGGATCGCGGCTCCCGTCCAAGGCCGCCGGCGATCTCGCCCCGGGCGACCGGCTGCGGATCGAGACCCCGGGGGGCGGCGGGCTGTCCTAATGTGACGTTCGCCACGCTCGTCGCGACAAAAGCCCATATTTCGCGGTTTTTTAGTTGAGATTTCGCTGCACTCGTCTAGAATGCGCGCCCTCGGGCGGGCGCAGACGGCCTGTACAAGGCCTTCTCGACGGTTGCTCAGCCCAGTCGAAGTCGAACCACGGAATCTTTGCAGGACTACTTCAATGCCGATCGCTCTCAAGGAATGGGCCGTAACGGTCCGCGCCCTCGCCGAGGGTGAGCAGCTGCTGACCCTGCGCAAGGGCGGCATCCGCGAGGAGAACAAGCACTTCGAGCTCGAGCACGAGCGCTTCTTCCTCTACCCGACCTTCGACCACCAGCAGAACGACCTGGTCCGCGAATCGCACCACCCCGAGCTGAGCCGCGCGCTCGAGGAGGGCGTCTGGCCCGACGAGGAGCCGCCGCCGAAAGCGCTGCTCCAGGACGGCGGCATCCCTCAACCCGACCGAGTCCGCCTGCGTGCCTGGGCCGAGGTCGTCGACCACGTGACGATCAACGACCGCCGCACGCTGGACTCGCTGTCTCCCTATTACATCTGGACGCCGGACTATGCCGAAAAGCGGCTCGCCTGGAAGCGCCGGCACCCGCTGCACGTGCTGCTGCTGCGGGTCCACCGCATCCCCCGCCCGGTCACCGTCCGCGTCCGCGACGAGTACCACGGCTGCCGCTCCTGGGTCGAGATCGACCGCGACCTCCCCTTCGAGGGCACGCCGGTGATGGCCGAAGAAGAGTTCGACCGCGCAAGGTCCGAGATCATGGACCGCTGCGAGGCAGCGGAACCCGTCCTCGCCTAGGTTCGACGACCCCCTCCCGCGCTAGGCTCGACACGATGTCCTGGGTCGAAACTGAGTCGCTCAGTTTTACCGCGCGCCACGACTCCGACGACTCCGCTTACGCCGAGCGCACGCTGGACCGACTCGAGGACCTGCGGCTGCGGCTCGAAGAGCGCTTCGAGCGGATCCCGGAGGAGGTCACGGTCGTCGTCCACACCAACCCGCTCTGGCTGACCGCCGCCCACCCCTTCCTGCCCGCCGCGCGCTGGTCGGCCGCGGCGGCCGGCCGCCGCTACCTCGCCGGCTGGCCGATGTCGACCGAGCTGCACGTCCTCAACGACACGCACATGGAGCGCCGCGCGGCCGGCGACGACTCCTGCGAGGCGCTGCGCGGCACCGCCGAGCGCCTCTACGCGCAGATGACGGTCGCCCACAACAACACCGCCCTGCCCCCCTCCTGGACCCCGCGCCGCTTCGCCCGCTACCTGCGCTGGGCCTGGCTGGTCGAAGGCGGCGCCCAGTACTTCTCCCGCCAGGTCGGCCTCTACCGCGGCGCGACGATCCGCCGCCTGCGCGAGGGCACCCGCCCGTCGTTCCCGCCCTCGCGCCGCGACGCCGTCATCCTCGGCGGCACGATCTTCGACCTGCTCGAGAACGAGCGCGGCCCCGAGGCCTGCGAGCGCCTCGTCGCCAAGCTCCTCCCCCAGGGTTCCGAGGTCCAGCTCGAAGACGCCTTCGACGCCCGCTTCCGCGACATCGAGGAGGCCTGGCGCGACTACCTCCGCGAGATGGTCCGCGGCCCGGTCGCGGTCAGGTAGCGGACGGATCGCCCCGCGCCGTCAGCTCGCCTGGTAGAGCAGCCAGACGAGGATGAATGCACCGACGGCGGCGACGCCGATCCAGAAGGCGAGGCGGACCGGGGAGATCACGCCCGTTTCGCCGCGGGCGAGGCGCCGCTGCTCTTCCAGCTCGGCCCGCTCGTCGTCCTCGTCCTCGATCATCGTCTCCGCGAGCACCTCGCGGGCACGCTGCGCCGCGCCTTCGGAGACCATCACGTCGTGCGGCCCGCCGGCGAGGAAGTCCGGGTTGTCGAACCCGCGGCTGCGCTTCAGCACGCTGGGGATGCCGGCCCCCGAGAGCAGGCCCTGCAGCATTTCGCCTTCGACCTGGTTGCGGGCGAAGGCGACCTTGACCAGGTCTCCGCCGCCCCCGCCGCCGCCGCCGTTCCCGCCGCCCTCGTCGCCGCGGTCGTGACCGCCGCCGCCGTGGGCGCCGCGCTGGTGACTGCTTCGGCTCTTATGCGACGTCGAGGGCGACATCGCCGACCTTCAGGTCCTTCAGCGAGTAGGCCTTGACGTCGGGCGCCTCGCCGTCCTCCAGCGAAACGATGACGTAGACCTGTTCCGGCCACATCACAGCCTCGTTCACGTCGGTCTGCGAGGGGTAGGCGGCGCTGCGCGTGTGCGAGTGGTAGATCGCGACCAGCTCTTCGCCCGCGTCTTCGATCGCTTTCAAGGCGTCGTACTGCCCCTGCGGGTCCATCTCGTAGCGCAGCGGGCTCGCCGCCGCGTTCTCGACCCGCACCACCCGCGTCGCCTCCCCGTCGCGGCCGCCGATCATCCCGCAGCACTCGTTCGGCAGGTCCTCGCGCGCGTGCGCGACCAGCTCGTCGATCAATGCTCGGGAGATCTTCACGCGGCGAGGCTAGCGGACCCGCGTTCCTTCCACCGCCCGCCGGTACGCCCACCAGGCCGGCTTCGGCTTCCCGTCGAGGCCGAGCAGGCCCGCCCCCTGGCAGAACGAGCAGGTGCGATCGAGCGAGCGCTGATCGCGCCAGGTGAACCAGTCGACGCCGGCGATCCGCCAGCGGCGGCGCATCCGCAGCAGGCGACGGAAGGAGGCTTCCAGGAAGGTCGCCTGGCCGGCGGGGCCCGTGACGAAGGGCGATGGGAAATCGCCCCAGGAGGCGACGCCGATCTCGCCGACCAGCAGGGGACGGCCGCCCAGGCCGGCTTCGGCCATCGCCCGCCGCACCCTCCGCACCTGGTAGTCGAGCTCGGGCACGGTGGTCGAGTAGGGATGGAGCGCGACGAGGTCGAAGTCCCGCCCGACCCCCGGGCGGCGGAAGAGCCGCCGCAGGAAGATCCAGGTCTTGATCCCGGCGTTGACCGGGGCGAGGCCGGCAAGCGCGACCCGTGCCCCCGGATCGGCGCCGCGAATCGCCCGGGCGGAGGCGCGCAGCAGCCGCGCGTAACCGGCCGGGCTCGGACGCGGCCGCCAGAAGACGACGAAGTTGGGCTCGTTCCAGACCTGCCAGACCCTGACCGGCTCGCGCTTCTCCCGGCCGCGCCAGAAGGTGCCGCTGCTGCCGTAGCGCCCCACGAGCGCGCGAAGGAACCTCGTCCACGCTGAGCGGGCTCGCCTGCCCAGCGGCGGCCGTGCACTCTGCGGGCCGAACCGCTCCGGCGTCCCCCAGACGAACGGCTGCGCCCGGATGCCGTGCTCGGCGGCGGCGCCGACCTCGGCATCGAGGGCGGCGAAGTCGTAGGTGCCCGGAGCCGGTTCGCATTCAGACCAGACGACCGGGAGCCGGACCGTTTTCACGACTCCCTCCATCCGCGCCAGGTCACCCTCGGTCAGCGGAGCCTGCGGAACGACGCCGAAGAATCCGGCCGGCACCGACCGATCCGCCGCACCCGAGGCGCCCGGCACCGAGGCGCAGGCGGCGACGAGCACCACGGCGGCGAAGACCGCCCCCGACCCGCGCCTGGTCCTCATGCTCTACCGCCGCTTCGGGGGCGGCCCTTCGAGGAAGCGCACCAGCTCCGGAGCGCCCTGGCAGAGACCGCGGCAAATGTGCTCTCCGAGGTCCATCACGAGGGCCTTCCGCCCTGCCTGGGAGGCGATGGAGAAACCGAGGTCTCCTTGACTGCCCGGAATCCGCGCCCGGGTAAGGCTGGGATCGAGCCGACCGCCGGCCAGGATCCGCGTCATGGTTCCCCAGCCCCCTTTGTCCCCTTCGGTGACGGCGAGGATCGACCCTTCCGAACCGAGGGTCGCCGAGGAAACGCGGCTGGGGAGCACCAGGAGGCCCTTCCTTCCGAGCTTGCGATTCCGGTGCCCGTTCGAGTCGAGCCGCAGCACGAAGCCGCTTTCGCGGTTCGCCCTGCCGAGCAGGTCGATTCCTCCGTCGGGCCTGGCAACGACGGCGTGCACCGTCGCAAAGCTGCCGTGGGGACCTTCGAGGACGCGCAGCGAGCGGCGCGTGGCGGCGGCGAAGCGACCGTCGTAGCCGCCCCTGATCGAGACCCGGACGAGATAGGAACGGGCCGTGTGGCCGCAGCACGAGGTTCCTCCGAGGTAGAGGGCCCCGCGCGCGCCCTCGGCGAGGAAGGGTCGCGGGTCGTAGCCCGGCAGCGGGACCTCGACGCTGCCCCCCGGACCGAAACGGGCATCCAGGGCGCCGTCTTCGGCAAGGCGGAAGAGCTCGACCTCCGGGGCGGGATGCGGATGTTCCTTGAGCGGCGCGACCACCGTCACGCCGCCGCGGGGCCCGGGGACGATGCGCGTATCCCAGAGTTGGCAGTCGCAGCCGAGCGTGACGGCGCCCCCCGAAGCGAAGCTCGGGTCGGGCGCGCCGAAGGAGGTCAGCCGCCGGACGACGATGCTGCCTTCGCTCGTTTCCGCCAGCAACGGTCGTCCCTGCCTGTCGACCGACAGGGTCTCGGCGCTTGCCCCTTCCTGCGGGAGCTCGTAGGAGCCCCCGCCGCCGAAGGTGGAGTCGAGGGCTCCTTCAGGGCCGTACCTGACGACCACGTCGGAGTAGACGCACGGGCCTCCGCCGCAGCGAAGCCGTCGAAAGAGCGCGTAGCTGCTGCCGTCGCGAGCGGCGGCGAGTTCCTGGACGCCCTGGCTCTGCCACGGCGACGGCAACGGCGGTTCCACCGCCACGACGCCGTTCTGGCCGAAGGATGGATCGAGCCGCGCCCGCGCCGATCCCGCCCCGAGCGAGCCCAAACCCAGCAAACCAACAGCCAAACCCAGCCACAGCTTCCGCATCGAGTCCCCACTCCGTCGTTTACGGCCGTTCAAACACCGGCCGGTTGAGATTAGTTGCGGTAGAGGACGCCGGGACCAGTCGCCCACTCAGGGCGGGACTACCACCAAACGGTCGAGTCGAGGTTCTCGATCTCCTCGATCGGCTTGGTGTAGACGCCGGAGGAGAGGTACTTCCAGCCGTCGTCGGGGATCAGGAAGACGACGTTGCCGCCGTCGATCTCGCCGGCGATGCGGTTGGCGATGTAGGCGATGGCGCCGCCGGAGACGCCGGCGAAGACGCCCTCCTCGTGGAGCAGCTTCTTGGTCCAGACGATCGCGTCGCGGTTGGAGACCATGATCTTCCGGTCGAGCAGGGAGAGGTCGATGATCGGCGGGATGAAGCCGTCGTCGAGCGAGCGCAGCCCCTGGACCAGCTCGCCCTGTTTCGGCTCGGCGGCGACGATCAGCGTTTCCGGATCCGCCTCCTTCAGCCGGCGGCCGTTGCCCATCAGGGTGCCGCCGGTGCCGAGCCCGCCGACGAAGGCGGTGACCTCGTCGAGCTCGTCGAGGATCTCGACCGCGGTGCCGTTGTAGTGGGCGAGCGGGTTGGCCTCGTTGCCGTACTGGTAGGGCATGTAATAGCCGGGCTCCTGCGCCATCTCCAGCGCCACCTCGACGGCGCCGTTGGAGCCCTTCGCCCCCTCCGAGTAGACGATCTCCGCCCCGTACATGCGCAGCAGCTGGGTCCGCTCCTCGGTGACGTTGTCGGGCATCACCACCTTCAGCGGGTAGCCCTTGCGGCGGCAGATCATCGCCAGCGAGATCCCCGTGTTGCCTGAGGTCGGCTCGAGGATCGTCTGCCCCGGCTCGATCGCCCCTTCGGCCTCGGCGGTCTCGATCATCGACTTCGCCACCCGGTCCTTGACCGAGCCGGTCGGGTTGCGCCCCTCGAGCTTGGCGTAGATGCGGACCTCGGGCTTCGGCGAGATCCGCGGCAGCTCCACCAGCGGCGTGTTGCCGATCGACTCGACGATGTCGCCGAAGCGTCCCCCGCAGGGTTTGTTGAGTAGCTCGTCTCGCAGCATTTGGCCCGCCCTTACTTCAGAAAGTGTAGCGAGGGTTGGGCGAACCGCTCGGGGGATTCGAAATCGCCTGCACCGGGCATGTAATCGACGGAGTTGTATGTTCGGCACGTCCGGCAAACCTCGGCATCGGAGGAATCGAATGAGAAAGACCCGGCTGAGCGCGCTGTTCGCGCTTCTCCTGCTGGCAGCGGCCTCGGTCGTCGCGCTCGGCTGCGGCGGCGGTGGCGGCGAAACCACCGGCGGCGGCAGTAGCAGCGAAGGGGGTGGCGAACCGCTCAGCGTCGGCTCCGACATCCCCTATCCGCCCTTCGAGCAGGGGAAACCCGGCAGCTACACCGGCTTCGACGTCGAGCTGATGGAAGCGATCGCCGAAAAGATCGGGCGCAAGGCCGAATTCCACGACACCTCGTTCGAAACGATCTTCCGCGACGTCGCCCAGGGCAAGTTCGAAGCGGTGATCTCGGCGGCGACGATCACCGAAGAACGCGAGAAGGCGGTCGACTTCTCGAACCCGTACTACCTCTCCGAACAGGCCCTCCTCGTCGAAGAAGGCAGCCCCTTCAAGGAACTGAAGGAACTGGAAGGGAAGACCGTCGGCGCCCAGCAGGGCACGACCGGGCAGGAACTCGCGAAGGAAGAAATCGGCGGCGCCGAAATCCGCGCCTACCCGGAAGGCCCGGACGCGATCAACGCGCTGAAGGCGGGGACCGTCGAAGCCGTTGTGATCGACGCGCCGGTCGCCGAGGACGCGGTCGAAAAATCAGGCGGCCTGGAAATCGCCGAAAAGATCCCGACCGAAGAAGACTATGGAATCGCCGTCGCCCAGGGCGACACCGAACTCCTCGAAGAAATCAACAAGGGGCTGAAGGAAGTCGAGGAAGACGGCACCTACAAGAAGATCTACGAAAAGTGGTTCAACCTCGAACCGCCGAAAGCGATCTTCTCGGCGACCCACGAAGCCGAATAGCGGTCCTCGATTTGAGAACGACGCGAAGGGGCGCCATCATGGCGCCTCTTCCTCTTTCTAGGGGGAGCTGCCGGAGGGGGCGATGAGCGAATTCTTCCATCAGTACTTCGACTTCCACTACATGGGGGAACACTTCTGGGAAGTCCTCGAAGCCTTCCTGCAGAACCTGCTGATCTTCGTCGTCGTCGCGGTCCTCGCCCTCACCTGGGGACTGATCCTGGCGCTGCTGCGGCAGCTGCCGGGAAGGAAGCTGATGCCCGTCCGCTTCCTCACGATCGCCTACATCGACCTCTTCCGGGCGATCCCGATCCTGATCGTGATCCTGCTGATCTCAGGCGGGATCCCGTTCCTGGAATTCATCCCCAAAGACGTCCGCATCCCTCACTGGTTCGGCAAGCCGGACCCCTTCTGGTACGGGGTCGCGGCGCTGATGCTGGTCTACGGGGCGTTCACGGCCGAGGTCTACCGGGCGGGGATCGAAGCCGTCCCCCGCGGCCAGATGGAGGCCGCCCGCTCGCTGGGGATGAGCCACTGGCAGGCGATGCGCCACGTCGTCGTCCCGCAGGCGGTGACGCTGATCCCGGCGCCGATGCTGAACGAAATGATCTCGCTGCTGAAGGACTCGACCCTGGTCAGCGTCATCGCCTTCGCCGAGTCGGTCCTGATCAGCCGCGAACTCCTCGCCGAATCCTTCAACAGCTCGGCGCTGATCCTCACCGCCTTCTTCTTCATTCTCATCATCCTGCCCCTGGCCCGCCTCGTCGACAAACTGATCCTGCGCAACCAGGGCAGGATCACCCGCGGCTCGCACATCGAGGTGGCGTGACGATGGCCGAGCAGATGCTGCGGCTGCAGGGAATCCACAAACGCTTCGGCGACCTCGAGGTGCTGAAGGGAGTCGACATCGACGTCGGCAGGGGCGAAGTCGTCTGCATCCTCGGGCCGAGCGGATCGGGCAAGAGCACGCTGCTGCGCTGCGTCAACCTGCTGGCGCCGCCCGAGGAGGGCGAGATCTTCGTCGAAGGCCAGGACATCTGCAAGGGGCCGGGGTCGGGCACCGGCGAAGAGAGCTGGGAGCTCGACTTCGTCCGCCAGCGGGTCGGCATCGTCTTCCAGCAGTTCAACCTCTTCCCCCACAAGACGGCCACGGAGAACGTCACCCTGGCGCAGGAAAAGGTGCTCGGGCGCCCGAAGGCCGAGGCGCGGGCGAAGGCGACCGAGCTGCTGGAGCGGGTCGGCCTCGGCGACAAGCTGGACGCCTATCCCGAAACCCTCTCCGGCGGCCAGCAGCAGCGGGTGGCGATCGCGCGGGCGCTGGCGATGGACCCGCGCGTGATGCTCTTCGACGAGGTGACGAGTGCGCTCGATCCCGAGCTGGTCAAGGAAGTGCTCGACACGATGCGCGAGCTGGCCGCGGAAGGGATGACGATGATGGTCGTCACCCACGAGCTCGGCTTCGCCCGCGAGGTCGCCGACCGGGTGATCTTCATGGACGGCGGCGTGATCGTCGAGGAGGGCCCACCGGCCGAGGTACTGGAGAACCCACGCGAGGAGCGCACGAAGCAGTTCCTCGGCCTGGTGCTGGAGCGTTAGACGTGAAGCGCGAGTGGCGAGTTCAGCCGCCTATAGCCGGCTCAACTCGCCACTCGTTGGGTGGCGCCCCCGGCCATTGCGGGGAGGATGACGACCGTGTCGCCGTCCTTGACAGCAGTGTCTAGGCCCTGCAGCACGCGGACGTCCTCGTCGTTGAGGTAGACGTTGACGTAGCGGTTGAGCTCGCCGTCCTCGCCGAAGAGCTGGCCTTCCGTGTCCGGGAACTCGCCGGTCAGCGAGCGCAGGACCTCGCCGACATCGGCGCCGCCGGCCTCGACCTCGGGCTGTCCACCCGTCTTCGGGCGCAGGACCGGGGGGATGCGGACGGTCGCCATCGCGCGGTGATCCTAATCGAGCGGAACCGGCTAGCGGTCTCCGCCCGCTCCGGCGCAGAAAGCGTCGTAGTCGGGGAACTTGCCCATCTCCGACTCCGGGATCTCCTCGGCGTGCTCGCCGCAGATCGGGCAGTCGGGGTCGCGGCGGACCTTGAGCTCGGTGAAGCGGGTGCCGAGCGCCTCGTAGAGAAGGAGGCGGCCGACGAGCGGCTCGCCGACGCCGAGCACGAGCTTGATCACCTCGTTTGCCTGCAGCGTGCCCATCGTCCCGGCCATCACCCCGAGCACCCCGTTGGCGGAGCAGCTCGGCGCCAGCTCGGCCGGCGGCGGGGTCGGGTAGAGGCAGCGGTAGCAGGGCCCCTCGTATGGGACGAAGGTGGAGATCTGCCCGTCGAAGCCGAGGATCGAGGCGGAGACGACCGGCTTGCGCAGCCGCACCGAGGCGTCGTTCAGCAGGTAGCGGGTGGGGAAGTTGTCGGCGCCGTCGACGACGATGTCGTAGTCGGAGATGACGTCGAGGATGTTCGAGGAGTCGAGGCGGCCGTTGTGCTCGACGACCTTGACGTCGGGGTTGAGCGCTTCGATGAAGAGGCGCGCCGATTCGGTCTTCGGCATCCCGATCCGCTCGGTGTTGTGGATCACCTGGCGCTGCAGGTTGGAGGCGTCGACCACGTCGTCGTCGACGAGGCCGATCGTGCCGACCCCGGCCGCGGCGAGGTAGAGCGCGGTCGGGGCGCCGAGCCCGCCGGCCCCGAGCAGCAGCACCTTCGCGTCCAGCAGCTTCAGCTGGCCGTCGACCCCGACCTCGGGCAGCAGCGTGTGGCGCGAGTAGCGCTCGCGCTGCTCGGCGGTCATCCCCGAGGCGGAGACGACCGGCAGGCCCTGCTCCTGCCAGAGCAGGATGCCGCCGCTCATCGAGGCGACGTTCTCGTAGCCCATCTGCTGCAGCTGCGCGGCGGCGATCGCCGAGCGGTTGCCGGAACGGCAGTAGAGGATGGTCCGCGCCGACTTGTCCGGCGCCGCTTGGGCGATCTCGTCGGCGAGCAGGCCGGGCGGCACCAGCTTGCCGCCCTCGAGGTGAGCCTCCTGGTACTCGTGGGGCTCGCGGGTGTCGATCAGGACGACGTCGCCGCCGCCGATCTCCTCCGCCGCCTCGAAGGGTTCGATCTCCTCGATCGTCTGTACGCGCTCGGTGTCGATGGCCATCTGAAGTAAATCCCCTGAAATCGGATCAGCTTTTACTTCAAAAAGTGTAGCGAGCTTTACGAGTTGGTCTCGCGGGTCTCCACCCACCACTCGAACCCACTCTCCCCGAGCGCCAGATTCATCCCCTCGGGAAGGCTGCGCCGGCCCTTGACGAGACGAAGCTCGACCTCCTCCGCAGATTCGCCTTCCTTGGCCTGGTGCCAAATGCCCTCGCCCCGGAAGGAAACATCGGTGGCGGCGCTCCAGCAGACGCGGAACTCGATCATCGTCGCCCTCCTTTGAACGAGCGAGCCAGAGCCAAGCCGCTTTAGAGGCTGGGGCGCATCTGCCGCAGGCGGCGGACCCGCTCCTCGATCGGCGGATGGGTCGAGAAGAGGCCGGCGATGCCGCCGCTCTTGAACGGCTTGACGATGTAGAGGGGCTCGGCCGCGTTGTTGACCTGCATCGGGATCGCTTCCGCTCCCTGCTCGAGCCGAAGCAGCGCGCTCGCCAGCGACTCGGGGTTGCCGCAGATTTCGGCGCCGCCGGCGTCGGCGGCGAACTCGCGCTGGCGGGAGATCGCCAGCTGGATGATGCTCGCCGCGATCGGGGCGAGGATCACCATGCCGAGGGCCGCGACCAGCCCAAGCGGGCCGTTGTCCTCGTCGCCGCCGAACCACAGCAACATGTAGGCGACGTAGGTGATCGCGGCGCCGATCGCCGAGGCGACCGACTGGATCAGGATGTCGCGGTTGCGGACGTGGGTGAGCTCGTGCGCGAGGACGCCGCGCAGCTCGTCCTCGGAGAGGAGCTTGGTGATCCCGCGGGTGACCGCCACCGCCGCGTGCTTGGGGTTGCGCCCGGTCGCGAAGGCGTTGGGCTGGTCCTGGGGGATCATGTAGAGGCGCGGCATCGGCAGGTCGGCGCGGGTCGTCAGTTCCCGCACGATCTGGTAGAGCCGCGGCGCTTCGGCCTCGTCGATCGGCTTCGCGCGCGCCATCGCCAGCGCCATCTTGTCGCTGAAGAAGTAGCTGAAGAAGTTGATCGCCAGGGCGATGAAGAGGAAGAGCAGCGCGGTCTGGGCGCCGCCGATCAGGGCGCCGATGACGACGAGAAGGCCACCGAGGGTGGCCATCAGGATCGTGGTCCGCAGCGTCGCGCCCCAGGTGGATTGCTTGGTGGTGGTCATCGCTTCAGTAGCTCCTATCGAAGGTTGCCTGCCAAGTATGGGCGGAAAAGGGCGCCCTGCCTATAGGGGTCGCCCCCCGAACCGCTACCGGCAATCCCCTAGAGCGCGCTCTTGAGCGCCTGTAATCCCAGCAGCCAAACGGCCCCTCCGAAGTAGAATTCGAGGGGCCGTTTCGGCGGTATCCGGATGTGGCCTAGGAGACAGCGGCCGCCTTAACCCAGGCTGCGACCTCCTGGCTCATCCGGAGGCGGGCCTGGTAGGTCTCGCCGTCCCAGCGGGAAACGAACGGCTTTCGGCCGCCGTAACGGTGGTCGGCCCTGCGGCCGAACGCACCGAGGGATCCGGCCAGGCTCTTGCGCCCGTGCTCGAGGCGGAGGCCGTCAGCGACGGCCTGACTGCCGAGCCACTCGTCGGGATGATCCGCGAGGAACTCGAGCAGGCGTTTGTGCGCGTCTTCGGACTCGCGATACATGCGCGTCACCAGCGCCTGATTCAGGCCACCATCCTCTCGGCCATCGACGGGCGAGGCGTCTGCCTCGGGGCCGCCGGTTTCGAGCCGCGCGATCAGCTCGTAGACCTTCGTCACGTGCTGAGTCGGGACGGGAATGTTGATGAACTCGTTGATGTTTGCCATTTGTTTTCACCTCCTCAGTGCTTAGGGATTGCTTCTCAGCAAAAGAGTAGTATTTAAGGACTAGAAAGTCAAGGAAAAAATCTTTAAAAGTGCTTAAAGGATACTTCAAGCACAAGAGAGGCGAATATCCCTCTCCGTGAGAGTTCGCCTCTGCCCAGCCATTGGCGACTCCTGAATGTCCCGCTTTCTAGGCTGGGTGGATGGTTCTCCTCCTCGTGGTGCTGGTAGCGGCGGTAGTCGTGCTCGCGTTCGCGCTGCTACGCATGCGGCAGCGCTATCGGCCGCTGGAGGACCTGGTCGAGGCGATGGAGAAGGTCGACCTCTCCAGCGCCCGTCCCCTCCTCCCCACCTCGATCGACGGGGTCGGCGAGACCGATGAGGTGGCGCGGATCGAGCTCGCCTTCCTGCGGATGATGCGGCGCCTCGAAGCCGAGCGACGGCGGGCGGGGTCGGCCGCGCTGCGCGCCCAGGAGGAGGAGCGGGCGCGGGTCGCCCGCGACCTCCACGACGAGGTCAACCAGTCGCTGACGGGATTGCTGCTGCGGCTGGAGGCGGCGCGCGAGGCAGCTCCGCCGGAGTTGGAGGGCGAACTCGCCGAGACGAAAGCGCTGGCGAACCAGGCGATGACCGAGCTGCTCTCGCTGGCGCGGCAACTGCGGCCGACGGCCCTCGACGACCTCGGGCTGGTGGCGGCGATCGGGGGGCAGGTGGAGCAACTGGGCCGCGGCGAGATCGAGGCTCGGCTGGAGGTCGAGGGGGAGTTCTCCGACCTCGGAGACGACCAGCAGCTGGTCGCCTACCGCGTCGCCCAGGAGGCGCTGACCAACGCCGCCCGCCACAGCGGCGCCGGCCGCGTCGAGGTGCGGCTGCGACGCACCGCGGGTGGCAGCGTCGTGCTCGAAGTCGCCGACGACGGACGCGGCTTTGCCTTCGACGAGTCCCAGCGCGGCCTCGGCATCGGCGGCATGCGCGAGCGCGCCCTCCTGATCGGCGCCGACCTAACCATCGAGTCCCGCCCCGGCGCGGGCACCACCGTCCGCCTCACCGTCCCGGCCTAACCGAAGGGCCGATCAGTCGCATCTCATCGGCCGACGGGCCGAAAAGTCCATTCCGCTTAGTCCGATCGGCCCGTCGGCAGATTGAATGCGACTGATCGGCCCATGGGCGATAGTGCGCCTATGCGTGTGGTGATCGCCGACGACCATGGAATCGTTCGCTCCGGGCTTCGGCTGCTGCTCGAGCGGCAGCCGGACATCGAGGTGGTCGGGGAGGCGGCGGACGGGGCCGAGGCGCGAGACCTTGCGGTGCGGGAGCGGCCCGACCTGGCGATCCTCGACGTGAAGATGCCGAAGCTGACCGGGCTGCAGGCGACGCGGGAGATCAAGAAGCAGGCGCCCGAGGTCTCGGTGCTGATCCTCTCGATGCATGACGACGAGCGCTACCTGTTCGAGGCGCTGAAGGCGGGCGCCTCCGGCTACGTGCTTAAGGCGCAGGCGGACACCGACCTGCTGGCGGCGATCAGGGCGGTCGAGCGGGGCGAGCCGTTCCTGACGCCCGAGGCGCAGCGGACGCTGATCAAGGACGTGCTCGAACGGGGCCCGAGCGGCGAGGAGGAGCTGACGCCGCGCGAGGAGGAGATCGTCAAGCTGGTCGCCGAGGCGAACACGACGAGGGAGATCGCCGAAGTTCTCCACCTCTCGGAGAAGACGGTCGAGAACCACCGCGCCAACGCGATGCGCAAGCTCGGCATGCGCGACCGCGTCGAGCTGGTCCGCTACGCGATCCGCCGCGGCCTGATCGAGCCATAACCGACCGCTTCGGTAGGATTTATCTCCTGATGCTGTTCTCGACCAAAGCCGAGTACGGAGTGCGACTGATGGTCGAGCTGGGCCGCCAGCCCGGCTCGCAGCCTGTGTCGCTGGGAGCGGTCGCCGACGCCGAGCGGCTGCCGCTCTCCTACCTGGAGCACCTCGTCGCCAAGCTGCGCAAGGCGGGGCTCGTCACCTCGACCCGGGGCGCCCACGGCGGCTACCGCCTGGCGAAGCCGGCCGAGGAGATCACGATGGACCAGGTGGTCGAGGCGCTGGAAGGGCAGATCGCGCCGATGGAGTGCTTCCACGACACCCCCGAGGGAAAAGTCCTCTGCTCGCACGAGTCCGACGGCGACCAGGCCTGCTCGACGAAGCTGCTGTGGATGCGCGTCCAGGGTGGGGTCAGCAAGGCGCTCGCCGGCACCACCCTCGCCGAGCTGGTCGAGTTCTCCGGGCACAGCGCCCCCACCCGGGCCGCCGCGATCGGCAGCGCCGCGTAGGGCATCACGAACTTCAACAACCGAGAAACGGAGCGAAATTGGCTGAGCTGGAGATCCGCAACCTGCACGTGAAGGCCGAGGACAAGGAGATCCTCAAAGGCCTCGACCTCGACGTCGAGAAGGGCAAGGTCCACGCCCTGATGGGCCCGAACGGCTCCGGCAAGTCGACCCTCGCCAACGCGATCATGGGGCACCCGGCGCTGGAGGTGACCGAGGGCACGATCGTCTTCAAGGGCGAGGACATCACCGAGGCCGACCCCGAGGAGCGCGCGCGGGCCGGGCTCTTCATGGCCTTCCAGTACCCGGTCGCGATCCCGGGCGTCTCGGTCAGCAAGTACCTGCGGATGATCATCAACGCCCATCGCGAGGCCCGCGGCGAAGAGCAGATCAAGATCAAAGACTTCGCCCGCACCGCCCAGGAGGCGATGGAGCTGGCGAGCATCCCCAAGGACTTCTCCAGCCGCTACCTCAACGACGGCTTCTCCGGCGGCGAGAAGAAGCGGATGGAGCTGCTGCAGCTGGCGCTGCTGCGGCCGGAGATCGCGATCCTCGACGAGACCGACTCGGGCCTCGACATCGACGCGCTGCGCACCGTCGCCGAGGGCGTCAACAAGTTCGCCGGCCCCGACATGGGCGTCCTGATCATCACCCACTACCAGCGCATCCTCCACCTGGTCAAACCCGACGCGGTCCACGTCATGTACCAGGGGCGGATCGTCAAGGAAGGCGGGCCGGAGCTGGTCGGCGTCCTGGAGGAGAAGGGCTACGGCTGGATTCGCGAGGAGGTCGAGGCGGGCGCCGTCGCCTGACCTCTTCGCCATGGAGCCGGTGAGCACCGAGAGCTCCGCCCCGGCGGCCCCGTTCGACGTCGAGAAGGTCCGCGCCGCCTTCCCGGCGCTGGAGCGGGAGGTGCACGGCCGGCCGGTCGCCTACCTCGACAGCGGCGCCAGCGCCCAGCGCGTGCTGGCCTCGATCCAGGCGGTCGACCGCTACGAGCGGCGCCATCACTCCAACGTCCACCGCGGCTCCCACACGCTCTCGGCCGAGGCGACCGAAGCCTACGAGGGGGCGCGGGCAACGGTCGCCGACCACGTCGGCGCCGCCGACCGCCGCGAGGTCGTCTTCGTCCGCAACGCGACCGAGGCGATCAACCTGGTCGCGCGGGCCTGGGGCGACGCCAGCGTCGGCGCCGGCGACCGCATCCTCCTCACCGAGATGGAGCACCACTCGAACATCGTCCCCTGGCAGCAGCTGGCCGAGCGGGCCGGGGCGGAGATCGATTGGGTCCCGATTCGCGAGGACGGCCGGCTCGACATGGATGCCTACGCGGCGCTGCTCGAGCACGGCCCGAAGCTGGTCGCGGTGACCCACGTCTCCAACGTGCTCGGGACCGAGAACCCGATCGCCGAGCTGGCGCGGATGGCGCACGAGGCCGGGGCGCTCATCCTGGTCGATGGCGCCCAGGCGGCGCCGAAGCTGCCGCTGGACATGCCCGAGCTGGGCGTCGACTTCTACGCGCTCACCGGCCACAAGCTCTACGCCCCGACCGGGATCGGCGTGCTCTGGACCAAGCTCGACCTGCTGCGCGAGATGCCACCCTTCCTCGGCGGCGGCTCGATGATCCGCAAGGTGACCAAGAAGGGCACGAGCTACGCCGACCCGCCGGCGCGTTTCGAGGCGGGGACGCCGGCAATCGCCCAGGCGATCGGGATGGCCTCCGCCCTGCGCTGGCTCGACATGGTCGGAATGGAGTCGGTGCGCGAGCACGAGGAGCAGATCGCCGACTACGCCCTGGAGCGACTGGCCGAAGTGCCTGGCCTGCGCGTCTTCGGCCCGCCCCGCGGCCCCGGCCGCCTTGGCCCGGTCTCCTTCGAGATCGAGGGAATCCACGCCCACGACGTCTCCGAGATCCTCGACCGCCACGGCGTCGCCGTCCGCGCCGGCCACCACTGCGCCCAGCCGCTGATGGACCGCCTCGGCGTCGCCGCCACCGCCCGCGCCAGCTTCGGCGCCTACACGACGCCCGAGGAGATCGACCGCCTGGTCGACGGGCTCGAAGACGCGCGTAAGGTGTTCGGTCTCTGATGGACGAGCTCTACCGCGACCAGATCCTCGAGCACTACAAGCGGCCGCACAACTTCGGCCACCTGGAGGATCCGGACCTCGAGTTCGAGGACACGAACCCGTTCTGCGGCGACGAGCAGCACGTGACGATCAGGCTTGACGAGGAGGACAAGGTCGCCGAGATCGCCTTCGAGGGCAAGGGCTGCGCGATCTCCACCGCCGCCACCTCGCTGCTGACCGACGAGCTGGTCGGGATGAGCCGCGAGGAGCTGCTGCGGCTGCCGAAAGACTTCGTGCTCGAGCTGCTCGGGATCGAGATCTCGGCGACCCGGATGAAGTGCGCGATGCTCGGGCTGAAGATCGTCAAGAGCGCCTCCCTCGGCAAGCCGGCCGAATGGGAGGACGAGGGCGAGGCCGGCGACCCCGGCGAAGCGGTCGCCGACCTCGGTCAGCTCTAGCGAGTCCGGGGCCCTACTTCCCTTCCTCGGCCATGCGCGCCAGCAGCTGCTCGCTCGGCTGCATGACGTTGAAGAAGGCGCCGAAGGGGTCTTTGACGGTGGCGATCCGGCCGGGCTCGATGTCCATCGGGCCGAAGAGGAGCTCGCCGCCGCTCGCCTTGACCTTCTCGACGGTGGCGTCGGTGTCCTCGGTGCCGAAGTAGACGCCCCAGTGCGGGGGCACCTCGTCGGGCATGCGGCCGCGCATGTCGAGCATGCCGCCGACCCGGCGGCCGTCGACCAGCCACTCGGTGTACGTGCCACCGTCCTGCATCTCGAGATCGTTCGCTTCCCAGCCGAAGACGGCGCTGTAGAACGCCTTGGCGCCCTCGGGGTCGCGGGTGCTGAGCTCGTTCCAGCCGACGGCCCCGGTCTCGTTGACCCGCGCTGCCCCGGCGAACGTCCCGGGCTGCCAGATCCCGAAGGCGGCTCCGGCGGGGTCGGCGAAGATCGCCATCCGGCCGAGATCCATGACGTCCATCGGCTCGGCGATCGCCGACCCCCCGGCGTCCTTGACAGTGGCCGCGGTGACGTCGGCGTCGGCGACCGCGACGTAGGTGCTCCAGGCGGGCGGCTGGCCCTCCTGCATCAGCGGCATCACCCCGGCGACGTCGGCGCCGTCCTTCTTCGCCCGCCGGTAGCCGCCCATTTCCGCCGAGTTGGGCTGCTCGGGCACATCCCAGCCCAGCACCGCGCCGTAGAAGCGGGCCGCGCCCTCGACGTCCGGCGTTCCCAGGTCCACCCAGCAGGGGGTGCCGGGCGCGTAACTCGTCCTCTCGCTCATCTGCTCCTCCTCTCAGGGGTTGATACAGATCAGACCACAGTTCCGCCACAAACTCATAGCTTCCGTGTGAATCTCCGGGGCGTGTCTGACTTCAAGCCTCCTATATGGGGCTTCAAGTCAGACACGCCACCGGCCCGGCGGCTCGTCCCGCTAAAATCCGACCTTGGAAGTAGGATTAAGTTTCAAGCAGCACTAGGCCGCTGGAGCGGCGACTGGAGCACCCCACCCTCTTGACCGACAGCGCAGGAACGAAGATCTCGGTCTGCCCGGCAGCGGAGCTGCCGCCGGGCGGCATGCGGCTGGTCGAGCACGATGGGATGAAGATCGGGGTCTTCAACTGCGACGGCAGCTACTACGCGATTGAGGACCGCTGCTCGCATGACAACGGCCCGCTGGCCGAGGGTGAGTTCGACGCCGCCTCCTGCACCGTCGAGTGCCCGCGCCACGGCTCCCTCTTCGACCTCACCACCGGCAGGCCGAAGACGCTCCCAGCTTTCCAGCCGGTACAAACGTTCCCGGTAGCGATCGAGGACGACACCATCACTTTGGAGGTCAACTGACATGGCAACGCCCGAGGTTCTCGCCGAGAAACGCGAGCTGGCCGGCATCAACGCCGACTACAAGGAGAAGTTCGGCTTCAACGATCCCGAGACGGGCTACGCCTACAAAGCTCCGAAGGGCCTGACCCGCGAGGTCGTGGAAACGATCTCCGACTTCAAGGAAGAGCCGCAGTGGATGCGGGACTTCCGGCTGAAGGCGCTGGAGCACTTCGAAAGCCGCCCGACCCCGAAGTGGGGCGGCGACCTCGACCAGATCGACTTCGACGACATCCACTACTTCGTCCGCGCCTCGGACAAGAACAGCCGCGACTGGAGCGAGGTCCCCGAGGACATCAAAAACACCTTCGACCGCCTCGGGATCCCCGAGGCCGAGCGCAAATTCCTCGCCGGCGTCGGCGCCCAGTACGAGTCCGAGGTCGTCTACCACCAGGTGAACGAGAAGCTCGAGGCCCAGGGCGTGATCTTCACCGACATGGACACCGCCCTGCGCGAGCACGAGGACCTGGTGCGCGAGTACTGGGCGACCATCATTCCGCCCAACGACAACAAACTGGCGGCGCTGAACAGCGCCGTCTGGTCGGGCGGCTCCTTCGTCTACGTGCCCGCCGGGGTCAAGGTCGAGATGCCGCTGCAGGCCTACTTCCGGATCAACACCGAGAACATGGGCCAGTTCGAGCGGACGCTGATCATCTGCGAGGAGGGCGCCGACGTCCACTACATCGAGGGCTGCACGGCGCCGGTCTACTCGAGCGACTCGCTGCACTCGGCGGTGGTCGAGATCGTCGCCAAGCCGAGCAGCCGGGTCCGCTACACGACCGTCCAGAACTGGTCGCAGAACGTCTTCAACCTCGTCACCAAGCGCGCGGTCGCGCATGAGAAGGCGACGATGGAGTGGGTCGACTGCAACCTCGGCTCGAAGCTGACGATGAAGTACCCCTCGATCTACCTGCTCGGGCCCGAAGCCCACGGCGAGATCCTCTCGATCGCCTTCGCCGGCGAGGGCCAGCACCAGGACGCCGGCGGCAAGATCATCCACGGGGCGCCGCGGACCTCGTCCTCGATCTTCTCCAAGTCGATCTCCAAGGACGGCGGCCGGGCGACCTACCGCGGCCTGCTGGAAGTCGCCGACGGGGCGAGCGAATCGCGCTCGAAGGTCGTCTGCGACGCGCTGCTCCTCGACGAGGACTCGCGCTCGGACACCTATCCGACGATCCGCATCGACGAGAACGACGCCGACGTGGGCCACGAGGCGACCGTCTCCAAGATCGGCGACGAGCAGCTCTTCTACCTGCAGAGCCGCGGGCTCGACGAGGAGGAGGCCTCGAAGATGATCGTCAACGGCTTCATCGAGCCGGTCACCAAAGAGCTGCCGATGGAGTACGCGGTCGAGCTGAACCGCCTGATCGAGCTCCAAATGGAGGGTTCCATTGGCTGAGGTCGCGACCGCACCGGCCTGGCTGGAGGAGAGGCGCCGCAAGGGCGCCTCTCTCGCGCAGGAGCTGCCGCTGCCGGACCAGAAGGCGAAGGGGTGGGAATTCACCGACCTCTCGGGGCTGGACCTGACGGCCTACGAGGGGGCGAGCGCCGAGCCTGTCGTCTCCGGCGCCGAGGGCGCGACGGTCGTCTCACTCGCCGAGGCGCTCGACAGCCACGCCGACCTGCTGCAGGAGCGGCTCGGTTCGCTCGTGCCGATGGAGGACTTCTTCGTCGCCCGCAACGAGGCGGGCTGGCGCGACGGCGTGCTCATCCACGTTCCCAGCGGGGTGCGGCTGAGCGAGCCGATCCGGGTCGAGGTGCCGATCGCCGCCGACGGCTCCGCGGTCAACTGGCGGACGCTGGTCGTGCTCGAGGACGGCGCCGAGGCGGAGGTCTGGGAGCACTGGTCCTCGCCGAGCGACGAGGTCGACGCGCTGCTGAACTCGGTGGTCGAGCTGAGCGTCGGCCAGGGTGCGACCCTGCGCTACGTCAACACCCAGGACATCTCTGAGCGGGCGTGGATCTTCGCGACGCAGCGCGCCGAGGTACAGCGCGACGGGCGCCTCGACTGGGCCGCGCTCGGCTTCGGCTCGGCCCGCGGCAAGGTGCGGATGGAGACCAAGCTCGCCGGGCCGGGCTCCGAGGCCCGCGTCACCGGCGGCTACGCCGGCGGCGCCGGTCAGCACCTCGACTTCGACACGCTGCAGGAGCACGCGGCGCCGAACACCAGCTCCGACCTCGCCTTCCGCGGCGTCCTCGCCGCCGGCGCCACGGCCGTCTGGCGCGGGATGATCAAGGTCGACCCCGGCGCCCAGCAGACCGACGCCTTCCAGGAGAGCCGCAACCTCCTGCTCTCCCCCGAGGCCCACGCCGACGCGATTCCGGGCCTGGAGATCCTCGCCGACGACGTCCGCTGCACCCACGCCGCCGCGATCGCCCAGGTCGACAAGGAGCAGCTCTTCTACCTCACCTCCCGCGGCCTCGACGCCGCGGACGCCAAGTCCCTAATCATCGAAGGCTTCCTCGAGGCCCTGGTCGAACGCCTCGCCGAGGGCCCGGTTCGGGACAGCATCTCCGAGACGCTCGAAACGCGGCTCGCCGAGATCCTCTAGCGCCATTGGCGGGTTTCCTCCCATAGGCAGAGAAGCTCGCCAGTCGCGACCGCTCACCCGTTCGCCACCGAGAGCAGGTAGAGCCCGAAGCAGGTGAAGGAGATCATCACCGCCAGCATCCAGTACTGCGAGGCGGTTGCCCTCTTGTAATCGGACCAGTAGACGAGGGCGCGGTCGTGGGCAAGCATTAGCCCGATCACGTGGCCGATCACGAGGGCCGCGACCTGGACGTACCAGATCGCGTTGGCGCTCAGGACTCTGTAGTCGACTTCGTTGCTGACGGTCCCGAACAGGTCCGTGTGGCCCGTGCCGAGGGGGTCGGAGAGGAGGTAGCCGAACTGGGCCTGCTCCTGGAAGACGAAGAAGCTGAAGTAGTGGGCGACCAGGTAGGCGAGGGCGATCGGGATCAAAGTGTGGGCAAAGCCGGAGCGGAGCTTCCTGAAGTCGGGGGCGCCGGGGACGGTGCGCATGCCGCGCACGCCGAGCATGTAGATCAGGCCGACGCCGGCGAAGGTGGCGAGCATGAAGACGGTGTCGGCGAGGCGCAGCGAGTCGGTCAGGCCGACGCCCTGTTCGGCGAACCATTCGAAGGTCTTTTCGATCCCGGACTTGAAGGCGCCGTCCTGAGCGCCGTCGAAGCTGGTCGCGGCGATCGAGGCGATCACCAGGGCGGCCGAGCCGGGGACCGTCGCCCAGTGGGTCGCGGCGGAGAACGGGCGGCGGCGGTAGAGCCGGCCCTCGCGGCTGCCGAAGACCCCCAGCCGGCTGAACATGCCGAAGTAGACGGAGAAGACCTCGCCGCGCTCGCACCACTCCTCGGTCCCGAAGAGGGCCATCATCGCCAGCGCGTAGCCGCTGTAGAGGAGGGCGGCGACGGCGACGACGTGCGGTTCGATCGCGACCGCGGTGATGCTGGTGCGGCCGTAGACGACCTCGAGCCAGACGACGGCGAGGAGGCCGACCGCGGCGGGCCAGCGGCCGAGCCACTCCGGGTAGGCGAGATGGGCGGAGCGCTGGCCGGCGACCGCCCGGAAGGCCCCGCCGGCGGCGCGCCCAACCGCCCGCCAGGGGTTGAACGGTCGGAAGATGTCGCCGAAGATCGCCGAGAAGAAGGGGAAGCCGAGCCAGCAGGTGACGAAGAGGAAGGTGAGGGCGAAGTTGCGGTCGGGCGCTTCGGTCCCGCGCAGGCCGGCGTAGACCGCGACGCCGAGGAGGAAGACCCCGATCGCGCCGCAGAGCGCCTGCGTCGGCAGGCTGGTCAGCGCGCCCGAAAGGCTCTGTCCCAGCTGCTTGCGGCGCTCCTCCTCGAAGACGGGCTTGCGCCAGGCCGCCGAGAGGGCGAAGAAGGAGGCGATGAGGACGATCGAGGCCGCCCACGCGAACAGCCAGGCAGGGATCGGGAGGTCCTGCCTGGATGCGAGCGCGTGGGCGACCGGGAGGAAGGTCACGGTTCGACCTTGAGGTCGACGATCTGTTCCTTGCGGCCCTCGAGCTCGGCCTCGAACTTGCCTTCGATTTCAGCTGGGAGATCGAAGACGACGGTGCCGCCGCCCTTCGGGACCTCCTTCGCCACGTCGTAGCCGTGAAGGTGGACCTCTTCATCGAAGGGGACCTTCACCTTGAAGTGGATCCGGTCGCCGGCGCGGTAGACGAGTTCCCGGATCCCTTCGACCGGTTTCCCTTCCTTGTCGACCACGATCGTCGGGACCTTGCCGGCGTCGGTGGTGCTGCTTTCGTCGCTGCCGCCGCTGCTGAGGACGATCAGCCCGACCACGGCGACAACCACCAGGCCGGCGCCGATGATTGTGGTTCGCATGTTCATTTCGTGCTCCTTCCGCGCGCGTTCGTGGGGGCGCACATCAGTTGCGCTGTTCCTTTGTCCTGAATAGGCGGACAAAGGAACAGCGGAATGGCCTGTGCCTTCGACTAGGCCGGGAGCGGAGGCGGGCGCTGGGCGAGCCCGAGAGCGATCAGGAGACCGCCGGCGGGCGCGTGGGCGCGGGGCGGTTTCGGCAGGGCGGCGCGGCGGTCGGCGTCGCGGGTGCGGCGAGCGCGGGCGGCGATCCGCTCGGAGAAGCGGACGATCGCCTCGCAGCCGGGGTAGTGGCCGAGCAGCAGCGTCGCCAGCAATCCCAGCAGCGGCAGCGCCGGCAGCAGGAATGTGCCGAGCTCGGTCACGCGGGCCAGGATACTGTCCGGCCCCAAGCCAACCTAAATGCGCCCTGGACGCGACAACATCGCCGCCCCCGACCTGCCACCCGGCCTCGCCTGGGTCGGCGCCGAACCCGAGTCGATGGCGGCCCTGACCGCCGGCGGCCCGGCGATCGTCCACTTCGTCGAATACGCGCAGCTGAACAGCGTCCGCACCCTCCCCTACCTGGCCGAGTGGAGGCGGCGCTACCGCGAGGCGGGCCTGACCGTGATCGGCGTCCAGGCGCCGCGCTTCCCCTTCGCCGCCGAGCCAGAGGCGGTCGTGGCGGGCCTGGAGCGGCTCGAGGTCGAGTTCCCGGTCGCGATCGACGCCGAGCACGACCTCTGGGCCGCCTACGGCTGCGAAGGCTGGCCCAGCCTCTTCCTCTGGAGCTTCGGCGGCGCCCTCGCCTGGGCCCACTTCGGCGAGGGCGAATACCGGGCGACCGAGGAGGCGATCCAGGAGGAGCTGCGGGAGATGGACGCGCTGCGGGAGCTGCCCGAGCCGATGGAGCCCCTGCGCCTCACCGACACGCCGGGCGCCCGCGTCATCCCCCCCACCCCCGAGATCTTCCCCGGCGGCTCCTGGGAGCGGCCCTGGGTGGCGGGCAAGGATGGAGAGGACCTTGCGCTCGACTACCAGGCCGGCGGCGCCTTCGTAACCGTCGAGGGCGAGGGCGAGATCGAGGTCGAGATCGACGGCGAGTGGGCGACGCTCCCCGCCGATCCCGTCCCCGGCCTGCGCGCCCTCGCCGAGCACCCGCGCCACGAGGCCCACAACCTCGTCCTCCGCCCCGCCCCAGGCGTCAAGATCTGGTCGATCAGCTTCGCTGCCGGCGTTCCCTAACGGCAACGACCTGATGCTGCATAGCCGCTACGCCCCATATAGGGACTGAGACTCGATCGGAGAGGGAGGGAACCCTCAACCGAACCTCCCAATTGTGAGGGCGAGGGTTCCCTCCCTCTCCCACCTCCGGCTTCAGGCCCGGGCGGCGACCTCCTCACGGATCTCCTTGGGGAGCATGAAGCGGACGTCCTCGTGGACGGTGCGCAGCTCGGAAACGGTCTCGGCGCCGCGATCGCGGAAGAGGGAAACGAGGCGCTCGACCAGCTCCTCGGGGGCGGAGGCGCCGGAGGTGATGCCGACGGTCTCGACGCCCTCCAGCCACTCCTCCCGCACCTGGGTGTGGTTGTCGATCAGGTGCGAGGCGGCGCCGTGTTCGCGGGCGACCTCGACCAGGCGGTTGGAGTTGGAGGAGTTGGTCGAGCCGATCACGAGGACCAGGTCGCACTCGCGCGCCAGCTGCTTGACGGCGATCTGGCGGTTGGTGGTCGCGTAGCAGATGTCGTCCGACTTGCTGGCGACGATGCCGGGGAACTTCGCCCGCAGGGCGGCGATCACCTCGGCGGTCTCGTCGACCGAGAGCGTGGTCTGGGTGATGAAGGCGACCTTGCTCGGGTCCGGGACCTCCAGCGTCGCGACTTCGTCGGCGGTTTCGATCAGGACGATGCTGTCGGGCGCCTCGCCGGTCGTCCCTTCCACCTCCTCGTGCCCCTCGTGGCCGATCATGATGATCGTGTAGCCCTCGGCCGCGAAACGGCGGGCCGAGACGTGGACCTTGGTCACCAGCGGGCAGGTCGCGTCGATCGTCCGCAGCTCGCGCGCGGCGGCGTTCTCGTGCACGCTCGGCGCCACCCCGTGGGCGGAGAAGACGACCATCGCGCCCTCCGGCACCTCGGTCTCCTCCTCGACGAAGATCGCGCCGCGCTCGGCCAGCTCCTCGACCACGTGCTTGTTGTGGACGATCTCCTTGCGGACGTAGACGGGCGCGCCGTAGAGCTCGAGCGCACGCTCGACCGTCTGCACGGCGCGGTCGACGCCGGCGCAGTAACCCCGCGGCGCAGCGAGGAGCACCCGCTTGGGGCCGGTGGCGGTGGCAGGCATGTCCCCAGGGTACCGAGGGACGTGTCTGACTTCGCACCCCATTTATGGGGCATCAAGTCAGACACGTCAGCGCGGGAAGCGGCGTTTGTTCGCGAACTGGGTCGGGAAATGGTTGAGCGGTGGATGGATTGCGAGCTCTTAACCGGGAAAGCCCCGAAAATGCGGCATAAGTAGCCTTGCCTGATGGCCACCTCGGGACGTCACCTGGACCGCCTCACCGCCGTCGACGCCTCGTTCCTGACGAACGAGAGCTCGAGCAGCCACATGCACGTCGGCGCGATCCTCGTCTTCGAGGGGCCGCCGCCGCGCTACGTCGACCTTGTCGAGCACGTCCGCTCCCGCCTCCCGCTGGTGCCGCGCTTCCGCCAGAAGCTCGTGGTGCCGCCGCTGGAGGCCGGTCGCCCCCTCTGGGCCGACGACGTCAACTTCAACCTCACCTACCACATCCGCCACACCGCGCTGCCGGACCCGGGCGGCGAGGAGCAGCTGAAGAAACTCGCCGGGCGGATCTTCTCCCAGCAGCTCGACCGGCTGAAGCCGCTCTGGGAGCTGTGGCTGGTGCAGAACCTCGAGCGCGACCGCTTCGCGATCCTGACCAAGACCCACCACGCGATGGTCGACGGGATCAGCGGCGTCGACATCGGCACCGTCCTCTTCGACGTCGAGCGCGAGGCCGAGCCGATGCGCTTGGAGGACGACTGGGTGCCGCAGCCCGAACCGGGGACGACCGAGCTGGTCGCCCGCGGGATCGCCGACGCGGTCGCGGCGCCGGTCGGGCTCGCCGAGCGGGCGGTCGACCTCGTACGCAACCCGGAGGCGACCGCGCGCAAGCTGGTCGAGGGGTTGGAGGGGGTCGGCGAGATCGTCAGCGCCTTCGCCGACCCGGCGCCGGACGTGCCGCTGAACGAAGAGATCGGCCCGCACCGCCGCTACGTCTGGGCCCGCTCGGAGCTGGAGACCTTCAAGCGGATCAAGGACACGTTCGGCGGCACCGTCAACGACGTCGTCCTCGCCGTCGTCACCGGGGCGCTGCGCAAGTGGCTGCACCGCCGCAAGGTGCGGACCGAGGGGTTGGAGCTGCGGGCGCTGGTGCCGGTCTCGATCCGAACGGCAGACGAGCGTGGCGACCTGGGCAACCGGATCGCGCTGATGCGCGGCCCGCTGCCCGTCTACATCGAGGACCCGGTCCGCCGCCTGCGGACGATCAGCGACGCGATGGCCGGCCTGAAGCGCTCCAAACAGGCGCTGGGCGCGGAAGTGATCTCCCGCTTCAACGACTTCGCCCCGCCGACGCTGCTGGCGCAGGCCTCGCGGATCAATTTCTCGACCCGCCTCTTCAACCTGATCGTCACCAACGTGCCGGGACCCCAGATGCCGCTCTTCGTGCTGGGGCGGGAACTGGAGGACGTCTTCCCGGTCGCCTTCCTGCCGCAGAGCCACTCCCTGGCGGTGGCGATCATGAGCTACAACGGCAAGGTCGGGTTCGGCCTCCTCGCCGACTACGACTGCATGGAGGACGTCGAGATCGTGAGCAACGGCGTCAACGAAGCGCTCGACGAGCTCGAGGCGGCGGCCGGCAAGGCAGTCAAAGCAGCGTAGGCGCGCCCGGCGCCGGGTACCGGGAGGCCGAGGAGCCCTCGTCCCTAGGCTTTGGTCATGCCCCTTCTGCTGATCGTCCTCTTCATCGTCGTCCCGATCGCCGAGCTCTACGTGATCATCAAGGTCGGCGAGCTGATCGGCGTGGTGCCGACGCTGTTCCTGCTGCTGGCCGACGCCGTGCTCGGGTCGATGCTGCTGAAACACCAGGGCCGGGGCGCCTGGCGGCGCTTCAACGAGGCGCTCGCGGAGCGGCGGTTCCCCGGGCGCGAGGTCGTCGACGGGGCGCTGATCATCGTCGGGGGCACGCTGCTGCTGACTCCGGGATTCATCACCGACGTCGCCGGGGCCTTCCTGCTGATCCCGCCGACGAGGGCGCTCGCCCGGCGGCTGCTGAATCGGATCGCGGTCGGGCGCTTCACGGTGGTGAGCATGGGCGGCGGTCCGTTCGGCCGGCCTGACGGAGCCGGCCCCCGGCCCAGCCGCGATTACGACTTCGAGGCGACCGCCGAAGAGGTGCCGGACGACCGCGGCGGCGAGCGGCGCCTGCCGCGGACGGACCGGAGCTGAGATGGTCGGTGAGGAGCGGCGGACGCGGAGGCTCCTCGCCCGCAAGCCCTCGCCCGAGGACCGCGCCCTCTACCACGCGCACTTCAGCCACCCGCAGGTGGAGCGGTGGCTGCGCCCATCCCCCCTGGCGCCGTTCGACGCCAAGATCCTCGACGAGCTGATCGAGGGCGACTGCGTCCACTGGGAAGACCACGGCTTCGGCCCCTGGGTCCTGGTCGAGCGTGAGAGCGGCGTTTTCGCCGGCCGCGCCGGCCTCGCCTGGACCACGGTCGAGGGCCGGGCCCAGGTCGAGCTTCCCTGGAGCATCGAGCCCCGCCTGCAGGGCCGGGGCCTCGCCACCGAGGCCGCCACAGCCGCCGTCGAGTGGGCCCGCGAGATCGGCTTCGACCAGGTGATCGCCCTCGTCCTTCCCGCCAACGGCGCCTCCCGCCGCGTCGCCGAGAAGTGCGGCTTCCGCCAGGAGGGGGAGGTCGTCCACGCCGGCCTGCCGCACCTGCTGTACAGGCTGCGGCTCGATTGAGCCCATTCCGCCACGGGCGTGTCCGACTTCTTGGTTCGCCATGGATCCGAAAAGTCGGAAACGTCGGGGTCGTGGCGATTCCGTCGCCGCGTTTGTAGATGAACCCGGATGGAAGGGCGCGAGCGCTCGCATAGCTTCGGTGCATGAGTCGAGAGCCGCATCGCCACCATGCCTCTGACGGCCACGACCCCGCCGCCCCGTTGCTGAAGGCCGAGAGGCTGGAGCGGTCCTTCGGAGAGGGGGCGACCGCGGTTCGAGCGCTGCGGGGGGTCGACCTCGAGGTGGCTGCGGGTCAGCTGGTGGCGATCATGGGGCCGTCGGGATCCGGCAAGAGCACGCTCCTGCACATCCTCGGGGCGCTCGATCGGCCCGACGGCGGCACGACCGCGATCTCCGGCCGGCGCTACGACGACCTCGCAGACCGCGAGCTGACGGAGCTGCGCGGCGAGGTCTTCGGGTTCGTCTTCCAGTTCTTCAACCTGCTGCCGACCCTGACCGCGGCCGAGAACGTGCTGCTGCCGGCGCTCGTCAACGGCGAGCGGCCGGGGCGCTACGCGGCGCGGATCGACGAGCTGCTGGAGCTGGTCGGTCTCGGCGACCGTGCCGCCCACCTTCCAACCGAGCTCTCCGGCGGGGAGCAGCAGCGGGTGGCGATCGCCCGTGCCCTGCTGCGCGATCCCCGCCTCGTCCTTGCCGACGAGCCGACCGGCAACCTCGACTCCGCCAGCGGCGCGATCGTGATGTCGCTGCTGCGCAAGGTGGTCGACGGCGGCCGGACGGTAGTGATGGTCACGCACGATGCGCACGCCGCCTCGCTCGCCGACCGGGTCGTCTTCCTCCGCGACGGCGCGATCGCCGGCGAGGTCGCGGGCGGTAACACCGACCGCGTCATCGACGCCTTCCGCGAGGTCGAGCGCGGCGAGCACCTCGCGGCGAGCACCTCATGAGCGCGCAGGCGATGCCCCGCGGCGCCCGGCTGCACAGCTTCAGCGGCCTCGGCCTGCGCTCGCTGCGGGCGCGGCCGCTGCGCTCGGTGCTGACCACGGCCGGGATCGTGCTCGGGGTCGGGATGGCCTTCGGCGTCCTGATCCTCGTCAGCACGATCCACTCCAGCTTCGAAGGGCTCTTCGAGGCGATCTACGGACGGACGACCGTGATCGTCTCCGGCAAGTCCTCGATCGGCTCGGTGCCGGTCGGCGAACTGCCGAAGATCCGCCGGGTCGAGGGCGTGAAGGCGGCCGAAGGCGACGTCTTCGGCGTCTTCCGCACCGTCAACGAAGAGGGCGCGGCCAACAGCGGCCGCAGCTCGATGCTGTTCGTCGCCGGCGTGAACATGAAGGGATACGATACGGCCGGCTCGGAAGTGGTCGAAGGCCGGGAGCCGCGCGGGCCGCGGCAGATCGAGCTCGAGGAAAGCTGGGCGCGCCAGCAGGGCTACGGCCCCGGCGACCGGCTGCGGCTGGCGACGCCGACGGGGCGTGCCGACGTCGTCGTCACCGGCATCTACAAGCTGCAGACGAGCCTCGACCTCGGCGGCTACGGGACCGCGGCGATGCCGATCGCCGGCCAGCGAGAACTGACGAACAAATACGGCACCTTCGACGAGATCAACGTCGTCGGCGAAGAAGGCGTCGCGGCGGAGGCGCTGCAGCGGCGGATCGCCGCCGTCACGGGGCCAGGGGTCGAAGTCGAAACGCCCTCGGGCAAGGGCGACCAGGCGAACGAATCGCTGGCCGGGCTCGACATCGTCCTCTACTTCTTCTCCGGGATAGCGCTGTTCGTCGGCGCCTTCCTGATCCTCAACTCGTTCAACATGACCGTGCTGCAGCGGATGCGCGAGATCGGGACGATGCGGGCGCTCGGCGCCTCGCGGCGCCGGCTGGCGACCGGCGTGGTCTTCGAGGCGCTGATCCTGGCGACGGTCGGTGCGGCCCTGGGGCTGGCGCTCGGGCTCGGCCTGGCCGAACTGCTCGCCGCGGCGATGCGGAGCTTCTTCGGCCTGCCGATCTCGTCGCTGAAGGTGACGACGGGCGCGGCGGCGATCGCGGTCGCGGTCGGGCTGCTGGCGACCGTCGTCGGCGCCCTGTATCCCGCCGTGCGAGCGGGCCGGATCCCTCCGATCCAGGCGTTGACCGGCGGGCGGACGATCGAGCGACCGCCGGGGTTGCGGCGCGCGCTCGTCGGCACCGCCCTCTTCCTCCCGGGCCTGGCGATCGGCGGCCTGTTCTGGTTCTCCAACCACTCCAACGGCGCCCTCGCGGCTCTGGTCGGAGTCGGCTCGACCGTGGTCATGTTCGTCGGCATGGTTCTGCTGTCGCCGTTCGTGGTGATGCCGATCATCCGCATGCTGGCGATCCCGGCGCGGGCGGCGATGCCGGCCGAGGGCCGCCTCGCCTCCGACTCGGTCCGCGCCAACCCCCTGCGCAGCTCGGCGACCGCCTCGGCGTTGGTGGTGACCCTCTCGGTCGTCGTCGTCAACGGGATCATGAGCCAGAGCTTCGTCGGCTCGATCTCCGACGAACTCGACAAGCGCTTCACCCGCGACCTGACCGTGCAGCCGGCCGGCTACAACGAGTACGGCGGCGGGCCGGGGACGTCGATCGCGCGACCGCTGCGGGAACGGATCGCGGCCCTGCCCGAGGCCGGGACGGTAACGCCGGTCCGCAGCGTCTACATGGTCCACCTGCCGGTCAGCGAAGAACCGGGACTGCTCGAGGCCGTCGACCCGAAGGCCTGGCCGCGGGTCGACCGCAGCGAATACGAAGGCGCGGGCACGGCGAAGGCGATGGCCGGGCTGGCCGCCGGCGGCGCCGTGATCGGTAAGGGCTTCTCCGACGACACGGGGATCAAGGTCGGTGGCACGGTCCTGCTGAAGGGAGCGGGCGGTGCCCGCCGGGTTCCCGTGGTGGCGACCGTCGACACCTTCGAGGCCAGCGGCAACACGCTGATGGTCTCGCTGCAGACGATGAAGCAGGTCTACGGGATCACCACCGACTCGGTCCTCGCCGTCACCGCCGCCTCGTCGCAGGACCGCCGACTGCTCGGGACCAAGATCCACCGCCTCCTCGCCACCGACTACCCCGGCTACGAAGCTGTGTCCAACACCAAGTTCAAGCAGCACTACGAAGACCAGATCAACCAGCAGTTCGCCTTCTTCAACGCGATCATCGGCATCGCCGTCATCGTCGGCCTGCTCGGCATCGTCAACACGCTCTCGATGTCCGTGATCGAGCGGACCCGCGAGATCGGCGTCCTCCGCGCCCTCGGCGGCTCCCGCTGGCGCGTCCGCCGCACCATGCTCGACGAGAGCCTCCTCATCTCCCTCGGCGGCTGCCTGGCGGGCATCCTCGCCGGCCTCATAGTCGGCGTCGTCTGGATCTACTCCGTCCGCGCCAGCACCCTCGTCGGCCTCAACCTGCATGTACCCGTCGGCATGCTCGTAATGACCGCCGTCCTCGGCGTGGTCATCGGGACCTTGGCGGCGATCCTCCCCGCGAGGCGCGCCGCCCACCTCGACCCGCTGCAGGCGCTGACCTACGAGTGACGATCGAATACCACCAAGGTACCTGAGGACTACCCTCAGTTACCAATGGATGCTGGGTGGCTGAATCTGGAGCTGCAGGTAATCGCGAGGATCAAAGGAGCGCCAAGATCACGGGAGGAGTGGGAAGCCGAATACCCGGAGCTGTCGCCGCTTGATGACGACTGGGTGATGCTGCAGAACTGGGCTGCCATCGTTCATGAACAGGGCGTGGTGCTTGCCCACCTTGCCGTGTTTCCGCAGACCAAAGCCGAGCTCATGGCGGACATGCGAGGCGTGGTCAACCGCGCGCCTGCGTGGCTTGATGCCCACCTCGCCGGCCAGAAGGTGATGACGTTGGAGCTGTTCCTGCACGGCCTTGCACAAACGCTGGCGAAGCAACGTGCTGCGATTGAACGAGTCACAGCCGAGCAGGTCGGCGACCCTACGTCGATCGAGGAAACGTTGGAGAGAGCACCCGTTCCCGTCGGGACCGAGGAGCGGAGCGAGCTCTTCCCGGCTATCAGTGCTGCGATGGTGGCCCACCTGCAAGCACTCGCCGATCTCGCCTACGACCTCGAAGTTCAATCCGGATGGCGTCCTGACTGAGGCGCCCGGCACGTTGCTCTAGTTCGGGAGGCGGAGACCTGGCCGAAAGCGCGTGCTGCGCTCGCGTCGAACGGCAGCGTCACGGCGGTGATCAGCGGCTGACTCAGAACCCCAGCGCGAACTTGGCCTCCTCGGACATCATTTCGGGCGTCCAAGGGGGGTCGAAGACCATCTTGGGGTGGACGGCGGTGACGCCGGGGAGGTCGCCGACGAACTCGCGCATCTGCTCGGAGACCTGGGGGCCGATCGGGCAGGCGGGGGTGGTGAGGGTGAAGGTGACGTAGACCTCGGAGTCGTCCTCGATGTTGACGTCGTAGACGAGGCCGAGGGAGACGAAGTCGAGCCCCAGCTCGGGGTCGATGACCTCCTCGAGCACCTCGTAGACGTCTTCCTCGGTAAGCGTTTCGTCGGTGGCTGCGGGGTTGTCGCTCATGAGTGCATGGTAGCCGGGCGCTAACGCGGCTCCGGGGGCGGGCCGTCGGGTGCGGATAGCAGCTCGAGCTGGTACCAGCCGACGTCGCGCCAGGCGCCATGCTTCCAGCCGATCCCGCGGTTGACGCCGACCAGCTCGAAGCCGAGGCGCTGGTGCAGGGTCTGGCTTGCCGCGTTCGGCAGGGTGATGCCGGCGCAGGCCATGCGGAAGCCGCGCTCGCGGAGGCGCTCGAAGAGGGCTTCGTATAGGGCGCGGCCCAGGCCCTGGCCGCGGACCCCTTCGGCCACGTAGACCGAGACCGAGGTGCTCCAGCGGTAGGCCGGGCGCTCGTTGAAAGGGGTCGCGTAGGCGTACCCGACGACCCGGCCCTCGCGCTCGGCGACGAGCCAGGCGTGGCTGGCGCCGTGGCGCTCGATCCGCGCCGCCATCTCCTCCGCCTCCGGCGCCCGCTCCTCGAAGGAGACGGCGCTGCTCTCGACGTGGGGCGCGTAGATCTCGGCGCAGGCGGCGGCGTCGCGGGTGGGATCGGCGTCGCGGATGCTGATCATGGGCACGGCAATCTAGAGTGCCGAGCGTGAGCGAGCAGAACAGGGTCGTGCGCCGGTCGATCGGCATCGTCTTCGACGACGGGGCGCTGCTGGCACTCACCTCCACCCTTCCCCCGGACGGCCGCGGCCACGGCGACGAGGAGGTCAGCGCCGTTTTCTGCGACCCGGAGGGGGCTCCGCTGACCTTCGAGGAGCCGCTGCTCTCGACCGAATACGACGCCGACGGGGTGCAGCGGCGGGCGACGCTGGAGCTGTGGCCGAGCGTCGATGACATGCGGCCGCTGCGCGGCGCCGGCACGCTGATCAGCTCCGTGCGGGTCCGCCGGCAGGGGCACGACGCGCAGATCGCCTTCTTCCGCTGGTCGGTCGAGGGGCGCGAGGGGCTCGGCACCTACGAGATCGTCCGCGCCGATGGCTGAGCCCCCGGCCAACGGGTTCCGGGCCATTGTCTCCGACTTCGGCGGCGTCCTGACCACGCCGCTGCTGAACTCCTTCGCGGCGATCCAGGACGACATCGGCATCTCCGCCGAAAGCCTCGGCAGGGCGATGCGCGAGGGGCTATCCGAGGACGAGGAGCTGCCGCTGTTCAAGCTCGAGCGGGGCGAGATCACCGAGGACGAGTTCCTCGAGCGGCTGACCGACGGGCTGGAGCAGATCCTCGGTCACCGCCCCCACCTCCACCACTTCCGCCACATGTTCTTCGACGCGCTCGACCCGAACGAGGAGATGATCGCGCTGATGCGCGAGCTGCAGGCGAGCGGGCTGAAGATGGCGCTGCTGACCAACAACGTCAAGGAGTGGGAGCCGCTCTGGCGCTCGATGCTGCCGGTCGACGAGATCTTCGAGGAGATCGTCGACTCCGCCTTCGTCGGCTGCCGCAAGCCGGAAGCGCAGATCTACGAGCTGACCCTGGAGCGGATCGGGATGCCGGCCGAGGCCTGCCTCTTCGTCGACGACATCCACCCGAACTGCGAGGGAGCGGAGGCAATCGGCATGACCGCCGTCCACTTCCGCGACAACGAGCAGGCGATCGGCGAGATCCGCGCCGCGCTCGGCGCCTCGGCGGGCAGATAGGAGACCAGATCCGCCTTTTCTGTTCCTTTTGGCTGTCCAGCAGCCAAAAGGAACAGAAACCGCCGCGGCCCGGCGCTAGGCTCGCTCGCGAAGAGCGGCGTCGCCGGCGCCGGCGCCGTCGCCGATCTCCTCCATCGATACCCCGATCACCCGGAGCTCCGGCTCCTGCAGATTTATTGCACTAGTTGTCACTACCCGCCCGGTCCCAGACGTAGAGCTCGACGGCCTCGGTGGCGAGCTCCATCAGGCGCGGTGGGGAGAGCAGGCCGAGGACGAGCTCGAGGGCGTCGTCTTCGGTGACGCCGCTGTCGACGGCCTCCTCGCCGCGAAAGCCGGCGGCGAGCTTGAGCGCCTCGCGGCGGTTCTCGCCGAGCGAGTTGAAGGCGCCCATGAGGAAGTCGCGGTTGGGGACCGGCTGGCCGGCGTCGAGCGAGCCGTGCCAGGCGGCGAGCATCGAGAGGTCGTGCTCGTCGAGCTCGGAGATCGCCTTTGCGTAGTGGACCTCCAGCTCGGAATCGGGGATCTCGTCCACCCACGACCGCACCGCCTCGCCGAGGAGCTGGCGCCGTGCCTCGCGACCGATCGAGTCGGCGATGGCGCGGATGGCGTCGGCTGGGTCTACGAAGCAGAGTGGCATCGGATGGCGAAAAGGTAGAGGCGCTCGGGGACGACAAAAATGCGCCGCTAATCGCCGAATTTGCGGGGTCGCGGAAGGCGGACCGGAGAGGGCGCCGGAGCCGTCCCTAGGCTCGGGAGGGTGCCCCTGACCCTGATCTACGGCCCCCCCAACTCGGGGCGGCGCGGCGAGGTGCTGCGCGCCTTCCGGGAGGTCCTCGCCGCCGACCCGCTGCTCGTCGTGCCGACCGAAGACGACGTCTTCGACTTCGAGCGCGAGCTGTGCGGCGGCAGGGCCCTGCTCGGCGGCGCGGCGATGACGATGCGGGGGCTGGAGCTGGCGGTGCTGAGCGCCGCCGGCGCGCCTCCCGGGCCGCGGCTCGGCCACGCGCAGCGGCTGCGCGCCGTGACCGCGTCGACCGCGAGGCGCCGCGAGCAGCTCGGAGCGCTGCGGCGCTCCGCCGGCCGGCCCCGCTTCGCCCGCGCCCTGGAGCGGCTCTTCGACGAGCTGCAGGGGGCCGGCATCGCGCCCGAGGAGGTCGAGGCGAGCGCCGCGACCCTGGAGGGCTCGGCCTACCTTGCCGACATCGCGAGCCTGTTCGCCGGCTACGAGGAGGTGCGGCGGCGGATCGGGCGCGCCGACATCCATGGCGTTTCCCGCGAGGCGATCGCGCAGCTGCGCCGCGCCGGCTCCTTCTGGGGCGACCGGCCGGTCTTCCTCTACGGCTTCGACGACCTGACCGAGAACCAGTTCGAATTGATCGCCGCCCTGGCCGAGCGGACGCGGGTGACCGTGGCGCTGCCGTTCGAGGAGGGGAGCGCGGCGCTGGCCGCCCGCGGGCGGCTGCTCGGTCGGCTGCGTGAGCGGATCGGCGCGGCCGAGGAGATCGTGACCGAGGCCAATCCGCTCAACACCGAGAGCCTGCTGCTCTTCCACCTCACCCGGTCCTTCGGCCAGCCGCGCCCGAAGCGGGTCGAGCACGACGGCAGCCTCACCCTGCTGCGCTCGGCGGGGACCCGCGCCGAGGCCGAGGCGATCGCCGCCCACGCCTCGCGGCTGCTGCGCGACGGCGCCGACCCGGCCGAGGTCGCGATCGCCCTCCGCGATCCGGCCCGCCGCGGCCCCGAGGTCGCCGCGGCCCTGGAGCGCAACGGCATCGCCGTCGCGCTCGAGGCCGAGATCCCGGTTGCCGGGACGAGCGTCGGCGGCGCCGTCGTCGCCCTGCTCGAGGCGGAGCTCGGCGCCCGCCGTGCCGCCGACCTGCTGCGCTACCTGCGCGGTCCCTCGGGCTTCTCCCCCGGCCGCGTCGACTGGTTCGAGCGCAAGCTGCGTCGCGGGCGCGTCCGCGACGCCGAGGCGGCGCTGCTGCTCTGGCAGGGGGAGGACGGCGAGCCGCCGCGCGACCTCCTGCGCCTGCGCGAGGCGGCCGGGCGCGGGTCGGCGGCGCTGGCGGCCGAGGTGGGGGCGCTGGCGGCGCGGATGGCCTCGCGACCGCTGCGCGGCAGCGGCGACGGGCCGCGGCTGCCGCGGGGCGAAGGGCTGGAGCTGCGCGCCGCCTCCGCGATCGCCTCGGCCCTGGCGGAGCTCGCCGAGCTCGGGGCGCTGGCGCCGGAAGCGGGCGAGCTGGCACCGCTGATCGGGGAGCTCGACTTCCGCGCCTGGTCGGGACCGGTGGAGGGCCGGGTGAGGATCGCCGATCCCTACCGCCTCCGCGCCGGCCGCTTCGACCACGTCGTCGTCGGCTCGCTGCAGGACGGCGAGTTCCCCCGCCGCGACCGCGGCGCCGACCCCTTCCTCTCCGACGCCCAGCGCGAGACCCTCGGCCTCGACCCCCGCCGCGACACCGAGGCCGAGGAGCGCTACCTCTTCCACGCCTGCCTGGCGCTCGCGCGCAAGACCCTGGTCCTCTCCTACCGCGACAGCGACGAGGACGGGACGGCGACCGCGCGCTCGCCCTTCGTCGACGACGTGCGGGCGCTGCTCTCCCCCGCCCCTGACGGTGCGGAGCCCGACCCTGTCGAGGAGGAGATCACGGTCAGCCGCGACCTGGCGCGGGTGGTGGCGCCGCTGGCCGAGGCGCCCTCCGAGGACGAGCTGGCGCGGGCGCTGGCGGCGACTTTGGGCGCCTATCGGCGCCCAAAGTCGCCAACCGCCGACGATCCCGCCGCCCAGGCGCCGGCGCTGCTGGCCGAGGTCGGGGTCGAAGCCGACCTGGCCGCGACGATCGTCGCCCGGGTCGGCGCCGCTCACCGCGCCGAGGTCGCCTCGCGCGCGCCGGGGCCGCTGACGAACGTGGCAGCACTGGAATCGCTCGCCGCCGTCCCCGCCTACGGCGGCACCACCCTGGAGGAGTTCGACGTCTGCTCCTACCGCTGGTTCGCCGGCCACGAGCTCGACCCGCAGCTTCTGGAGCCGCTGCCCGACCCGCTGGTACAGGGCGGCCTCATGCACGAGGCACTCGACCGCCTCTACCGCGAGCGGCCGGGCGGCGAGTCGCTGCCCCGGCCGCAGACGCTGAGCGCGTGGACCGCGCGCGGGCGCGAGGTGGTCGCCTCGATCGCCGCCGAGCGCGAGCTCGGCGACCACCCGGCGGAGCGGGCGATCCGGCGGCGGGTCGAGCGCCTTCTGGAGCGCTTCCTCGCCGAGGAGGCCGAGCGCGGCGGCGGCGGCTTCGAGCCGTGGCTGCTGGAGGCCCGCTTCGGCGAGCACCCCGACGCGGAGCGGCCGGTGCTCGACCTCGGCGGCTGGGGGCTGCACGGCGCCGTCGACCGGGTCGACCGCGCCGCCGACAGCCGCGCCGTCGTCGTCGACTACAAGCTCGCGAGCAGGGTCACGCCCCGCGAGAAGTTCGAGGAGAAGGCGAAGCTGCAGCTGCCGCTCTACCTGCTGGCGGTCGCCGAGCACTGGGGCGCCGAGCCGGTGGGAGGTCTCTACTACCCCCTGCGCGGGACCGACGCCGACTCGCGCCGCCCGCGCGGGGTCGTCTCCGCCGCGGCGGCCGAGGAGCTCCCGCACAGGCTCTACCCGAGGGACGTGGTCGAGCCCGAGGAGCTGGAGGAGCTGCTGGAGGACACGCGGCGGCGCGCGGGCGCGATCGTCGCCCGGATGCGCACCGGGGACGTCCGCCGCGACCCCGGGCCGCGAGCCGGCCTGCGCGGCCACGACGTCTGCCCCGACTACTGCACCTTCGCCTCGATCTGCCGCCGCGACCGCGCCCCCCGGCACGTGGAAGAGCCGGAGGAGGACGAGCGGTGAGCGTCGAGGAGGCGAGCATCGCGCCGCCACGCGAGCCGACCCCCGAGCAGGCGGCGGCGATCGCCGTCCGCGGCAGGGACGTGCTGCTGGAGGCCGGCGCCGGCACCGGCAAGACCGGGGTGATGGTCGAGCGCTACTGCCGCCTCGTCTGCGACGGCGGCCTCTCCCCCGACGCGATCCTCGCCTTCACCTTCACCGAGAAGGCGGCGGCGGAGATGCGGCAGCGGATCCGGGCCGAGCTGGCGCGCCGGGCCGAGCGCGGCTCCGAGCGCGCCGCCGCGGCCCTGGCCGGGATCGGCGGCGCCTGGATCGCGACGATCCACGGCTTCTGCAACCGGGTGCTCGCCGCCCACCCGGTCGCCGCCGGGGTCGACCCCGGGTTCCGCGTCCTGGACACGCCGGAGGCGGCGCGGGCCGCCCGCGCGGCCTTCGACGACGCCCTGGTCGACTTCCTCGCCGACGGCGACCCGGCGCGGGAGGAGACGGTCGCCGCCTACGACGTGGATGGTTTGCGGGGGACGGTCGCGTCGATCCACGACGAGCTGCGCAGCCGGGGCATGGCCGAGCCCAGGTTGCCCGAGCCCCCGCCCGCCGACCCCGAGCCGGCGCTGCGGCGCGCCGCCGAGGCGGCAGAAGCGTGCCTGGCCGAGCTGAAGGAGGGCAACGGGAAACGGGAGCTGCTGGAGCGGGCGCTGGCGCGGCTGCGGGCGCCGGGGCCGGCGCCGAGCGTCGAAGAGCTGCGGGCGCTCGCCCTCAACACCAAGGCGAAGGCGCTGCTTCCTTACAAGGAGGCGATCGAGGCCGCGATCGCCCGCACCGCCGAGGCCGGCGAGGGGGGGATCGTCTACCCGCACCTGGGCGAGCTTCTGCGCCTCTTCTCCGCCCGCTTCGAGGCGGCGAAGGAGCGCCGCGCCGGGATCGACTTCGAGGACCTGCAGATCATCGCGACGCGCCTCCTGGAGCGGGCCGAGGTCGGCGAGCACTACCGCGGCCGCTTCCGCCAGATCCTGGTCGACGAGTTCCAGGACACCAACCGGCTGCAGCTGCGGCTGATCGAGGCGCTGCGCGGGCCGCAGACCGAGCTGGTCGTGGTCGGCGACGAGCTGCAGTCGATCTATGGCTTCCGCCACGCCGACCTCGACGTCTTCCGCCGCCGGCGCGAGGAGATCGACCGCCGCGCGGACGCCGAGCTGATGCGGCTCAGCGGCAACTTCCGCTCGCAGCCGGAGCTGGTCGGGGCCTTCAACCTCTTCGGCGGGACGCTGCTCGGCGCCGCCTACAACCCGCTGCGGGTGGGCACGGAGCCGGACGGTGTCGCGTCGTCCCCGGATACCGGGGACGACGTCCCCCCCGCCGAGGAGAGCCCAGCCGTCGAGCTGCTGCTGACCGCCCGCGACGGCTGGGACGGGGAGGGCATCGAGCTGGAGCCGGCGATCGACGGCGCCACCCCGCTGAACTGCCTGGCCGAGGCGCGTTTCGTCGCCGCGCGCCTGCGCGAGCTCGCCGACGAAGGGGTGCCGCGCGGCGAGATGGTGGTGCTCCTGCGCGCCTTCTCCCACCTCGACGCCTACGAGGACTCGCTCGAACGCGCCGGCCTGCGCCCCTACGTCGTCGGCGGCCGCGGCTACTGGTCCCAGCAGCAGGTCGCCGACGTCTGCGCGCTGCTGGCGGTCGTCGCCAACCCGCTCGACGACCACGCCCTGTTCGGCGCCCTCGCCTCCCCCGCCTGCGCGGTCGCGCCGGACACGCTCTGGCTGCTGCGGATGGCGGCGGGGAAGCGGCACCACGTCTGGCCGGCGGTGGAGCGGGCGGCGGGCGCCGGCGAGGCGGAGCTGGTCGAGCCCGAGCGGCTGGACGGGATCCCCGAGGACGAGCGGGAGCTGCTCGCGACCTTCGTCGCCCGGATCGCCTCGCTGCGCGCGCGCGCCCCGCGGCTCTCCCTGTCGGTGCTGATCGAGGCGGCCGTCACCGAGACCGGCTACGACCTCGCGGTGCTGAGCCGGCCGGCCGGCGAGGCGCGCTTCGCCAACGTCCGCAAGATGGGCCGGCTCGCCGCCGAGTTCGAGGCGCGCGAGGGACGCGACCTGCGCGGCTTCCTCGACTTCCTCGCCGCCCGGGCCGAAACCGATGTCGAGGCGCAGGCGGCGACCGCCGCCGAGGGCCACGACGGGGTGCGGATCATGACCGTCCACAACGCCAAGGGGCTCGAGTTCGGGGTCGTCGCCGTGCCGGACCTCTCGCGCCGGCTCCTGGGCGGCGGCCGCTCGCCGCTGCTGGTGCTGGGCCGCGAGGAGGAGCCGCGGGTGGGGATGCGCCTGCTGCGCCTCGGCAGCCCGAAGATCGACCTCTTCGACTACGGCGCCCTCTGCGAGGAGTCCGCCGAGCGCGAAGGCGAAGAGGAGCTGCGGCTCTTCCACGTCGCCGCCACCCGTGCGCGCGAGCGGCTGATCCTGAGCGGCGTCGTCGCGCCGGAGCCGGGTCGGGAGACGAAGGGGAGACCGGTGGTCGAGCGCTTGGTCGACGCGCTCGGGGTGCCGCGCGACGGGGACTCGACGGTGCCGGTCGCCCCACCCTCGCCGCGGCCGGGCCTGGATGCCGAGTTCGAGCCCTCCCAGATCGCCGTGCGGGTCAACCTCCCCTCGCCCGAGCGCGCCGCCGAGCTGCGGGCGCTCCGCCGCGAGGGAGCCGGGACGCGCGAGCTGGGCGAAGGCCCGCCGCCGCTTGTCGAGCGCCGCCCGCCGACCGTCCCCGCCCGTCCCCTCTCCTACACGGCGATCTCCGCCTACGAGGAATGCCCCTACCGCTTCTACATGGAGCGCGTTCTGGGCCTCGCCTCGACCGAACGCACTTCTTCTGGCATGGCGGGGAGTGCGTTCGGTTCAGAGGAGGCGACGGCATCGGCGCGGGAGGAGCGAGCGGCGCGGGGCGCCGTCGTCCACGCGCTGCTGGAGTGGAGCCAGGCGAACGGGTGGCGGGAGCCAACCGCGGAACTCGCGCTTCGCCATGCGATAGCCGCGGGCTTGGGGGCCGGGACTCCCTCTCCAGACACCGCTCGCCAATGGCTCGCGGTTGAGCGTCTGGAGAGGGAGTTCCGGCCCCCCCGGCTAGCGGAGGAGCTGTTGGAGCCCGTGCGGCGATGGATCGGCTCGCCGCTCAGGGAGCAGATAACCGCCGAGGCGACGCGCACGCGGGCCGAGGTGCCGCTGCTGCTCGGGGTCGGCGAGACCGTTCTGCGCGGGTCGATCGATCTGCTGGTCGAGCGCGAGGGCGCGCCGCCGCTGGTCGTCGATTACAAGACCGACCGCCTGGGCGGCGCCAACCCGGCCGAGCGCGCCGCCCAATACGGCGTCCAGCGATCGATCTACGCGCTGGCCGTCGCCGAGACGCTCCGGGTCGAGGAGGTCGAGGTCGCCTACGTCTTCCTCGAGCGCCCGGACGAGCCCGCCGTCTCGACCCTCGGCCCCGTCGAGATGGCCGCCGCCCGCGCCTCCCTGGAAGCGACCATCGCCCACATCGGCCAGGGCGACTTCCCGGTCGCTCCCCCCGAGGAGCGCGACTGGTCCCTCTGCCGGGGATGTCCTGCTCTGCGGGGCCTTTGCAGCGGGCCCTCCGAGGGCTAACTCGGCTCGGACCCAACCTCGAGCCTTGCCGCCAAGTCGTCCAACCTGAGCTCCTTCAGCCCCTCCCCCACCTCGTCCAGCTCGGCGGCGCAGAACTGGACCAGCTCGCGGCCCTCCTTGCAGAGCTCGAGCGTCTCGCGCAGGCCGGCCTGGCCGGAGTCGAGCCGGTCGATGATCTCCTCCAGCCGCTCGACCGCGGCCTCGTAGCTCTCCGGCTTATCGCTCACGCTCGACGCCCCCCTCGGTCCTCGCTCCGACGCTTCCATCCGCAAACCGAAGTCTTACGTGCTCGGCGGCGGCCGCTGCCCCGGCGCTCGTCAGCGGCTCACCGGCCTGGCCCTCGACCAGGGCGTAGCCGCGCTCCAGCGTCCGCTCGGGTTCGTGGGCGCGCAGCGTCACCGTCGCCTGGCGCAGCGCCTCGCGCCGTTTCGCCATGTCGGCGCCGGCGGCCCGGCGCCGCGCCCGCTCCAGCACCACCGTCCCGATCCGCCGCTGCGAGGCGGCCCGCTCGGCCAGACCCCGTTCGGAGGCGGCGCGAATCTCGCGGATCTTCTGGTTCAGGTCGGTGCGCTGCCGCTGCAGCGCCCGCGCCGGCCCGCGCGCCAGCGCCCCGAGGTGGCGGGAGCGGCTGCCGATCGCCCCCTCGCCCGCCCGCCGCAGCGCCAGCGCGCAACGCTCGAGGCTGCCCCGCGCGGCGAGGCAGTCGAGCGGCACCGCCGCCTCGGCCGCGTGGGTCGGGGTCGAGCAGGCGACGGCGGCGACGTCGTCGATCAGGGTCCTGTCGCGCTCGTGGCCGACGGCGCTGACGACCGGCACCCGCAGCAGCGCCACCGTCCGGCAGAGCGTCTCGTCGCAGAACGCCCAGAGGTCGGCGAGGCTGCCGCCGCCGCGGGTCACCACGATCGCCTCCACCTCCGGCCGCGCCGCCAGGTCCTGCAGCGCCCGCCCGATCGCCGGCGCCGCGTGGCGATCCTGCACCGGCGCGAAGCCCCAGACCACGGTGCCGCCCCAACCGCGCCGCGCGAGACCGGCCAGGAGGTCGCGCCGCGCCGCGCCGCTCTCCGCGGTGACGACGCCGATCGCCTTCGGCAGCAGCGGCCGGTGCAGCTGCTTCTGCAGCTCGAACAGCCCCTCGGCGCGCAGCTGCTTGCGCAGCGCCTCCAGCCGGGCGACCAGATCGCCTTCGCCGGCCAGCCGCACGTGCGTCGCCCGGAAGCAGAAGTTGGGCGAGGCCTGACCGCCGCCGGGGTAGTAGTCGAGGCCGCCGGAGATGACGACTTCGGCCCCGTCGCGCAGGCTCGTGCCGTCGAGCCCCGCCCTCTCCAGGTCGTTGAGCCAGATCGCGCAGGGGACCGCGCCCTCGCCGTCGCGCAGCTCGAAGTAGGCCTGCACCTTCGAGCGGCCGACCCCGGTCACCTCGCCGATCAGCTGCACCCGCGCCCGCTCCCGCATCCATCCCTGCAGCTTGCGCGCGTAGGCGCCGACGGCGAACGGCCCGGGGAGCCCGGTTCCGACTTGGCTTTGAGCAGGTTGCTGTTCCACTACGAGCAGGCTAGAGGCCGGCTCAGCCAGCTTTCTTCCAGCGCCTCGCCCAACTTTTCAGCTCGCTCAGGACCGGATCCAGCTCCTGCCCGGCTTCGGTCAGGGAGTAGACCACTCGCACCGGCGTCGCCGCTTCGACCTGGCGCTCGACCAGCCCCTTGTCCTCCAGCTCCCGCAACCGCTGCGAAAGCAACCGATCCGAAAGCCCCGGAACCGCCTTGCGAAGCTCGCCGTAACGCATCGGCCGCTCGATCAGAGCGCAAACGATCGCCCCAGTCCACCGCTTCCCGATCAACTCGATCGCGTGATGGAAATGAGGACAAACCGCCCTCGGCATCTGCTCCTCAACCTTGGCCATACCAGCCGGCTCCATGGCTCCCGAGCTTACAGAACGTAAGTGACCGCCTTTCCTGGTGAGCGAGGCAGGGGACGGGGGTGTCCCTCTCCAGACACTCA
>DASTTQ010000051.1:0-8482 GCA_035760065.1 Solirubrobacterales bacterium
GAGGGTCACCCGACCCCCTTTCCAACCCCAGACCCTTATGCGTCGTGCGGCCGCGCCATCCGGCGGTGGTCCAGCGCCTCCTCGAGGATCGCCGGCTCCACCCCCTGCTCGAGCGCCACCTCGCGCAGCGACCGCCCCGACTCCGCCGCCGCCTTGACGATGTCCGCAGCCCGGTCGTAGCCGATGTGCGGATTGAGCGCGGTAGCGGTAGCCAGCGTCGCCTCGGCGTGGCGCTCGGTCATCTCCTCGTTCGCTTCCAGGCCCTGGACGCATTTCTCGTTCAGCAGGCGCGAGGCGCTCGCCAGCAGCTTGATCGAGTCGAGCAGGTTGCGGGCGATCAGCGGCACGCGGACGTTGAGCTCGAACTGGCCCTGGCTGCCGGCGACGGTGATCGCGGCGTCGTTGCCGATCACCTGGGCGGCGACCTGGATCACGACCTCCGGGATCACCGGGTTGACCTTGCCGGGCATGATCGAGGACCCCTTCTGCAGCTCCGGCAGGCGCAGCTCGGCGAGGCCGGCGCGCGGGCCCGACCCCATCAGCGCCAGGTCGTTGGCGATCTTGTTGAGCGAGACGGCGTAGACCTTGAGCGCGCCCGAGAGCTCGACCAGCGCGTCGCGGTTGCCCTGCGCCTCGAAGGCGTCGAGCGGCGGCGAGATCTGCAGGCCGGTGTCGGCGGCGAGCCTCTCTCGCACCTTGGCGGCGAACTCCGGGTGGGTGTTGAGCCCGGTGCCGGTGGCGGTGCCGCCGAGCGGGATCTGGCCGACCCGCCGCAGCGTCCCCTCCACCCGCTGGACGCCGAGGCGGACCTGGGCGGTGTAGCCGCCGAACTCCTGGCCGAGGGTGACCGGGACCGCGTCCATCAGGTGGGTGCGGCCCGCCTTGACGACGTCGGCGAACTGCTTCGACTTCTCCTCCAGGGCCGCCTCCAGGGCGCCCATCGCCGGCAGCAGGTCGTGGGTCACCTCGTCGAGCGCCGCCAGATGGACGGCGGAGGGGAAGACGTCGTTGGAGGACTGGCCCATGTTGACGTGGTCGTTGGGGTGGGCGCCGTCGCCGGCGAGGTTGGCGATCACCTCGTTGGCGTTCATGTTCGACGAGGTGCCGGAGCCGGTCTGGAAGACGTCGATCGGAAACTGGTCGTCGTGCTTGCCTTCGGCGATCGCCCGGCCGGCCTCCGCGATCCGCTCTGCGAGATCGCCGTCGAGCTTGTCGAGCTCGCCGTTGGCCTCGGCCGCGGCGCCCTTGATCCGGCCCAGCCAGCGCACCACCGGCACCGGCACCCGCTCGCCCGAAACGGGGAAGTTGTCTACCGCCTTGGTGGTCTCGCCACCCCAGAGTTGCTCAGTCAACGCGTCTCCTTGTTCAACCTTCACCATGTCCCGCAGCGTATCCAGTCCGATATGCGCGCCAGAACGCGGGGGGAAGTGGCTGCCTGCCGGGCGCGTAGCGGGCGGCGACGGTAAGGCGGCGGATCAGGTCGGCGTGGATGCCTTCGCTGTCTTCGGCCCCGCGCTGCGCGGCGCCGATCAGGTAGCCGAGCTCGGTCGCAGCCTGGCCGCCGTCTTCTTCGCGCGCCTGGGCGTTCAGCTTCGTCGCTGCTTCGACCATTGCTTTGCCGACTCCGGCCAGGTCGCCGGGCTTCTGGTTGGAGGCGAGGCAGTCGCCGATCGGCGTTTCGCCTCCGAGCAGCACTTCCCCTGGCGCGTCCCGCAGCGCCCTCTCGTAGGCCATCGCCCCTTCGAGGCAAACCACCGGCGTCGAGCCGTCCTGGCTACCGCAACCGGCCAAGGCAAAGACACACGCCACGAAGATCACGAAACGCGCACGCATCCCGCGCATCCTACGAACGCCCACAGGGGGTGTCTGACTTCGTGCCCCAATGTGGGGGCATGAAGTCAGAAACGTCCCGGCCTGGGTCGGCGGCCGGAGTTGGATCTCGGTCGTTGGCGCTAGTCGCCGGTCCCGCGGGGGGAGAGGCCGCCGGTCGTCACCTGGCCGATGCCGCCGGAGGGGCGCGGAGGCGCGGGCGGGGTCGGCGGCTTCGGCTTGCTCGGCTGGACGCCGGTGAAGTTGACCGGGAAGACTTCGACCCACTGCGCCAGTTTGTATTCGGGCGCCAGGGCGTGGTTCCAGGAGAGATGGAGGTGGTTGCCGCAGCCGTGGCCGGCGTCGCCGTCGTAGCCGACCCAGCGGAAGGGCGGGCGCGGCTCGTTCTGGACCGGCTCGGCCCAGTGGGCGAGGCGGGTGATCGGCGCCCAGGTCGCGTCGCATTTGCCGTCGCCGTTCAGCGGCACGATGTCGACCGCGAGCCCGTTGTAGTGGTCGGAGCCCTTGACGTGGCAGCGGTTGCAGCCGACGTGTTCGCCGTCGGGCAGCGGCCCGGAGTAGCCGTCGGTGATGAAGATCGGGTAGCGCCTGGCGATCCAGCGCAGGTCGGGGACGATCCGGCTGTCGACCATGTCGCCTTCTTCGTGCGGGATCGCGGCGGGGATCGGGACGATCCTGCCCGGCGCGTAGAGCAGTTTCGTGGTCGACGGCAGCGGCGCTGCCTGCGAGTAGGCGCAGATCGCGAAGAGCGGCGCGAGGGAGAGGGCGAGGATCGCAAGGGCGCGGGCCCAGGCGCTGGCGAGGACGCGGTGGCTCACCCTCGCGTTATCGGCCCTACGACGTCGGGCGCTTGAATCCTGCCCGGAAGCGACCGGAATTCGAGGTACTCGGAGGCTTGCGTGTCTGGCCAGCCAGCCGAGATAGGGTTTCGCTTCATGTCCACTGTCCGCGAGGCGACCTTTGACCTTTTCCGCGCGCACGGGATGACGACCATGTTCGGCAACCCGGGTTCGACCGAGCTGCCGATGCTGGCCGACTTCCCCGGCGACTTCCGCTACGTGCTCGGCCTGCAGGAGGCGGTCGTGGTCGGGATGGCCGACGGCTTCGCCCAGGCCTCGGGCAAGACGACCGTCGTCAACCTCCACACCGCGCCGGGCGTCGGCAACGCGATGGGGGCGATCTTCAACGCCCAGGCCAACCACTCGCCGCTGCTGATCACCGCCGGCCAGCAGGCGCGGGCGCAGATCACCCTGCAGGCGAACCTGACCAACCGCGACGCGACCCGGATGCCGCACCCGCTCGTCAAGTGGTCCTTCGAGCCGCCTCGGGCCGAGGACGTGCCGCTGGCCCTGGCGCACGGCGCGCACCTCGCGGGCCTGGCTCCGCGCGGCCCGGTCTTCGTCTCGCTGCCGATGGACGACTGGTACGCCGAGGTCGACGATGCCGACGCGAGGGCGGCGATCGAGCGCCAGGTGACGGGGCGGGCGGTCGCCGACCCCGAGGCGGTGCGGGCGCTGGCCGAGCGCCTCGACAGCGCCAAGAACCCCGTCCTCGTCGCCGGCCCCGACGTCGACGCCGCCGGCGCCTGGGAGACCGCCGTCGCTCTCGCGGAGCGCCAGCGCCTGCCGGTCTGGGCCTCGCCCGCGACCGGCGGCGTCCGCCTCGGCTTTCCCGAGAACCACCCGAACTTCCGCGGCGTCCTGCCGCCCGCGATCGGCCCCGTCGGGCAGACGCTCGAGGGCCACGACCTGATCCTCGTCGTCGGCAGCTCGGTCTTCCCCTACTACCCGCACATCCCGGGGCCCCTGCTGCCCGAGGGCGCGAGCCTCGTCGCGATCACCAGCGACCCCGACGAGGCGGTGCGGGCGCCGATGGGCGACGCGATCGTCGCCGACGTCGCCCTCACCCTGGCGGCGCTCCTGGAGGCGGTGCCCGAGTCGACCCGCCCGGCGCCCGAGCCGAACCCCGGCCCGCAGGAAATCCCGGCCGAGGACCCGCTCAACTCCTCGACCGTCCACACCGCCCTCGCCGAGGCGATGCCCGAGGACGCGATCGTCGTCCTCGAGTCCCCCTCGAGCACGCTGGCGCTGCGCAACCAGCTGCGCATCTCCCGCCCCGGCAGCTACTACTTCAGCGCCGGCGGCGGCCTCGGCTTCGGCCTCGCCGCTTCGGTCGGGGTGCAGCTCGCCGAGCCCGACCGCCCGGTCGTCTGCGTCCTCGGCGAGGGCTCGGCGCAGTACGCGATCACCGCCTTCTGGAGCGCCGTCGCCTCCAAGGCGCCGGTCACCTTCCTCGTCCTCCAGAACGAGGAGTACGCGATCCTCAAGTGGTTCGCCGAAGTCGAGCAGGTCAACGCCGCCCCCGGACTCGACCTGCCGAAGCTGAACGTCGCCGCCGTCGCCGAGGGCTACGGGGTCAAGGCGCACCGGGCCAGGGACCGCGACGAAGTCGCCGGGGCGCTCGGCGCCGCCCTCGCCTCCTCGCAGCCGGAGTTGGTCGAAGTGCCGGTCGCGCCCGGGATGTCCCTCTTCTAGGCGATGCTCGGAGACTCGGACAGTCGGAGGAGGGCCGGGGGGAGGCCTGACGGAGCAACAGCGGGGAGGCTCCGTCAGACCTCCCCCCGGCCCTCGTGACGCTGGCGATGTTCTCCCGCACGAGAGGGAGTTCGGTTCTGGCGCCGCCGAGTCAGGCAGTTGAGGATCGGGCGCCGGATGAGCTGGCGCAGGGGGTGGATCGATCGCTGCGGCGGGAGCTGGAGGAGCTGCTCGGGGCGGACCGGGTTCTTCATCGCGTCAGCGACCTCGTCGCCTACGCCTCCGACGCCAGCCCGTACCGCCGCTTCCCGCAGGCGGTGGTCGAGGCGCGCGACGCCGAGGACGTGGCGAAGGTGCTGCGCTTCGGCCGCGAACGCGAGATCCCCGTCACCTTCCGCGCCGGCGGCACCAGCCTCAACGGCCAGGGCCAGAGCGACGGCATCCTCGTCGACGTCCGCAGGCACTGGGGCGGCGTGCGGGTGGAGGACGACGGCGTTCGGGCGCGGGTGAAGCCGGGGACGGTCCTCGGCCACGCCAACCGCGTCCTCGCCCCCCACGGCACCCGCATCGGCCCCGACCCGGCCAGCACCGACGTCTGCACGGTCGGCGGCGTCGTCGCCAACAACTCGGGGGGGATGCGCTGCGGCGTCACCAGGGACTCCTACTCGACGGTGAGGGAGCTGACCTTCGTCCTCCCCTCGGGGACGGTGATCGACACCGGCGCGCCGGGCGCCGCCGAGGCGTTCGCCGCCGCCGAGCCCGAGCTGGCCGCCGGCCTGGAGGCGATCCGCGACGAGATCGGCGCCGACGCCAAGCTCAGCGAGCGCGTCCGCCGCAAGTTCGCGATCAAGAACACGACGGGCTACCGCCTCTGCGCCTTCCTCGACGCCGACGAGCCGCTGGAGATCTTCCGCCGCCTGCTGGTCGGCTCCGAGGGCACGCTCGCCTTCCTCGCCGAGGTCGTCTTCGAGACCGTGCCGGTGCCGCCGGTGACGACGACCGCCTGGGTCCACTTCCCCGGCATCGACGAGGCGATCGCCCCGGTCGGGGACCTGGTCGGCTCCGGCGCCACCGCGGTCGAGCTGATGGTCGCCCCGGCGCTGATCACCGCCGCCTGGAACATGGTCGGGGCGCCGCAGGAGTGGAAAGAGCTGCCGCCGGAGTCGGCCGTGCTGCTGGTCGAGTTCGGCGGGGCCGACGAGGGAGACCTGGCGGCGCAGGTGCTGCGGGCTGAAGCGATCCTGCGGTCGCACGAGACGATCCGGCCGATCGATTTCACCCGCGAGCCCGAGGAGATCGAGCTCGCCTGGCGGGTGCGCGAGGGCCTGCACGGGCTGATCGGGCGGGTGCGGCCGGAGGGGACGGCGCTGATCGTCGAGGACGTCTGCGTGCCGCCGGAGCGGATCGCCGAGGGCGCCAAGGATCTCCAGGCACTGCTCGGCCAACACGGCTTCCTCCCCGGCGTCGCTGGCCACGCCTCGGCCGGGAACCTGCACTTCATGCTGACCCCGGACTTCGCCAAGCAGGAGGACCTCGACCGCTACGAGGCGTTCATGGGCGGCCTGGTCGAGCTGATCGTCGACAAGTACGACGGCTCGCTCAAGGCCGAGCACGGGACCGGGGTGAACATGGCCCCTTATGTGGAGCGCGAGTGGGGGGAGAAGGCGACCGAGCTGATGTGGCGGATCAAGCGGCTCGCCGACCCCGATGGCGTGCTCTCGCCCGGCGTCGTCCTCAGCCGCGACCCCGGCGTCCACCTGCGCCACCTGAAGACGACGCCGGCGATCGAGGACTGGGGCGGGGCTACGACCTGCGTCGAGTGCGGCTTCTGCGAGCCGGTCTGCCCGAGCCGCAACCTGACGACGACGCCGCGCCAGCGGATCGTCCTGCGCCGCGAGATGGCGCGCCAGCCCGAGGGCTCGCCGGTCCAGCGGGCGCTGCTGGCGGAGTACGAGTACGACGCCCTGGAGACCTGCGCCACCGACGGCTCCTGCCAGCTCGCCTGCCCGCTCGGGATCGACACCGGGCGGATGGTCAAGGAGCTGCGAATTGCGCAGCACGGCGAGCGGGCGGAACGGGCGGCGCTGGCGGCGGCGAAGCGGTGGGGCGTGGTCGAGAAGCTCTCGCGCGCGGCGCTGCGGTTCGGCGGTCCCCTGGCGCGCAGGACGAAGCGGGGGAAGGGACTTCCGGGACCAGCCATGGGAGGGAGAGCGGGTGACCCTCTCCCGACAACAGCGGGGAGCGTCGGGCGAGGGTCACCCGCTCTCCCCGACGTAGCCGCGGCGATATACGTCCCCAGTTGCACCAACCGCATCTTCGGCCCCACCCCCCAATCCGACGGGCCGATCAGTCCACTCCACTCTGCCGATGGGCCGATCAGTCCAACCCAGGACGACAAATCGGCCCGTCGGCGCGAGGGATTGGACGGATCGGCCCGTCGGCGGTCGGTTGTCGAGGCGCTGGTGGCGGTTTCGGCTCGGGCTGGGAAGCCGGTGGTGATTCCTGGAGCGGTGGAGGGGAGCTGCTGCGGGCTGCCTTGGAGCTCTAAAGGGTTCGAGACCGCTCATAAGCACAAGGCGAATGAGATGGTCGAGCGGTTGTGGGAGTGGAGTGGAGAGGGGCGACTGCCGGTGGTGATCGATTCGGCTTCCTGCACGGGGGCGGTTGTGGATCCGGGTGAGGGGGTGCTCTCTGAGGAGAACGCCGGGCGGTTGGCGCAGATGGAGATCGTTGATTCGGTTGCTTGGGCTTTGCGGTTGCTACCTGACCTCGAGATCACCGAGAAGGTCGGCTCGGCCACCGTGCACCCGACCTGTGCGACTCGTCGGCTCGGGCTGGCTCCCTCGCTGCGCAGACTTGCCGAGGCCCTCGCCGACGACGTCTACATCGCCCCCTCGGCAACCTGCTGCGGTTTCGCCGGCGACCGCGGGATCACGCATCCCGAGCTGACCGCCTCAGCTACGCGCCCCCAGGCAAAGGAGCTGAGTGGCCGTCGCTTCGACGCCCACCTCGCCAGCAACCGCACCTGCGAGATCGCGATGAACCGCGCCACCGGGGAGCCCTACGAGTCGCCGCTGATCCTGCTGGAGCGCTTGACCCGCTAGGCGTCGCTGGAGCTGCGGACGAGGTCGACGCTTTCGGCGTCGATGTCCCGAACCAGTTCCGCGTATTTGGGTTCCCTCTCCATCCGCTTGTCGAGCAGCGGGTTGAGGACGCCGCGCATGGCCGAGGCGTAGCGCCACCACTTGGGGACGAAGATCCGCGGCGCCTGTTCTTCGATCCCGCGCACCAGACCGGCGCCGGCCTCTTCGGGGCTGATCCGTTTCAGCAGCCACTTCGGACTCAGTTTTTCCACCCGCCCCGCTGTCTCCTGGGCGAAGGCGTCCTGGACCAGTTTCGTGTCCACCCACCCGAAGTAGGCGACGCTGGCGCTGGCGCCGTGCGGCCTCAGCTCCACCCGCAGCGCCCGGCCGAGCGACTCGACGCCGGCCTTGGCGACCGCGTAGGGCGTGTTGCCGAAGCCGTTGGCGAAGGCGTAGACGGAGGAGACGACGACGATCTGGCCTTTGCGCTCGACCACCTGCGGCAGCGCTGACCGCACCGTCCGCCAGACGCCGATCAGATCGACCTCGAAGACCCGCTCCCATTCCTCGCCGGAGATCCCGCGCACGGTGGCGAACTGCTTCTGCGCGATCCCGGCGTTGGCGACCGCGACGTCGAGGCCGCCCAGCTCTTCGACGACCTGCGAGACCGCGTTCATCACCGCGCTCTGGTCGGTGACGTCGCCGCCGAGGCCGATCGCCCGCGGCCCGATCCGCTCCGCCGCCTCGCGCGCCTCCTCGGCGCTGAGGTCGAGCACCGCGACCGAGGCCCCGCGCAGGTGCATCTGCCGCGCCGTCTCGAAGCCGATGCCGCGGGCGGCGCCGGTGACGAAGGCGACCTTGCCGTTGAGGTCGTAACGGTCCATGGCTCGCACCCTAGTAGACCCGCCCGAAAATACGTTCAGGTAGATCGGCAGGATCATGTCCGTGGGAGACGAACACCACGGCAGTGGCTCAGAAGATCGAGATTGAGCTGAGCGAAGGGGAGCGCAGCGAGCTGGAGCGCCTCGCTCGCTC
>DASTTQ010000052.1:0-3452 GCA_035760065.1 Solirubrobacterales bacterium
GCTCCTCACCAGAGAGGGCCGCGGCCCTCTCTGGTTGGGTCGAGCGCTACAACTACCGGCGACGACACGGCGCCCTCGGCCACCAGCCGCCGATTCAGCGGCTACGGGAGCTCACCGGGAACAACGTGACTGGCATCTACATCTAGCGCTACCAGTACGCCTCGTACTCGACGGCGCGCCACGCGACCGCCTCGGCGCCGGGCACCTGGACGACCTTGCGGCTTGCACGCTGCGGGCCGTCGGGCCCGGGCCACTCCGCCTCGACCTCGGTCGTTCCCTCTTTCACCCGCTCGCCGTAGCTGGCGCTGACGACGGCGACGGCCAGCGCCCGCACCTGCCGCTCGATCTCCTCCGGGTCCTCGGAGAAGAATTCGACGACCATGTTGTTGCGGCCGGGATAGCAGACCAGCAGTTCGTCGGAATCGAAGTGGACCTCGAGCGGAGCGGCGCCGATTGTCATCGGCTCGAGGTGGAAGGTCAACCCGACGACGTTGTCGCTTTCGCGCAGCTCGGCCCAGCCCGCGCTCAGCGCTTGGCCCGCCTCCTCTTCGAGCATCGACTGGATCTGGACGCCAAGGTCAGACATCCCTATTCGGTTATACACCTTGCAGCAATACTGAGTTTTTCTTTATACGCCGAGCAGCAGATCCAGGACGAGCATCGCGGCCGTCCCGGCGGCGAGACCGGCGCTTGGGCCGACCCGCCGCCGCGGGTCCGCATAGGCCTGCGGCAGCAGCTCGGCGGCGATCAGGCTCAGCATCGCGCCGGCGGCGAAGGCGAAGGAGAACGGCAGCAGCGAGCTCACCTGTTCCACCGCGAGGAAGGCGATCACGGCGCCGACCGGCTGCGGCGCGCTGGTCCCCACCGCGGTCCAGAACTGGCGCGCCCGCCCGAAGCCGGCCATCTCCATCGGGATCGCCACGCTCGTGCCCTCGGGCACGTTCTGGATCGCAATCGCGAGGATCACGAACAGCCCCAGCCCCGCCCGGTCCGAGGCGTACGCCGTCCCCACCGCCAGCCCCTCGGGCAGGCTGTGGACGAAGAGGACCCCGAACACCAGCGCCGAGGTCCGCGCCCCCGGCCCCTGGCGCCCCATGAACGCCGCCTCCGGCCGCAGCCGCAGCCGGGCCACCCCCAGCAGCACCCCGCCGACGAACAGCCCCCCGACGACCGCCCACACCGTCCCTTCTTCGGCGGCCGGGACGAGCAGCCCCGCGACCGAGGCGACCCCCATCACCCCCGCCGCTACCCCGAGCAGGAACGGGGTCAGCGCCGCCGCCCGATCACCGAGGAACCAGACCGGGATCGCCCCCAGCCCGGTCGCGAGCGCGGTCCCGCAGGCGGCGAGGAAGAGGACGAGCAGGTCGGACATCTGGCCCGAACCTAGCGGGCGCTACCGGCGCTTTACGCAACCGACTTTCCTCAAATTCCCGTTTAGGCCGCCGTCCCGACATGTGTCCAGGGGCGGAAATTCGAGACTAGGGTGCCGCCGGTCCAAACGCCTCACCCGCTGGTGGGGTCTCGTCCGGTCGAGTCGATGTGAAGGGAGAAATCAATGGGCAGGGGTATTCGGCGGCAGGCGCCGGCGTTGGCGGTCGCGGCTGTCGCCCTGGTGGCCGCGCTCGGCGGCACGGTGTACGCAGCGGGGAAGATCAACGGGCACGCGATAAGAGTGAAGTCTCTGCCGGGGAACCGGTTGGCGATGGGATCGGTGCCGGCAAACCGGTTGAAGGCCGGTACCTTCACGACCGCGCAGCTCGCGCCGGGGTCGATCCAGGGCGACAGGCTGGCGCCGGGATCGGTGACGGGAGTCGAGGTCGACGCCTCGACCCTGGGGCAGGTGCCCTCGGCTGCCTTCGCCGAAAAAGCCCAATCGGCCAAAGACGCGGAAACGGCGCTGAACGCCGCCAACGCGGAGAACGCGCATAAAGTCAACGGCTACGAAGTCGGCTGCAAATCGGGCACGGAGCTGTTCGCGGGTGAGTGCTGGCAGGAAACGGCTGGAGATACGCCTCTGGCTCCGGCCGCCGCGGCGACATCTTGCGCGAGCCAAGGAGGCGAGCTCCCGGACCCATTGCTACTTGCGGCGTTCTCCCAAGTACCAGGGGTCAACATCGCACCCGGCGATGAGTGGACGAGCGCCATAACCAATGTCTCTGGACCGGGTCTCTACGCCGTTGTCACAGTGTCTTCTTCGTCCACGGTGAGTTCTGAAGTGGGGACGAAAACCAAGAAATTCCGCTGCGTGTTCCCGCTGGTCGGCTGACGAGGGCTGTAGGGAACCGCGGCGCTAGCCGGTCTCGGCCTCGAGCAGGCGGCGGTAGTAGCGGTAGTCGCGCCGGTCGGGGCGCAGGTTGGCGGCGAGGGCGAGGTGATGGCGGGCGCGGCGCTTCTGGCCGGTCTTGCTGAGGGCGCGGCCGAGGCAGAAGTGGGCGTAGTCGTTGACCGGGTGGGTCTCGACGACGGCCTCGAACTCGACCGCCGCCGGGGCGAAGCGACCGGCGCGGAAGTAGGCGCGGCCGAGCGCCTCGCGGATCGAGCTCTTCTCCGGGGCGCGGCGGGCGGCCTCGGCCAGCGGTTCGGCCGCGTGCTCGAAATCGCCGTCCTCGAGCAGCTCGAGACCGCGCCGGTAGAGCGTGTAGGTGGGCTCGGGCGTCGCCTCGCTGGGCATGCGACAAGTGTAGGAGGCGCACCGACCCGGAAACCGGAGTCGCCCCCCGCGCCCCGCTGGTCGACGCATTCGCCCTGCTAACGTAGGTAATCGAGTTCGGCAGCCGCATGCCCGCGCCGACTCGGCCTGCCTATGACTGTTCTTATCGCGAAGAAATGGACCTGCGACGAATGCGGGGTCACCGTCAGCCGCGTCGGCGGCGAGAAGGTCGAGCTGCCGAAGAGCTGGGACAACACCGAGGAGGGCACCTTCTGCCTGCTCTGCCGCCGCGAGCGCGCCGCCCAGGCAGCCCTCGAGTCGGCCCCCGAGGACTCCGGCCTCGAAGACCGCGCCAAGCTCCGCCGCGCCGCCCTCGTCGAGTTCGAGGTCCGCCGCCGCCCCAACCACGGCAACGGCGAGATCGCCAAAGCCTGCCGCTCCTCCGTCGCGGCGGTGATCGCCGCGCGCAAGCGCCTGAAGATCCCGGCGCCTAGCTGACCCGCGTCCGAACTCGTGCTCGGAACGGGCGGAGCCGCTCTCGGGCTTGCGCACGTCACGGTCGGAGAGCCCGCCTACCGAAGGCTCTGGATCGGCGGCAGCACCTCGCAAAATCCGGTGTGGAATTGAGCACCTCCGAGGTGCCCGACTTCACACTGGGGATCTAGATGGTTGATTCCACGCCCTCAGGCGACGTAGTCGACCAGGGCGCGGCTCGGACGTCCGAGCCTGTGGTTGAGCGCGATGCATGCAGCCAACGCCAGAAGACGCTGAGAAATGCGAACGCGCAGGTTGTGAAGGGTGC
>DASTTQ010000053.1:0-48581 GCA_035760065.1 Solirubrobacterales bacterium
CGTCCTTTCCCATGCATAGGTAGGGGAAAGGACGAACGCCGATTGGAATTCGAGGCGCCCGCGAGAAGATCTGCGACGGTCCGGGCCGCCAGGGGCGCCAGGAGGATGCCGTTGCGGAAGTGGCCGGTGGCGAGGACGAGGCCGTCGACGGCGCCGGGTGCGACGAGGGGGAGGTTGTCCGGCGTGCCCGGGCGGAGCCCGGCGATCGCGTCGAGCAGCTCCATCTCGGCGACGTCGGGCAGGAGGCGATACGCCTCGCGCAGGAGCTCGTGGACGCCCCCTGCGGTGACCGCGGTGTCGAAACCCATCTCTTCGGCGGTGGCGCCGACGATCAGGCGGCCGTCGCCGCGGGGGACGAGGTAGACGCGCTCGGAGGCGAGGATGTGGCGGGCGGGCGGCTCGCCGGCGCGGCGGCGCAACTCCAAGACCTGGCCTTTGACCGGACGGACAGGCGGACGAGCGTGCTCGGGCAGCCACTCCGCGGTCCCCGACCAGGCACCGGCCGCGAGGACGACCGTTTCGGCACGGAGCTCCTGCTCAGACCCGAGAGCGGTGCCGGCGCGCGCCCGTACGCCCGCCAGCTGCTCGCCCTCGTAGACGCCGTCGACGACCTCCGTGCCCGTCAGCACCTCAGCCCCCTCGGCCCGCGCCGCCGCCAGCAGCGCCCCCGTCAGTGCCTGCGGATCGACCGCCGCCTCACCGGCTGCGAAGACGCCACCGTGGAACGACGGCGTCAGCCCGGGCTCCAGCTCCCGGCACCTCCGCGGCGGCAGCCACTCGGCCTCGAGCTCGAGCGAGCGCTGCAGATCGTGCACCCGCCGCAGCTGCGCGGCCTCGTCGCGGTCGAGTGCCACGTGCAGGGCGCCCAGCCGCTCGTAGCCGGTGCTCACCCCGCTCGCTGCCTCCAGCTCGGCTACGAACTCCGGGTAGAGCCGCGCTGCCGCGAGGGTCAGCTCCAGCAGCTCGGGCTCGCCGAAGGTCAGCTCGCCGACCGGCGCCAGCATCCCGGCCGCGACCCGCGTCGCCCCGCATCCCGGCTCGCCCCGCTCGACCACCGCCACCCGGGCGCCGATCTGCGCCAGCCGCCAGGCGCAGGCGAGACCGATCACGCCGCCGCCCACGAGCACCACATCGAAACTGCGCTTCTCGGTCACTGCCTTGCCTCCGCCGGCATTACCCGGATCAGGTCCAGACGGTCGGTGGCCTCGATGCCACCCTCTCAGCCCTCGCGGGCTCCCGTTCACCAACGATGCTACCCCTCCGCCGAGGGGGGCATGCACCTCTACCCAGCCATAATCAACCGCATGAGCTTGTCGCTGCCCGAGGGAGACGGCCCGCTGCGCCGCGAGCGGCTGCGGACCGCCCGCCTCTACTTCGTCTGCGACGCGCGCCCGCCGGGCGACCTCGAAGCGCTGCTGCGGGCGGCGCTCACCGGCGGCGCCGACATCGTCCAGCTGCGGGAGAAGGAGCTGGGACGGGCGGAGATCGAGCACGCCGCGCAGACCTTCCGCCGCGTCGCCGACACCTACAGCGCCCTCTTCATCCTCAACGACGATCCCGAGCTGGCGCGCAGCTGCGACGCCGACGGCGTCCACGTCGGCCAGGACGACATTTCGCCGGAGGAGGCACGGGAGTTTCTCGGACCAGACGCCATCATCGGTCTTTCAACGCACACCAAAGAGCAAATAGACGCTGCTGGGGGCGTTCCCGCCCAAGCAGATCAAGGACGCAGGGAGCGTGGCGTGCTCCGCACGCGAGCGACCGAGGACGCAGATATGCGCCGGGCGGGGACGTCATCCAGCGTCGACTACATCAGCGTCGGCCCGATCTGGGAGACGCCGACCAAGGAGGGACGACCGGCGGTCGGCCTCGAGCTGATCCGCCATGCCGCCGCGCACGCCCCGCATCCCTTCTTCGCGATCGGCGGCATCGAGCCGGGCAACGCCGCGGAGGTCGTGCGCGCCGGCGCCGAGCGGCTCTGCGCGGTGCGGGCGATCCGCGACGCCGCCGATCCCGCCGCCGCGGCAGCGGATCTGCGGCGCACCTTCGCCATCGCCGAGAAGGGGGTGGCGCCCGGTGGCTGAGGAGCCGGTCAAGCGCAAGGCCCGCGGCGCCGACCGGATGGCGCGGGGGTATGCCCGCGCCGAGCAGCGCAACCAGGAAGCCCGCGAGGCGCTCGAGCCGCTGGCCGAGGGCGAGCGGCCGACGGTGGTCACCGTAGGGGCGGTCGTCGCCGCGCTGATCGCGCTCTCGATCGTCGGCGGCTACGTGGCCGGGGCGAAGGTCAACGGCGAGGTGCCGAAGCTGCCGCAGGTGGTGGCGCCGGCGACGATCATGGCGATGATGGCATGGGGGATGTGGCACGCCCGCTACTGGGCGGTGCTCGGCTTCCAGCTGATCCTCGTCGTCCTCATCTTCAGCGCCTTCTTCGGCCTCATCGCCGGCGCCTCGACCGTTCCCCAGCTCGTCGCCACCACCGCCCTGCTCGCCGGCGCCGGCACTTTCTTCTACTTCATGGTCAAGGCGATGGCGCGGATCCAGATGCCGACCCGGCTGCCGCGGGAGTAACGGATTGGCGCCGAAGCTGCCGTCGATCAGCGGCGTCACCGCCTTTCCCGCCGAGGCGGTCGCGGCGCTGCGCAGGCTGCCGGAGATCGCCGAGCACACCCGGGCGATCAAAGAGCACACGGCGGCACTGGAGCGGGTCGCCGAGGCGCTGGAGCGGGTCGCCGGGGACACCGAGGCGCTGAGGCCGATGGACGAGCGGATGGCGACGATCGAGGCGGCGATGCCGGTGCTGGTCGAGGTGCAGCGCCACCTCGCGCAACTGCCGGAGACGATGGGCCGGCTCGACGAGGGCATCGGCCGCCTGACCGGGCTGATGGAGCGGGTCGTCGGCGCGCTCGACGGGCTCAACGCCAGCGTCGACACGCTCCAGGGAGCGGTCGAGCCGCTCGGGCGGCTGGCCGGCCGCGTGCCCGGCCAGAGGAAGGGGTAGGCGCGGGAAAATGCACGCACCCCGCCTTCTATAGGCTGCGCACGCATGGCCGATTCCTTCGACCAGATCGTCGTCGGCGGGGGGCCCGGCGGCTACGTCGCCGCCATCCGCGCCGCCCAGCTGGGCCAGAAGACCGCGGTGGTCGAGCGCGACAAAGCCGGCGGGCGCTGCCTCAACTACGCCTGCATCCCGGCGAAGACGATCCTGCGCACGGCCGAGCTGTACCACGACGCCCGCAACGGCGCGGACCTCGGCGTCGTCGGCACCGGCGTGGCGCTCGACTGGGAGGCGCTGCACAGGCGCCGCGAGGAGGTCTCGGCGACGCTCTCCGGCGGCGTCGAAGGGCTCTGGAAGAAGAACAAGGTCGAGTTCATCCCGGGAGATGCGTCGCTGAACGGCGACGGCAACGTGGTCGTCGGCGAAACGACCTACGAGGCGAAGGCGGTGACCTTGGCGACCGGGTCGGTGGCGCTGCCGATTCCCGGCGTCGAGTTCGGCGGCCGCGTGCTCGACACCTGGGGCGCCTGGTCGCTCGGCGAGCGGCCGAACCGGATCGCCGTCGTCGGCGCCGGCGCATCCGGGGCCGAGCTCGCCTCCGCCTACGCGCGCTTCGGCACCGAGGTGCTGCTGATCGAGATGCTCGACCAGATCCTCCCCGCCGAGGACCGCGATATGGCCAAAGTCGTCGAACGGGTCTTCAAGCGGCAGGGGATCGAGATCTCCACCGGCACGCCGGTGCGGGACGTCGACGCGAGCAAGGACAGCGTCAAGTTCTCCTACGGCGACGACAGCGCCGAGGTCGACTTCCTCTGCATCGCCGGCGGCCGCGCCCCCGACGTCGAGGGGCTGGGGCTGGCGGAGGCCGGGGTCGAGCTGGAGGAGAACGGCAAGGTCAAGGTCGACTCCTACCAGCGGACGACCAACCAGAAGGTCTTCGCGATCGGCGACCTGACCGGCCGCAAGGCGCTCGCCCACAAGGCCTCCGAGGAGGGCGTCGTCGCGGTCGAGGCCGCGGCCGGCGTCGGGACCCGGCCGGTGAACCAGAACCTCGTAGCCGGTGCGACCTTCTGCCACCCGCAGGTCGCCAGCGTAGGACTCACGGAGGCCCAGGCCAAGGAGGCCGGCCAGGAGATCAAGGTCGGCAAGCAGAAGATCGCCGGCGAGGGCGCCGGCACCGTCTACGACGACAAAGACGGCCTCGTCAAGCTCGTCGTCGAGGCCAAATACGGCGAGATCCTCGGCGCCCACGTCGTCGGCAACCGCGCCTGCGACATGATCGCCGAGCTGGTCGCGACGATGGAGCTCGAGGGCGGCTACCAGGAGCTCGCCCGCACGGCCCATCCCCACCCGACCGTTTCCGAGGCGATCCTGGATGCTGCCCGGGCCGTCGACGGCTGGGCCATACACGCGTAGCGTGGCCGAGCGCGCGGTCTTCTACTACGACCTCGGGTCGCCGTACGCCTACCTCTCCGCGGAGCGGATCAGCGGACTCTTCACGGAGGCGGGGCTGGAGCAGCCGGAGTGGCAGCCGATCCTGCTCGGTGGGTTGTTCCGCCGCTTCGACCGGGGGTCCTGGGCGGAGACTCCGGCGCGGGCGGAAGGGATGGCCGAGGTCGAACGGCGCGCCGCGCAGTACGGGCTGCCGCCGATCGCCTGGCCGGTGCCGTGGCCGGGCAACACGCTGGTGGCGATGCGCGCCGCCACCTTCGCCAAGCAGACGGGGCGCACGATCTCCTTCTCCCTCGCCGCCTTCCGCCAGGCCTTCGCCGCCGGCCGCGACCTCACCGACGCCGACAACGTCACCATCGCCGCGGCCGCCTGCGAGCTGCACCCGCGCTCGCTGCTGAAAGCGGTCGAAACGGAGGTGGTGAAGGGGGCGCTGCGGGAGGCGACCGACCGCGCCGGCGACCTCGGCGTCGAAGGCGTCCCCGCGGTCGTCGTGCGCGAGGAGGTCTTCTGGGGCGACGACCGGCTCGAGGACGCAGTCCAGGCCGCGGCGCGCTCTTAGACCAGGCGCTTTTGCAAACCAATGGTTGACAAAGTCGCCTAGCACTCGCACCTGGCAACCCGCGCTGGGTAGTCATCTAATGTGAGCTCGATGGCTGAGCTGCCCGACGCCGCGACCTGTTACGAGCTGCTCGCACGGATGGCGCTGATCCGCCGCTTCGAGGAGGAGGCGGGGCGCCAGTACCAGCGGGCGCGAGCGGGCGGCTTCCTGCACCTGGCGATCGGCGAGGAGGCGACGATCGTCGGCACCACCTCGGTGATGCGCCCCGAAGACTTCCTGATCGGCACCTACCGCACCCACGGGCACGCGATCGCCCGCGGCACCGAGCCGAAACGGGTGATGGCCGAGCTGTTCGGCAAGGTCGACGGGACCAGCGGCGGGCGCGGCGGCTCGATGCACATCTTCGACGCCGAGAAGCGCTTCATGGGCGGCTACGGGATCGTCGGCGGCAACCTGCCGATAGCAGCCGGGCTCGGCCTCGCCTCCCAGTACAAGGGCGAAGACGCGGTCACCGTCTGCATGTTCGGCGACGGCGCCTCCAACACCGGCAACTTCGGCGAGACGATGAACCTGGCGGCGCTGTGGAGGCTGCCGGTCTTCTTCCTGGTCGAGAACAACCTCTACGGGATGGGGACCTCTGTCGAGCGCCACTCGGCCCAGACCGACCTCTCGAAGAAGGCCGAGGGCTACGGGATCCCGGGCAGCCGGGTGGACGGCATGGACGTGCTCGCCGTGCGCGAGGCGGTCGCGGAGGGGATCCGGCATGCGCGGGAGGAGTCGCGGCCGACCCTGCTGGAGGCCTTCACGTATCGCTACCGCGGCCATTCCGCCGCCGACCCCGAGGTCTACCGCGAGCGCGAGGAGGTCGAGGAGTGGCAGCGCAAAGACCCGATCGAGACCTTCGCCCGGCGCTGCGTCGAGGCCGGGGTGCTGGGCGAGCGCGAGGTGCGGCAGGTGCGCGAGGATGCCGACCGGCGGGTGGAAGCCGCGGTCGAGTTCGCCGAAGGCTCGCCGGAGCCGCCGCTCGACACGATGTACGAAAGCCTCTACGCGCGCACCGACCCGGGCGGCTGGTACGCGGTCGACGAGCGCAGCCCCGAGCCGCACCGCGGCGAGGACGAGGCACAGATGCCCGACGCGGCGCGCGAGCTGGCCGAGGCCGGGGCGGCCTATGCCGAGCAGCCGAGCGGCGAGCGGCCCAACCCCGCCACCCACGGCGACGCGCAGGAGGGGGTCGAGCCGCGGGTCGGCGCCGAGTACGGGGTCGGCAGCGAGCCCGAGGCGCCGGGGGACGAGCTGGACGAACCGGCGGAGGCGGCCATCAACGAGGAGCGCGAGGACTGATGGCGGAGCTGCGGATGCGTGAAGCGCTGCGCGACGCGATGGCGGAGGAGATGCGCGCCGACGAGAGCGTCTTCGTGCTGGGCGAGGACGTCGGCGTCTTCCAGGGCGCCTTCAAGGTGACCGAGGGTCTGCTGGAGGAGTTCGGCGAGCGCCGCGTCCGCGACACGCCGATTTCGGAGAACACGATCGTCGGCATCGGCATCGGCGCGGCGATGAACGGATTGCGGCCGGTCGTCGAGCTGATGACGGTCAACTTCAGCCTGCTGGCGCTGGACCAGATCGTCAACCACGCCGCCGCGATCCCCTACATGTTCAACGGCCAGGCGAGGGTGCCGCTGGTGATCCGGATGCCGGGCGGCGGCGGCCACCAGCTCGGGCCCACCCACTCCCACAGCTTCGAGGCGCTCTTCCTCCAGGTGCCGGGGCTGCTCGTCGCCTGCCCATCGACCGCGGCCGACGGCAAGGCGCTGCTGAAGGCGGCGATCCGCGACCCCAACCCGGTGGTCTTCATCGAGCACGAGAGCCTCTACGGGACGCGCGGCGAGGTGCCCGACGGCGTCGGCGAGCCGCTGCGCTTCGGCGAAGCCGCGGTGCGGCGCGAGGGCGACGACGTGACGATCGTCGGGGTGCTGAAGATGGCGCACGTCGCCGAGAACGCGGCGGCGCAGCTGGCCGAGGGGCACGGCGTCAAGGCCGAGGTGATCGACCCGCGCACCCTGCGCCCGCTCGACCTCGACACGATTCTCGCCTCGGTGCGCAAGACGAACCGCGCGGTGATCGTCGAGGAGGGTTGGCCCCACGGCGGCGTCGGCGCCAACCTCGCAACCCTGATCACCGAGCAGGCCTTCGACCACCTCGACGCCCCCGTCCAGCGCGTCACCGGCGCCGACGTCCACATGCCCTACTCGAAACGCCTCGAGCAGGCCGCGATCCCCCACGAGGAGCACGTGGTCAAGGCTGCCCTCGCGACCCTCGAGGGCTCCCGCTGACCACGGGCCGATTCGTCGTCGCCGTAATGTCGACGGGCCGATTTGTCCAAGGTGGTTAGTCCTTTCGGCCCGTCGGCGGAGGGAAGTGGTCAGTTCGGCCCGTCGTTCAGCAGGTCTTGCGGGCACCCGTGACCGCGTTCCAGGCGCGGCCGACGGAGAAGTCGGCGGCGACGCGGAAGACGCCCGGACGGGAGGCGCGGGCGACGGTCCAGTCGCCGCGGCGGATGATGCAGCCGCTGCCGCTGGCTATCGACCAGTAGGGGGTGAAGTTGACGCGGACGAGGAACTCGCCGGGACGGGTGACGTCCAGGGCGAAGCCCTGGCGGCCGAACCAGAGGGTTTCCGCGGCGGCCGCGCCGAGCGGGGCGACCAGCGGCTTCGGGTCGCGCACTTCGTATATGCGCCAGTGCCGGGAGCGGAAGCGCAGGGTCAGGTAGGAGGGTCCGCCGAGGATCAGCCGCTTCTCTTCTTCGGAGGAGTAGTCGAGGGGGGCGTCGGGCAGGGCGACGTAGGAGATCGCGTTCGAGCGCAACCAGGCGCCGTAGGTCGCGGCGCTCAGCTCTTCGGTGTCGTAGAAGAGGTCGTCGCGGGTGGTGTCGAGCTGGCGCAGCCAGCCGCGGGCGAGCTCGAACTTCGGCGCCAGGTAGGCCGCCTCCCAGTGGTTGGCGGTCGGCGGGACCTCGATCCGCATCCCCCGCGCGTCGTTGGCGCGCAGCCAGCGCGCCGCCGGCTGGAAGTAGGCCTTCGCGGTCGAGGGGTCGCCGACCGAGCGCGCGATCTGGGCGACGCTGGCGTCGAACTGCCAGTAGAGGCTGCCGGCCATCGTCAGGGCGAGGGTGACGGCGAAGACCGAGGGCGGCACGACGCGGCGCGGGCGGTGCGAGAGCAGCACAGCCGCAAGAACGGGCCCGCCGAAGAGCGCGCCGAGGCGGACCGCGTTGCCGCCCATCGCGTTCGGTAGCAGCCAGATCGCGGTCGCCGCGAGGGCGTAGCCGGCGATCACCCGCCGCAGCTGCCGCTCCTCCTCCCGCGCACCCCCGGTGAGGACCATCGCCCCGAGGCACCAGGCTGGGATCGCTATGTAGGAGGAGAAGACGAAGGGAAATTCGCCGCTTTCGGGGAAGGCGAGGTTGGGGGCAAGGGTGAGTACGAGCGCCAGGGCGCCGGCGCCGAGGGCGAGGCGGTTGAGGCGGCGGCCCGGTTCGATCGCCCCGGCGAGGACGACGCCGGCGAGGAAGGCTCCTGCGACCGGGCTCGCCAGCGGGCAAAGGCCGGCGGCGAGGAGGGCCGGGGCGCGGCGGCCGAGCTGCAGGCAGCGCAGCGCCGCGAGGCCGAAGGCAACCCCGAGGGCGAAGGTCAGCTGCCCGTCGGCGAGCAGGGTGACGACCCCGGCCGCGAACCAGAGCGTTGCCCAGCGCGCCTCGGCGCCCCAGCGGTCGCGGACGAGGCGGTCGAAGAGGTAGGAGGATGCGACGACCGCGAGGGACCCCACCAGCTGCGGTCCGATGAGCGCCGCCAAGGGCGGGAAGAGCAGGCTGTAGGTGAGGGTGTAGTGGCCGCCGTACCAGCTGCCGTTCCAGATCGCGAGGCCGGCGCGCTGGAAGAGCTCGGTGCGGAAGACCTGCGCGGCGAGATCGCCGACGGGCGGGCTCCAGAGCAGCATCGCCAGCGCCAGCAACGAGCTGAGGGCGACCGCCGGCAGCCATTCGGGTCGAAGGGGCTTGGACTGGACCATGGGCAGGGGCGGCCAAAGGATACGTCGCCCTCCTGCAACGATTCGTAAATGGCCGGTGAGATCCTCGTCGTCCGCCCCGGGCTCGTTCCCTATGAAGAGGGGCGGGAGCTGCAACGGCAGCTGGAGGCGCGGCGGCAGCGGGACGAGATCCCCGACGTGCTGCTCCTGCTCGAGCACCCCCCCGTCTACACCCGCGGACGCCGCTCGCAGCCCGAGGAGCTGCCGATGGGAACCGAGTGGTACGAAGCGCAGGGGATCGAGGTGCGCGACACCGACCGCGGCGGTCTCGTCACCTACCACGGCCCGGGCCAGCTGGTCGCCTACCCGATCGTCCACCTCGGCGCCTACGGCGACGACGTGCACAGGTACGTGCGCGGGCTGGAGCAGACGATGATCGAGGCGCTCGGCGAAGCGGGCGTCCCGGCGGAAACGATCGCGGGCCTGACCGGCATCTGGGTCCCTCACCGACGGGCCGATCTGTCCACTCCCCCAGGCCGACGGGCCGATCCGACTAAGCGGGTTGGACATATCGGCCCGTCGGCAGATTGGAGTGGACAAAACGGCCCGTCGGCCCGCAAGATCGGCTCGATCGGGTTGCACGTCAGCCGGGGGGTGACGACGCACGGGCTGGCGGTCAACGTCAACAACGACCTGCAGCCGTTCGAGTGGATCGTGCCTTGCGGGATCGAGGGAGTGGCGATGACCTCGCTCTCGCGCGAGCTCGGCGCCGAGCAGGACCTCGACGCTTTCGCGGACGCTCTCGTCGCCGCCTATGGGCGCGTCTTCGACCGCGATCCGGTTGCCGCCGAGCCCCAGGCGCTTTTCCAAACCAATGGTTGACAAAGTCGCCTGGTCGTCGCTCGCTACCCTCGGGTAACCAGATGAGCGAGACCGCCGAGCGCATCCACGTCACCCGCTCCCGCGCCAAGCCGGGCGGGACCGCCGCCGGCGCCGAGGGCACCGTCCCGTTCCGCCGCGCCCGCAAGCCGCCGTGGCTGAAGGTGCCGGCCCCGGGCGGGCCCAACTACCGGCGGCTGAAGGAGAAGATCGGCTCCAACAACCTCCACACCGTCTGCGAGGAGGCCAACTGCCCCAACGTCGGCGAGTGCTGGGAGCGCGGCACCGCCACCTTCATGATCTTGGGCGACGTGTGCACCCGGCGCTGCGGCTTCTGCAACGTGCAGACCGGCAAGCCGACCTGGGACGACCCGCTGGAGCCGCTGCGTGTCGCCAACCAGGTGAAGGCGATGGGCCTGCGCCACGCGGTCGTAACCTCGGTCGACCGCGACGACCTGCCGGACTACGGGGCGAGCGCCTTCGTCGGCGTCGTCCGCTCGATCCGGATGCTGGCGCCGGAGTGCAAGGTCGAGATCCTCACTCCCGACTTCCGCGGCCAGGAGATGCCGCTGGCGAAGGTGGTCCACGAGCGCCCCGACGTCTTCAACCACAACGTCGAGACCGTGCCGCGCCTCTATCCCGTCGCCCGCCGCGGCTCCCGGTTCCTGCGTTCGGCCCGGGTGCTGCGGATGGCGAAGGAGATGGGCGGAGACGACGTGGTCACCAAGTCCGGCCTGATGGTCGGCCTCGGCGAGAGCTTCGAGGAGATGGTCGAGACCTTCGGCCTCCTCCGCGAGCACCACGTCCAGGTCCTCACCGTCGGCCAGTACCTGCGCCCGACCGAGAACCACCTCCCCGTCGTCCGCTACTGGCACCCCGACGAGTTCGCGGCGCTCGAGCGGGTCGCCTACGACCTCGGCTTCGAGTCCGTCGCCGCCGGCCCCCTGGTCCGCTCCAGCTACCACGCCGACCAGAACCTGCCCGAGAGTCACCGGGCCGAGAGCCTGCTGGCGTCGTAACGACCGGCGAGCCGCCGTCTATTCGCGGTTGCCTCCGACTTCCACGTCTCGGCCAGGACCGCCGTTGAGGTTATTCGGCCCGGTACCGCCGTAGAGCCTGTCGTTGCCGGGGCCCCCGTATAAGAAGTCGGTGTTGTAGGGCGGGTTGGGGCCGCCGTAGAGGACGTCGTTGCCGGAGCCGCCGTAGAGAGCGTCGCCGCCTTTGCTGCCGATCAGGACGTCGTTGCCGGCTTCGCCTTTGGCGGTGCCGAGCTCGCGGCCGAGTTTGATCTTGTCGTTGCCGGGGCCACCCAGGACCAGGTCGGAGCCGCCGGTTTCGCCGTTTTCGCCGGCGTCGACGACGTCGGCGCCGGGGCCGGCGCAGACGATGTCCCCGTCGTCGAAGGTCTTGATGCGGTCGTTGCCGCCGAGCGCGACGACCACGTCCTTGCGCTTCGTCCCCTTCAGCACGTCGGCGCCGTTGGTGCCGACCAGGGTCGCGGCGCGGCCGTGGCATTCGGGCAGCTTCGGCTCGGGGGCGTAGACCGGTCGGCGCAGGAAGATGTCCGAAAAGCGGTCGCCGTCGATGCCGCTGAAGTTGGTCGCGCGCGAGTCGAAGGCGACGACCGAGCCGTCGGCCGTGATCGCCGGATCGAACGAGGGTCCGTCGCCGGGCAGGCCGAGGTTGCCGGAGGAGCGGGAGACGGTGACGGTGAGGCCCTTCTGCATGTCGCGGACGAAGACGTCGACCCGGCCCTCGGCGTCGACCGGGCTGATCTTGTCGCCGCCGCTCTGGAAGGCCACGTAGCGACCGTCGGCGGACACGGAGGGGTGGCGGCGGAAGGTGCCCTCGGAGCGGTCTTCGCCGACCGAGACGAGTTGGGTCGTGCCCGCCGCCACGTCGCGGACGAAGACGTTGGGATCCAGGCTGTGCTTGCCGGTGAGGGGCGCGTCGGAGGCGAAGGCGACGTGGTCTCCGTCGGCGGAGATAGACGGTTCGGAGGATTCGACTTCGCCCGGTTTGCCGGTCGGGCCGGTGGCGCGCGAAACGAGGGTGGTCGTCGCGGCGGCGCGGTCGCGGACGAAGACGTCCCCGGGGAAGTGTTCGAGGTCGACGTCGTCGGTGCCGAGCGGCTCCCGGGAGAAGAAGGCGACGTAGCGGCCGTCGGCTGAGATCGACGGTTCGGTCGAGAATTCGCTCGCGGCGCCGGCGCCGCCGGCGCGCGAGACGAGTTCGGTGACGCCCGTGTCGAGGTCGCGGACGAAGACGTTCTCACTCGTGGCGGGAAGGCCGGAGGCGAGGTCGTGGGCGGAGGAGACGAAGGCGACCTTGCGGCCGTCGGCGGAGATCGACGGTTCGGTCGACCAGCCGTCTGCGACGGCGCCGCCGGGCCCGGAGGCGCGGGAGACCAGCGTCGTCGTGTCGGTCAGCAGGTCGCGGACGTAGATCTGCGATTCCCCGTTGGCTTCGGGGCTGAGGTTTTTCGAGGCGGCGCCGAAGGCGACGTAGCGGCCGTCGGCGGAGATCGAGGGCTGGTACGCGTTGAATTCGGCGACGGCGCCGGTCGCCCCACTGGCACGCGAGACAAGCGTCACCTTGCCGGTCTGCATGTCCTTGACGTAGATCTCGAGGCGTCTTGCTTTGGTCCCAGGCACCAGGTTCCCCGCGCGGGAGGCGAAGGCGACGTAGCGCCCGTCGGCTGAGATCGAAGGGTCGATCGAGTTCCCGTCCCCGCCCTTGCCTTTGAGCCCGGCGCGCGAAACGAGGACGGTGGCGGGCCCGCCGCCGCTTCCCGGTTCGGCTCCCTGGACGGAGGCAACCGCGACCAGCACCGTCGCCAGCAGCAACCCGACCGCAGCTTTCAACCTCGTTCTCACAGCGCCATCCTAAGCCGGACCTTGGACGCCAGCGCCCTACAATCCAAGGGACGGGGCCATAGCTCAGCTGGCAGAGCGCGGCGTTTGCAACGCCGAGGTCGCCGGTTCGATCCCGGCTGGCTCCATTCTCAGTCGTCGAAGTCGAAGTCCTTCGGGGGCTTCTGCTCGAACCAGAGCTCGTCGTCCTCCGGCGACTCCTCGAGGAACTCAGGCGTGCCTTCGAGCACGTCCTCCTGGCCGGTGTCGGGGTCGTAGTCGGCCTGGGGCCGCTCCTCCTCCTCGTACTCCTCGCCCTCGGTGTCGGCGTCCTCGTAGAGAGCGGCAGGTTCGTCTGCGACCCCTGGGATCTCGTGTTCCCCGGCCAGCGGCGACTCGAGCGCCTGGTCGAGCTCGTCGGAGAGGCGCTGCTCGCTCCAGAACTCCTCGTCCTCTTCGTCCTCCTCGACCGGGGCCTCCTCGCTGGCCGCGGCGCGGGAGGCGTGGATCTCGGTCGCCGGTTCGGCGGGGGCCAGCTTGGGCTCGGCCTGTTCGGCCTCGACGATCTCCTCGTCGGAGGGGCTAGCCGCCTCGGCGGCGGGTGCGTCCTCGCCGCCCATCTCCGCCTCGACGTCGAAGAGCTCGGTCGGCTGTTCGGCGATCGCCTGGCGCTCGCCGTCCGGCTCGGCCTCGGCGACCGGCTCCTCCGCCGGCGGCGCGGCCTGCGCGGTGTCCTCCGCCGGCGCCGGCGGAGCCGCGTCGGCCTCCGGCGGTGGCGGCTCCTGCAGATCGGCGATGTTGATCCGGCGGCCGCCGGACTCGCCCTCCCCCTCAGCGGCCTCGGGCGCCTCCGCGGCCATGAACTGCGTCGGCGCCTCGGCGAATGGATCAGCCTCCGGCCGCTCGGGCGGCCCGAACGCTTCGTCCTCGAGCTTTTTCAGCTCGGTCTCGTCCGCGCCGTGGGCGCGCTTCAGGTCCAGGTGCTCTCGGATTGCGTCGTCGAGGATGCTCATGCTGCCGGTCCCAAGAGGAGGCTCCCAAACTCTATGGGGTTATCCTGTCGCTTGCGAGGAAATGGGAGCAACTTCCCATCCCCGCCCAACCCGGGGCTATAGCTCAGCTGGCAGAGCGCCTGGATCGCACCCAGGAGGTCGGCGGTTCGAATCCGCCTAGCTCCATCGCCCAAAGCCCCTGCACCTCGCAAACTTCACTTTTTGCAGGGCTTTCGAACCGCCTCCGAAATCCGCTCCTATTTCAGGCACTAGTGCCTCAAATCGCCGGGATGCGAAGGGATTAGCAGCGATTTCGGGTTATTCCGGCTTGCATTCCTGCGGCGGTGGAGCTGTGGCGCGCGCATCTCGGTCAAGGTGGCGGCGGTATCTTCGAGCGATGGCGGTGCGGCTGGTGGATGGGGGGTGGTGGGTGGTGGGAAGAACTGGAAGCGGCGCTTGGCGGTGAGGCTTCCACGGTGAGGATCGCGAGCCCGTTCATCAAGCACGGCGCCGTCGAGGGGCTCCTTCCCGAGACCTGCCCTTCTCTTCGAATCCTCACGCGGTTCAACCTCGACCACTTTCGCGAGGGGGTTTCCGACATCTCTGCCTTGCGACGCTTGGTCGAGCGCGGGGCGCAGGTGCGGGGCGTCCAGCGCCTGCACGCGAAGCTCTATTTATTCGATGCGCATCATGCCGTCATCACCTCGGCGAACATGACCGAAGGCGGGCTGCGCAAGAACCATGAGCTCGGGGTGGTCGCAGAAGGGGGAGCACTGCCACGGCGCTGTGTTGCCTACTTCGACGCGCTGTGGGAGAAGGCTGCCCCCGACCTCGTGGTCGCGAAATTGGACGAGTGGGAGGAGCGAATCGAGGCTCAGCTGATTCCCGGCGCTCCGTCTATCGGCTCGGGCTTAGGCGACGAGGGCGCTGATGTGGGCGCAGACGCCGAGCCCCAGCTTCCCCCGCTGTTCGACGAGCCACGTCAAGGTTTCGTCAAGTTCTTCGGCAAGAGCGACAACCGGGCGCCCCGGGACTACCCCGTGCTCGAGGAACTGGAACGCGGGGGCTGTCACTGGGCCTGCACCTATCCGAGGAATAAGCGGCCGATCTCGGTCCCTGACGGCGCCGTAATGTTTATGTCTCGCCTGGTACATAGCCCGAACGACACGATGATCTTCGGCCGTGCCATTGGGCGGCGCTATGAGGAAGGCCGCGACGACGCTTCCGCCTCAGATCTCACTAAACGCCCATGGAAGAAAGACTGGCCCCACTACATCAGGGTGCATGACGGGGAATTCCTCGGCGGCACGATGGCGAACGGCGTCTCCCTTGCCGAGCTGATGGACGAGCTCGGTCCCCATGCGTTCGGGTCCACGACCGAAAACCTCGCGTCGGGCGCGGGCAACACAGATCCGCGGAAGGCGATCCGGCAGCACGCTGCGGTTCGGCTGGCCCCAGCCGGACTTGAGTGGCTGGGCGAGCGACTGGAGCTCGCCTTTAAGAGATACGGCCGGCTGCAGCCAGCGGAGCTCGCGAGCCTTGATTGGCCCAGGTTCTAGCCCTCCACCTTTGCGAGAAGCCTGGCAATGATTCGGGGTCTTCCTCTCGGGCTGCAGCGATGATCGCCGCCGCCTCCTAGTCTCGTATGTTCCTGTCGTGTCCCATCCGCAAGTCACAGCCGCTCGGGAGCTAGACGATCTCTCCCGTGAGGAGCTCATCGAGCTGCTCAGCGAACGGGCTGAAGACGGCATCCACATCGACTTCTCTGGCAAGGCGAACGCCCGCAAGCTCTATAGGCGGGTGCGGCCGCGGGTCGCACGAACCCTGAAGAAATATTCAGTCGGAAGTGAGGAGGACCAAGCACGGAATCTCGTCATCGAGGGAGACAACCTGCAGGCGATGGCGACGCTGTTCCGTGAGCGCGGCCAGGTGGACCTGGTGCTTGCAGACCCGCCCTACAACACCGGCCACGACTGGCGCTACAACGACCGCTGGGAGGAGGATCCCAACGATTCCGATCTCGGCGAATGGGTAACCGCCGACGACGGCGCCCGCCACACGAAATGGATGCGGTTCATGTGGCCGCGACTGCAGATGATGAAAGCGATGCTGAAGCCGACGGGGGTGCTGGCAATCTGCATCGACCACCGGGAGTTGTTCCGGCTTGGTCAGATGCTGGACGAGCTGTTCGAAGAGAAGAACCGGCTCGCGATCATCAACTGGCAGAAGATGTACGGCGCGAAGAACCAGGACCAGGGCGTTTCGGTGACCACCGAGTACGTTTTGGTCTACGCGCGCGACATAATGCAGGCACGGACGGGCAAAACGGTGCGCTCCGAGGTGACCGCCGGCGGCTATCGCAACAACGACAAGGATCCGCGCGGGCCGTGGGCACCCTCGGATTCGACCCTGATGGGCGCCGCCACCCACCCGGGTCAGGTCTACGCCATCCAGAACCCCTTCACCGGCCGCCTGCACTATCCGCAGCAGGGCCGCTGCTGGCGCAACGAGCGGGCCAAGATGAAGGCCGCCGTCGAAGAGTGGGGAATCGCCTACGAGGATGTCGACCTGGAGGATGGCCTTCACCCGGCGTTGGTGATCAAGGGTGTGCGCGATCCACGAAAGGCGACGCCGGCTGACCCGGTGATCAAAAAAGCGCGGAAGACGGCGCTAAAGATGCGCGAGAACGAGGTGTGGCCGCGGTTCTTCTGGCGGGCCGATCGCAACCGGCGTCCTGGAGAGGGAGAGCTCCGCTACAAGACCTACGAGCAGGACGTCAAAGCAGGAGTCGTGCCGACGACCTTCTGGGCAAGCGACGAATACGACCTCCTCTCGCTCGACGCAGTCTCCTGGGAGCACGAGCTCTCGGGGACGACGCACGCGGGCCAGCGTGAGCTGAACGCCGTCGTCGGACGAGGGCACGGCTTCGACACCGTTAAGCCGCTAATGCTGATGCAGAAGATCATCCAGCTCTGGTGCCCGACCGACGGCCTGGTGATGGACCCGTTCGCGGGCACCGGCACGACCGGTCACGCCGTGCTTGCCTCCAATGCGGAAGGCGGAGCCTCTCGACGCTTCATCCTGATCGAGCAGGGCCGCCCCGAGCGCGGCGACTCCTACGCCCGCTCGCTCACCGCCGACCGCCTAAAACGCGTCGTGAGCGGCAGATGGAAAAGCAAGAAAGAGAAGCCGCTAGGGGGCGGCTTCCGGTTCTGGACCCTGGGCAAGAAGGTTGACGCCGAGGCCCTTCTGAAAATGGAGCGGGAAGACCTCGCCGACACGATCATCGCCTCACATTTCGATGCGTCGGTGCGTAAGCGCGACGCCCTTGTCAGAGTTCCGCGGAAAGCCGGCTACAAGTATTTAGTCGCCCACAACGACCGGTCCGAAGGCTTCTTCCTAATCTGGAACGGGCCAAAAGGCAACATTGACTTCACCGAGAAGACCTACGAAGCGTGCGCGAAAGAGGCGGCGAAGGCGGGTTTGGAGCCCAGGTACCACGTCTACGCCCGCCTGTACGTGTTTCAGACCAGCAACGTCGTCTTCTACCAGATCCCCGATCGCATCCTGACGGACTTCGGACTCGACCTTCGCGGCGAGCCCTACCACGACGTGGAACCGTGATCGAGCTCAAGAAGTTCCAGCACTGGGCGTCCGATCAAATCGCCGACCGCTTCGCCAAGTACTATGACGAGCCGCCGATGCGCGGTACCAGGAAGCGACCGCGTGTCGTGCCCTTTTACCAGAGCCTCGCCTCAATCACCGCCTCGGGGAAGACCGTGATCGTCGCCGATGCCGTCTCCACCATCTCCACCCTGCTCCCGATCGCGCCGGTGGTGATGTGGCTCTCGAAGGGAAAGGTCGTAGTCGACCAGACTTACACCAACCTTGCCGCCGGCGGCAAGTACCACCACCTGCTCGGCAACGCGCGCTTCAGCTATCTGGCCCAGTACGACACGACGGTCGTCCGTGAAGCCGGCGAGCCATTGATCTACTTCGGCACCGTCGGCACCTTCAACCAGAAGGACAAGGAGAAGGGCGAGCGGCTGATCTTCCGGAGTGAGATCGACACCGCGGAAGACAGTACGTGGGATGCGCTCAAGCTGCGCCTCGACAGCGCCGACCAGCGGCGGCCCCTGCTCCTCGTCTACGACGAGAGCCACAACCTCACCGATCAGCAAATGGGACTGCTGCTGGAACTGGAGCCGGATGGGCTAATCGCGGCGAGCGCTACCGCCAAGTTGCCCACCCGCCTCGGCACCGAGATTCAGCACCTCAAAGACGAGGGGTGGAGCGACGACGAACTCGTCACGACCGTTAATCCCAAAGCCGTCGCCGATTCGGGACTGGTCAAGAGTCGCCTCCAGTTGGGCGGCTACGAAGCTCCGATGGAGGAGACGATCAATGCCCTGATCGCCGACATGGAGGATTGCGAAAAAGAGGCTGTCACCCACGGCGTCGGCAGACCAAAGGCCATATACGTCTGCAAGACCAACATCGTTGAGGGCGACAGCAACCAAAAAGACGACCCACGGCAGCCGTTCCTGCACCGCAAATCGCCGCCTATCCTGATCTGGCGCCACCTCACCGAAGTCTGTGGCGTCGACCCGTCAGAGATCGCCGTCTACGCCTCGCTCGCAACGCACAAGGACTACCCTCTCCCGTCCGAGTTCCGCCTGTTCAAAGGAAAAGACAAGGACTACGAGGCTTTCACCGCGGGGGATTTCCGCCATGTCATCTTCAACCTGAGCCTGCAAGAGGGGTGGGACGATCCGCTCGTCTACTTCGCCTACATCGACAAAAGCATGGAATCGAGCATCCAGGTGGAGCAGATCATCGGTCGCCTACTGCGCCAGCCGGGAGCACAGCACTACTCAGTCGAGCGACTCAACTCGGCGCACGTCTACATCCGCGTCGACAAACGTGGCGTCTTCACCGAGGTGCTCGAGAAGGTCAACGAGAAGCTAACGGCCGACGCGCCTGGCCTCAAGATCATCGAGACGAAGCCGGGCAAAGCAAAACCGGAGCCGCTTCCGCCCAAAGAAGAGAAGACGATCTTCGGAACCGCCTACGTCACCGCCGAAGCAGTCGACCCGGTTGCCGAGATAGTCGACAGCCTCGCAGACTTTCGCAACGACGACGGCTCGAACATAAGGAGCGCGGGCGGGCGCACGCTGATCCAGCGCCTGATCGGCGAGGAGGGGAACCCGGAGTTCGAATGGGAGGAGTTCGAGCATACGAATCTCGTCGTCGCCCGCTGGCTCTTCCAACGGGAAGTGACGCGGCGATTCAAGGGAGCCCTGGGGATCGTTTCGATGGAGTCGCCGAAGTTCGACGCCAGGGTCGGCTTTGGAAGCCGCGCCCACAAGCAGATCAGCCGAGTTGCGGCAGATGTGGTCAGTGCCTATATCGACAACGTTTACCTCAAGCAGAAGACGATCAACCCGTATGTCGTCGGACCGGTGCTGGTGCGTCGCGACGAGATGGAGACTTTCACTAACGCCCTGCATGAGGGCTACAGCGGACTCAACAAGTCCCTGGAGCTCCCGTTCGCCCGGGCCATCGACAAAACCGGTCTCACCTGGGCGCGCAACCCGTCACGCAGCGGATACAATATTCCGCTCATCAGCGTAGGGCCAACGGCCAATTTTTATCCCGATTTTCTGGTGTGGAGAAATAGGAACGTGTACGCGATCGACACCACTGGCGGCCACCTGCTCAAAGACAAGACTGGACGAAAGCTGCTTTCGATCGAGGCGGCTAAGCCAACCGCGGGGCGTCTCCATATCCGGCTAGTCTCAAAAGGACGCTGGAATTCAGATGTTGAGGAAGAGGACTCTTCCGGCTATACGATCTGGGGACGCAAGCAGGATGACTCTCTTCGAGCAATTCATGTTGAGTCGGTGGAGGACGCTGTTAAGCGTTTACTGACTAAAGCATCAAGCTAGTCCTTGCGCTTCCAGTTGTCCTGCCTTGCGTGCGTTATCCGCTCGCACGATGCCGGGGTTTCTAACGCAGGGTACGGTGTGTGGACCTCGGGTATCGGCTGAAAGATGCAGGGCAACTACTCACCGATATGCGCGACCGCGCGGGCGAACTGCTAGGACGTCGATCACCTTCTCCTTCGATCGCCGATCGAAGAGGACGCGCCACTCGCCAACTCGGAGTCGCCAGAGCCGCTCCGGGCCGCGGAGGCGTTTGATGTCGCCGTCGGGAAGCTGGCCAATTGCTGCGCTGATGCGCTCGCGGTCCTTTCGGCTCAGCTTGCGAAGGGACTTCAGGGCAGCGGGGCGGATCTCGATCCGCCATTCGCCTGGATCAGCCAGCGTTCAGCTCCGCCTCAGCGTCGGACCAAGAGACACCCGGTTCGGTCCGCGCCTCCTTGACGGCACGCAGATCCTCGTCGGTCAGCTTCTCGTCGTCAAAGGGAGCAGCGTCCAGTTTGGCCGCGACCGGATCCTGGGCGCGGCGAAGCAGAATCGCCGCAGCGGGCAGCGATTCGTCGGGGAGCGCATCCACAAGACGATGTAGCTCGGTCTTGGTCATCGGGCATCAACGGTACCACCGGACTGCGCCTGCTACCGGCTTTGCCGACGCCGCTTGCAGCGGTTTTCCAACCGCCCCGCCAAATTTCAGGCACTTCTGGCCAGAAGTGCCTGACTCGCTGCATATCCGTTCATATCCCTGCATATTTCACTCCCTGCAGCCTTCTCTCGATAATTAGAAAAGCGCTGCAAACGAGCAGTTTCGGGCGACTCCGCAGTCAGCGCCCACCCTGCATCGCACCCAGGAGCTCGGCGGTTCGAATCCGCCCAACGCCATCGCCAGCGCCCGCCCTCGCAAACCTTTCGTTCTTCGGGGGCGTCTACGGCCGTAGGCCGGACTCCGTCGCGCGCCGTTTCTCGAGCAGGTCGGCGACGACTGAGCTGGCGTGGTGGGCGGCGTCGGCGGGGGGCACGCCTTCGGCCCTGTCGGCGAGGTAGGAGACCATGAAGGCGTCGCCGGTCCCGGTGGTGTGGATGTCGGTGATCGGGCGGGCGGGGATGTAGGTCTTCTCCCCTTCGAGGTAGAGGTCGCAGCCGTCGGCGCCGAAGGTGACGAGGATCTCCGGCACGCCCAGCCGTCTGGCCGTCGCCGGGTCGAAGCTCTCGCCGCCGAGGGCGTCGGCCTCCTCGCCGTTCAGCTTCAGCACGGTCACCGACCTCAGCAACGTCCGGTCGAAGTCGTCGTCGAGCCGCAGCGAGCCGAGCTCGGGTACGCGGACGAGGCCCTGGCCGTCGTAGGAGATGCGATGACCGGCGGCGGAGAGGCTGGCGAGCACCGAGGGCGGGAAGTCGCTGCGCAGCAGGGGAGAGACATGGACCCATTCGGTGTCGACCGCGGCGGCCTTCACCTCGGCCACCGACCAGGGTTCGCCGATCGCGTCGACGGTCAGGGTGCGGCGGCCGGCCACGTAGCGAAGCCCGAAGGCGCTCGTCGTCCCGGTGGTCAGGGTGGAGATCAGCTCTTCCGCGTCCCCGAGGAGGTCGTCGTAGAGCCAGCGGTCCTCCGCCGCGAGCCTGGCGACCACCCTCCCCTGCCGCCGCAGCGCCTGGAAGGCCATCACGGCGAAGACCGGGCAGCCCCCGGGGCTCGGGGGCCGCTCGTCGATCCGGTCGATCGAGAAGTTGCCGAGGACGGTGACTTCGGCCATCAGTGCGGCCACTCGTCGTCAGGGTGGAACAGCAGCGCAGCGCCGATCGAGATCCCGTCGTCGGAGTGGGCCGATTGCACGATCGGCGTGTGGGCCACCTCGGCCAGCGCGTTCCCCTCCACCGAGCCGGTGATGTCGTCGATCATGTGGAAGAAGAAGCCGGTCATCAAGCCGCCGCCCAGGATCACCGCGGCGGGGTTGACGAGGTTGAGATAGCTGGCGATCCCCAGCCCGAGGTCCTCGGCCACCTCGCGCGCGACCTCGCGGGCCGCCGCGTCGCCTTCGTCGATGGCGGCGGCGACGCGCATCGGGTCGAGCGGCTCCTGGCTTTCGTTCAAGACGGTCGCCAGTTCCCTGCTCTCCCAGTCGATCGCCTTCGCTTCGGCCCTGGCGACTATCGCCTGCGCTTTGACGAACGTCTCCAGGCACCCGATCTGGCCGCAGGCGCAGGGCGCCCCGGAGGTGGCGATCTTGATGTGGCCGACCTCGCCGGCGCAGAAGTTGTTGCCGAAGTAGATGCGGCGGTCGATCACCGTGCCGGACCCGACGCCGGTGCCGAGGAAGATGCAGACGAAGTGCTCGAACTCCCGCCCCGTGCCGAGGTGCAGCTCGCACCTCGTAGCGCAGCGGATCTCGTTGTCGACGCGGACGGGAATGCCCGGGAACTCCCGTGACAGGAACGGCTTGAAGGGCACATTCCTCGCCCCGAAGAGATTCGGTCCGAACTTGAGCGTGCCGGCGCGGACGTCCACCTGCCCGGGCACGGCGACCCCGATCCCCACCGGCTCGCCATCCTGGAAGTTCTCGTCGACGATCGTCTGGACGATGCTCTTGGCCTGCTCGAGGACGGTCCTGACGCTGGCCGGCGGTCTCACCGGCTCGAAGTACTGGGCCACCGGGGCCGGCTCGCCGCCGCCGTCGCCGATGTCCAGCACGCAACCGCGGATCTTCGTCGCGCCGATCTCGATCCCGATGCTCCGCCGCGAGGGTGGGACCTGGGCGGTCGGCGGAGCAGGCACCGGCGCCGGCGGCGGCTCCGGCGGAGGCGCTGGCCGGCTGGAGGGAGCGGCCGGCGCCTCCGCCTGATCCCCCTCGAGCAGCCGCCGCGCGTCGGCGGCTATCCGCTGGGTGTGTTCGGCGAGCTCGCCCTGGCTCGCGTCGAACCACTGGTGGCTCCCGAGGAAGAGGCGAATCTGGTGGTTCGCACCCGGATCGGTGGAGTCGGTCCTGACCAGGAGGATCGGCTTGCCGTTGCTGGCCGCGCTCTCGATCTCGTTGGAGACGTGGGGGGACGAATCCGCGTGGGCGCTGAAGACCACGAGGAAGACGTCGCAGCGCTCGATCGCCTCGAGAATGGCGGCCGCGTAACGCTGTCCGGCCCGGACGTCCCTCGGAGCGATCCAGCAGCGGATCCCCTCTTCGGCGAGGCTGTCGCACACCAACTCCGCCCGGCCCCGGTCTTCCGAGGCATGGCAGATGAATACGTGTCCGTCCCCCATCGCCCGCTAAGCGTCACCCGGCGGCGACGAGCTCGACTGCGCCTCTCCCATTCCGCAGCATCATATGTATATGTGAATGTTGTGACCCCATTGAGCGTTCCTGATCCATTCGCAACCGCCTGTTGACCGCCGTCGAGCTCAAGATCGAAGACCACCTGCCGGAGGCTTACGCGGTCGCCTCGAGGGCCTCGGCGCGGGGACAGCGTGAGTTCAGGCAGCTGACCCGGGCCTCACTGCTGCTGCTGATCGTCGCCGCCGTGGGGGGAGCGATCGCGCCCACCTGGGGCGGCTGGGTCTCCGCCGCGGCCTTCCTCGCCAGCATCGTTCTCACCGCCCTTGCGATCTACTGGAAGACCGAGCAGGACTGGTACGACGGCAGGGCGTCCGCCGAGTCGGTGAAGAGCCTCGGATTCAAGTACGCGATCGGCGGCGAGCCTCTGGGGGCGACCGACCCGGACGCGGACGGGAGGTTCGCCGAGGCGCTCGCGGCGCTGACCTCGGAGCTGCGGGCGCTCAGCAGCACGGTGGTGCCGGCGCCGGGCGGCCCGGTCCTCGGGGCCCTGCGCGAGCTGCGGGCCCGGCCCTTGGCAGAGCGCCGCGCCGCCTACAGGGAGCAGCGAATCGAAGAGCAGCGGGCCTGGTACTCACGGCGGGCCAGGGAGCACCGGGCGACGGCGCGAAGGTGGCGGGCTGTGATGTTCGCCGGCCAGGCGGCGGGGGTGGCCGGCGCAGCGCTCAAGGGCCTCGGCGTGCTCGACGTCGACCTGCTGTCGATCTTCGCCACGCTCGCCGCAGCCACCGCGGCCTGGATCGCCGCCGGGGACTTCACCGAAACCGCACGCGCCTACGACTTCGCCCTGCTTGACCTCGGGCAAGCCTTGGAGGGAGTGGACCGGGCCGAGAGCGAGGAGGAGTGGGCCCGCTTCGTCGCCGATTGCGAGCAGGCGATGTCTAGGGAGCACACCATGTGGTTGGCGCGGCGAAGGGTCCACTGACAGGTGCGCCAGGTGCCGGACCATTCCTCGTCCCGCGCGGCCACGCCCGGGACGCTGGTCGCCTACCTGACGACCGCCGTCCCGCACCTGAGGGAGGAGCGGCGGCGGTGGCTCGCCCCGGCTGAGGCGATTCAGGACCCGGTGCGGAGGGCATGCGCCCTCGACGCCCTGGTGGGCAAGGCGGCCAACGTGGACGCGGTGGGGGTGTTCGCGACGCTCGCCCCGCGGTCGCGGCGGCGCCGGGTGGTCGTCGCGATCGCCGCCCTGCAAGTCGCGATCGACTATCTCGACAGCCTCACCGAGGCGCGCGCGATGGACCTCGACGAGCGCCTGCGCCTGCAGGGGCCTCTGGTCACGGCGCTGGCGGGCGCGGGCGAGCCCGGGGACCGCTCCGGGCACGGTGCCGGCGACGACGCCTACCTCGCCGCCCTTCTCGCCGCCTGCCGCGAGGCGTTCCGCGGCCTGCCCGGCCGGGCGGCGGTCCTCCCCGAGGCCATCGCCGCCCTCCGGCGCTGCGCGCTCGGCCCACATGCTCGCCGCGGCCCTGCCCGCCTTCCGCCGCGCTCCCGACTGGCCCCACGCCGTCCACGACACCCAGGAAGCGATGTTCCGCTGGGGCGCCGAAGAGCCCGAGTACGCGCGGATGGGCGGCAAAGAGATGTACGCGGCGGGCAGGCGCGCCCTCGACCAGCGTGAGGTGGTGACCGAAGGCATGGAGGGCCTCCTCTCCCCCGGCTACGAGCTCAAACCCGACACCCCGCCGATCGCCCCCGAGGCGATCGGGGGTGCCCTCTATTCCCTCCTCTACGACCACGTCAACAAAAAGGGCCCGGCGACCCTGCCCGACCTGGTGCCGACGCTGGTCTACGTCACCCTGGCCCCGTTCCTCGAGGCCGAGGAGGCGTACGAGGTGGCGGTGGGGTAGGGGGCTCAGCAAAGGTGATCCAGGTCACCTCTCTTCTGTTCCTTTTCATCGTTATGGACCCCATAAGGAACAGGAGAACAAAAGAGCGTCGGTGGCTGTCACCTTGGCGCCCTTCCTCCCGGCCGAGGAGGGCCGACGAGGTCCCGGTGGGCTGTGCGCGGAGGATCCAAAGGGTGGGGGCTCACGTCTGCGTGAGACCGCCCTGTGTCGGCTGCGTCAGGCGCCGCCGGAGCGATCAGGCCGGCGTGCGGTGAGGGCGGAGATCCGATCGATCAGCTGGTCAAGGGAGACGAACTCCGCTTCGAAGCCGTCGAAGGAGCGCTTGTAGGCGGTCTCGACGTCGGCGGCGGCGACGAGGCTCGGTCCCTCCGGATAGAGGCGCCGGAATGCCGTAAGGGAGGCGGGTTCGAAGGACGCCGCCTCCCACTTGCACTCGATCGCGACCGGCCCCCCGGAGCCCCTGCGAGGAACGACGAAGTCCACCTCGGCCCCACGCTTGTTGCGCCAGTAATGCGGCGCGCGCTGCTGGAGGCGACCCTGCATCTCGTTCAGCACGAAATGCTCCCAAAGGATGCCGAGATCCTCGGGGCGAGCGGTGTCCCATCCCCGGTAGTAGCTGACAAAGCCGGTGTCGAAGCCGTAGACCTTCGGGGCGGCCACGATCTCCGTCGACCGCCGTGAGCTAAACGGCCGGACGATGTGAGCTACGAACGTGGCCTCGAGCGTCGCCAGGTAGTTGGAGATCGTCTGCCGGCTGACCTCGCATGGCGCTGCAAAGCGGGTCGCCTCGAACACTCCTCCGCTCTGAGCGAAGAGCAGCTCGAGGAAGCGCTGAAAGGACCAGCGTCGTTCGAGTTGGAAGAGCTCCTGGATGTCCTTGGCCCAGTAGGCGTCGACCCAGTCCTGGAAATCTCGCTCGGGAAGCTCGCCGGCGAGGAAGAGTGGCGGCAGGCCACCCCGGAGGAGCCTGTGCGGGAGATCCACCTGCCCGAAGTCGACGAGATCGGCGGCGATCATCGGCGTCAGCCAGATCGTTTCCTTGCGGCCGGTCAGCGTGTCGCGGAACTTCGCGCTCGCCTCCAGGGTGGAGGAGCCGGTGGCGAGGATACGCGTGTCCGGGAAGTGATCGGCGGCTATCTTCAGCAGCTCGGACTGGCGGGCGTCCGTCGCGCCGGGAAGACCTTCCTCTGCCGCAGCCGCTGCCACCCGTCTTCGACAGCGCCGATCCAGTACCGCCGCGTAACCATATGCAAACAGATTAGCGAATGGTCGTACTAATCGTCAGAGTATTTGCGACTAGCCTCACACGAGGCCGCGGTGGCGCGCCAACCCGACATCAGGAGATCTGAAAGCCGGCGAGGGTGAGGATGATCCCGGCGAGGCTGAAGAAACCGAAGAGCATGTTGCGCTGCATCGACCGGATCTCGGCGCGAAGGTCCTGAAAGCCGGACTGCATCTCGCCGCGCAACTCCTTGCCGCTGGCCTGGATCTCACCGCGTAGTTCCTTTGCGCTGGCCTTTATCTCGCCCCGCAACTCCTCGGCGCTCGCCTGGATCTCACCGCGCGGCTCCTTTGCGCTCGCCTGCATCTCGCCGCGCAGCTCCTTTGCGCTCGCCTTGATCTCGCCCCTAAGTTCCTTGGCGGTGGCTTTCAGGTCGCCGCGCACCGCCTCGTCCCCGGCCTTCACCTCGGCCCGGATCGCTCGGACATCCGTTTCGAGATTTTCGAAGCGGGAGTCGATTCGGCCGAATTCCGCCGAGATGTCGTCGAAGCGCTTGTCCACCAGCTCGAAACGGGCGTCGACGAGGTCGAAGCGCTCGGCCATCCGCTCCTCGAGCCGATCGATCCTCTTGTCGGTTGCCTGCTCTTCCATCGTCTGCATGAGCATAGCGCAACTTATCGTCTGCGGCGGACGGCAGAGGACCGGCGGGATAGGATCGCCCGGCTTACCAGCAGGGAGATCCAGTGGGCGCACCCAAGTACGTGGCGATAATCATCGACGGCAACGGGCGCTGGGCGCAGCGGCGCAGCCTGCCCGTGGTCGAGGGGCACCGCGCCGGCGCCGACACCCTGAAGGCGCGGCTCCGTGACGCGGCGGAGCTGGGGATCGAGGAGCTGACGATCTTCTCCTTCTCGACCGAGAACTGGGACCGGCCGGCCGAGGAGGTGCGCGGCCTGGTCCGCATGTTCGACGAGCGGATCGCCAGCGAAACCCCGGTGCTCGAGCGCGAAGGCGTGCGGATGCGCTACATCGGCCGCCGCGAGGGCCTCGACCCGGCGCTGGTCGAGCGGATGGAGTGGTCGGAAGCCGAGACGGCCGCCAACGAGCGCCTCGTCCTCTACGTCGCCTTCAACTACGGCGGCCGGGTGGAGATCGTCGATGCGGCGAGCAGGTTCCAGGGCGGCTCCGAGGAGGACTTCCGCCGCCACCTCTACGCGCCGGAGATGCACGACCCCGATCTCCTGATCCGCACCAGCGGTGAGTGCCGCCTCTCCAACTACCTGCTCTGGCAGTGCGCCTACTCCGAGCTCGTCTTCCGCGAGGAGCCGTGGCCGGACTTCGACCGCAAGGCGCTCGAGGAGTGCCTGCGCGAGTACGAGACCCGCAAGCGGCGCTTCGGGCAGCGCACGAGTTGAGCCGGAAGAGCTGGACCTGGCTCGCCGTCTGGGTCGCCAGCCGCGCCCTGATCGTCGCCGAGGTCGGGTTCTGGGCGACCTCGCACCCGCGCCTCGAGGACGTCGACAACTACGAGACCTGGTCGCACATCCTCACCGCCCACCACGCCTTTCCGGGAGGGAACGCGTGGCAGTACCCGCCCGGCGCCGGCCTGCTGATGCTCCTTCCGCGGCTGGTCTCGGCCGGCTACGGCGAAGCGTTCGTCGGCCTGATGCTGCTGGTCGACCTCGCCGGCCTCGTCCTCCTGGCGCGGCTCGCGCGCCGCTCGGGCGACGACACCGGCGTCTGGGTCTGGCTGCTGGGGATGCCGCTGCTCGGCGCCTTCGCCGTGCTGCGCTTCGACCTCGCCCCGACCGTGATCGCGATCGCCGCGCTCCTCGTCGTCCACCGCCGCCCGGGCTGGTTCGGGGCGCTGGCCGGGCTGGGAGCGGCGATCAAGGTCTGGCCGGTGCTGGTCCTGTTCGGCGAGTGGGACCGGTCGCGGCTGCTCAGGGCCGGTCTCGCCGCCGCCGCGACGGTCGCCCTGGTGCTCGCGGTCTCGGCTGTCGCCTTCGGCGGCGCCACGGGCTTCCTCTCGCACGGCGGAGCTCGCGGTCTGCAGGAGGAAGCGGTCGCCACGATCCCCTGGCAGCTCGACCAGATCGTCGGCGGCCATCCCTACCCCCGCGAGATCCGCTTCGGCGCCTGGGAGGTCGCCACGCCGACCGCGGACAGCGTCGCGACCCTGCTCAGGTGGCTGACCCTCGTCGCGCTGGCCGCGGCGGCGGTCTGGTGGCGATACCGGGCGCGGGCGATCCGAGGTGGCCGCGAGCAGCTGGCCGAGGCCGCGGTAAGCCGCGACTTCGTCTTCACCGTCGTCCTGTTCGTCGTCGTCACCAGCCCGGTGCTCAGCACCCAGTACATGGTCTGGCTGCTGGGCCTGGCGGCGGTCGTGCTGAGCGCCGGGTCCAGCCGTCTCCGGCGCCCGGCGTGGATCGTGGTCGGGGCGACCGCGCTCTCGACCGCCACCTTCAAATCGCCGGAGCTGACGCTGATCCGCGACCTGGCGCTGCTCTGCGCATCGGTCGACGCGGCGGCGGCGATGGTCCAGCTGCTCACGCGGCGGGCGGCGATCGCCCGCGCGAAGTAGCCGCTCGGTCGGGCCGGCCCGTGCAGGGCGGCATTGCGACGACCTGGACATGGTGGCGTAGCGCTCGCGGGCGAGGACGCCGAGGCGAGCTTCTACCGCACCAGCGGCGGCGGCGAGGTGGATCTCGTGCTCTCCTGGCCGGATGGCCGCGAGTGGGCGGTCGAGGTCAAGCGCACGCCGGGACCGACGCTCGAGTGGGGGATGCGGTCCGCGCTCGCCGACATCCAACCCGAGCGCGGCTTCGTCGTCTATCCCGGCGAGGAGAGATACCCGCTCGGAGCCGACGTGGAGGCGATCTCGCTGGCGGAGCTCTGCGCCGAGCTCAGCTCGAGGTAGGGAAATGCAGGCCGGCGGGGCCGGCGCCTCCCGCGTCATCGGGCCCGGCTTGCGTGGCCGGCCAGCGGCTGGTGACCGCCTTGCCGCGCGTGTAGAAGCGGACGCCCTCCGGGCCGTGGATGTGGTGGTCGCCGAAGAGGGAGTCCTTCCAGCCGCCGAAGGAGTAGAAGGCCATCGGCACCGGGATCGGCACGTTGACGCCGATCATCCCGACCTCGACCTCGCGCCGGAAGCGGCGCGCCTCGTAGCCGGAGGCGGTGAAGATCGCGGCGCCGTTGGCGTAGGGGTTGGCGTTGATCAGCTCGATCGCCTCGTCGAGGTCGCCGCTGCGGAGGACCGAGAGGACCGGGCCGAAGATCTCGTCGGTGTAGACCGACATGCCCGGGACGACGTCGTCGATCAGCGTCGGCCCGACCCAGAAGCCGCCGCCGTCCATCTCCAGCTCGCGGCCGTCGACGGTCAGCCGCGCGCCGGCCTCGGCCCCCTGGCCGATGTAGTCGACGATCCGCTCGCGCGCCTGCGGCGTCACCACCGGACCCATCTCCGAGGAGGGCTCGAGGCCCGGCCCGACCTCGATCTCGCGCGCCCGCCGCGCGATCTCCTCGACCAGCGGGTCGGCGATCTCCCCGACCGCCACGGCGACCGAGACCGCCATGCAGCGCTGACCGGCCGAGCCGAAGCCGGCGGCGGCGAGCTGGTCGGCGGCGTAGTCGAGGTCGGCGCCGGGCATCACGACGGCGTGGTTCTTCGCGCCGCCCAGGGCCTGCACCCGCTTGCCCTTCTCGGTCGCCCGCCCGTGCACGTACCGCGCGACCGGGGTCGAGCCGACGAAGGAGACGGCAGCCACGCCGGGGTGGTCGAGCAGCGCGTCGACCGCGACCTTGTCGCCGTGGACGACGTTGAAGACGCCCTCCGGCAGCCCCGCCTCGGCGTAGAGCCCGGCGACGAAGTTGGAGGCGGAGGGGTCGCGCTCCGAGGGCTTCAGCACGAAGGTGTTGCCGCAGGCGATCGCCACCGGGTGCATCCACATCGGCACCATCGCCGGGAAGTTGAAGGGGGTGATCCCGGCGCAGACCCCGAGCGGCTGGCGGAAGGAGTACGCGTCGACCGTTCTCGAGACCTGGTCGGAGTACTCGCCCTTCAGCAGCTGCGGGATGCCGCAGGCGAACTCGACCACCTCGAGGCCGCGCAGTACCTCCCCCTTCGCGTCCTCCAGCACCTTGCCGTGCTCGGAGGAGACGATCCGCGCCAGCTCGTCGACGTTGCGGTTCAGCAGCTCGCGGAAGGCGAGCATGAGCTTGGCGCGGCGGCTGAGCGAAGCCTCGGACCACTCCTCGAAGGCCGCGCGCGCCGCGGCGACCGCGGCGTCGACGTCGGCCGGCTCGGCGAGGACGACCTCGGCCTGGACCTCGCCGGTGGCGGGTTCGTAGACCGGCGCGGTGCGGCTCGCCGACCCGTTCGTCTCTTCACCCGCGATTCGATGCCGGATCACTCGTCCGAGCTGTTGGGAGCGGGGACTCACCGCTTCATTGTGGCGCGACCGGCGTCAGCGGCCCTTGGCCGCTCAGGACAGAGATCGCGTTGCGCGCCGCCAGCTCGGCCATCGCGGTGCGGGTCTCGACCGTGGCCGAGCCGAGGTGCGGCGCCAGCACGACGTTGTCGAGCCCGAGCAGGCCCGCCTCCACCCGCGGCTCGCGCTCGTAGACGTCGAGGGCGGCGGCGGCGATCTTCCCCGTCGCCAGCGCCTCCGCCAGCGCCGCCTCGTCGACGACGGGCCCGCGGGCGGCGTTGACGAGGATCGCGCTCGGCTTCATCCGCGCCAGCTCGGCGGCGCCGATCAGGTGGCGGGTGTCGGGGGTGAGCGGGCAGTGGAGGCTGACCACGTCCGCGCCCTCCAGCAGCGGCTCGAGCGGCATGCGCTCGGCGTCGAGCCTCGCCACCGTCCCCGCCGGCGCCGGGTGGCGCGAGTGATAGGCGATCTCCATCCCGAAGGCGCGCGCCCGCTCGGCGACCTTGGCGCCGATCCCGCCGAGCCCGACGATCCCCAGGCGCTTGCCGCGCAGGTCGGTGCCGAGCATGAACTGCATGCCCCAGGTCCAGGGCCGGCCGGAGCGGACGAGGCGGTCGCCCTCGACGACGCGGCGCGCCGCCGCCAGCAGGAGCGCCATCGTCAAGTCGGCGGTCGCGTCGTCGAGCACGCCCGGGGTGTTGGTGACGACGATCCCCCGCCGCGCCGCCGCGGCGAGGTCGACGTTGTCGTAGCCGACCGCGACGTTGGCGACGCAGCGCAGCTGCGGCCCCGCCGCCTCGAAGAGCTCCTCGTCGACGCGGTCGTGGAGGAGGGTGAGGATCGCCTCGGCACCGGCGACGAGCCCGAGCAGGTCCTCACGCGGGATCGCCTCCTCGCGGTCGTCGATCCGCACCTCGCCCACCTCGCGCAGGAGGTCGAGCGCCGGTCCGGGCAGCCGGTTGGTAACGGCAAGAAGCGGCAGGCCGGGGCCGGGAATGCCCCGACGCTACCGCACTTCCCTGTCATTGCCAGCCAAGAAAGAGCTCCCGAGAAGTCCGGATATGTGGGGCCTCTCGGGAGCCAGGAGAAATAATGAAGCCGCCAGGTTTTCTCACGCGCGGAGGGGAACTTCAAGACCCTACGGGTACCTAATTGTGCAAACGAAGTTTTTCACCCGGTGACAACTGTTACCCCATAATCTGTCCCCCCTCCGCGCCGAAGCTTCGCGACTGTCGCGGGGAAGGTCGCTAGTACCACCTGCCGCGGGCGAAGCCGCCGAAGGCGATCAGCCCGATCAGGGCGATGATCAGCCCTATCCAGAAGCTCCAGACGATCATCAGCACGATCCCGACGATCACGAGGATCCCCCCCAGCGAGATCCCGCCGACGCCCGTCCCTCGGTCAGCCCTGGTGTTCATCTGTTCCTCCGTTCGTTGGTTGCCATGGACGAGTGCTTCATTCCATAGCTACCCGGAGGTCGCATCGACTACTCGGGCTCAGGCGCTTCCTCGCCCGGCCAGAAGCCGGTCAGCTTGGCGAACGAGCTGCGGGTCCCATGGTCGACGAGACCTTTGGCGAGGCGGAAGATCGCGCCCTCCAGCGCCAGCGCCACGACCAGTTTCGGCCAGGAGAAGTAGCGGTGCTCGGGCTCGGGCGTCGATCAGCCCCCACACCCCTTCGAAGGCCTTCTTGCCCAGGACTCCGGCCAGCAGGCCGAAGACGATGCTGATCGGGGCGAAGATGAGCTTCATCGGCGTTCCTCCATCTCGGTGCTGCGTTCGCGCTCGGCGTTCAGCTGGTGGCCGAAGAGGATCGCCAGGTTGGTGATCCAGAACCAGAGCAGCAGCACGACGAGGCCGGCGAGCGTCCCATAGGTCTTGTCGTAGGAGCTGAAGTTGGCGACGTAGAGGGCGAACAGCGCCGAGGCGCTCGCCCAGACGACGATCGAGACGATCGCGCCCGGGGTAACCCACCTGAAGCCGCGCAGCTTCACGTTCGGCGTCGTGTAGTAGAGGACGTCCACCATGAGGATGAAGATCGCCGCCATCACCGGCCACTTGGCGACGTTCCAGACGTCTACGGCGGTGCTGCTGAGGCCGATCGGGGCGGCGACGGCGCTGACGACCGGCCCGGTGAGGACGAGGCCGACGGCGAGCAGCGCCATCATCACGATCATCGCCAGGGTCACCGCGATCTGCAGCGGCCGCAGCTTCCAGAACGGCCGCCCCTCGGGAGTCTCGTAGATGAGGTTCGAGGCGCGGGTGAAGGCGCCGACGTAGCCGGAAGCCGACCAGAGCGCGGCGGCGAGCCCGAAGACGAAGGCGAAGCCGGCGGCGGTCTGGTTTTCGACGATCGATTCGATCGGGCCCTTGAAGGTTTCGGCGCTCGATTCGGGGCCGATTTCGGTGATGATCTCGGTCAGCGTCTTGGTCGTGGTCTTGGGGTCGCCGAAGATCCCGATCAACGAGACCATCGCGATCAGCGCCGGGAACAGCGAGAGCAGCCCGTAGTAGGTGAGCGCCGCCGCCCAGTCCGAGAGGTTGTCCTCCTGGAACTCGGTCAGCGTCCGCTTCAGCGTCGGCCAGAGGCCGGTCTCCGAAGCCTCGCCCTCGGGCCTGTGGTCGCGGCGGACAACGGTGCTCCCCATAGGCCCTACCTGCCCGCTGGAGAGGCGTTCCTAACTACAGGTCGGGTAGCTCCTGCTCTTCGGAGAGCAGGGGGGCGAAGAGGTCGCCCCTGGCGGCGACGCGCTCCAGCGCGGCGGCGTGGTCGAAGACGAGCGCCCCGGGGTCGCCTGCCGCCAGGGCCGCGTCCAGCTCGCCCCACTCGAGCGGCGTGGAGACGGTCGGGCGCTCCTTTGCCCGCAGCGAGTAGACGCAGACGGTCGTCTTGTGCCGGTCGTTCTGGCTCCAGTCGATCAGCACCTTGCCGGGGCGCTTCGCCTTCGACATCTGCGAGACGACCCGGTCGGGGAATTTGCGCTGCAGCGTTTCGGCGACGGCCCTGGCGAAGGGCTTGGTCTGCTCGTAGGTGACGTCGCAGTTGAGCGGCACGTAAAAGTGGATTCCCTTGGAGCCCGAGGTCTTCGCGTAGCTGCTCAGCCCCAGCTGGTCGAACAGACCGTGAAGCCAGGTCGCGACCTGGGCGCAGTCGAGGACGTCTGCGGGGGCCCCCGGGTCGAGGTCGAAGACCAGCGCCGTCGGCCGCTCCACGTCCTCGCATCTCGAGAGCGAGGTGTGGAGCTCGATGTCGGCGAGGTTCGCCAGCCAGACCAGCGTCGCCAGGTCTTCGACCACGCAGTAGTCGATCTCGCCCTTGTGGGTCTCGCTGTAGATGCTCGCCGTGGTCACCCAGTCGGGGCGGTGCGCCGGGCAGCGCTTCTCGTAGAAGCGCTTTCCCTCGACCCCGTCCGGATAGCGCTTCAGGGTCAGCGGCCGGCCGCGCAGGTGGGGCAGCAGCGCCTCGCCGATCCGCGCGTACCAGTCGATCAGCTCGCCCTTGGTGAAGCCGGTCCGCGGGTAGAGCACCTTGTCGAGGTTGGAGAGCTCGAGCTCGCGGCCCTCGACGGTGACCGCGGCTTTCCCGCGCGGCCGTTTGACCGCCCGCGAGGTAAGCGACTCGCCCTCGGGGTCGGCCGCCCGCTCCAGCACCACCTCGCTCGCCGCCTTGTCCTCGCGCAGCCCTTTGTACGCAGCGTGGCGCAGCTGGCCCTCGGCGGTCATCTCGCGGAACTCGACCTCGGCGACGAGGCGCGGCTCGACGAAGCGGGCGCCTTTCGGCGGTTTCGGCCCGGCGGAGAACGGGCTCGTCTTGCGCTCGAGCGGCGCGAGGCGGGCGGCGAGAGCGGCCAGCTCCGCGGCGCTGAAGCCGGTCCCGACTTTGCCCGCGTAGCGCAGCACCGGCTTGCCGGCGGCCTGGTCGAAGTAACCGACGAGCAGCGCCCCCAGGTGCTCCTTGCGGCGACCTTCGCCGGGCGTCCAGCCGCCGACCACGAGCTCCTGGCGGCTCGTGTTTTTCACCTTCAGCCAGGCGCCGGTGCGCTTGCCGGGGGCGTAGAGGGAGTCGAGGCGCTTCAGCATCACCCCCTCCAGGCCCTGTTCCTTGCTCGCCGCCAGCAGCTCCTTCGCGTGGCCGACCGAGTAGCCAGGCGTCTGCCAGCTCTCGCCGTCGAGCGCGAGACCCTCGAGCAGCTCGCGCCGGCGGCGGTAGGGCTCTCCGGTGAGGTCTTTCCCGTCGAGGTAGAGGAGGTCGAAGACGACGTAGACGACCGGGTGGGATTTCATCCGCCGCCGGACGACGTTCTCGTCGGCCTGGTGGATCCGCTGCTGGAGGCGCCCGAAGCTCGGCCTGCCGTTCTCGTCGAAGGCGACGATCTCGCCGTCGAGGACCGCCTCGTGGGAGCCGAGCGCGCGCGCGATGCGGCGCACCTCGGGGTACTGGGCGCTGACGTCGTTGAGGTTGCGGGTCTGCAGCCCGACCCGGCCGGGGCGGCAGTAGGCGAGCGCCCGCACCCCGTCCCACTTCACCTCCACCGCCCAGCCGGAGTCGTCGCGGGGGAGCTTCGAGGGCCGGGCGAGCATCGGCACCACGTTCTCGGGGAAGGGGTCGCGCTCGCGGGCGGGCGGGTCGATCCGGTGGATCATCCAGTCCTGGGCGGCCTTGCCCGCATGGAAGAGCGCGTAGCGGCCCCGCAGCCGCTCGCCGTGGAACTCGACCATCACTTTCGCCGGCTCCCACTTCTCCAGGGTGTAGGTGCCGGAGTCCCAGATCCTCATCGTCCCGGCGCCGTAGGAGCCCTTCGGGATCTCCCCCTCCCACTCCAGGTAGGAGAGGGGGTGGTCCTCGGTGTGGACGGCCTTGCGGTTCTCCTCGGGGGTCTCGGGGATGCCGTTCGGGATCGCCCAGGAGGCCGCCACGCCGTCGTGCTCGAGCCGCAGGTCCCAGTGCAGGCGGCGGGCGATGTGTTCCTGGACGACGAAGCGCGGCTCCTGCTTCTTCTTGCGGCGTCGCCGTGGCTGCGGCTCGGGGGATTTCGCGAAGTCGCGCCTTTCCTCGTATGCGTCGAGATCCATGGGCGTTCGCTAGGCGCTTTTGTCAACCAGTGGTTTGCAAAAGCGCCAGGCTTCCCAGCAGCGGCGGAGGCGACGGCTGAAGGCCTTCGGCCGCTCGGCGTAGAGGCGGTGGCCGAGCGGGAACGCCGCGGCGGCGAGCTCCTCCTGGCGCCGGCCGATCGCGGCTTCGAGCGCCGCCGTCCCGGCCTCGCCGAGGTTGCGTTCGCCCAGGTCCTCGCGGAGAACCGCCAGGTCGTGATGGTCGCCGAGCAGATCGCTGAGGCGGTGCGCCTCCTCCGCGGTCGCCTCCAGCGGACCGGGCCAGGCGGGGGCGAACAGCCGCAGCTCGTGCCAGAGGTCCTTCGCCCGTTTGCGCCACTCGTGGAAGTCGGCCTCGCGATGGCTCTTCGACGCCGACCTCATCGCCCGGCGCCCGCGGCGGTAGGTGCGGAGGAGACCGCCGTCGACGATCCGCCAGGAGTCGCCCTCGATCTCCCAGCCCCGGATCTCCTCGAGACCCGCCTCGACAAGAGCGACCGCCTCCTCGATCGCCGGCCGGTCGCGAGCGGCGCCGGTCGCGGCTTCGCGGTCGCGGATGAGGATCTTGCGCCAGGCGCCGACCGCGTCCTCGGGGAGCGCCCCGTCGTGCTCGGCGAGCGCCTCCAGCGTCGCGGCCTTCACCTCGGCGTCGCGGGTCGCCGAGAGCGCGCGGGCGGCGTCGCGGAAGCGGGCGTTTTCGCGGTCGCAGCGCTTGCGTCCGAGCTCGTCGCGGAGCAGCCGCAAGACCGTCCGCAGTTTCTTCATGTCCTTGCGGGCGCCATGGACGGCAGCGGCGCTGTCGACCCTGCCGGCGCTGCTCTCGCGCAGCCGCTCGAGCGCCCGCTCCGCCCGCCCGGCGGCGACGCGGGTGAGACCTGCCGCCAACTCCTCGTCTTCGGCCAGTCCGTAGGACCAGCCGCGGTCCGAAGGCGCCATGCCCCCCATCGTAGGATGCAGTCCTTGCGCGCGCTCCGGCTCAGCCTCCTCGCCCTGGGTGATCGGCGGCGACACCGGCATCCACCCCAGCGCCGCCGGCTACACGCAGATGGCCTCACAGGTGCCGCCGCCCGAATGAAGGCGCCGCCGCCCGAATGAGCGGGCGCTTCCTCGTCGCCCCCGACTCCTTCAAGGGAACCTTCGACGCGGCGACGGTGGCCGGGGCGATCGCGGCGGGAATCGAAGCGGCGGGCGGCACGGCCGACCGCTGCCCGGTCGCCGACGGCGGCGAAGGGACGATGGCGGTGCTGATGGGGGCGCTCGGGGGCGAGCGCCGGAGCGTCCGGGTGCACGACCCGCTGCGGCGGCCGATCGAGGCGAGCTTCGCCCTGCTCGGCACCGGCGAGACCGCGATCGTCGAGACCGCTCAGGCCTCGGGGCTGACGCTGCTGGCACCGGGGGAGCGGGATGCCGAGCGCGCCGACACCTACGGGACCGGCGAGCTGATCGCCGCCGCGGTCGACGCCGGCGCCAAGCGGGTCCTCCTCGCCGTCGGCGGCAGCGCCACCACCGACGGCGGCCGCGGCGCGCTCGAGGCGCTGCGCCAAAGCGACGCGGCGTTCGTCCTTTCCCCTACATATGAGGGGGGAAGGACGAACGCCGAGGATCCTGAGGTGACGATCGAGGTGCTCTGCGACGTCCAGACCGCTTACGAGGACGCGGCGCGCGTCTTCGCCCCGCAGAAGGGAGCAAGCCCGGAGGCGGTCGAACGGCTGACCGAGCGGTTGGACGCGTTCGCCGACGAGCTGCCCCGCGACCCCCGCGGCGTCCCGATGACCGGCGCGGCCGGAGGGCTCTCCGGCGGCCTCTGGGCCCACGGCGCCACCCTCCGTCCCGGCGCCGACTTCGTCCTCGACGCCCTCGACTTCGAGGCCCGCCTCGCCGACGCCGACGCGGTCGTCTCCGGCGAGGGCCGCTTCGACTCCCAGAGCCTCGAAGGCAAGATCGTCGGCGCGATCGCCGCCCGCTGCGCGGCCGCCGGCAAACCGCTGCACCTGGTCGTCGGGCAGGACGGGCTCGAGGGGCCGGCACCGGCTTCGATTTCCTCGATCAGAGCGGCAAGCGGTCTCGAGGAGATCGGGTTTGCGGGGGGAGAGTTGTCGCACCTGCAGCCTTGATGCGGGCGTTGCAGCACGAGTAGAGACGAGGAGGCGACAGCATCAGGCGATATGCCTTCCGATACCGCCACTATCCGCGTTCTGCGCCAAACCCGCGACAGCCTCGCGGCACGCGCCCATGGCCGGGGTATCTCGCTCTCTGCCCTGCTCACCGAACTGGCCGAGCAGGCGGAGCGGGAGGACGCGTACCTCTCCGAGCGCGAGGCGACCCTGGCCGAGGCCGATGATCCGGTGGCCCTGACCGAGTACCGGCTCTGGGAGGGCACTCTTGAAGATGGAATCGGCTAGCCCGAGGCGCGGCGATATCTGGCTGGCTGCTCTCGGTGCCGCTCGACGCGGTGAGCCGGGGACGAGCCGGCCGGTCGTTGTGATTTCGGTTGATCGATTCCTGGTCGGGATCGACCACGAGCTGATCGTCACGATCCCCCTCTCCAGCTCGCTACCTCCATCGGCGATGCGGCCGAAGGTGGGCCGGGACGCCGGGATCGATAGATCGAGTGTCGTCTTGCCGCGCGGGATCCGCGGAGTCGCCCGCTCGCGTCTGCTCCGGAAATCGGTGCCGTTGGCGAAGAGAAGACGGCCGAGATCGAGCGCACTCTCGGCCTCGTCCTGGGGACCGCCTGAGACTCAGGCCGCCAGGTCCCGCCGCTCGAACAACCACGCGCCGAGCGCGGCGAGGAGGCAGGCGGCGAGAGCGACGCCGAGGAAGGCGATCGGTTCGATGCCGTCTTCGATCGCGTTGCCGTAGTACTTGAAGACGGAGACGTAGCGGAGGTCGGCGAGGCTGGTGTCGAGACGGCCGATCAGGTCGATCACGTACATCGCCACCAGCAGGCCGGCGACGGAGCCGGTGACGACGCTGGTGCGCAGGGAGAAGCCGGCGGCGATCGCGCCGAATCCGGCGAAGAGGAGGGCGAGCGGCCAGACGTTGGCGAAGCCTTCGGCGGCGCGGCCGGCGTCGAGGCCGGAGCCGGCGAGGAGGCTGCCGAGGCCGCAGAGCAGGCCGGTGACGAGCAGGACCTCGGCCAGCTCGATTGCGGTCGCGACGAACCCGGCGGCGACCACCCGGGCGCGCGAGACCGGCGCCGAGAGGAGGACGTCGAGGCGGCCCGATTCGGCGGCGCCGGTGAGGCCGCTGGCGATCGCCCGCACCGCCAGGTAGCCCATCGCCAGCGGCACGATCAGGCTCAGCATCTCCGCGTGGAGGTACTGCTCGACGTTGCTCAGCTCGCCGATCCCGAAGGCTTCCTTCAGCCCCTGGGGGTAGCCCTGGATTGCCTTGGAGAGCGACTCTTCGACCGAGGGGAAGATCGCGACGATGAACGCCGACATCAGCCCCAGCGGCAGCCCCCAGGCCCAGACCGCGCGGCGGCGGTCGCGGAAGTGGGTGGCGACCAGCGCCGCAATCTGCCGGCTCATCCGGCCTCCCCCTCGTCGTAGTAGCCGAGGAAGACCTCCTCCAGCGAGGGGTGGGTGGCCTCGAGGTCGACCACGTGGTGGCCGGCCAGCTCCCGCACCACCGCGTCGAGGTCGCCGCCGGCGCTGAAGCCGGCGCGGTTGCCGGCTATCTCGAGGTCGGCGACGCCGGGCAGCGAGCGCAGGCGCTCCAGCCCCGCCGGGTCGCGCAGCTCGACGGCGAAGCGCCGCCGCGCCTTGCCGAGCAGGTCGTCGATCCGCTCGACCGCGACCAGGCGGCCGCGGCGGACGATCCCGACCCGGTCGCAGACCCGCTGCACCTCGTCGAGCTCGTGCGAGGAGAGGAAGACCGCCGCGCCGCGCCCGCGTTCCTCGGCGACCAGCGCCAGGAACTCCTCCTGCATCAGCGGGTCGAGCCCACTGGTCGGCTCGTCGAGGATCAGCAGCTGCGGCCGGTGGAAGGTGGCGAGGATGAGGCCGACCTTCTGCCGGTTGCCGCGCGAGAGCTGCCCCAGCGGCCGGTCGAGGTCGGCGCGAAAGCGCCGGGCGAGCTCCTCGGCCCGGGCCGCGCCGTCGATCCCCCGCAGGCGCGAGAGCAGCTTCACCGCCTCCCGCCCCGGCGTTTCGCGCCCGAAGCCGAAATCGCCCGGCAGGTTGCCGACCCGGGCCCGGATCGCGACGCTGTCGCGGCGGCTGTCGAGCCCGAAGATCCGTGCCGTGCCGGCGGTCGGGTGGATCAGGTCGAGCAGCGTCCGGATCGTCGTCGTCTTCCCGGCCCCGTTGGGGCCGAGGAAGCCGAAGACCTCCCCCGGCCGCACCTCGAAGCTGACCTCCTCGATCCCGCGGTGCCGCCCGTAGCGCTTGGTCAGCCCGTCGGTCTCGATCGCCGGCACGTCCGCAGTCACGCCGGGATTATCGACGCAGCCCGCGGCGGATATCTTCGATGATGGCGTCGGGTTCGGCCCGCAACTGCCCTTCGCTGAAGCGGTGGACCCGGTAACCGCGCCGCCGCAGCTCCAAGTCCCGTGTCCGGTCGTCCTCGAAGGCGATCGTGCCGCCGTGGGTGGCATAGCTGTCGGTTTCGACGATCAGGCGCGCGTCTCGCCAGAGGAAGTCGACTGTGAGCCGCCCGATCGGGACGTTGACCTCTGGGGGCGGTATTCGATGACGGCGATAGAGCCGCAGGAAGTCTCGCTCGAGATCGCTGCGCGTGCCGTCGGTCTCGATTTCGCCCAACGGCAGTTCGAGGAACTCGGCCTGCCGGATCGCCCGGCGCACGAGCGATGGCCGCATCTTCGAGCGCCTCAAATCCTCGAGCGTCCGCGCCACCGTCGTCACGGGGATCTGCCGGCGCACGGTCACAAGGCGGGGCAGGCGCATTTCCAAACCAGAGGTTCGGAAATGCGACTCCTCCAAGCTGGGGCAGCGATGGATGCAGATGCCGCGACGACTCTTGCGACCTCTTTGGGTCGGCACGCTGACGTCGATCGGTCCTTCGAGGGGTTTCAACAAGCTCCAATGGACCGCGGCTGAGCCATGGCTTAGAGCGGCGCCTGGGCCGCAGGCGAGCACCGCCGCCATCCAACGCTCCTCTTCGCTCAGGCCGTCGTGGCCCACGGAGTAGACGCCTTGGTGGATCCGGTAGAGCTTTCCGCTGCGAAGGCGCTTGGAGATCGCCGCGTCCGACAAACCTGCCGCGACGAGCTGCCGCGTCGTCACGATCCCATGCTGGTTCCGGGCGATCCGCCCGATCCGCAAATCCACCGAGTCGCTTTTCCCACCCACTGGTTAGGAAAGGCGACAGCGCCTCGGCCTCTCCCCCCGCGCCGGCGGGAAAACCCGCTATTTGAGGACTGCTTCGAGGTCGGCGAGCTGGGTCTCGATGCCGGCGCAGACGCCGTCGCAGAGTTCGTGGACGCCGGGGTCGGAGATCCGGTAGAGCGAGCTGGTGCCGCGCTTGCGGCGGGCGACGAAGCCCTCGGCGTGGAGGGCGGAGAGGTGCTTGGAGACGTTCTGCTGGGAGGTGCCGAGCTCCTCGGTGATCTCCCCCACCGAGGCCTCGTCGCGGTTGCGGAGGAGGTCGAGGATGCGCAGCCGGGTCGGGTCCGAAAGGGCCCGGAAGCGGCGGGCGATCAGCTCTGCGGCCTCGGGATTCAGCGGACTTTGCATCTCTGTGTTATTGTACCTTCTACAACTGTTAAGTTGTGCAACTGTTCAGGCGTGCAGACGTGCTCGGTAAGGCGCGGAAGGAGAACCACAGTGTCCGTTCAGCTCGCAGCCCCCACTTTGAAGGATCGGCCGGAGGCGACCGGGCCGGCGCTCGGGCCGATCGGCCGGCTCGGGCGAGCGGCGGCCGCCCATCGGGCCGCCACCTTCGCCATCTGGGCCGTGGTCGCAGTCGCCCTCGGCTTCCTCGCGCCCCGCGTCGAGACCGCCCTCTCCGGCGCCGGTTGGGAAGCCACGGGCTCGGAGTCGGTCGAAGTCCGCAAGCAGGTCGATGCGGCCTTCGGCGGGGGCGGCGCGTACGGCCTCCAGGTCGCCGTCCACTCCGAAAGCCTCGTCGCCGCCGATCCCCGCTTCCAGCGCTCGCTCGCTTCGGTCGAACGCGTCCTCGCCTCCGACTCGGCCGTCGGCAAAGTCGTCCCGCCCGAACCGGGCGTTTCGATCTCCCGCGACGGCCACACCGCGGTCGTCCGCGCCACCGCGGCGAAGGACCCGAACGGGATGGTCGCCGCCGCCGACGGCCTCAAGTCCGAGCTCGCCGCGGTCGCCGCGCCGGGCACCGAAGCGCACCTCACCGGCCCCGCCGGCATGTGGTCCGACTTCAACGAAGCCAACCGCGAAGCGATGATGAAGTCCGAGCTCTTCTCCTGGCCGGTGACGCTGGCGATCCTCGTCCTCGCCTTCGGCTCGCTCGTCGCCGCCGGATTGCCGCTGATGCTGACGATCGCCGGCCTCGTCCTCTCCGCCGGCGTCCTCTACCTCGGCACCCAGCTGCTGCCGATCTCGATCTGGGCGATGAACTTCGCGATGATGTTCGCGCTGGCGCTCGGCATCGACTACGCGCTGTTCGTGGTGATGCGCTTCCGCAACGCCCACTTCGGGCAGAGGCTGGAGCCGGTCGAGGCGGTCGCGACGACGATGGACACGGCCGGCAAGGCGGTCCTCTTCTCCGGCCTCACCGTGCTGGTCTCGCTGGCGGCGGTGATGCTCGTCCCCAGCCCCGCCTTCCGCTCGGTCGCGCTCGGCATCATGATCTCGGTCCTCTTCGTCCTCGCCGCGACGCTGACGCTGCTGCCGGCGGTGCTGGCGAAGCTGGGTCCGCGGGTCGACAAGCTTTCGCTGCCCTGGGCGCACTCCGGCGACCACCGCTCGCCGCGCTTCGCCCGCTGGGGGGAGCTGCTCTGGCGGCGGCCGCTGCTCTTCGGCGGCCTGGCGCTCGCCGCGTTGATCGCGCTGACGCTGCCGATCCTCGGCCTGCGCACCGGCATGCCCTCGATCAAGGTCGTGCCGCAGGGCGACAGCTCGCGGGTCGGCTACGAACAGGTGAGCGCCGCCTTCGGGCGGGGCGCGCCCGGACTGCTGCAGGTGACGGCGCCGGCCACGCAGGCGAAGAAGATCGCCGGCCAGCTCAGCAACCAACCTGGCATTGCGATGACGCTGCCGCCGCGGACCGACGGCAACGGCCTGGCGCTGATCGAAGCGGTCCCCGCCGCCGCCCCCTCGACCAGCGCCTTCGGCGCCACCGTCGACCGCCTGCGGACGAACCTTCCCCAGGCGGCGCAGGTCGGCGGCCCCGCGGCGGAAAACCACGACCTCGAGGCGGCGCTCGCGGCGAAGACGCCGCTGGTGATCGGCGTCGTCCTGGGCCTGGGATTCCTCCTCCTGCTGGTCGCCTTCCAGGCGCCGCTGGTCGCCGCGCTCGGCGTCCTCGCCAACCTGCTCTCGACCGCGGCCGCCTTCGGCGTCGCCACGCTGATCTTCCAGGACGGCAACCTCTCCGGCCTGCTCGGCTTCGAATCGCAGGGCTTCCTCGACGCCTGGGCGCCGGTCTTCTTCTTCGCGATGGTCTTCGCGATCGCGATGGACTACACCGTCTTCCTCCTCTCCTCCGCCCGCGAGCACTGGGACGAGTCGGGCAGCGCCAAGCAGGCGATGATCGGCGGCCTCGCCCACTCCGGCCGCGTCGTCCTCGCCGCCGGCGCGGTGATGGTCGCGGTCTTCTTCACCTTCGCCCTCTCCGGCCCCCTGCCGCCGAAGGAAATGGGCGCGATCCTCGGCATCGCGGTCCTCCTCGACGCCTTCCTCATCCGCCTGCTGCTGCTCCCGGTCCTGCTCCGCCTGACCGGCAGTGCCGCCTGGTACATGCCGCGCTGGCTGCGGCGGGTGCTTCCCGACGTGCGGTTCGGGCACGGGGAGGCGGCTCCCCGACCCGCAGAACCACAGGTCGAGGAGCCGGAGCCGGTCTCGGTCTGAGCCTTCTCAGCCCTTGCCGGTGCAGGGCCGGACGACCGCCCCCTTGACCCGCGTGCCGTCGGAGAAGACGGCGGTGCCACGGGCGTTGAGGTGGCCGTCCGGGCAGGTCGCGGAGATGATCCCCTTCTGCAGCTTGAGGCTGAAGAAGGTGACCGAGCCGCTGCCGCCGGCGATCTTCGGGATCGTCGCCACCGATTTCAGCCCGTAGCGCCCGTTGTGGGCCTTCTTGACCTTGACCACGGTGACGATCGCCGCCGGGGTGGGCACGGTGATGTAAGCGTGGATGAACAGCGTCGTCACACCGCCCTTGAAGCCGCCGTTGACGACCAGCAGTTCGGTGCTCGTCTCGATCGGGGGTTGTTCGGGGAACTTGATCTCCGCTTCGGCGCGACCGCCCCCGATCAGAGCCGGCTTGCATGCCTTGCGCGCCTGAGCGGTGTCGGTCGACTGCAGCTTCCCCTGCTTGCAGGTGGGAATTCCCTTGACGCTGATGCCGGCGTGCTTGTCGCCTTCGAGGAGGAATTCCTTCAACGCCGGCGGGTGTTCGCCGTCGAGCGTCCTGATTTTCCCGGAGATGTTGAAGGTGATCGGCGTCGGCTTCTTCTTCGAGAGGGTCTTCGGCGAGAAGCCGCCGTTGAAGATCGTTTCGATATTCCCCGAGACGCTTCTCACCGGCTTTTCCGCTGCGGCCAACCCGCTCACCGCCAACAGCGCGGTCACGCACGCAACGGCAAGCAGGACATGCCTACCGGTCCTCGTCTTCATCGCTACCTCCCTGTAGTCGTCCCATATCGACCGGCGCAACGTTAGCTGAGCAACGGCTCGGCTGGTGATGAAACACTGCTCGCCGGTGAGAGCTCTGGCTGTCGTCGACCAGCGCGACGCCGGCCCGCCTTCGACCAGCGCGGCCGCGGCCTGTGCAGCCGTCGGCTCGAGATCAGTCGAACTGGATCGGCGTCAGGTACGCCGCCGAGAGCCCGCCGTCCACCAGAAAGGTGCTGGCGGTGACGAAGCTGGAATCGTCGCCGGCGAGGAAGAGGGCGGCCTTGGCGATCTCCTCGGGCTCGCCGAAGCGGCCCATCGGGATGTGGACGAGGCGCTTGGCGGCGCGCCCGGGGTCCTTGGCGAAGAGCTCCTTGAGGAGGGGGGTGTTGACGGGGCCAGGGCAGAGGGCGTTGACTCGGACTCCGCGGCCGGCGAACTCGACGCCGAGCTCGCGCGAGAGAGCGAGGACGCCGCCCTTGGAGGCGGTGTAGGAGATCTGGGAGACGGCGGCGCCCATCGTCGCGACGAAGGAGGAGACGTTGATCACCGAGCCGCCGCCGGCCTCGAGCAGGTGCGGGATGCCGTGCTTGCAGCAGAGGAAGACGCCGCGCAGGTTGACGTCCTGGACCCGCTGCCAGGACCCGAGGCTGGTCTCCAGGACCGAGCCGTCGTCGGTCGGGTTGATGCCAGCGTTGTTCATCAGCACGTCGATGCGGCCGAACTGCTCGCGCGCCTCTGCGAGGGCGGCGCGGACCTGCTCCTCGTCGGCGACGTCGGCGGCGATCGTCAGCGCTCCGACCGCCTGCTCGGCGTCGAGGTCGATGCCTATGACCTTGGCGCCCTCGGCGGCGAACAGCCGCGCCGAGGAGGCGCCGATCCCGCTCGCGCTCCCGGTGACGACGCAGACCTTGCCCTCGAGCCTTCCTGCCACCTCACCCCTCCCCGGTCGCGAAGTAGACGTTCTTCACCTCGGTGTAGTGGTCGAGCGCGTCGGGTCCCAGCTCCCGCCCCACGCCCGACTGCTTGAAGCCGCCGAACGGCGTCGAGATCCGCACCGAGGTGTTGGAGTTGATCGAGATCGCCCCGGTCTCGATCATCCTCGCGACCCGCAGGGCGCGCGCCCCGTCCCGCGTCCAGATCGAGCCGGAGAGGCCGTAGATCGTGTCGTTGGCGAGCCGCACCGCCTGGTCTTCGGAGTCGAAGGGGATGACGCAGGCGACCGGGCCGAAGATCTCCTCGGCGGCGGCGCGGTCGTCGTTGACGACCGGCGCCAGCACGGTCGGCGGGAACCAGTAGCCGGGGCCGTCGGGGGCGCTGCCGCGGATCGCAACGGGAGCGTCTGCCGGGACGTAGGAAGCAACCGTCTCGCGCTGCCCGGCGGAGATCAGCGGCCCCATCTGGGTGTCCTCGTCGAGCGGGTCGCCGACCGCGATCCCCTCCACCGCCGGCTGCAGCGCGGCGAGGAAGTCGTCGAGGGCGGGGCGCTCGACGAGGATGCACGAGCGGGCGCAGCAGTCCTGGCCGGCGTTGCCGAAGACCGCCATCGGCGCCGCCGCGGCAGCGGCCTCGAGATCGGCGTCGGCGAAGACGACGTTCGCCGACTTGCCGCCGAGCTCGAGCGTCACGCGCTTGATCGTCCCCGCGGCGCCGGCGGCGATCCCGCGGCCGACGGCGGTCGAGCCGGTGAAGGCGATCTTGGCGACGTCGGGGTGCTCGACCAGGCGCCGGCCGCAGACCCTCCCGGGTCCAGGAACCACCTTCAGCACCCCCTCGGGAATGCCGGCGTCGAGCGCGATCCCCTCCAGCTCGATCGCGGTCAACGGCGTCAACTCGGCGGGCTTGAGGACGACGCAGTTGCCGGCTGCCAGCGCCGGCGCCACCTTCCAGGAGGCGATCGTCAGCGGAAAGTTCCAGGGGACGATCAGGCCGACCACGCCAAGCGGCTCGCGGAAGGTCATGTCGACCCCGCCCGCGACCGGGATCGTGCGCCCCAGCACCCGCTCCGGGGCTCCCGCGTGGTAGCGGTAGGTCTCGACCACCATCTCCATCTCGGCGCGGGCGTCGCCGATCGGCTTGCCGGCGTTGCGCGCCTCGAGCTGCGCCAGATGCTCCCGGCGGTCTTCGACCCCCGCGGCGAGGTCGAGCAGCATCCGCGCCCGATCAGCCGGCGCCACCGCCCGCCAGGCCGGGAACGCCGCCTTGGCTCGCGCCACCGCCGCGTCGACCTCCTCGACCCCGGCCCGCGGCACCTCGGCAATCACCCGCTCGGTCGCCGGCTCGACCACCTCGATCGCGCTCACGACGGGCCGCCTTGTCCACTTCTCGCTGCCGACGGGCCGATTTGACTGGCCTGGTTGGACTGATCGGCCCGTCGGCCGATGGAGGTGGACATTTCGGCCCGTCGGGCGGCGTCGACCAGGGCGGCGATCACGTTGCTGCTCTCGTCCTCCTCGGGGTGCCAGATGACGCCGAGGGCGAAGCGCTTGCCGGGCAGCTCGATCGCCTCCGGCAGATCGTCGTCCCGGGACCAGCCGCTGACCTTCAGCCCCTCGCCCAGGTCCTCGATGCCCTGATGGTGGTGCGACCAGACGACGAAAGCCTCGAGCCCGGCCGCCGAGCTGGCGAGCGATCCCGGCTCCAGCCGCACGTGGTGCTCTGAGAAGGTCCCGGCGACGGCCCGGTGCGCCTCGCTCCCGAGCGCCTCCGGCAGGTGCTGGACCAGCGTCCCGCCGAACGCCACGTTCAGCAGCTGCATGCCGCGGCAGATTCCCAGGACCGGCATGTCGCGCTCCAGCGCCCGCCGCGCCAGGGCGATCTCGAAGGCGTCGCGCTCGGGCCAGGTCCCGCGCGTCTCCAGGTGCGGCTCGGCACCGTAGCTGGAGGGATCGATGTCGGCGCCGCCGGCCAGCATCAGCGCGTCGACCCGGTCGAGGAGGATGTCGGGCTCCTCCACGGCTGAGGGATCCGGTGGCAGCACGATCGCCATCCCCCCCGCCCGCTGCACCGCCTTCACGTACCCGCGCGGGGTCAGCGCCACCTCGTAGCCGTCCCAGATCCCCCAGGACACCCGCTCGATCGCGGCGCAGATCCCGATCGCCGGCACTTCGCTGTTCCTTTTGCGCGATATATCGGCAAAAGGAACAGGCAGATGCGGGTCGGCGCCGGTCACAGCCGCTCGAAGCCCCGGTAGCGCTCCCAGTCGGTGACAGCCGCCTCGAACGCCTCGATCTCGACCGTGGCCCGGTTCAGGTAGTGGTCGACCACCTCCCTGCCGAACGCCTCGGCCGCCACCTCGCTGCCGGCGAAGCACTCTCGGGCGTCGTAGATGTTCGACGGGACCCGCCGCTTGTCGGACTCATAGGCGTTGCCCTCGAAGGCGGGTTCGAGCGGCAGCGCCTCGTCGATCCCGTGCAGGCCGGCGGCGATCATCGCGCTCAGCGCCAGGTAGGGATTGACGTCGGCCCCCGGCAGCCGGTTCTCCACCCGCAGCCCCTCGCCGTGGCCGACCACCCGCAGCGAGCAGGTGCGGTTGTCGTTTCCCCAGGCGATCGCCGTCGGCGCGAACGATCCCTTGGCGAAGCGCTTGTAGGAGTTGACGTGCGGCGCGTAGAGCAAGGTCAGCTCTTCCATGCAGGCGATCTGGCCGGCGACGAAATGCTCGAACAGCGAGCGGTCGGCGGCGAAGGCGTTCGAGCCGTCCTCGCGCGCCAGCGAGCAGTGGACGTGGCACGAGTTCCCCTCGCGCTCGTTGAACTTGGCCATGAAGGTGATCGCGTGCCCCTCCTGCGCGGCGATCTCCTTCGCCCCGTTCTTGTAGATGACGTGGTCGTCGGCGCTGCGCAGGGCGGCGTCGAAGCGGAAGTTGATCTCGTGCTGGCCGAGGTTGCACTCGCCCTTGGAGCTCTCGACCCTCATCTCCGCCCCGGCCATCTCGTTGCGGATCCGCCTGATCAGCGGCTCGACCCGCGAGGTTCCCAGCAGCGAGTAGTCGACGTTGTAGAGGTTGGCCGGCACGAGGTCGTGGAAGCCCTTCTTCCAGGCCTCCTCGTAGGTGTCGCGGAAGACGATGAACTCGAGCTCGGTCCCCGCGTTCGCGACCAGGCCGCGCTCCTCGAGCCGTGCGAGCTGGCGCCGCAGGATCTGTCGCGGGGAGGCGACCACGTCGGAGCCGTCCTCCCACTGCAGGTCCGCCATCACGAGC
>DASTTQ010000054.1:0-21511 GCA_035760065.1 Solirubrobacterales bacterium
CAATAAACGACGGTGCAGAGAGTGTCGAGGTCGGCGTGCATCGTGGCCTTTCGGTCGACGGTTGCTTCAGCACCGCCGACTTCGGCCTCTCTGCTTCAAATCCCTCGATCACGGCCTTCGCCGTGGAATCAACCATCTAGGCACGCGGCGGCTTGGCGCGGCTGAGGAGCAGGTCGCGCTCTCGCTGGTTGGTGGTCAGCTCGGCTGCGCGGTTGAACTCGGCAGCTGCCTCGGTCTTGCGGCCGGCTTTTTGCAGCAGGTCGGCGCGGACGCTGGGGAGGAGGTGGTAGTCGCGGAGGGCCTTGTCGTCGTTGACTTCCTCGAGCAGGGCTAGACCTGTCTCGGGACCGAAGGCCATACCGACGGCTACCGCTCGGTTGAGCTCGACGATCGGCGAGGGCTGGACGGTCGCGAGGGCCTCGTAGAGCGCGGCGATGCGGACCCAGTCGGTTTCCTCGGCTCGGATCGCCCGGGCGTGGCAGGCGGCGATCGCGGCCTGCAGGCCGTAGGGGCCGAGCGGGCGCGGCAGCCCTTCGGCGCGCTCCAGCGCCCGCAGGCCGCGGACGATCAACAGCGGGTCCCAGCGGCCGCGGTCCTGGTCGAGCAGCAGCACCGGCTCGCCGTCCGGGCCGTGGCGGGCCGCCAGGCGGGAGGCTTGGATCTCCAAGAGCGCGACCAGGCCGTGGGCCTCGGGCTCGTCCGGCGCCAGCTCGGCGAGGATGCGGCCCAGCCGCAGCGCTTCCTCGCAGAGATCGGGCCGGACCCAGTCCTCGCCGCCGCTGGCCGCGTAGCCCTCGTTGAAGACGAGGTAGACGACTTCGAGCACCGAGGGCAGGCGCTCGTCCAGCTCCGGCCCGCGCGGCCCCTCGAACGGGACCTTCGCCTCGCGCAGGGTCCGCTTCGCCCGCACCAGGCGCTGCGCGACCGTCTGCTCGGAGACGAGGAAGGCGCGGGCGATCTCCGGGGTCGCCAGGCCGCCGAGCAGGCGCAGGGTGAGGGCGACCCGCGCCTCGCGGGAGAGCACCGGGTGGCAGCAGGTGAAGATCAGCGCCAGCAGGTCGTCGCCGATCTCGTCCTCGGCCGCGGCCTCGAAGTCCGAGCGCTCCATCGCGAAGAGCGCCCCCGTGTCTCGGGCGACCTCCTCCCGCTTGCGCTCGTAGGTCCTCTCGCGCCGGATCCGGTCGATCGCCCGGTTCTTCGCCGTCGCCATCAGCCAGGCGCCCGGGTTGTCGGGAACGCCCCCGGCCGGCCACCTCTCCAGCGCCGCGACCAGGGCGTCCTGGGCGAGGTCCTCGGCCAGCCCGACGTCCTGCGTCATCCGCGCCAGGCCCGCGACGAGGCGGGCGGACTCGATCCGCCAGACCGCCTCGATCGCGCGCGCGGCGTCGGTCACGCTCAGCCGCCGAAGTTGTCCTGCAGCGCGTCCTGGACGTCCTGCGGGAAGTCCTCCGTCTCGAAGACCTGCCGCACCTCGATCCTGCAGTTCTCGCCGGGGCAGCGGCTCGCCCACTCCAGCGCCTCCTCCTTCGAGCGCGCCTGGATCAGCCAGTAGCCGCCGACGACCTCCTTCGCCTCGGCGAACGGCCCGTCGGTGATAGTCGCCTTGCCGTCGGCGAAGGAGACGACGCCGCCGTCGCTCGGCGGCCGCAGCCCGTCCAGCGAGAGCAGCATGCCGGCCTTGCGCAGCTCCTCGTTGTAGCGGCTCATCGCTTCCACCGCCTCGGCTGAGGGGGTCCAGTCCTCCTCCTCGATCCCGGGGTACATGAACATCATGAAGCGCATTTTCGGTCCTCCTCGTTCGCGGGCGGCGGTACCGCCCTTTTACCTGACGACGAACGAAGCGGGGCGAAATCGACATCGCCCCGGGAACGCTTTGGTTTCCCTTTCCGGCGCCCGGGTAACCAATCCAGCGTCCGCAGGGAACCAACGAGAGGAGCCATGATGGTCGGTGCCGTAATCGCCGCGTTGATCGTGATCGCCCTGGTCCTGGTGCTGCTCAAGGTGGCCGTGGCAGGCGGGATCCTCGGCCTGATCGCGATCATCCTGCTCGTCCTGCTCCTGCTCGGCCGGATCTAGGCCGCTCAGCCGGGGCAGCGGCCGAGGCGCCGCAGCTTGCGGCGGTAGACCCGCATCGAGGAGTGCCGCCAGTCGCCGTGGGTCTGCCGCCGCAAGCTTGGGACGAGCTCGTGGTGGTAGGGGGAGCTGAGGCTCTCGGCGTGGCCGATCACGTCCCTCACCGGGATGTGGAACCTGCAGCGCAGCCACTGGGTGAGGCGGAGCGAGGCCCGCAGCTCGCGGCGGTTGCCGAGGGCGTCGCCGTCGCCGTAGCCGACGTGCTCGACCCCGATCGCGGTCCAGTTGAGACCGACCGTGTGCCGGCAGCGCGTCCTCAGGTTGACGAGCCGGAAGATCCGCCCCGAGGAGCCGACCACGAAGTGGGAGCAGACGCCCGGCAGCTCGTGCAGCTCGACGTCGGGCACGTCGGGAGCGAAGGTGTCGTACACGGACCGGGCGCTGCTCGCCTGCGCCATGTGCTCGACGATCACGTGCGGGTGCCGCAGCCGCCAGGTCGCCCGCCCGTAGTGCCGCAGCGAGTATTCGGCCATCTCCCGCTTCCGTTTCGGCCCGTACGGGATCGGCCAGCTCGTTGTCGGCGGCTGGGACGCCCGGGTGAGGGTGCGCACCGACCCGGTCGCCGGGGTCGGTGCGGCGGCGAGAAAAACCGAAGCGATGAGAGCAGCCGTAAGTCCCATCCCCGAACTCCATCAAATGTCCGTCCTGAGAGGCGGGAAGAACCGGCAGTCCGAAGGTCCGGAGTCATTACCCCGCCCGCGCCCAGCTCCCCGCCTGTGCCCAGCTCCTCGCCCGCGCCCAGTTTCACGCGAAATGCGCTGGGTACCCAGTTTTCATCAACGACCGAGGAGGAGGCGGAGATCGCGATGGCGGACATGAACGAGCGCGACGCGAAGCTGGTCCAGTACCTGAGTGAGGCCTACGGCAAGGAGCGCGAACTGGAGGCGGCCCTTCAAAGCCACATCGCCCTGACCGTGAACGGCACCTACCGGAAACGCCTGCAGCAGCACCTCAAGGAGACCAAAGCCCATGCCAAAGCGGTCGAGCGCCGGATCAAGAAGCTGGGCGGTGGGGGGCAGACGCTGCAGGGCGCCGCCGGCAAGCTGACCGCGGTCGCGAAGGTCCCGCTGCACGCGATCCGCGGCGACGGCGCGGCCGAGAGGATGCTGAAGAACGCCAAGACCGAGTACTTCAACGAGCACGAGGAGATCGCCACCTACCTCGCGATCGAGACGCTGGCGGAGAAAGTCCGCGACAGCGAGACCGCCAGGCTCGCCCGGGCGATCCGCCGCGAGGAGGAACGGATGGCGACCTTCCTCCAGGGCCAGATCAAGCAGCTGACCGGCGCGGTCGTGCGCGAGGACATCCCGGCCCGGCTCGGCGCCACCGCCAAGCCGGCGCGGAAACCGAGGAAAAAAGCCGCGACCAAAAAGACGAGGAGAGCCGGAACGAAGAAATCGACCGCCAAACGACCGGCGAAACGAGCCGGCGCGAAAAGATCCACGGCGAAATCGCCATCGAAAAAATCAGCCGCGAAACGCAAGGCGAAAGCCGGCAGGAAATAGTCAGGCGCCGACCACCGCTTCTCCGGCGGCCTCGGTTTGCTCCGGGGTCGCCTGGGGGCGGACGGCGAGGACGACGAGGTCGTCGCGCAGCGTCCCCGCGCTGCGCCCGACCGCGTCCGCCCGCAGCCGCTCGGTCAGCTCGCCGAGCTCGAGCCCGGAGAGCGACTGCGTCATCTCGGCGAAGGCCTCCGGCCCCTGGTGCGAGGCGACCGGGCCGGCCTCGAGCCAGCCGTCGGTGCAGAGCGTCAGCGTCTCGGTCGGGCCGAGCGTCCGCTCGTGCTGCTCGACGTTCGCCTTGGCCCATGCCCCCAGCACCGAGCCGCCGCCGAGCAGCTCGGTCCCCTCCCCGGACGCCAGCACCGCCGGCGGATGACCGGCCGAGGCGAGCTCGATCAGCCAGCCCGAAGCGTCCCGCCGCAGGCGGGCGAGCATCGCGGTGGCGAAGTCGTTGAGGGTTTCGCCGGAGAGCAGCAGCTCGTTGACCCGGCGCAGGACCTCGGCGGGCTCGTCGATCTCGCGGGTGAGCCCGCGCACGGAGTGGCGGACGGCGACCGAGATGCCGGCGGCGGTACTGCCCTTGCCGGCGACGTCGCCGACCAGCAGCCAGCAGCCGTCCTCGCTCGGCAGCACGTCGTAGAGGTCGCCGCCGATCTCGACCCCCTCGCCCGCGGCCTCGAAGACGACGGAGATCTCGAGGCCCGCGACCTCCGCCGGCCGCGGCGGCCGCAGCCCGCGCTGCAGGTTCTCGGCGATGCGGTCGCGCTCGCGGTAGAGGCGGGCGTTGTCGAGCGCCAGCGCCGCCCGTTCGCCGAGCTCGGAGAGGAACTCGAGGTCGCCGGGGTCGTAGCGGAGGTCGCCGTGGGCGTGGAGGAAGGAGAGGGCGCCGAGGGTGCGACCGCGGGCGACGAGCGGGACCACCGCGGCCGAGTTGTAGCCGGCTTCCTGCATCAGGTGCAGGTGCTCGGAGCTCTGCGAGACCTTGTCGACCACCTCGGGCGCCTTCAGGTCGCGCCAGACCATCGGCTGGTTCAGCCGCAGCACCTTCGCCACCGGGTGCTCGCCCGCCGGGTCGAGCGGCGATTCGCGGCGGATCCGCTCCAGTTGCGCCGCCATCTCGGGGTCGGCCCCGGCGACGACGCTGTCGCCGTACCAGCCGTCCGGGCGGCGGAAGTCGATCAGGCAGATCTCGGCCAGCTCGGGCACCGCGGTGGAGACGATCGTCCGCGCCGTCTCCTCCGGGTCGAGCGAGGTGTCGAGGAGGCGGCTGGCGCCGACCAGAAACTCCTGCGCCCGCCGCCGCCGCACCTCGGCGGTGATGTCGCGGGCCACGACCGAGGCGCCGATCAGGCCGCGCATCGGGCTGCGGATCGGGGAAACGGTGAGGGACACGGAGATGCGCGCGCCGTCGGCGCGGATGCGCTCGGTCTCGTAGGTGTCGAGCCGTTCGCCCCGCTTCACCCGGTCGAGGATCACCTTCTCCTCGTCCTTGTGGTCGGCGGGGACGAGGAAGGAGACGTGGCGCCCGATCGCTTCCTCGGCGGTGTAGCCGTAGAGGCGGGCGGCGGCCGGGTTCCAGGTGGTGACGATCCCGTCCAGATCCTTGCTGAGGACCGCGTCCTGGGTGCCGCGGACGACCTCGGCCAGGTGCTGGCGGAAGCGCTCGGCCTCGGCGCTCTTCGCCTCCGCCCGGCGGCGGGCGATGAAGGTCCCGAGCTGGTCGGCGAAGCCGGCGAGCAGCGCCAAAAGCTCCTGGGACTGCGCTTCGAAGGAGAGGGTGTGGAACTCGGCGACGGCGAGCACGTCCTCGGGCCGGCCGATCGGGATCGGGATCGCCAGCGCTGCCTCCAGGCCGAGCTCGGCAGAGACGTCGTAGCGGGGCGCGGTGGTCGGGTAGTTGCGGTAGTTGGGGGCGAGGGCGATCTGCCCCGTGTCCCAGGCATCGCCGGGAAGGCCGGTCCCCCGCCTGAAGTTGAGCTCGCGGCTGCGCCGCCAGAGCGGCCGCGCGTCGAGTTGGGGGGCGCTCCAGCCCGCCACCAGCCGCAGCGGCTCGCTGGGCTCGACGACTTCCCAGATCGCGCCGGCCTCCCAGCGCAGGAGGCCGGCGACGATTTCGAGGAACCGCGGCGCCACCTGCTCCAGGGAATCGCCCTCGATCAACCGCGCCGCGAGCTCGCGCTGACTCTGCAGGTAGCGCCACAGCTCGAATTCCTGCGGCCCGTTCATCCCGTTCAAAGCTACCCCTTCAGACGATCCGTTCCCCTGATTTGCGACCCCTGTCATCCGGGCGGCGTTTTCCCTCTCGGACCGAGGGTAATGGAGGCCGCGTCGGGCTCATACAGACGGGAGGAAGCGATGTTCCGGTGCGAGAGGTGTGGGAGCGGATACTCCGCCCAGGCAGCGTCCTCCTGGACCTCCTGTCCGCGGTGCCTGGCGAAAGACAGAGTCCAGGTCCCGCTGACCTTCGAGCTCGGCTGGCAGGGTCAGGGATCTCACGGCCAGGCCGAACCGGCCGCCACCCAGGCGCCGGACCCCCGGCACGCGCTGCGTTAGCCGTCGAGCTTCCCTCGTTTTGTCCCCTCCGCCCTCGGGTAGCCGGAGGTCGGGAGAAAGAAGGAGAAGGCAAGGAAAGGGGTAGGCGTGTCCGACCGACTGCAGGGCAAGAAGATCGCCTTCCTGATGGCGAACGAGGGGGTCGAGCAAGTGGAGCTGACCGAGCCGCTACAGGCTGTGCGCGAGGCCGGCGCCGGAGCCGAGCTGCTGGCTCCAGAAGCCGGCAAGATCCAGGCCTTCAACCATCTCGACAACGCCAAGATCGCCGAGGAGTTCGCCGAGGGCGTGCACGAGGGCCAGCGCGCCAAGGCGAGCGTCGGCGGCTGACCGAAAGGAGGAGGGCGATGCCACCGCGTGGAGTCAAGAAAAGAAGCAAACGCGAGCGTCAGTACAAACACATCACGAAGAGCGAGAAGGAAGCAGGGCGCTCGGAAAAACGGGCGGAGGAAATAGCCGCCCGCGCCGTCAACAAGGAAAAGGCGCGGTCAGGGGAATCGAGATCCTCATCCCGCAGCTCGACCCGCGGCCGCTCCGCCAGCAGCCGCGGCGGCAAACAGTCCGGCCACGGCCCGGGCGGCAAAACCCGCGAGCAGCTCTACAACGACGCCAAGAAGAAGGGCATCGAAGGCCGCTCGCGGATGAACAAGAAAGAGCTCCAGCGCGCGGTCGCCGGCGCCGGCTGACGGCTCCGGTTCGAAGGGCGCCGGCGGCTCGGATCTGGTCGCCGAGGATCGCGTTGAGGGGCATCGATGCCGGGTAAACAGCCAGACGATGAAGAACGTGCGGGTCGGCTGTTCGGGCTGGAGCTACGAGTCCTGGAGGCGCGGCATCTACGACGGGGTGCCGCCGGGGCGGTGGCTCGAGCGCTACGCCGAGGTCTTCGACACGGTCGAGGTCAACAACACCTTCTACCGCCTGGTCGAGCGCGAGGTGGTGGAGGGGTGGGTGGAACGGACGCCGCCCGGCTTCCTCTTCGCAGTCAAGGGCAGCCGCTATCTCACCCACATGAAAAGGCTGCGGAGCATCGAGCAGGGCATCGCCCGCTTCTGGGAGTCACTGGAGCCGTTGCGCGCGAGCGGCAAGCTGGGTCCGGTCCTCTGGCAGCTCCCGACGAACTTCCACCGCGACGACGACGTCCTCGCCGCGGCGCTGGAGCTGTTGCCGCCGGCCCGTCACTGCTTCGAGTTCCGTCACCCGAGCTGGTTCACGTCGGCCGTGATGCGCTTGCTGGAGGCGCACGGGGCCTCGCTGGTGATTTCCCACGACGGCCGCCGCTCCCTGCCGGAGGCGCGCCCGGTCGGGGAGCTCGTCTACGTGCGCTTCCACCACGGCGCCCGCGGCCGCAACGGCAACTACTCGGCGAGCGAGATAGAGCATTGGCGTCGCCGCATCGCCGCCTGGCGCTCGCGCCGCGAAGTGTTCGCCTACTTCAACAACGATTGGGAGGAATTTGCGCCGTCCAACGCGATCTCCCTGCGCGATGGCCTCACCACTGCCCCGGGCTGGATGGCAGGCCGCAGCGCGGCCGCCGATCCCGCCTCGGCCCGCACCGGCTCCTAGCCGGGCTGACCGAGGCGGCAGCGTCGCGCAACGGCTAGAGGCGCGAGCGGAGCAGCTCCTTGCCCTGCTCGGCGCCCTTGCGGCTCGTCTCCTGCGCGCGGCGGAAGAAGTCCGCGAGGTCGGAGTCGCCCTCCCGCTGGGCATCCTCGATGTAGGTCTCGAGCCGGAGCACGTTGCTGAGGCATTGCTCGACGAACCAGATGATGTTGTAGTCCTTGTCCTTCGTGCCGGTGATCTGCCCGGCCTCTTGGGTCCCCATCGTCACTCCTTCGGGTCGCTTGCATTCACCTACGCGGGTACCCATTCGCACGCCGGGGGAAAACGAGGGCCGAGAAACCGGCTCCGCAGCAGAAACCGGGTCGCCAGCCGCAGCACGAGAACGACGTTCCGACTGGCATTTGGGGCGAGCGTAGGCCATCATGGGTGAGATGAGACCCGAGGAAGAGCCCGACCCGATCGCCGAGGAAGAGGCCGAAGCGGCCGAAGTCGAAGCCGCGCACATCGGCGGCGACGTTCCACCCGACACCGACGACCCCGCCCAGCAGCCGCTGATCGAGGGCGGCGAGGGCGTGGCAGAGGGCTTCGAGCTGGCCGAGGAGGACCTCGAGGACATCGCCTCCCATGGCGACCAGCGCGGCTTTCCCGCGGGGCTTGCCGGCGAGCCCGAGGAGCCGAGCGACACCGTCTACGGCGAACCGGATCAGGAGATTCACGAAGACGAGTAGGAGGCCCCCATGGCCCACCGAGTGATCGCAGTGGTTACCGACGAGCTCCACGGCGAGGAGCCCCTCGAGCAGATCTGCGAGGACGCGAACGGCAGCGGGGTTGACGTGCGCGTGGTCGTCCCAGCAATCGAGAGCGGCCCCCTGGGGCACACGCTCGGCGACGTCGACGAGCCGCGGCACGAGGCCGAGGCGAGGCTCGAGCGGGTGATGCAGCTGCTGCGAGGCCGCAACGTGCCCATCAGCGGCGAGGTCGGCGATCCCGACCCGGTGCGCGCGGCGCAGGACGCGCTGTTGAAAGCGCCGGCCGACGAGGTGCTGATCTTCGAGCACTGCGAAGCGGAGGCGCAGTGGTACGAGAACGGTCTCCTCGAGCGGGCGGAGGAAGAAATCGAGCTACCGCTGCGGGTCGTCTTCGTCGAGCACGCCGACGGGCAGCCCGACCATGTGGTCAAGGTCGAGGAGAAGGGCCGGGGGACGATCAACCCGCTCGCCGGCCGCGAAGTGGGCGGCGGCAACTACGTCCCCGGCATGACCAGGTCCGACCTCGCCGGGATGGTGGCCGGCATCGTCGGCACGATCGTGGTTGCGATCCTCGCCGCCGCGGTCGCCGCCGACAGCGCCACCGAAACCGGCTGGGCGGCGGTGGCGATCCTGGTCGCGATCGGCATCGCCCTCGCCAACCTCGCCCACGTCGTCGGCCTGACGCTGTTCGAGGCGGTTCGCTACCGCGGCGGCTTCGCCAGGTTCTTCCGCACCCTCGCGCTGATCGCGACGCCGCTGGCGATCGTCGTCAACGCGGCGATCCTGATCTTCGCTACCTAGCAGAAGGGCGCCCCGGCGGGCTCGGCTCCTGTTCAGGAGGCGATCGTCGCGATGGCCTCGTCCCGGGTCGTGTGGACCGGGATCGAGAGTTCGAGGCCGCTGATCTCCAGCACCCGTCGGACCTGGTTGTTCTGGCTGCAGATGACGAGCGCGCGGCCGTTGTCGCCGCCGTGGAGGCGCTGCCAGGCGCGGACGATCAGGGCGATTCCGGTGGAGTCGATGAACTCGCACTCGGAGAGGTCGATCAGGACCGACCCTTCGCCGCTCTCGAGGGCCTGGTCGAGCGCCCCCTCCAATTCCGGAGCGGTGCTGAGGTCGAGCTCGCCGCGGACAGAGATGGTCCGCGCGCCTTGCTCGAGATCCCCGACCTTCACCTCGAAAGGGGCTGGAGTCACCCGCCGATGCTAGCGCAGCGGGCGGAAGCGCCCACGCGTTGTTTTGCCTTCTTCGGCCGGGGGTAAGCACCTCTTGATGCGAGGTGATGCGAGGCTGCAGGTTATGCTCGCGACTTCGATGACGAGCCTCGAGGCCCCGGGGGGCAGGCTGCGACTTTGAATTCCTCAACCAACCAACGCTCGGGGCTTCAGATGTCCCTCCCGGCACGGGCCGAGAACGTCGCCGTCGTCCGCCACGCGCTGGCCGGCTTGGCGGAGCGGCTGGGGATGGACGAGGCCTCGCTGGCCGACCTCAAGACGGTCGTCACCGAGGCCTGCATGAACGTCGTCGTCCACGCCTATGCGGGGCAGGAGCCGGGACCGCTGGAGATCGAGGCCGAGAGCGACGGCGACGGCCTCACAGTGGCGATCCGCGATCACGGCAGCGGCATCCGGCCGCGACCCGACGTCGAGGAGCGCCAGAGCCTGCGCATCGGCCTCACCCTGATCGCGGCGCTCTCCAGCAGCTTCGAGATCAGGGGCGGGGCGGACATGGGAACCGAGATCCGCATGCACGTTCCGTTCAGTGCCGGCGAGGACGGCACGAAGGCATCGAGCTTCGCCGTGGCCGCAGGCGAGGAGACCCGGATCCGGGTCGGGCCGCCGGAGATCGTCGGCCCGGTGCTGAGCCGGGCCCTCTCCGCCCTCGCCGCCCGCCAGGACATCAGCGTCGACCGGCTCTCGGACACGATGCTGCTCAGCGACGCGATCTCGGCCCGCGCCCCGCAGGGCTTCACCGACGGCCACGTTTCGCTCAGCATCTCCGAGCTGCCGGAGGGGATCGAGCTGAAGGTGGGGCCGATGACCGGTGGCGGCGCCGAGCGGCTGCGCGCCAGCTTCGAGCTGCCGGAGGTGGGCGGCTCGCTGGCGCAGCTGACCGACGAGCTGCGGATCGAGGAGGGCGACGAAGGCGAGTACCTCGTCGTCGGCATCTCCTCGTTCTCGAAGAACTAGGAGGGCGACTCGGTCTCCCCGGCCGCGCTCTGCTCGGCGACCTCGGTGCGGATCCGCTCCAGGGTGCGGCGGAGGATGCGGCTGACGTGCATCTGCGAATGGCCGATCCGCTCGGCGATCTGCGACTGAGTCAGGTCCTCGACGAAGCGCAGCTGCAGGACCAGCCGCTCGCGCTCGTCGAGGTGGGGGAGGGCTCCCTCGAGGGCGAGCTTGTCCTCCACCAGCTCGTAGCCGGAGTCCTCGTCACCGACCCACTCCGAGGCGGGCGATTCTTCGGAGTCCTCGCCGCCGACGGGGCGGTCGAGCGAGAGCGGCCGGCGGTTGTGGTTGGCCTCGAGCACCTCGAGCACGTCGGTCGGATCGACCCCGAGCCGCGCGGCGATCTCCGGCACCGAGGGCGAGCGCTGCAGCTCGACGGTCAGCTCGGAGATCGCTTTCTCGACCTCCGCCATGCGGTCGTGGAGGCCACGGGGGACGCGCACCGTCCAGACGCGGTCGCGGAAGTGGCGCTTCAGCTCGCCGAGGATCGTGGGCGAGGCGAAGGCGGTGAAGGGGGCGCCGCGGTCGGGGTCGAAGCGGTCGATCGCGTTGACGAGCCCGAGGCTCGCGACCTGCAGGAGGTCGTCGAAGGACTCGCTGGCGCCGCGGTAGCGCAGCGCCATGTTCTTCGCGAAGGGGAGGTAGCGGCGGACGAGCTCCTCGCGGATCGCCGGGTCGCGGTCCCTGACGAAGCGCTCCCACAGCATGCGCTCGCTGGCCAGACCCTCACCTGGCCCCGGGCTCGACTGGTCTTTTCCCCTTCGTTCGCTGTTCACAGCACCGATCGATCGATTAGGCGGCGATACCTAACCCAACGTCGCTGCCCTGGGAGCGTCAGTCCGAAGCTGTGCAGCGCGACGCCCCGTCGCCGTCAACCATAGCGGCAAGCCCTGCCGGGCCTTGCCCCAGCGCCGCCACCCCCCAGGCGGCGCTGGTCGGCGTCAACTGCGCCTAGGAGGCGGTGGTCTCGGAGTCGTCCTCGACGGCGACGGCCTCGCCCTCGGTGCTCGGTGACTTGAAGTGGAGGATCACGGCCTTGGCGAGCATGCCCTTCTCGCCGCTCTTCGCGAGCCGCTCGCTGGCTTCCGCCTGGATCTCCAGCAGCCGGTCGAGCGCGTCGGCGAGCAGCTGGGTGGAGTCTTCCCACCCCTTCTTGTCGACGACCATCGGGGTCCGGCTCAGATGGCGGTCCTCGAGCTCGTCGAAGGTGCCGGAGTCGAGCGCCTCCTCGACGTCGTCGAAGGCTGACTTCAGCATCGCGCCGGACAGGCCTGGTCGCAGGCTCTCCGGCAGTCGCGCCCATTCGCTGTCGGTGAGGAACTGGCGGCGGGTGGCGCGGTAGAAGTGCTCGGTGGCGCCCCGCCGCTGCTTGGTGTCGACGAGCTCGATGCAGTCGTATTTCTCGAGCACGCGGACGTGGTAGGCGACGAGGTTGAGGCTCTGGTCGAGCTGGTTGGCGAGCATGTTCGGGCTCGCAACCTTCTCGTTGAGAATGATCAGGATCTGCACTCGCAGGGGGTGTGCAAATGCTTTGGCGACGATCTGTTCAACGCCGTCTTTCTTGTTCTTCGTCTTCGGCAAGGCCATGTCCTTCGGTCGGTTCTTAGGGGTTATTTGGCCGATAACAAGACTTTACACCCTGTCGATCAGGATTTTCACAACGCTCCCGCGTTTTCCGAATATTGACGACTTTTGCTGTTCCCCCCTTGATTGCTGGAACCAATTAAAGTATTAATTGCTCAGTCGCTTTAGAGCGGACGCCGCGCGGATGGGGCGGCGGGGGAATCACGGGAGCGGAAAAAGGGGGTGGGAAGCGTGCAGATGGGAATGCTCGACCGCATTGCGCCGGCTTCGATCAGCAAGGGGGCCTGATCGGACGGGGGACGGCGACCAGGGGCTCGTCGCCGCGATCGCCGTCCCCGCCATTTTCCCTTTCCTGCTGCGAGACTTCAGCGGTCCAGCAGCTCGCTGAACCGCAGCGCCGCTCGCGTCGGGGCGACGAGCTCCTCACCCCGATGCAGCAGCCCGGCCCCGACCAGCTCTCGCACCGCTCGCTGGACCGCGTCGCGATCGGCGAAGCTGCCGCCGCTGCCGCCGACCTCCCGCAGCAGCTCCTCCAGCGTCAGCCGGGTCGGGTGCAGGTCCAGCAGCTGCCGCAGCACCGCCGACTCCATCGTCTCGTCTTCAGCCCAGGTCGTCCTGCTCTCGTCGCTCATCTTCGTTACCCCTCCGATGCATCGTCAGGTCGCGGCTCCCGGGGCTCTCCCCGGCGCCGGCGCCGTCGTCTTTCCCCAGCCCGAGTACCTGCCGCGCCCAGGGGGCCTCCACCGCACCGCGGTAGACGTGCTCCACCGAGCCGCGGGACGGCTGGGTCTCCACCAAGGTCACGACCGACCGCTCGGCCAGCACCCGCACGTGGTAGCTGACGTTGCTGAGAGGGGTGCGCAGCACCGCGGCGAGCTCCCGCGGGCTTCTTTTCTTCCCATCGGCCATCAGCCGCAGAATCCGTCGTCGCAGCGGATGGCGAAGGGCGATCAGCAGGTCGGTGTCGTCGGGACGATCGAGCGTGGTCATGACCGTCCCGACTATAGGGACCGCCGGTGACGTCTTGTCTACGCAACGTTACGTCTGCGAGAGATCTTGCGGCGGGAACGGCCTCAGGCGTCCTCGCGGACGCCGCCCATCTCGGTGAAGACCGCGGTGTAGCCGTCGCCGTCGCGTTGCTCGTCGGCGATCACGTGCGAGACCGCGTTGATCAGCGCCAGGTGGGTGAAGGCCTGGGGGAAGTTGCCCAGATGGCGTCCCGACTCGGCCTCCAGCTCCTCGGCGTAGAGGTCGAGCCAGCCTGCCGCCCCGAGCAGCCGTTCGCACAGCTCCCGCGCGCGGCGCGGCTCGCCGATCTCCGAGAGGGCGGATACCAGCCAGAAGGAGCAGATCAGGAACGTGCCCTCCTTGCCCCGCAGGCCGTCGTCGGTTTCGTCGACCCTGTAGCGGAGGACGAGGCCGTGCTCGGTCAGGTCCTCGGCGATCGCGTCGACGGTGTCCCGCACCCGCGGGTCGTCCGGCGGCAGGAAGCGCAGGAGGGGGACCAGCAGCAGCGAGGCGTCGAGGGCATCGGTGTCGTAGTGCTGGCGGAAGATCCCGTCGCGGACGCCGCGCTCGAGGATCTCGGCTTTGATCTCGTCCGCCTTCTCCTGCCACGCGTCGGCCTGGGCCTTCCAGGCGTCGCTGGGGACGGTGTCGGTTGCCCAGCGGGCAAGCCGCGCGCCGCGCTCGACCGCGACCCAGATCATCAGCTTCGAGCTGACGTAGTGCTGCGGCTCGCCGCGGGACTCCCAGATGCCCTGGTCGGGGTGCGGCCAGGCCTCGATCGCCGCCTCCACCTGGTAGCGGACCAGTTCGCGGTCCGCCGGCGTGCCGGTTCCCCGCAGCGCCTTCTCGTGGACGTATATGGAGTCGAGGAGCGATCCCCAGACGTCGTTCTGGCGCTGGTCGTAGGCGCCGTTGCCGATCCGCACCGGCCGCGCGCCGCCGTAGCCGGAGAGGTGGTCGAGGGTCTGCTCCGTGAGCTCGCGCTCGTGGCCGATCCCGTACATGATCTGCAGGTCGGGGTGGTCCCTGCAGACGTCGACGATGAAGCGCATGAAGTCGCGCGCCTCGTGGTCGAAGCCGAGCGTGTGCAGCGCCCAGAGGCTGAAGGTCGAGTCGCGGATCCAGCTGAAGCGGTAGTCCCAGTTGCGCTCGCCTCCGGGCGTCTCGGGCAGCGAGGTGGTGGGGGCGGCGACGATCGCGCCGGTCGGGGTGTAGGTGAGGCCCTTGAGGACGAGGGCCGAGCGCTGCAGGTGGATCCGCCAGGGGTGGTCGGGGAAGTCGCCGTCGCGCAGCCATTCGCGCCAGAACTCTTCGGTCGAGTCCATTCGCTCCAGCGCCTCGGGGGCGCTGCGCGGTCCGCCGAGGCCGCCGTCGCTCCAGGTGAGGGCGCAGAAGGCGGTCTCGTCCTCGCGCAGGCGAACCCTGCTGCGGGCGACGCCGTCGGCCAGCTCAAGGTCCATGTCGCTGGTCAGCAGAAGCTCGGTGCCGTCGGCGGCAGTCGCGTTCGCTTCGCCGAGCTCGCCGCCGCTCCAGCGCGCCGCCTCGGCGCCGTATGCGAAGCGCGGCAGGCACTCCATCCCCATCTCGACCTCGCCGTCGATGCAGGTCATCGTCCGCAGCAGCGAGCTGTCGGACTCGTGCTCGGTCTCGGGGCGGCCGCGACGATGCGGGTCCTCGCATTCGCCGGCGGCCCAGTCGGCGATCGTCAGCGCGTCCTTGACCACCACCCAGCCGGTGTCGGTCACCCAGGTGGTCTCGATCACCAGGGTCCCCGGAACGTAGCGGCGACTGATCGGGACGACCGTCCCCCTCGGTCGCAGCCACATATGGCCTGCCTCACGATCCAGCAACGCGGCGAACGCACTGGGCGAGTCGAAGCGCGGGCAGCAGAGCCACTCGACGCTGCCGTTGTAGGAGACGAGGGCGGCGGTATGGCAGTCGGAGAGGAAGCCGTAGCTCCCAATCGGCGGAAACTGGTCGTCGCGAGAGCTCACGGCGCTGCCAAGCTAGCAGCGGGCTACGCTGAATCCGATGAACGTGCCGTTCGCCCACGTGGCCGGCGTCTTCGCACCGCTCGAGCTGCTGCCGCTGGCAGCGGTGGGGGGGCTCTACGCGAAGCGGGCCTCGACCCTTGCCGGCAGGGGCCGGCCGGTGCCGCTCTGGCGCCAGGCCTGCTTCGCCGCCGGCCTGCTGCTGCTCGCGCTTGCGGTCGCCTCCCCGATCGGCGAGGCGGCCGAGGAGCTGGTGATCGCGCACATGGTCGAGCACCTGATGATCGGCGACGTCGCCTCGCTGCTGCTGGTGCTCGGGTTGACGGGGCCGCTCCTGCAGCCGGTCCTGGCGATCCGCTTCTTCGACCGGCTGCGGGTCCTCGCCCACCCGCTGATCGCCCTCCCGCTCTGGGCGCTCAACTTCTACCTCTGGCACGTCCCGGCGCTCTACGACGCCGCCTACGGGGGAGCCCCCCTGCACGCGCTGGAGCACGCGACTTTCGTCTTCTTCGGTTGCCTGATGTGGATGCCGATCTTCGGGCCGTTGCCGAAGCCGGCCTGGTTCGCCGCGCCCTGGAAGGTCGTCTACGTGATCGCGGTCCGCTTCGCCGGGGTGATCCTCGGCAACGTGTTGATGTGGTCGGGAACCGTCCTCTACACGGTCTACGCGCCGGGAGAGCGGGAATGGCACGTCTCGGCGCTAACCGACCAGAGCGTGGCGGGGGTGATCATGATGGTCGAGGGAACCTTCCTCGGGCTCGGGCTGCTGGCCTGGTTCTTCTTCGAGGCCGCGCGCGAGGGGACGGAGAAGCAGCGGCTGCTCGACCTCGCCTTCGAGCGCGGCGTCGAGCTCGACCCCGCGCGGGCGCGGCGGGCCGTCGCCGCGGGCCAGGGGGAGCGATTGGAGCGGCAGATCCTCGCCAGCGGGAAGGAGCCCCATGTCGCCGCTCACTAGGGCACGGGCCTGGCTGTTGACCGGGCCGGTCGGCCGCGGCCTCGCCTTCGCGATCGACTTCTCCCTCGCCCTGCGGACAGTTCTAGCCCGCCGCCGCTCCTAAGCTGTTCCTTTTGCCTGCCAGGGAGGCAAAAGGAACAGCGGAATGAGGCAGGGCGGTCGATTCCTCTAGGGTCGCCTGCGATGAAGACCACCGTCAAGGAACTCTCTGATTCCCGCGTAGAAGTCCAGGTCGACGTTCCCGCACCCGACGTGGAGAAGGCCACCTCCCGCGCCGCCCGCGCGCTTGCCAAGGAGATGCGGATGCCGGGCTTCCGCGCCGGCAAGGCACCGACCTCGCTGGTGATCCAGCGGCTCGGCTTCGGCGCCGTCCTCCAGGAGGCGATCCGCGACTCGTTGCCCGAGTGGTACGAAAGCGCGCTCTTCGACTCCGGCGTCAGCCCGATCGGCGATCCCGACATCGAGATGACCTCGGTGCCCGAGGACGAGGGCCGGCCGCTGGAGTTCAAGTTCTCGGTGGGGGTCCCCCCGACGGCCGAGCTCGGCGATTACAAGGGCCTCGAGGTCGGCAAGGAGGAGAAAGAGGTTCCCGACGAGCTCGTCGACACCGAGGTCGAGCGCATCCGCGAGGGCTTTGCCCGGCTCGAGCAGGTGGACCGGGCCGCCGCCGAGAGGGACTCGCTGCTGATCGACTTCGAGGGCTTCGTCGACGGCTCCGCCTTCCAGGGCGGGGCGGCGGAGGATTACCTGCTGGCGCTCGGGTCGGGCCAGCTGATCGAGGGCTTCGAGGAGCAGCTGGTCGGGGCGAGCGGGGGCGAGGAGCGCGAGGTGAAGGTCACCTTCCCGGCCGACTACCAGGCCGAGCACCTGGCCGGCGAAGACGCGGTCTTCAAAGTCAAGGTCAAGGAGGTGCGGGAGAAAGTCCTGCCCGCGCTCGACGACGACTTCGCCTCCGACGCCTCCGAGTTCGACACCCTGGAGGAGCTGCGCGCCGACATCCGCGAGAAAGTCGGGGCGGCGCTCGGCAGCCGGGCCGAGGAAGACTTCCGCATCGCCGCGATCGACGCCGCCGTCGCGGCGGCGACGGTCGAGGTCCCCGAGGGGCTGGCGACGGCGCGGGCGACCGAACGCTGGGAGCGGATGGAACGCCAGCTCGCCGGCCGCGGCATGGACCCGAACGCCTTCCTGCAGATGCAGGGCAAGACCCGCGAGGAGCTGATCGAGGAAACGAAGCCCGACGCGGAAAAGGAGCTGAAGCGCGAGGCCGTGGTCACCGCGATCGCCGAGGCGGAGGCGATCGAGATCTCCGAGGAGGAGATGGTCGAGGCGCTCGCGCACAGCGCCGAGCACGAACGGACGACCCCGGAGAAGCTGCTGGAGCGGCTGCGCAAGAGCGGTCGCGACTCGATGGTCCGGGAAGACCTCCGCGCCCAGAAGGCGATCGAGCTGGTCGCCGAGTCGGCCAAGCCGATCCCCAAGGCTGAGGCCGACGCCCGCAAGGAGCAGGCGGAGGCACGGGAGAAGATCCTGGCGCCCGAGGAGGGCAGAGCCAAAGCCGGCGAGCTCTGGACCCCGGGCGGCGACTGAGGTAGTGCGAGGGAGGGGTGGGTGTCCCTCCGGCGACAGGGCTCCGGCAGACGCCCGACCCCTCTACCGGCTTCTATAGAGTCCGGATCGATGAGCCCTCTGGTCCCGATGGTGGTCGAGCAGACCTCGCGCGGCGAGCGCGCGTTCGACATCTACTCGCGCCTGCTGGGCGAGCGGATCATCTTCCTCGGCACGCCGGTGACCGACGACATCGCCAACCTGATCGTCGCCCAGCTGCTGCACCTCGAGTCGGAGGATCCCGACAAGGACGTCAGCCTCTACATCAACTCGCCCGGCGGGTCGGTCTACGCCGGCCTGGCGATATACGACACGATGCAGTTCATCAAGCCCGACGTGCAGACGATCTGCGTCGGGGTCGCGATGAGCATGGGGGCGCTGCTGCTCTGCGGTGGAACCGAGGGCAAGCGGATGGCGCTGCCGAACTCGAAGATCCTGATCCACCAGGTGTCGGCCGGCTTCCAGGGCCAGGCCACCGACATCGAGATCCACGCCAAAGAGATCATCGACGTCCGCCGCCGGCTCGACGAGATCATCGCGCGCCATACCGGTCAGCCGTTCGACAAGGTGACCAAAGACACCGAGCGCGACTACTTCATGAGCGCGGAGGAGGCGAAGGAGTACCACATCGTCGACCGCGTGATCGAGCACCACTGAACCGTCCGGTCGCTCTGGCTCTCCTGCTCGCGGCGCTGTCCGCCGCGCCCGTTTCCGCCCGGATAGCAAGCCGCGACGGCGGCGTGCCCTATTACGGGCACGTCTTCCCGGTACAGGGGCCGCACGGCGAACGGGGGGCCGTGGGCCGCTACCACGCGCCGCGCAGCGGCGGTCGCATCCACGAAGGCTTCGACGTCACCGCCGCCTGCGGCACGCCGCTGGTCGCCGTCCGCAACGGCCGCGTGCTGGAGCGCGGCTACGACCCGGTGCTCTACGGCAACTACCTGCTGCTGCACGGCGAAGGCGAGGAACGCAGCTACTTCTACGCCCACATGCCGCGCCCGGCCCGCGTTTACAGGGGCGAACGGGTATGGGAGGGGGAGCGGGTCGGGGCGGTCGGGGAGACCGGCAACGCGCGCACTGTTGGCTGCCACCTCCACTTCGAGATCCACGTCCACGGCGTTGCGATCGACCCCGAACCCGAGCTGCGCCGCTGGGACCGCTACTCCTGAAGGCGCCGTTCGAACCAGAGGTCGGCTTTCGGGTTCTGGTTGTAGGCGGGGACTTCGCGATAGCCGGCGGAGCGGTAGAGGCCGACGGCCGGGGCGAGGTAGTCGGAGGTGTCGAGGCAGACCGCCCGGCAGCCGTGCTCGAGGGCGATCTCGTCGAGCCGGGCGAGGATCTGTCGGCCGAGGCCGCCGCCGCGGAAGGCCGGCGCCACGTACATGCTCTTCACCTCGGCGATCTCGGTGTCGAGATGGCGGACGCCGCCGAGCCCCGCCGGCTGACCGTCGACCCGGGCCAGCAGCAGCATCCCGTTCGGCGGCGCCAGATCCGGCGGTGGCCCCTTCGCGACCTCCTCGTCGAGGTCGACGCCCGCCGCTTCACGGTCGTAGACCAGCGGCCCGTCCGCCTCCTGGACGAAGTCCGCGTAGAGCCTCCGCACCTCCGGGTTGTCGCGATCGATCGGCTCGAGGGTCAAAGTCACGCAGTTGACGCTAATGCGTTGCTGATTTTCTCCATTCTGCGCGCCACACGCGCGTAATCGCCTGGCACAATCCCTCGTGTGAATCGGAAGGAATTGTCTGCCGTAATCGCCGAATGCGCAGAGGTGACGCAGCGCGCCGCGGCGCGCACGGAAAGAGCGCGGGCGGACATCGAGGTTTCGAGGGCCGGCATCGAGAGGGCGAGGAAGCGGCAGGAAGAGGCTGTCGCGGAACAGCAGAAGGCGGTCGCGCGGCAGGAGGCGATCAGCGCGAAGCTGGATGAACAGCGGGCCGAGTCGGCCGCCCGATGGAAGAAGGAAGAGATCGCGATGCGCGAGGCGAGCGAACGTAATGAGAAGATGTTCCAGCAGATCGTCGCCGAGCTGCGCGATCAGCGGGACGAGCGGCGGGCGCTGATCGAGGCTCTGCTCGAGATGATCGACCGGCTGCCGCCGCCCCCTCCGCATCTGCGCTCGGCCTGATCCTTCGGGGCGCGGTGGCACGCCGCAAGCCCGCGCTCATGTGAAGGGACCGCCGCGCCGATGCCGTAAACGACCCTCACGACCGGCACCGGTCCCTGTCTAAGCTTGGGGACGCCGCCGGAGGAAAAGATCGTCCCGACCAGGAGGGGATTCCGCTGGCACGTCCATCAGACTCGAACGAGCAGCTCCTCTGCAGCTTCTGCGGCAAGTCGCAGCGCCAGGTGAAGAAGCTGATCGCCGGCCCCGGCGTCTACATCTGCGACGAGTGCATCGACCTCTGCAACGAGATCATCGACGAGGAGCTGACGGCGCCGCCGGCCTTCGAGCTGGAGAACCTGCCGAAGCCGCAGGAGATCTACGACGTGCTGCAGGAGTACGTGGTCGGCCAGGACGCCGCCAAGCGGGCGCTCTCGGTCGCCGTCTACAACCACTACAAGCGGGTCCAGATCGCCCAGTCCGACGAGGCCGACGTCGAGCTGCAGAAGTCCAACATCATGATGCTGGGCCCGACCGGGTGCGGCAAGACGCTGCTGGCCCAGACCCTGGCCCGCATCCTCAACGTGCCCTTCGCGATCGCCGACGCGACCGCGCTGACCGAGGCCGGCTACGTCGGCGAGGACGTCGAGAACATCCTCCTGAAGCTGATCCAGGCCGCCGACTTCGACGTCAAGAAGGCCGAAACGGGGATCATCTACATCGACGAGATCGACAAGATCGCGCGCAAAGCCGACAACCCGTCGATCACCCGCGACGTCTCCGGCGAAGGCGTCCAGCAGGCGCTGCTGAAGATCCTCGAGGGGACCACCGCCTCGGTGCCGCCTCAGGGCGGGCGCAAGCATCCCCACCAGGAGTTCCTGACGATCGACACCACCAACATCCTCTTCGTCTGCGGCGGCTCCTTCGCGGAACTGGACAAGATCATCGAGCGGCGGCTCGGCGACCGCGGCGTCGGCTTCGGCGCGGCGATCTCCTCGCGGGTCAAAAAGGACGCGGGCGAATGGTTCGAGCAGGTGCTGCCCGAGGACCTGATCGAATACGGGCTGATCCCGGAGTTCATCGGCCGCCTGCCGGTGATCACCGCGATCCACCAGCTCAGCCGCGAGGACCTCTGCACGATCCTGACCGAGCCGCGCCACGCGCTCACCCGCCAGTTCCAGCGCTTCTTCGAGTTCGACGACATCGAGCTGGTCTTCGCCGAGGACAGCCTCGAGGCGATCGCCGACAAGGCCCTGGAGCGCGAGACCGGCGCCCGCGGCCTGCGCTCGATCCTCGAGGAGACGCTGCTCGACGTCCAGTTCGAGCTGCCCTCTCGCCGCGACGTCACCAAGTGCGTCGTCACCAAGGAGACGATCTCCGAGGGGCGGCGGCCGACCCTGGTCACCGAGGCGGTCCAGCAGGACATCGGGCCCGCTGACACCGGGCTCTCCGAGGAATCCGCTTAAGGCATTGTCGGTGGGAGGGGGCGGGGTACGCCCTCCAGACACCGCTCGCTATAGCTCGCGGTTGAGTGTCTGGAGGGCG
>DASTTQ010000055.1:0-10577 GCA_035760065.1 Solirubrobacterales bacterium
GCGCGCGGTCGAGGAAGCCTGTCTGTCCGCCGGCGCGCGCCAGGCGTACCTGATCGAAGAGCCGATGGCCGCCGCGATCGGCGCCGGGCTCCCGGTCGGTGAGCCGAGCGGGAACATGGTCGTCGACATCGGTGGTGGCACCACCGAGGTCGCGGTCATCTCGCTCGGAGGCATCGTCGTCTCGCAGTCGATCCGCATCGGCGGCGACGAGATCGACGAGTCGATCACCAACTACGTGAAGCGCGAGTACAAGCTGATGATCGGGTCGCAGACGGCCGAAGAGGTCAAGCTCGAGATCGGCTCCGCGTTCCCGCTCGAGGAGGAGGTGCAGGCCGAGATCCGCGGCCGCGACCTCGTCTCCGGGCTGCCGAAAACCATCGAGCTCAGCTCCGAGGAGGTGCGCGGGGCGCTGGAGGAGCCGGTCAGCCACATCGTCGCCGCGGTCAAGGAGACCCTCGACCGCACGCCGCCGGAGCTCGCGGGTGACATCATGGACCGCGGCATCACCCTCGCCGGGGGCGGCGCCCTGCTGCAAGGACTGGAGCAGCGCCTGCGCGACGAGTGCCAGATGCCCTGTCAACTGGCAGAGTCGCCGTTGACGTGCGTGGCGGTCGGCTCCGGCATCTCCCTCGAGGAGGTCGAGGCGATCCACCGCGCCGGTAAGAACAACGGAGCGCGGCCGCGCATTTAGCCGCCGCTCATGCAACCCCCCGAACCTAGAACTTCAACGTGTACCGAAAGCAAGTACGCCGCCGCCGGGCGGTGCTCGCGCTGTTGATCGTCGGCTCTTTTGCGCTGCTCACCTTCACTTACGGGCAGGGCTCGAATGGCGTGCAGCGGGGGGTCAGCGCGATCTTCTCGCCGGTCCAGTCGGTCGCCGACCGGGCCCTGAAGCCGGCCCGCGACCTGGTCAACTGGTTCGACGAGACCTTCGACGCGAAGGGCAAGAACTCGCGCCTGGAGAGCGAGCTCGAAAAGACCCGCAAGCAGGCGGTACGGGCGCAGGCGGCGATCGCCGAAAACGCCCAGCTGCGCAAGCTGGTCGGGCTCGACGAAAGCGGCGCGATTCCCTCCGGCTACACGCCGGTGACCGGCCGCGTGATCGCCCGCTCGCCGACCGTCTGGTTCTCCGACGTGACGCTCGACGTCGGCTCCGGCGACGGGGTCGCCGTCGGCAACCCGGTCGTCGACGGCGACGGCCTGGTCGGCACCGTCTCCGCGGTCACCGGCGGCTCGGCCCGGGTCACCCTGATCGCCGACCACTCCAGCGCCGTTTCGGCCAAGATCGTCCCCGGCGGGGTGCAGGGGGTGCTCAAGCCTTCGGTCGGCGACCCGGGCGACCTGATCCTCGACTTCCTCAACAGCGAAAGGCTGATCGGCAAGGGGCAGTCGGTCGTCACCTCCGGCTGGCGCGCGCAGGGGCTCGAGTCCGGCTACCCGCCGAACCTGCCGATCGGCGAAGTCACCGAGGCCTCGCTGGTCGAGCAGGAGGCTCAGCAGCAGGTGCACGTGCGGCCGTTCGCAGACCTGCGCTCGCTCGACCTCGTCCAGGTCCTGACCGGTGGCTCGCGCGGATGATCCTCACCCCGAACATCCTCGCCCGCCTGACCGCGATCGTGATCGGGGGCGTCATCCTCCAGCTCTCCTTCTTCTCGCAGGTTGCCCTCTTCCACGTCAGCCCCGACGTGCTGCCGGCGCTGGTCGTCGTCCTCGGCCTCCTCGGCGGCAGCCTGACCGGGGCCGTCTGCGGCTTCTCGGTCGGCTTCCTGCTCGACTCCCTGCTGATCGTGCCGCTCGGCGGCGGCTCGCTGGTCCTGCTCGCGACCGGCTACCTCGCCGGCCTCTTCCGCGAGCGCTTCGAGATCCACAGCCCGTTGGTGCCGCCGCTGCTCTGCATGGGCCTGACCCTGTTCGCCGAGCTGGGCTTCGGCGCGGTCGAGCTGATGCTGGGGCTGAACGACGCGCCGGTCAGCACGCTGGTGATTCGCGACATCCTGCTGAAGAGCATCTTCGCCTTCTTCCTCGGCTGGGCGATGTACATGCTGCTGCGGCGGGCCCTGCGGCCCGCCCTGGTCGAGGAGCCGACGGCGCGACGCCGCCGCAGTCCGGGGATCCTGCGCCCGAAACGTGGCAGGCGACCGAGGACCCTGCGAGCCTAGGAAGCGAGCCGCATGTACCTGCGCAACGACGATCGACCACAAGGCAGCCGACTGGCGCTGCGGGTCGCCGTGCTCGGCGGCGTCGCGGTCGCCATCTTCGGAGTCCTCTTCTTCCGGCTCTGGAACCTGCAGGTGCTCTCCGGCGACAAGTACCTGACCGAGGCCAAGAACAACCGCACCCGCGAGTTCAAGGTGATCGCGCCGCGCGGCGACATCCTCGACCGCGAAGGCAACGTCATCGTCGACAACCGGACCAGCCTGGCGCTGCAGCTGAACACGGCGAAACTGCCCCAAGACCCGGCCGAGGAACGCGCCGAGCTGGTGCGACTGGGGCAGCTGTCCCACATGTCGCTGAAGAAGGTCCGCAAGACGATCCGCGAAGGCGAGGAAGTCGCCGCCGGGGCGCCGGTGACGCTGCGCCAGGATGTCGGCTTCTACCTCGTCGCCTACGTCGAAGAACACCAGCGGGGATTTCCAGGCGTGAGCGTCCAGCGGGTCTTCGTCCGCCACTACCCGCACGGCACCCTCGCCGCCCACGTGCTCGGCAACGTCGGCGAGATCAACGAAGAAGAACTGAAGGAGGCGCGCTACAAGGGCCTGGAACCGGGAGACGAGGTCGGCAAGGAAGGCGTCGAGGAAAGCTATGACAAGTTCCTGCGCGGGCAGTCTGGCCTGGAGAAGATCCAGGTCGACGCCCTCGGCCAGCCGACCCCCGGCGGCGAGCTCTTCTCGAAAGCGCCGACTCCGGGCGAGAGCCTGAAGCTGACGATCGACTCCGAAGTCCAGGCGGCTGGCGAAGCGGCGCTCGCCTCGCAGGGGCTGCCGGGGGCCTTCGTCACGATGAACGTGAACAACGGGCAGATCCTCGGGCTCGGCTCCTTCCCCACCTTCGAACCCGCCGAGCTCGCGCGCCCGATGACGCAGGCCCAGGTCAACGCCCTCTACCGCAGCGAATCGGCGCCGCTGGCTGACCGGGCCACCGAAGGGCTCTATCCGACGGGTTCGGCGTTCAAGATCGTCACTGCCCTGGCGGCCCTGGAAAACGGCGTGATCACCCCGAACACGGTGATCAACGACCCCGGCCAGCTCTGCGTCGGCGAAGAATGCTTCGAAAACGCCGAAGGCGCCGCCTACGGCGCCTTGACCCTGATCCCCGCCCTGCAGGTCTCCGACGACGTCTTCTTCTACACGCTGGGGCTCGACATGTGGGAAACGAACGACCTCCAGGAATGGGCTCACAAGCTGGGGATCGGGCGACCGACCGGGATCGACATCCCGGTCAACACCGACGGCCTGCTGCCGAGCAGGCACTGGCGCAACCAGCTCTTCAAGGCGGGCGAAACCGAACGGCCCTGGTCGGCCGGCGACAACATCCAGCTGGCGACCGGACAGGGGGACCTGCAGACCAACCCGCTGCAGATGGCGGTCGCCTACGCGGCGCTCGGCAACGGCGGGGCGATCGTCACCCCGCACCTGGGGATGGAAGTCGAGGACGCGGCGGGCCGGGTGCTGAGGGAATTCGACCCGAAGCCGCGGCGCAAGGTCCACATCGATCCGGGCTTCCGGAGCGACATCCTCGAAGGGCTGCACGAGGCCGCGCAGTCCCCGGGCGGCACCTCCGATCCGGTCTTCGGCAGCTTCCCGGTCCCCGTTGCCGGCAAGACGGGGACCGCCGAACGGCCCGGGCACGCGGATCAGTCCTGGTACTGCATCCTCGCTCCGTATCCCGACCCCCGTATCGTCACTTGTGTGACCATTGAGGAAGGCGGCTTCGGAGTGCAAGCCGCCGCACCCGCCGCCCACACGATCCTCGAAGCCTATTTCCACGACCAGATCGCGGCCGAAAGCCGCGAATCGGGCGAAGGCAGCGGAGCCGAAGGCGGTGAAAGCAAAACCGGATGATGTACGCGACCAGAACCCGACAAGCCCGCCCCGAGCCGTTTGCCGTCCACGTCGGAATCGGCGAGCGCCTGGGGCTCGCGCACATGGACTGGCCGTTGACCTTCGCCGCGGTCGGCCTCGTCGCCTTCAGCGTCTTCACGCTCGGCCAGGCGACCCAGCAGGACGTCCCCGGCAGCCCCCACTACTACCTCGACCGGCAGGCCGTCTACGCGGTGCTGGGGGTCGCCGGCATGCTGCTGGCGGCCCGGATCGACTACTCGCGCTTCCGCGAGCTGCGGGTCGGCATCTACACCTTCCTCTGCACCAGCATCGCCCTCGTCTTCGTCTTCGGCTTCGCCGCCCGCGGCTCGCGCCGAGCCTTCGAACTTCCCTTCTTCAGCTTCCAGCCGTCGGAGCTCGGCAAGCTCCTGCTCGTGCTCGCGCTTGCCGGGTTCGTGATCGACGGCGCCCGGCGGGGCTCGGCGGTCCAGCGAACCGTCCGCTACCTCTGCCTCGGCCTGGCGCCGGCTGCCCTCGTCTTCCTACAGCCCGACCTCGGCACCGCCCTGGTGCTGGTGGTCGCCACCCTCGCCGTCATGTACTTCGGAGGGGTCCCCTGGACGCACTTCGCGCTCATCGGCGGCGGCATCGCCGCCTTGATCGCGCTGGTCCTCATCGTCGCACCGGCGGTGGGCCACCCGGTCCTCAAGGGGTACCAGGAAGAACGACTGACGTCGTTCCTCCATCCCCACGAGCACGAAGCCGGCGCGGGCTATCAGCAGAACCAATCGAAAGTCGCCATCGGCGCCGGTGGTCTCACCGGCCGCGGCGACAAGGCCACCCAGACGCGGCTCGACTTCGTCCCCGAGCGCAGCACCGACTTCATCTTCGCGGTGATCGGTGAGCGCTACGGGTTCGTGGGCGCCGCGTTCGTCCTATCCCTTTACGCCCTCCTCTTCTGGCGGGCGCTGCGGATAACGACGCTCTCGAAGAACTCCTACGGAACCCTGGTCGCGGGCGGCATCGCCGTCTCGCTGCTGTTCCAGACCTTCGTCAACGTGGGGATGAACCTCGGGATCATGCCGATCACCGGGATCCCCCTGCCGTTGATCAGTTACGGAGGGTCCTCCGTACTCGCTACTTTCCTGGCGGTCGGAGTTCTTCAGAGCATCAACGTCCAAGCGCATCTCGGCCAGCGGGGGAGGTTCGCCTGGTGATCTCGTGAAGACGCCCGGCACGCGTACCTACCCGAACTGAGCTGAACGACAAATGAAGAAAACGATCCTGGTCTCCGCCGAGCGCGGCGAGACCCGTGTGGCCGTCCTCGAGGCAAAGCAGAAGGGCGGCAAGGCCGACGTGGCCGAGCTCTACATCGAGCGGCGCGGCCGTCGCTCGATCGTCGGCAACATCTACAAAGGCAAGGTCGACAACGTCCTGCCCGGCATGGAGGCCGCTTTCGTCGACATCGGCCTCGAGCGCAACGGCTTCCTCCACGTCGACGAGATCCTGCTGCCCGGCGGCGAGCAGGCGCCGAAGCGCGGGCGCGGCAGCGGCCGCCGCATCAACGAGCTGATCAAGCCGGGCCAGGAGATCCTGGTCCAGGTCGTCAAGGATCCGCTGAAGTCGAAGGGCGCGCGGCTCTCGATGAACGTCTCGATCGCCGGTCGCTACCTGGTCTACGCGCCGAACGGCAGCGGGGTCGGGGTCAGCCGGCGGCTGACCGACAAAGAGCGCGACCGGCTGCGCAAGATGGTCGACCGCACCTACGAGGGCCCGGGCGGGCTGATCGTCCGCACCGCCGCCCACGGGGCGAAGAAATCCGACTTCGTGCGCGAGATCAAATACCTGGAGAAGCTGAACGAGGTGCTGGTGCGGCGGGCCAAGGGCACCAAAGCGCCGGCCCTGGTCTTCCAGGAGGCCGACCTCTCGATCCGCGTCCTGCGCGACGTCTTCCTCAGCGAGTTCGAAAAGGCGGTGATCGACTCGCCCAAGCAGTTCGAGCGGGTGACCAACTTCTTCCAGCGCACCGCGCCGGAGCTGGTCGACGGCGTCGAGCTCTACCAGGGCAAGAAGCCGCTGCTCGAGAAATGGAAGGTCGACGATGCCATCCAGTCGACCCTGAACCGGCGCGTCGACCTGCCCTCCGGCGGCTACCTGATCATCGACTACGCCGAGGCCCTGACGGTGATCGACGTCAACAGCGGCTCCTTCACCGGTCGCGGCAAAGGCGGCCTCGAGGAGACGATCACCAAGGTCAACACCGAGGCCGCCGAGGAGGCGGTGCGCCAGCTGCGGCTGCGCGACATCGGCGGCATCATCGTCGTCGACTTCATCGACATGGCTCGCGCCAGCAACCGCGACAAGGTGCTGAAGACGATGCGCAAAGCGCTCGACGCCGACAAGTCGAAGAGCTACGTGGTCGAGGTCTCGCCGCTGGGCCTGGTCGAGATGACCCGCCAGAACGTCACCGACGGGGTGAGGGAGATCCTCACCGCTCCCTGCCCGACGTGCGAGGGCGAGGGGGTGGTCCTCTCGGCCGAGACCGTGGCCCTCGAGGGGTTGCGGAAGATGCGCGACATCGCCGCCGAGAACGCCGACGCGGATGCATTCCTGATCCGGGTCAACCCGAAGGTCGCGCACGAGCTGACCGATCCTGACAGCGGCCTGGCCGAGGTCGAGGGGGAAACGGGCAAGCGCTTCCATTTCGAGGGCGGCGAGGCGCTGCCGATCGAGACCTTCACGGTGGTCGAGCAGGGCAACCGCGAGGAGATCGAGGAGCGGGCGCTGCCGTTCAAGGTCGGCGAGGAGGTGCTGGTCCAGATCGACGAGCCGCACATGTACAACGCCGACGACGCGGTCGCCCGGATCGACTCCTACATCGTCAGCGTCACCGGCGGCGGCCCCTTCGTCGGCGAGCGCAAGATGGTGCGGATCGACGAGGTCGAGCGTTCGGCGGCGATCGCCTCGCTGCTGGGCGGCGAGTCCTCCAACGGATCTGCAAAAGGCGACGAAAACGGCTCCGAGCTAGAATCCGCCGCTCCTTCGCGCAAACGCAGTCGCGGCCGCCGGGGCGGCCGAGGGCGTTCGCGTGCCAAGCAGAGCAGCAGCGAGAAAGACCGATGAGCACCTACGCCGTAATCGAATCCGGAGGCAAGCAGTACAAGGTCGAGGAGGGCACGTCCCTGCTCGTCGACCGGCTCGATGCCAAAGAGGGCGACAAAGTCGCCCTGCGGCCGGTGCTGTTCCGGGGCGACGACGTCATCGCCGGCGGCAAAGACCTCGAGAAAGTCAAAGTCGAGGCGAAAGTCGCCGAGCATCTGCGCGGCCCGAAGGTCAAAGTCTTCAAATACAAGGCGAAGAAGGGCTACCGGCGCCGCGCCGGTCACCGTTCCGAGCTGACCCGGCTCGAGGTCACCACGCTCAAAGGCGCCACCAAGACCAAGAACAGCCCATCAAAAGCGAAAAAAGCCGAGAAAGAGGAGGCCTAGCGATGGCGCACAAGAAAGGCCTCGGCTCCAGCCGCAACGGCCGCGAATCGAACCCGAAGATGCTCGGGGTCAAGGTCTTCGCCGGCCAGCGCGTCAACGGCGGCGAGATCATCGTCCGCCAGCGCGGCACCCGCTTCTGGCCCGGCGACGGCACCGGGATCGGCCGCGACCACACGATCTTCGCGACGAGGGCAGGGACCGTCGACTTCAAGCCGGCCCGCAAGGGCCGGACGATCCGCGTCCTGCAGGATTAAACAACCAAGGGAGAGTCACATGCATTTCGTCTCTGTGCGCAGGGACCACGGGCTGGTTGCCGTGGGCTCCGCGTTGATCGCCCTTGCCTTCGCAGCGGTGCTTGCCTTTGCGGCCCGCGCGCAGGCAGCAGAAACCATCTACTGGGACAACTATTCGGCGAACACCGTCGCCATGGCCGACATCACTGGCAGTGGTGGCGGTGCCCTCAACCTGACCGGCGCCACCCTGGAAAGCCCGGAAGGCATGGCCTACGACACCGTCACCAACAGGCTCTTCGTCGGCAGCGAAGGCGGACCCAGCGGGGAAGGGCAGATCATCTTCATCAACCTCGACGGCTCTGGCGCAGGGACGTTGAACACCGGTTCGGCCCCCGTTGTCTCGCCGGAGGGCGTCGCCCTGGATCCCGCCACCCGGATCATCTACTGGGTCAACACCGGCAGCAGCGACACGATCGGCTGGGCGAACATCGATACCGGTACCGGTGGGCTTCTCAATACTACCGGGGCGACCATCGTCAATCCCTACAGGCTTGCGCTCGACCCCGTGGGTCACAGGGTGTACTGGTCCAATGAAGGAACCCCGCAGACGATCGGCTACGCCAACGCCGACAACAGCGGTGGCGGTGGCCTGCTCAACACGAGCGGGGCACCCGCTCCAGCAGGCATCACCGGCTTTGCAGCCGATCCCGCCGGTGGCAGGCTCTACTGGCTTGACAACAGCAACGAAAAAGTCGGTTTCGCGAGCCTCGCTCCGGGCGGCAACGGGGGCGAAGTCAACCTCGCCGGAGCCACCTTTGGGAAAGACAACATCTTCAACAACCCGTACGGACTCGCCTTCGATCCCTCGATCGGACGGGTTTACTGGGGCAACTACGATCAGCGCATCCCCGTCACCACCACCCCTAACCTCAACGCGATCGGCTATGTCAACCTCGCGGGTGGCGTTGGGGGGATCTCACCGGTCAGTGCTCCGGTTAACGGTCCCCAGGACCCGGTGATCATCAAGAGCCCGAGCGGGACCGGCGTTCCGACGATCACCCGCAGTACCGCAACCCCGGCGGCGCTGAGCTGCTCGACCGGCAGTTGGGCGGCCGACTACCCGGGTTCGTTCGTCTATCAGGCGCCTCGCACCTACGCCTACCAGTGGCTGCTCAACGGGGCGCCGATCTCCGGTGCCACCGCGAGCACCCTCACGGCAGCGACGCAGGGTTCCTACACCTGCACCGTCACCGCAGCGAACCAGTCGGGCTCTGCCGGCCAGACCAGCGCTGCGGTCACGGTCAAAGCGGCGAAGGTCAAACTGACCGTGAAGCCGAAAACGGCGAAGGCGAAAGCGGGCAAGACCGCCACCTTCAACGTCAAGGCGCTGAACCAGGGCGACCTGACGACCAAGAGCGCCAGGGTCTGCGTCAAGGTGCCGAACAAGGCGAAGAAGTTCCTCAAGGCCAAGTGCAAGTCGATCGGCAAAATCGCGGCACTCAGGGCCAAGACCGCGAAGCTGAAGGTCAAGGTCGAGCCTGAGGCCGTGGGCAGCTACAAGGTCAAGATCCAGATCAAGGGCGGCTCCGGGAAGGCGGTGAAGGCGACGATCAAGGTCGTCGGCTGAAGCGCAGCCTGAAAGTGCGGTAGAGAGGGGAGGGGCATCCGCCCCTCCCACGATGCCCTTCCGAATGGATGAGTCGATGCAGTTCGCCCGGCTACGCTCCTGATCGATGTACGACAGAGCCAAGATCTGGGTCGAGGGCGGGGCGGGCGGCAACGGCTCGACCAGCTTCCGCCGCGAGGCGCACGTGCCCCGCGGTGGCCCCGACGGGGGGGACGGGGGTCATGGTGGGGACGTCGTGCTGGTCTGCGATCCCTCGAAGCGGGACCTGGCGGCGCTGAAAGGGAGCAAGCACTTCCGGGCGCAGCGGGGACGGCATGGGGAAGGGTCCAACCGGCAGGGGGCAAGGGGGGAGGACAGGGAGATCCCGGTGCCGCCGGGGACGCAGGCGACGGCGGTGGATGGAAGCCGGATCGACCTGGTAACGCCGGGGCAGCACGCTGTCGTCGCCCGTGGTGGCCGCGGAGGGCACGGGAACCGACGCTTCGCCACCTCGATCCGGCAGACGCCGCGCTTCGCCGAGAAAGGCAGCTCGGGGGAAGCCGGCTGGATCGAGCTGCGACTGAAGCTACTGGCCGACGTCGGCCTGGTCGGGCTGCCGAACGCCGGCAAGTCCTCGCTGCTCGCGCGCCTTACGCGGGCGGCGCCGAAGGTCGCCGACTATCCGTTCACCACGCTCTCACCGGTGCTCGGGACGATCGAAGGCGAGGAGCGGCAGGCTGTGGTCGCCGACATCCCCGGCCTGATCGAGGGCGCTGCCGAGGGTGCCGGCCTCGGCCACGAGTTCCTCGCCCACGTCGAGCGCTGCGCGATGCTCGTCCACGTCGTCGACGTCGCCCCGAGCGACGGCGACCCCGCTTCGAATTACGGGACCGTGCGCAGTGAGCTCGCCGCCCACGGCGCCGGCCTCGAGCGCCTGCCCGAGTTGGTGGCGTTGAGCAAGTGCGATCTGCTCCCGTCCGGGCAGGTCGAGGAAGACCTGGCGGAGTGGCGGGTGCGCCTCGGCGACGGCGTGCTCGGCGTACTGGCGGTCTCCTCGGCAACCGGCGAGGGCCTCGCCGAGCTGCGGCAGAGGATCCTCGCCGAGCTGCCCGCGGCCGTGCCTACCCCGAGGCCAGGGGTCGAGCTGCCCCACGAGTTCGAGGCCGAGCACCGCGTCTACAGGCCCGCCGGGGAGGGCGGCTACTGGGTC
>DASTTQ010000056.1:0-6659 GCA_035760065.1 Solirubrobacterales bacterium
CCCCGAGCCATAGCGAGGGGTGCCGGGAGAGGGCCACCCCTCCCCGCCCCCCGCTAACCGCCTCGAGCCACCTTCGCCGCCTCGGCACTGCCGAGATACGGCGTCAACGCGAACTCGATGAGGTCGGGGAGCAGCGCCATCAGCTCTTCTGTGCGGTCGGCGAAGATTCGCCGCGAGATCAGCGAGACCATGCCGCCGACCAGGGCCTCCTCGGTGGTCGGCGAGAGACCCGCCAGGACCTCGGGCGAGCGACCCTCGCGGCCGGCTTCGAAGTAGGGGACGAGGCTCTGGATCGCGGCGTCGTAGCGCTTGACCACGACCGGGCCGGCGACAAGCGCCTCGACCATGCTGAGGCGGGCCAGGTGCGGCTCGGCGGTGAGGAACTCCAGCATCGCGGCGAGCCCTGCCCGCACCGCCTGCGGCCATTCCTCCTCCCGCTCGAAGGCCTCGCCCACGCGCCGGTCGAGCTCGGTCATCACCGCGTCGTAGGCGGCGACGAAGCACTCGTCCTTGCTGCTGAAGTGCTCGTAGAAGGTGCGCCTGGAAACGGCGGCGTGGCGGGTGATGTGGGCGATCGTCGTCCCCGCGTAGCCGTGTTCGGCGACCGCCTCGGCGAGGCCGGCGATCAGGCGCTCACGCTGGTTGCGCGTGACGAACTCGCGCGGAAGCCCATGCCGCCCCGGAGGAAGGCGAGCCAGCTCCGGCGGGTACTCCGGAGAGTCCACGGAAGGGTCGACTGGGTCGCTCAAGAGAACCGACGATACCGATCCAGACGAATGGGGCTCCGACTGGCTAACTGGCCAGTTTCTTGATCGCCCGCTCCAGCCATCGCGTCCTCAGCCCGTTGCCACCGCGCGGGCGGCATCGGCGCCCAGATAGGGAGTCAGGGCGAACTCGACCAACTCCGGAAGAAGCGCCTCGATCTGGCGAGAGTCCGCCTGCAGCAGACGCTGGTAGAGAATCCAGAACACGCCGCCGATCAGCGCCTCCTCCAGTGTCTCCGGAAGATCGTCGCCGTGGGGCGAGACATCGCGTCCAAGCTTGAACAGCGAAACGAAGGCCTGCAGCGACTCCTCGTAGTGGCGCACGGACGCCGGGCCGGCCGCGAGCGCCTCGACCATGCAGGTCCGGGCGAGCGCCGGCTCACGGGCGACGTAGGCGAGGAAGGCGGCGAGCCCTGCCTCGACCCGGCGGGGCCACTCGTCGATCTCGCCCGCCGCCCCGACCACCTGCTCGAGCGCAGTCGACATCGCATATTCCTGCGCTGCCAGGAAGCACTCCTCCTTCGAGCCGAAGTTCTCGTAGAAGGTGTTGCGGGCGATCCCGGCGCGCTTGACGATGTCGGCGACGGTGACCGCGCGGTAGCCCTTCTCGGAGGCCTCGAGCGCCAGGCCGTTGATGATCCGCACGCGCTGGTGCCGGGCGATGAACTCCCGCGAGAGCATCTGCCGGCCGGGGAGTGGACGGGCTGTTGAGTTTTGAGCCACGAACGACAGCGTACCTGAGTTGGGTCGACGGGGTGTCCTTCGCCGCCAACGGATACCGTGTAGGTACCTAAGGCAGACAAAGTATTTTCTCAATCGATCTTTACCGGGCGGGGACTTTGACCGGAAAGCGACAGCGCATCCTCGAGGGGATGCTCATAGCGGTGGGGGCAAGGGGGTACCAGCAGGCCACGGTCCAGGACGCGACCGAGGCTGCCGGGGTCTACCGGCAGGCGTTCTACGACTCGTTTCGAAGCAAGGAGGACTGCTACCTGCAGGCGCTCGACGCCGGCTCTGCCTGGATCGAGCTGGCGATGCGAGAAGAGGCCGCGGGAGAGGCGAGCTGGCGAGGGCAGCTGCGCCGAGCACTGGTCGGGCTGCTCCGCTATCTCGACGAAGAGCCCGAGATCGGGCGGGCGCTGCTTGTCGAAGTGCACGCCGCCGGCCCGCTCGCGCTGGAGAAGCGGACAGAGGCGATGGAGCGGGCCGCGGCGATGGTCGACCTGGCCCGCGAGGAAAGCGACGGCGCTGCCCCGGCGATCTCCGCCGAGGCGGTCGTAGCAGGGATCCTCGCCGTCCTCCACGGTCGCCTCTCCTCCCCGGAGCCGGGTGAGCTGGCCGGGTTGCTGCCCGAGCTGATCTACCTCGCCGTGCTGCCCTACTTCGGGGCCGACGTGGCGCTGATGGAGATGCGACTCGACGCAGCCTGAAGGCTCAGACGCCGGCGCCGCCGCGGCCCTCGCCGGCGGCAAAGCGGGCGGCGCCGCGAGCGGCTACCTCCAGCACTTCGCGGCCCAGCCTGTGCTCGAGCTCCAGGCCCCGATCCAGGGGTAGCCCCGCGCCCTCGAGGGCGGCGCGCCGATCGCTCAGCATCGTTTCCTGCGGGAACCCCGCGAGCCGCTCGGCCAACTGCAGCGAGCGCTCCACATGCGCCCCTTCGGCAGCCAACTCGTTGACCAGGCCGATCCGCGCCGCTTCCTCGGCCTCGACCCCGCGACCGGTGAGGATCAGCTCCAACGCCCGCCCCATCCCGACGACCCGCGGCAGCCGCTGGGTGCCGCCGTCGACCAAGGGGACCCCCCAGCGACGCTCGAAGCAGCCGAAGACCGACTTCGGGGTGGCGATTCGCAGGTCGCACCAGAGGGCCAGCTCGAGGCCGCCGGCGAGGCACCAGCCGTCGACCGCGGCGATAGTCGGCTTCGACGGGGTGAGGCGGCTGATCCCCAGCGGGCCGGCGGGGTCGTCGACGTCGAGGTCGATTGCCTTGAGGTCGGCGCCGGCGCAGAACGCCTCGCCGCCGGCGCCGGTCAGCACCAGCACCCGGGCGCCGGCATCGGCCTCGAATGCCTCGAGCCCCTCGCGCAGCCCCCGCGCCGCGGCGGCGTCGATCGCGTTGCGGCGCTCGGGCCTGTCGATCGTCAGCACCGCCGCCGAGCCGCGGCGTTCGTATCGGACCTCGGCCCCGCTCATCGCGCAGATCCTCCCACAGGGTCGGTTCGAGCCGAGATGAAGAGGGGAGCGGGCGGGCTAGTCGTCGCGCGGTGCGCGGGGATCGCGACGACGCCCGGCTCCCCGAGAGTGCGCCCCGGTCGCCGGCCTGGAGGGGCAGGGCTCCAGGACCGTGAGCAACCGTAGGAGGCGCCGCGGACGAGAAATCCGCCGCTTGCGCGCCCACGAGAAAACGACCGAGGATGACGCTCGTTGCCTGCCTCACGCGTAGCCTTCGCGCTCAGAAGCTCGTGGCGCCACCTTCGAGGCCTTTTTCCGCTTTGGCTTCCAACGGAACCGGTCTCTCTCGGTCGCAGGGCGAACCTACGAAACCTCTTCCATCTTGTCCAGGGGGTCCGGCGACAGGTTTCCGCAAAACCCGCAGTTAAGGCTCTCCGAGGACCGCCCCTCGGCCAGGGAGGCGAAGGACCTGGCCTGAAGCCGCCGGTTACCCTCGTCGGGTGCGAATCGACGAAATCATCGCTGAGCGGCGGCCCACCTTCTCGGTCGAGTTCTTCCCGCCGAAGACGCCGGAGGCGATCCAGGAGCTGTACGCGACGGCGCGTGAGCTGCTCGCGCTCGAGCCCGACTTCGTTTCGGTCACCTACGGGGCGGGCGGATCGACCCGCGAGGGAACGGTCGAGATCACCGCGGCGTTGAAGGACGAGATCGGCTTCGAGACGATGGCCCACCTCAGCTGTGTCGGCGAGACGACCGCGGGCCTGGCGGAGACCCTTGACCGAATCGAGGCAGCCGGGATCGAGAACGTCTTCGCCCTGCGCGGCGACCCGCCCCGGGGGCAGGGAGGCTTCGTCCAGCCCGAGGGCGGATTGGGCAGTGCGGCCGAGCTGGCCGCCTTCATCGCCGCCGGTTGGAGCTTCGGGATCGGCGGCGCCTGCTTCCCCGAGGTGCATCCCGAGGCCCCGGACCTCGAGACCGACCTGCGCTACCTGAAGACCAAGGTCGAAGCCGGCGCCACCTTCCTCATCACCCAGCTCTTCTTCGACAACCAGGTCTACTTCGACTTCGTGCGGGCGGCGCGCGAGGCGGGGATCGAGGTGCCGATCCTGGCCGGGGTGATCCCGGTCGCGAGCTTCGCCCAGACGAAGCGGATCTGTGACCTCTGCGACGCGACCATCCCGGCGGAGCTGGAGGCCGCGTTCGCGGCTGCAGAGGGCGATCCGGAGCGGGAGTTCGAGCTCGGCATCGCCTATGCGGCGCAGCAATGCGCGGAGTTGCTGATCGCCGGAGCGCCCGGTATCCACTTCTACGCGCTCAACCGGGCGCCGGCGACGCGGGCGGTGCTGGGAGCGCTGAAGGCGTCGCGCCCGTGGGAGCGGGCGCCGGCCGCCAGCGCGCGGTTAGAAGATCTTGATTAAGATGTGAATCTATGTGCAAGGGAGAGGGTAGGGCGGGAGCATTTCTGCTCGCGGTGGCCGTGATCCTCTTCGGGCTAGCGGGCTGCGGTGGGGGCGGAAGTAATGACGGCGGGGACAGCAGCAACGCCCACATCAACGAGGCGTCGGGTTCGGCGAACGGAGTCATCCTCGACGAACGCACCGGCATCCCGCCGCCACCGGTAAAGGACCCGAATCTGCGAAAAGCTGCAAGAGATGCGGGTTGTTATCTCCTTCGCAACCTCAAACCGGAGGGGAACAAGGAACTGCCGCCTAACGGTCCCACCCCCGAATACAAGGAAGACCCCCCTACCTCCGGTCCCCATGTGCGAGTACCTCACCAGCAGGCCGACGGGGCCTATCTCGTCGGCCCCGAACCCAGCGCCGTTGTCGCCGCGCTCGACCACGGGAGGTTGGCGATCCAATACGCACCCGACTTCAGGGAAAGCGCGCAGCTCGAACTGAAGGGCATCTTCGACACCATGTACGGAGGAACTCTGTTTTTCCCCAACGAAACGATGGAATTCGCAGTCGCCGCAACGACTTGGACCAACCTGCTCGCCTGCACCGGCTGGGAAGGTCAGAAGACCCTCGATGCGGTCCGGGACTTCGGCAGGGCGACTTGGGGAAAGTACGGAAGCGGGTCCCTGCAGCAATTCCCGGTCGAAGGACCGACTCCCGCGAATCCCGAAGAACCGGGCGCGACCAAGTAGCGGCCAAGCGCGACGGGCGGCGAACGAGCATAATCTTCGCCTCATGGGCAAGGGCGAGAGGGAACGAGACCGCCTTCGGCAGGAACGGATCGAGGCCGAAGAACGCGAATCGAAGGGCGAGGGCAAACGGATGCTGCTCGCCTACGGCCTCGGTGCCGTCGTCGTCCTGGCGATCGTCGCGATCGTCGTCGTCGTTGCCGGAAGCGGCGGGGGCGGCAGCGGTGGGGGCGGCGACGCGCACATCAACGTCAACTCGCAGTTCGGCTCGACCAACGGCGTCCCGCCCGACGAACGGGAAGGAATCCCGCCGCCGCCCGCCCAGATCACGAACCTGCAGAAAGCGGCGAAGGCTGCCGGCTGCAAGCTCGAGCTGCGCCTCGAAGACGAGGGACACGAACACATCCCGCAGAACTCGCCGACGCCGAGCTACAAGACCAGTCCTCCGACCTCCGGCAAGCACGCCGAACCGCCCTTCCAGCAGGCCGACGGGGCCTACCTCGAAGAACCGAAGCCGATCGACTACGTGCACTCGCTGGAGCACGGCCGGATGGAGATCCAGTATGCGCCGAGCCTTCCCGAAAAGGAGCAGCTCGAACTGAAGGGCCTCTACGACACCATGTACGGGGCGACGCTGCTCTTCCCGAACAAGAACATGCCCTACCAGGTGGCGGCGACCACCTGGACCAACCTGATCGGCTGCCCCGAATACAAGGGCGCCAAGACGCTCGACGCGGTCCGCGCCTTCGGAGGCGAAACGTGGGGCAAGTACGGGGGGGAGCCGGTCTTCGCCTTCAAATTCACCGGACCGACGCCGGCCGAACCTGAAGCGCCCGAAGCGAGCGAATAGCCTCAGGCTCGATAGGCGGGGAAGAAGCCCTCGGCTTCGCGGCCGGCGCAGAGCCGCGCGTAGGCCTGGCTGTCGCATATGAGCTCGGAGGTGGTCCAGACCGACTGCCGGTTGGCAAAGCCGCGCTTGAACTCCTCGAGCGCGTCGCCGGGACGGATGCCGCCGCCGAGGTTGAGCGGCAGGCCGAGCTCGGCGGAGTGCTCGACCAGACGGGTGACAACGTTCTTCATCGGCGCATCGCGCAGGTGCGAGTCGGTGCTGCCGCTGAGGTAGTAGTGGAGGCAGCCGTCGCTGACCGCCGCGATCGAGGCGGCGGCGATTTTGCCGTCGGGGGCGGTGGCGAGGACGAGCCAGGTGCGATCGGCTTCGAGGATGCGGTCGAAGTAGGCGGCGCCGAAGAAATAGCGATCGGCGGCACCGGTGCGGCGCATCGTCTGCTCGTAGGCGACGAGGAAGGCGGCGCGCTGCTCAGGACTCGTCTCAGGTCCGGGCACCAGCTCCAGCTCATAACCAGCTTCGAGATTGCGGCGGACCTGACGCCGGTCGCTCGGTCGGCTCTTCGGCGACAACGCCGGGTCGGCGATCTGAACCACATTGCGCTCCGTGGCACCCGTCAACGGCACCGGCCCGATTGCGTGCCGAATGAAGACACTGACCAGGCCGGTCCCCGAGAAGTCAATCCCGGCGGCATCGAGGGCGGGGATCGGGGCGACCCCTACCGGACGCCTTC
>DASTTQ010000057.1:0-38996 GCA_035760065.1 Solirubrobacterales bacterium
CGGCTCCTCTCTTTGTTTGGCGACGTTGAGACTGAGCCGCAACGCGGACGACCCCTGCCGGCCGGCAGGGGTCGTCGCACTTCAAGCGTCTATGGGCCCCGCGGGTGTCGCGAGGACTTGGGGTTAGTTCAGTCTAAGCGGCGACGCCGGCGAGGCGGTCCTGGACCCAGCCGGTGGAGGAAACGTGGCGGTTCATGCCGAGCTCCTTCGGCTCGGCGCCGAGGGCGAGGCCGACCAGCTGGGGGAGGTGGAGGACGGCGAGGCCGAGGTCGCGGTTGACGACCTTGGCCGCCTCGGGCTGCTGCATGTCGAGGTTGAGGTGGCAGAGCGGGCAGGGGGTGACGAGGCAGTCGGCGCCGGCGTCGATCGCGTCGCCGACGTGGGTGCCGGACTGCCGCAGCGAGGTGTCGCGGTTCATCGTCACCACCGGGAAGCCGCAGCACTTGCGGGCGCCGTCGTACTCGACCACCTCGCCGCCGAGGGCCTCGATCACCTTCTCCAGGTAGATGTCGCGGTCGGGATGCTCGCCGTAGCCGAGCCGTTCCTTCGGCCGCACGATGTAGCAGCCGTAGAAGGGGCCGACCCTGAGGCCGTTGAGCGGGCGCACGACCTGCTCCCTGAGCCGGTCGAGCCCGTAATCCTCGACCAGCAGCCAGAGGAAGTTCTTGTTCGTGAACCCGTCCTTGCCCTTCTCGTAGGAGAGGCCCTGGCCGGATAGCACCTCGTTGATGTGGGCGCGGTAGGCGGAGTCGGCGTCGAGGCGCTGCTGGCACTCCGACTGCGCGCCCTGGCAGGTCGAGCAGATGTTCATCATCGCCAGGCCGGTCTGCTGGGCCAGCGCGAAGGTGCGAGCGTTGAGCGTGTCGGCGAGCTCCTGGTTGTGCTCGGCGATGACGCCGGCGCCGCAGCAGTTGGCGCGGTCGAGTTCGACCAGCTCGATCCCGAGCTTCTGCGCGACGAAGGCCATTGAGCCGTGCAGCTCCGGGGTGAAGCCGCGCGAGACGCAGCCGGGCCAGTAGGCGACTTTGATGTTCTCAGCCATTGGTGACCTCCTCGGCGGCGGCGCCGTCGGGCTGGGCGTCATCGCCCTCCTCGCCCCGGATGTACAGGTTCAGTTCCTCGCTGTGCTCCTCGGCGTGCGCGTAGATCGCCTTGACGCCGTCCATCGCATCGCCCGGGAGCTTGTGGTGCGTCCCCGGGATCGCCTGCCGCAGCCTGACCTTCCGTTTGCGCAGCGGTCGCAGGATCGTCGGCAGCGACTTGATCGTTTCGGTCAGGCCGCGCTTGCTCGGTTTCAGCTTGCCTTTGATGCCCGGCGCGTAGGACTCCTGGACCAGCATCGCCTCGTCCAGCGTCCCCTTCTTCTCGATGATCTTGACGAAGGCGACCTCGTGGGCGTGGCCGGCGTTGGGGTCTTCGATTCCCTCCTCGCCGGCCTTGCGGCGCAGGCGCATGATCTGGTCCATCGGCGCCACGCCCTTCGGGCAGGCGTCGATGCAGCTGAAGCAGTGGGTGCAGTCGTAGATCCCGTGGGGGTCCTCGGCGAGGTCGTGCAGGCGCTCATGGGCCTCGGCGTCGCGCGGGTCGCCGACGAAGCGGTAGGCCTTGGCCAGCGCCGCCGGGCCGATGAAGTCGGGGTCGGCTTCCATCGAGAGGCAGGAGGAAACGCAGGCGCCGCACTGGATGCACGCCATCGACTGGGTGATGTCGATCATCGATTCCGGCTCGACGACGTACTCGCGCTCGGGCGGCTCGCCATGGGGCAGCAGCCAGGGGGTGACGCGGCGGATCTTGGTCCAGTGCGTCGACTCCATGTCGGTGATCAGGTCCTTGATCACGGGCATGTTCCCCATCGGCTCGATCACGATCGAGTTGCCCTCGCTGCTCTCGCCGGCGGCGCTCGCCCGCTTGTCGGCCAGCTCCTGGGCCTCGCCGATCTGGGTCTTGCAGCCGAGCCCGGACTGGCCGTTGATCTTCATCCCGCAGGAGCCGCAGATCGCCGCCCGGCAGGAGCAGCGGACGGCAAGCGACCCGTCGTCGCGGTCCTTGGCCTGCAGGAGGCCGTCGAGGACGGAGAGCGAGGGATCGAGGTCGACGCCGAACTCCTCCCAGTAGGGGCCCTCGCCGCTCTCGGGCTGGAAGCGGCGGACTTTGATCGTGTACTCGGCCATCAGTACTTCCTCTCTTCGGGTTCCCACTGGGTGATGGTGACCTCCGAGTAGGAGATCTCGGGGCCGTCGTCGGTCCGCTCGAGGTCGATGTGTTTCAGCCAGTCGGTGTCGTTGCGCTCCGGGTAGTCGGTGCGGTACTGGGCGCCCCGGCTCTCCTTGCGCTCCAGCGCCGCGACGCAGGTGCACTCGGCGTTGTCGAGCATGTACCCGAGCTCGATCGCGGCAATCAGGTCCTGGTTGAAGACGCTGCCGTGGTCGTCGACGTAGGCGGTCTTCGCCTCCTCCTTCAGCCGCCGCACGGTTTCCAGCGCCTCCTGGATCCCGGCCTCGTCGCGGAAGACGGCGACCTTGGCGTCCATCGCCTGGCCCAGCTCGAGCTTGATCTCGGAGATCCGGCGGCCCGAGCCCTTCTCGCGCGAGAGGACGTCGGCGATCGTCGCCTCCTCGTCGTCGAGAACCTTCTTCGACACGTGCGCGTAGTCGATCCGTTTGGCCCGGGCGGCGGCGTCGCGACCCGAGCGCTTGCCGAAGATCAGCGTGTCGAGGAGCGAGTTGGCGCCGAGCCGGTTGCCGCCGTGGACCGAGACGCAGGCGGCCTCGCCGGCCGCGTAGAGGCCGGGGATGTCGGTGCGGCCGTCGACGTCGGTCTTGACGCCGCCCATCGTGTAGTGGTTGCCCGGCTTGATGTGGATCGGTTCGCGGGTGATGTCGACGCCGGCGAAGTCGCGGCCGACGAGGACGATCTCGCGCAGCGCCTCGTGCACGCGCTTCTTCGGCACCACCGTGATGTCGAGGGCGACGGTCCCGTCGGGGAAGCCGCGGCCCTCGTTGATCTCGGTCTGCTCGGCGCGGGAGACGACGTCGCGCGAGGCCAGCTCCATCTTGTTCGGCGCGTAGCGCTCCATGAAGCGCTCGCCCCTGGCGTTGAGGAGGTGCGCGCCCTCGCCGCGGGCGCCCTCGGTGATCAGGAAGCCCTTGCCCGCCAGCGTCGTCGGGTGGTACTGGATCATCTCCATGTCCATCAGCTTGGCGCCGGCCCGGTAGGCCATCGCGATGCCGTCGCCGGTGCAGATCAGGGCGTTGGTGGTCGGCCGCCAGACCTGCCCGTTGCCGCCGGTGGCGAGGATCACCGACTTCGCCTGGAACAGCTCCATGGTGCCGTCGGCGACGTTGCGGGTGACGACGCCGCAGCACTCGCCGTTCTCGTCGATCGCCAGCGAGCTGCAGAACCACTCCTCGTAGCGGGCGATCTGCTCGGAGTACTTCATCAGCTGCTCGTAGAGCACGTGCATGATCGCCTGGCCGGTGATGTCGGCCACGTAGTAGGTGCGGGCGGCGGAGGCGCCGCCGAAGGCGCGGGTCCCGAGCCTGCCCTCCTCGTTGCGGTGGAAGGTGACGCCGAGGTGCTCGAGGTGGAGGATTTCCTCCGGCGCCTCGCGGGTCATGATTTCGATCGCGTCCTGGTCGCCGAGGTAGTCGGAGCCCTTGATCGTGTCGAAGGCGTGGGACTCCCAGGAATCGCCGGGGTTGAGCGCGGCGTTGATGCCGCCCTGGGCGGCGTTGGAGTGGGAGCGCACCGGGTGGACCTTGCTGACGATCCCGACCGACACGCCCTCCTCGGCGGCCGCGAGAGCCGCCCTCTGGCCGGCGAGGCCGGCCCCGATTACGAGAACGTCATGGGTAGGCACGGCGCGGAAGCCTATACCTGGCGAGGCCGCCGGCGTAGTCGTAATTCGTCACATTTGACGCAAGGGGTGGGGGAGCCGGGGGAGGTCCTCCCCGGACAACGGCGGGGAGGGTTCGTGGAGGACCTCCTCCGGCTCCTACGACAGGCGACGGTTTCACAGCCGGCTATCCGGGGCTCGATCGCAGTGCCCGCTCCGTCCGCATCCCTTCTCCTGTTCCTTCTACCTGTATGACAAGGAAAAGGAACGGCTAACCGAGGCGCCCCCTTTCCCTTCTGTTCTTTATGGTCGTATAGCGAGCAGAAGGAACAGAGATGCTGGCTCGGCCGTCCGGCGCTTGCATCTAGGGCGTGCTCGATCTGCTCCAATTCCTCGAGCCGCGCAGCCAAATCGCTTCCCCTGACTCGGCCGGAGGCGCTGGCCGCTTACCATTGCCCCATGCTCGGCGGTGGGTCGATCACCCTCTTCCATTTCCGCGGGATCAGAGTCAGCGTCGACTGGTCCTGGTTCGTCGTCCTCTTCCTGGTCATCCTTTGGATGACCAACTTCTTCGAAGGGCTGCTCGGAGAGGGTGGGACGACGCCGTTCCTCTTCGGCCTGCTCAGCGCCGTCGGTTTCTTCGGATCGATCCTCCTGCACGAGTTCGGCCATGCGGTGGTGGCGATGCGCAACGGCATCGGCATCTCCGGCATCCAGCTCTGGATCTTCGGCGGGATGGCGCGGATGGACCGCGAAGCCGACACGCCCGCCACCGAGCTGAAGGTGGCGCTGGCGGGCCCGGCGGTCACCTTCGCGATCGTCGTCGTCTTCGCTGTCGTCGGCGCGCTTGCCACGGGCTGGACGGATTTCCGTGAGGCGGCCCTTCATCAGACGAGCTCGAGCGCGTCGGCCCTGATGGCGCTGATCGCCTGGCTGGTTTCGATCAACGCCCTGATCCTCGTCTTCAACCTGCTGCCCGCCTACCCGATGGACGGCGGCCGGGTCGCCCGCGCCCTCTCCTGGCGCCACTCGGGCGATCGCACAGCGGCGACCCGCTTCGCCGCCAACCTCGGCCGGTTCTTCGCCTACCTGTTCATCGGCGGCGGCATCCTGCTCGCCGTCAGCGGCGCCGTCTTCACCGGCATCTGGCTGGCGCTGGTCGGGATGGTGATCAACGGCTCGGCCCGCGGCGCTGCGATGCAGACCGCGATCAGCAGCCGGATCGGCGACGTCCGCGTCGCCGACGTGATGGACCGCGAGCCGGTGGCGATCCCGGGCGACCTCAGCGTCGAGCGGGCGCTCGACGAGTACTTCCTCCGCTACCGCTGGCCGTGGTTCCCGGTCGTCGACGCCGCCCACCGCTTCCTCGGCCTGGTCGAGCGCGACAAAGCCGACGAGGTGCCCGAGATCGAGCGCGCCGGCTCTCACGTTTCCGACCTGGTCGACCACGACATCGGTCTCTTCGTCCCCGACGACACCCCCCTCGACACCCTGCTCGCCAACCAGAACCTCCGCCGCCTCGGCGCCCTGATGGCCGTCGACGCCGAAGGCCGCCTCAGCGGCGTGATCACGATCGAGCAGGTGGGCCGGGCGCTGAGGGACGCGACCGCTCGATAGGGACTGCTCAGCGAGGATCGCTGCCGTAGGAGATAGAGCGGTGGCGGATGGCAGCGACGCGAACCGTCCTTCCACCGTCGGTAAGCTGGTAGAGGATCCGAAAGGAACCGACCCGCAGGGAGTACAGGCCGCGCAGCTTTCCGCGCAGCGCATAGCCGGCGAACGGGTCCCGCTCGAGCAGGCCGAGCGCATCCTCGATCGCGTCGATCAGCGGCCAGCTCAACTCGAGCAGGTCGCGACGGGCTCGCCGGGCGAGGACGAGTCGGGCAAAGGCTCAGCTGGGGGTCGACCGTCGCTCTGCCAACTCACTGCGAAGCTCAGCAAGGGCGACCGTCTCTCCGCGCTCGATCTCGGCAAGCCCCGACTCCAGCGCCGAGAGGGCATCGGGATCGGAGAGGATCTCGGCGGTGTCCTCCAACGCCTCGTACTCGTCGATCGGAACCAGAGCCGCAGCCGGCGCCCCGTTGCGGGTCACCAGGATGTGGTCCCGGCGATCGCTGACGTCGTCAAGCACGCTACTGAGGTTGGCGCGCAGCTCGCGAACCGCAACGGTCTTGGCCATGGCCTGAGTGTACGCGATTGTGTGCACAATTGCCGTGGGCGCTTTTCCGAACCAGTGGTTCGGAAAAGCGCCTGGTCAATCGCTCTGAGGGCTCGGCCGGTGCCGCTCGATGATGCGGCCGAAGTCGGTGCCGGCCGGGAGGGTGCCGAAGGCCTGGCCCCAGTCGCCGGAGAGGCGGGAGGCGCAGAAGGCGTCGGCGACGGCTTCCTCGCCGTAGCGGACGAGGAGGGAGGCTTGGAGGGCGAGGGCCATGCGCTCGACGAGGCGGCGGGCGCGGGTCTCGATCGTCTCCAGGTCCCCCGGCAGCTCGTCGCGCAGCTCGGCGGCGAAGGCGGCGAGGCGGGGCTCGGAGGCGGCGCCGTCGGCGACCTCGGCGAAGAAGACCTCAAGCGCCGCCGGGCTCTTCACCATCGCCCGCAGGACGTCGAGGCACTGGACGTTGCCCGAGCCCTCCCAGATCGAGTTGAGCGGGCTCTCGCGGAAGAGGCGCGGCATCCCCGACTCCTCGACGTAGCCGTTGCCGCCGAGGCACTCGAGCGCCTCGCCGGCGTGGATGACGGCGCGCTTGCAGACCCAGTACTTGAGGACGGCGTTGGCGATCCGCTTGAAGTCCTGGGCTTCGGCGTCGCCGGCGATCGCTTCGTCGTAGGCGCGGGCCAGGCGCAGGGCGCCGATCGTCGCCGCCTCGGACTCGATCGCCAGGTCGGCGAGGACGTTGCGCATCAGCGGCTGTTCGACCAGCTCGCGGCCGAAGACCGAGCGCTGGGTGGCGTGGTGGATCGCCTGGGCGACCCCGACCCGCATCCCGGTGGCGCCGCCGAGGACGCAGTCGAGCCGGGTGTGGTTGACCATCTCGATGATCGTCCGCACCCCGGCGCCCTCCTCGCCGACGAGCCAGGCCGAGGCGGCGTCGAACTCGACCTCGCTGGAGGCGTTGGAGCGGTTGCCGAGCTTGTCCTTCAGGCGCTGCAGGCGGAAGCGGTTGCGCTCTCCGTCGGGCGTCCAGCGGGGGAAGAGGAAGCAGGAGATGCCGCCGTCGGCCTGGGCGAGGACGAGGAAGGCGTCGCACTGCGGCGCCGACATGAACCACTTGTGGCCGGTCAGCTCGTACTCGGCGCCCGGGCCGCCGCCATTGACCGGGCGGGCGACGGTGGTGTTGGCGCGGACGTCGGTGCCGCCCTGCTTCTCGGTCATCCCCATTCCCGCCAGCGCGCCCGCCTTGTGCGGCGCCGGCGCATTCGCCGGGTCGTAGGTCGAGGAGAGAAAGCGCGGCTCCCACTCGGCGGCCAGCTCGGGCTGGGTGCGCAGCGCCGGGATCACCGAGTAGGTCATCGAGATCGGGCAGCCGATCCCGGCCTCGGCCTGCGACATGCACATGAAGGCGGCGCCGCGGGCGACGTGAGCGCCTGGCCGCGGGTCCTTCCAGGGCGAGCAGTGCAGCTCGTGCTCCACCGCGACGCCCATCAGCTCGTGCCAGGCCGGATGGAAGTCGACGGTGTCGACGCGGTGGCCGTAGCGATCGTGGGTCCTCAGCCGCGGCGGGTTCTCGTTCGCCTGGGCGCCGAGCGCCTGCAGGCGCTCGCTGCCGGCCAGCTCGCCGGCCTCCGAGATCCGCCCCTCCGCCCACTCGGCGCCCTCGCGCCGGACTGCTTCGACGAGGACGCGATCGGCCGCGTAGACGTTGTAGTCGACGAGCGGGGAGGGCTGGTTGACGACCTCGTGGGCTCCCGAGGCCGGGCGTTCGACGGTTGCCATCGGCTCTGATTCTGGCACGACCCTGGCCGCGTAGCCAGGGCACGGGCGGCGCTGTGACCTAGATAGCATCGCCGCTCGGTGGCCAAGATCGCTGTCAAGAACCCGGTCGTCGAGCTCGACGGCGACGAGATGACGCGGATCATCTGGTCATTCATCAAAGAGCAGCTGATCCTTCCCTACCTCGACGTCGAGCTCGAGTACTACGACCTCGGGATCAAGAGCCGCGACGCGACCGAGGACCGGATCACGGTCGAAGCGGCGGAGGCGATCAAGCGCCACGGGGTCGGCGTCAAGTGCGCCACGATCACCCCTGACGAGGCGCGGGTCGAGGAGTTCGGGTTGAAGGAGATGTACCGCTCGCCGAACGGGACGATCCGCAACATCCTCGGCGGCGTCATCTTCCGCGAGCCGATCGTGATCTCGAACGTCCCGCGGCTGGTGCCGGGCTGGACGAAGCCGATCGTGATCGGCCGCCATGCCTTCGGTGACCAGTACCGGGCGACCGACCTGGTGGTACCGGGGGAGGGGACGCTGACCCTCACCTACACGCCGAAGGACGGCTCCGAGCCGGTCGAGCTCGACGTCTACGACTTCCCCGGCGGCGGCGTCGCGATGGCGATGTACAACCTCGACGAGTCGATCCGCGAGTTCGCCCGGGCCTCGATGCGCTACGGGCTCGACCGCGGCTTCCCGGTCTACATGTCGACCAAGAACACGATCCTCAAGCGCTACGACGGGCGCTTCAAGGACCTTTTCGCCGAGGTGTACGAGAACGAGTTCAAGCAGGAGTTCGAGGCCGCCGGACTGACCTACGAACACCGCCTGATCGACGACATGGTCGCCGCCGCGCTGAAGTGGGAGGGCGGCTACGTGTGGGCGTGCAAAAACTACGACGGCGACGTGCAGTCGGACACCGTCGCCCAGGGCTTCGGCTCGCTGGGGTTGATGACGAGCGTGCTGATGAGCGCAGACGGCATGACCGTCGAGGCCGAGGCCGCCCATGGCACCGTGACCCGCCACTACCGTCAGCACCAGCAGGGCAAGCCGACTTCCACCAACCCGATCGCCTCGATCTTCGCCTGGACCCGCGGCCTTGCCGCGCGGGGGCGGATGGACGGCACGCCGGAGGTCTCGGAGTTCGCCGAGACGCTCGAGCGGGTCTGCGTCGAAACGGTCGAAAGCGGGAAGATGACGAAAGACCTGGCGCTGCTGGTGGGCGGTGGCCAGGAGCACCAGACCACGCAGGAGTTCCTCGCCGCGATCGACGAGAACCTCCGGCGCGCGATGGCCTAACGATCTTCGAACCGATTTCCAAACCCCCGACTCCGAGGAGAGGATTCAGTGAGCACCCCCGTCAAGGTCACCGTTACCGGCGCCGCCGGCCAGATCGGCTACGCGCTGCTGTTCCGCATCGCCAGCGGGCAGATGCTCGGCCCCGCTACGCCGGTCGAGCTGAGCCTGCTGGAGATCCCCCAGGCGATCGAAGCCGCGGAGGGGACGGCGATGGAGCTCGACGACTGCGCCTTCCCGCTGCTGAGCCGGGTCGACATCACCGACGATCCGAAGCAGGCTTTCGACGGCTGCAACATCGGCCTCCTGGTCGGCGCCCGGCCGCGCGGGCCGGGCATGGAACGCTCCGACCTGCTCGAGGCAAACGGCGGCATCTTCAAGCCGCAGGGTGAAGCGATCAACGCCGCCGCCGCCGACGACATCAAGGTCCTGGTGGTCGGCAACCCCGCCAACACCAACTGCCTGATCGCACTGTCGAATGCACCCGACGTGCCGCGCGAGCGCTTCACCGCGATGATGCGGCTCGACCACAACCGGGCGAAGTCGCAGCTGGCGAACAAGCTCGGCAAGCCGGTTTCCTCGGTCACCAACATGACCGCCTGGGGCAACCACTCGGTCACGCAGTACCCCGACCTGGTCAACGCGAAAGTCGAGGGACGGAAGGCCTGGGACGCCGTCGGCGACGAGGCTTGGATCGCCGACGAGTTCATCCCGCGGGTGGCGAAACGCGGCGCCGAGGTCATCGATGCCCGCGGTGCCTCCAGCGCGGCCTCGGCGGCAAACGCCGCTATCGACCACGTCCGCGACTGGGTGCTGGGCACGCCGGACGGCGACTGGGTGTCGATGGGCGTCCCCGCCGACGGGTCCTACGGGATCGGCGAGGGAATCGTCTGCGGCATGCCGTGCGAATGCAACGGCGGCGAGTGGAGCGTCGTGCAGGGGCTCGAGGTCCCGGACTTCTCACGCGAGCGGATCGACCGCAGCGTGATGGAGCTGCAGGAGGAGCGCGACGCCGTCAGCCAGCTAGGGCTGATCTGAGGGTTGCGTACAAAGGGGACCCGGGTGGGTCTTCCAGACGCCCTTCGGGCTGAGTGTCTGGAAGACCCACCCGGGTCCCCTTCACCTTGCGCGGCTCTACCCGGCCAGCTTCCTTGTCGAAGCTGGTGGGGTGGGCGTCAGCCGGCCGGGTAGTACTGGCGGCCGGCCTTTTTGACGCGGCCCTCTTTCTCGAGATCGCCGAGGACGCGGTACAGGTAGTTCGGTTTGATTTTCATCGTCTTGGCGACGTCCGAGGCGCTGATGCCGGGCTGCGACTCGATCAGCTTCACCGCCTGGTCGGCCCGGGTGCCGCCACGGCGTTTACGGCGCCGGCGCGGAGCGCCGGCAGCTTTGGCGCCGCCGCGGGAGGCTTTGCGGCCACTGCCTTTGGGACGGCCGGGCCCGCGACGAGAAACGGCTCTACCGCCGAGCTTCTCGAGGGCTTCCTCGGCCTGCCTGAGCTGGTCGCGAAGCTCGTGAACGGTCCGCTCGAGGGCGTCGCGAGCCTCGTCGAAAAAGTTAGCGGGGGGCATCTAGTTCCTTTCCATCCAAGTTGATTGAGAACCCGGGTGGAGAGTCTGGCACAGTCACACACACTGTGACAGTCCACAGCGACGAATCGACGAGATATTTCAGGTCAAGAGGAGGCGCGTTCAGCCTGGCGCTCGGGAGAGATGCGGACCACGTTCCGCGCCAGTCCCAGCCTCTCCATTGTCGCGATGACCATCCCGGAGGGGTCCGGCTCCCACCGTTTCAGTCCATGAACGGCCGAGCGTGGGAACGCATGATGGTTGTGGTGCCACGACTCGCCGAGTGAGGGGATGGCCAACCAAAAAACGTTGGTCGAATGGTCGTCAGTGTCAAAGCGCCTGCTGCCGAAGAAGTGGCAGACGGAGTTGACGCTCCAGGTGACGTGGTGGACGAAGAAGATGCGAACCAGGCCGCCCCAAAGCAGACCGGTTAGCGCGCCAAGGACCGTGCCGCTGATCAGGTACCCGGCGAGCGCGGGGATCGCCAGGGTCGTCAGAACCAGCAGTGGGAACTGGCGGCTGATGGTTCGCATCCCGGTGTCCTCGTAAAGGTCAGCGGCGTACCGCTTCCAGTCGGCACGTCCCTGCGATGACATCAGCCAGCCCGTGTGGGCATGCCACAGGCCGGAGAAGACCCCCTTGACACCCCCGTCGGGGTCGACGTGGGGACTGTGCGGGTCGCCCTCTTCGTCGGTGTGGGCATGGTGCTTGCGGTGGTCGGCGACCCAGGCGATGACCGGTCCCTGCACGGCCATCGAGCCGAGGATCGCGAACAGGTACTCGAGCGGCTTCCCCGTCTGGAAGGAGCGGTGGGTGAGAAGGCGATGGAAGCCGACGGTGATCCCGATCGCGGTCAGCAGGTACATCGCCGCCGCGATCGCCAGGTCGGTGGCGCCCACCCAGCTGTTCCAGAGAAGGACGATCGCCGCCATGGTGGCCAGGAAGGGAACCACCACGGCGCCGAGGTTGACGGCCTTCTCGGTGCGGGTCATCTCGCTCATGACTGGAAGTTTCCCGCTGTCGGCGCGCAAAAGCCCTCGCCTGGACCAATTCTCAATCACTAAACTTGTCATCTAGATGAGCAAAACATTGGATTCCGAGCCTTGGCGCGGGCTCCCGGCCGAGGTCGCCGACCTGATCGAGCCGGAGCTGCCGGCGATCACCGAGGAGATCCTGGCGACGATCGGCCGCCAGGTTCCCGAGTACAGGCGGCCCCTCGAGGGCCGCTTCGGCCGCGGCATCCGCACCGGGGTGAACGAGGCGCTGCTGCAGTTCGTCGCCCTGATCCGCGAGCCGGATTCCGGCCGGCGGGGTCGCGAGGTCTATGTCGAGCTGGGACGCGGGGAGCAGCGGGTCGGCCGCACCCTCGACTCGCTGCAGGCGGCCTATCGGGTCGGGGCCCGGGTGGCCTGGCGGCGGCTGGCCGAAGCGGGGCAGCGGCAGGGCCTCGAGCCGGAGCCGCTGACGCTCCTCGCCGACGCGATCTTCGCCTACATCGACGAGCTCTCCGCCGATTCGGTCGACGGATACGCGGAAGCGCAGGCGGCCGTCGAGGACCTGCGCCGGCGACGCCGGCAGGAGCTGAGCGCCCTGCTCCTGCGCGAGCCCTCCGTCGACCCGGCTGACCTCGCCGCCGCCGCGGCCGCCGCCGAGTGGAAGCTGCCCAGGCGGCTGGCGGTGGCCGCCTGCTCCGAGCGAGACCTCGGCGCCATCGCCGGCCGGATGCCGCTCGAGGTGCTGGTCACGGTCGTCGAAGGCCTCGGCTGCGTCGTCCTCCCCGATCCCGACGGCCCCGGCCGCCGCGAGGAGATCGAGCGGCTGGCCACCCGGGTGCGCCTCGCACTCGGCCCGGCGGTCGAGCCCTCCCTCGCCGCCCGCTCGTGGAAGCTGGCCACGGCGCTCCTCCGCGGTGCCGTCGCCGGACCCGAGTCGGCAGGCGGTCTGCTTCGCGCCGAGGACCACCTGCCCGAGCTGATCCTCGCCGCCAGCCCGACGGCCACCGACCTCCTCGCCGGGCGCCGGCTCGCTCCCCTCGACGGCCTCACTGCCAAGGCGAGGGAGCGGATGCGCGAGACCGCCTTCGCCTACGTCCGCCACCACGGCAACGCGGTCGCGATGGCCGAGGAGCTCCACGTCCACCCCCAGACCGCCCGCTACCGCGTCGCCCGCCTCCGCGAGCTCTTCGGCGAGGACCTCGACGACCCCGACGCGAGGTTCGAGCTGGAGATCGCCCTGCGGGTCAGCGCGCCGCGTTAGCGGCGTTGCGGGAACTCGACCGGGAAACGCTCGGGGTTGGTGAAGAAGCGGAGCGATTGCACCGCGCCGTCAGCCACCTCGATCGCGGCGACGTTGACGAAGCCCTGGGAGGCGCTGTCCATGCGTACGCCCGGGTCGCCGTTGACGAGCACGCGGGTGAAGACGGGGTCAGTCGGGTAGGCGGTCTTGCGCTGGACGCCGACCAGGAAGCGCGCGATCTTGTCGGCCCCGTAGATCGGCTTGCGCGCGGCGGTGACGACCCCGCCGCCGTCCGTGTACATGATCGCGTCCGCCGCCAGCAGGTCGCGGATCTGGTCGACCTCGCCCGAGACCGCGGCGGTGAGGAAGGCGGAGGCGAGCTTCTCCCGCTCCTCCTCGCCGACCGGGCGCCGCCGACTCGAATCGCCCGCGTGCTCGCGCGCTCGCTTGGCGATCTGGCGGACGTTGGCCGGAGTCTTCTCGAGCACGTCGGCGATCTCGGCATATTCGACGTCGAAGACGTCGCGGAGGACGAGGACGGCGCGCTCGACCGGGTTCAGCCGCTCCAACGCGCCCAGCAGGGCCAGGTTCAGCCGCTCGGCCTCGATCACCTTCCTCTCCGGCGTTTCCGGGTCGGTGACCAGCGGCTCCGGCAGCCAGGGCCCGACGTACACTTCCCGCCGCGCCCGGGCCGAGCGCAGCCGATCGAGCGCGAGCCGGGTCGTCACCGTGACCAGAAACGACTCGGCGTTGCGGATGGCGTCGCGGTCGGCTCGCTCCCAGCGCAGCCAGGCGTCCTGGACGACGTCCTCGGCCTCGGTCAGCTCGCCCAGCAGCCCGTAGGCGATGCCCAGCAGGCGGGGGCGGCAGACCTCGAAGGCATCCTCTTTCATGCGACCGCTGCGACCGGCCGGCGCAGGGCCGCCGCGGCTGCCGCGGCGCCGCTGGCGATCGCGCCGTCGACCAGCCACCCCTCGGGGCCGATCCAGTCGCCCGCGAGGTAGAGCCCCTCGCCGCGATCGACCGCCGGGCGGCCCGCCAGACCCCCGACGCCCGGGGTCGGGGTGGCCGAGACCGCGACCATGCGCGGCAGGAAGCGATCGAAGCTGAGCTGCTCGCGCCAGCCCGGCTGCGCGGCGTCGGCCAGCGCCTCGAGCGCCGGGCGCGGTTCGCGCGCGTAGCTGGCGAGGCTGAGCAGGACGCCCTCGCGACGGTCCGGGGGCGAGTGTCGCGAGAGGTAGGTCGGCTGGTCGATCCCGAGCGCGAAGCGGCGGCTCCGGCGCGGCAGGCGCCGCAGGCCGAGGTCGAGCACGCTGAGCTCGGCTGCCGGCCCGGGCGCCGGGGGCGCCTTGTCGCCGAGCAGCTTCGCCACCGCGTCGGGACCCCCGGCGGCGGCGACGAGCACGTCGGCGTCAAGGGTCTCCTCGTCGAGCGCCACCGTCCAGCCGCCGGCCTCGCCGTGGAGGAGCCGTGCCGCGGCCCGGGTCCGCAGGCCGACCCCGGAGTCCTCGGCCTTGGCGGCCAGCCCGTCCACGAGCGACTGCCAGCCGCCCTCCAGGTAGCGGACGCCGGGGGAGAGGCCGAGCCTGAGCTGGGTGGCCGCGACGTCGGCGCTGAGGGCGTCCTGGTCGGCCACGAAGGTGGTCACCCGGACCAGGGCCGCGGCCGCGGCGCGAGCGCTCTCCGAGGGCAGGGTCCGCTCGAGCCACTCGGTCGTGGACAGCCCGGCGAGCTCCGCGGGCCGGCCGCGCAGGATCGGTCTCAGCAGGCGGGTGAGGCCCAGGGTTCCGCCAGGCGATCGCCTCGGCCTCCCGTCACGCAGGAACACGGAGCTCGGGGAGGTTGGGTTCCACCAGGCCAGTTCAATCCCCATCGCCCGCAGCTCCCGCATCGCCGGCCCGCCGGCGTACAGGGCATGCGGCCCCTGGTTGAGGACGAAGCCGCCGCGCCGCTCGGATGCAGCTCGGCCGCCGAGGTTCGGACCGGCCTCGAGCAACGTCGTCGCAACGCCCCCCTCGGCCAACCGGATTGCGGCGACGAGCCCAGCCGGCCCGCCGCCGACGACTATTGCTTTCTTCGAAGAGTTCATACCTTCTAGACGTAGAAGCATGGCGGTTTGTGACAGCGCCGAGGACGAATCTCGGACGGCCCATCTGTCCCACGGCGCATGTTGCAGAGGGGCACCCACGCCCTCTACCGACCCCGCTACTCGCGGTACTTGCTGCGCCTCTTCGGATAGGTCCGGAAGACGTGGTCCCAGAGCGGGGAGGAGACGCCGTAGCCGTAGCGGTGGTCCTGGAAGTGGTGGCGCATGTGGTGTTCGCGCAGCCGCTTGCCGAACTCCGTCCTGGGGACGAAGTGGTGGACGTAGTAATGGGTGTAGTCGTAGAAGAGGTAGCCGAGGATGAAGCCGCCGAAGACGGGGAAGGCGGCGTCGCCGAGGATCGCCCAGAAGCCGAGGAAGAAGAGGGCCGCCAGCGGGATCGCGACCGAGGGCGGCATCACCAGCCGCATCTTGTCGTTGGGATGGTCGTGATGGACTCCGTGGATGATGAAGTGCATGCGGCGGCCGACGGCGTTGTCGGGCTCCCAGTGGAAGACGAGCCGGTGCAGCCAGTACTCGGTCAGCGTCCAGACCCCGACCCCGGCCAGGGTCAGCAGCGCCAGCTGCCAGACCGCCCAGCCGCGATCGGCCCCGATCCACTCCACCGCCACGATCACCGGCACGAAGACGACGGCCGGGATCGCCGGGTGGACACGGGAGAAGAAGTTGAGGAATTCGCTTTTGAAAAGCGGTGGAGAAGCGGAGAGCTTCTCGCTGCGGGAATGACCCTCCATCCGGATGCATGTTAGCGGCGCCGACCGGTGCTCCCGCAAAGCGCGCAGAAGCTGTGACGGAGCTGTTTCAAAGACGTGGCGATTTGCGGAATCGGCCCCTGCGCCGACCCGGGGACGGTGCAAACATGCGCGCGGATGCCACGCAAGCCCAAGCCCCCGACCTGCGAGGACTGCTATTTCCGCAAGAACCTCCTCTGCGCGCTGGAGCTGAACGAGGCCTGCACCACCTTCCGCCCGAACCGTCCAGAGGGGCTCGTCCCACCGCGCCAGCCGGTCCTTCTGATGCGGGCGCCGCGCTGGGCTTCCCGCACCGCCTGATCAGATCTCGCGCAAGCGGGGTATTTTTTCGGGCGATGCCCCAGCGCGACCTGTTCGCCGACTTTGCCCGCATGCGTAGGGAGATGGATCAGGTGATGGGCGATACGTGGAGCCGCACGCGGTATGTGACGCGCCGATCGTCCGGGTTCTCGCCCAACGTCGACGTCTACTACTGCGGCGATCCGCAGCGGGCGATCGTCAAGGTCGACCTCGCCGGAGTCGAGCTGAGCGAGGTTGGGATCGAGGTCAGCGGCCGGCACCTCGCGATCACCGGCGAGCGCCAGGTTCAGGAGAGCGAGGGTCGCGTCTACCAGCAGATCGAGATTCCCTCCGGGCACTTCCGCCGGGTCGTCGAGCTTCAGGTCGAGGTCGACGCCGAGCGGGCGAGCGCCACCTACGAGGAGGGCATCCTCCGCATCGACCTGCCGCTCCGCGACCCCGACGAGACCACCCGACGCGTCCCGATCGACCGCGGCTGATGGAGGGCGCTCCGGTCCTCGAAGTCGTCGACGCGCCGCTCGATGCGGAGGACGCGATCCGCGCCGGCGCCCCGCTGCCCGAGGCCCTGCCGGTCCTGCCGCTGCGCGACACCGTCGCCTTCCCCGAGACCCTGGCGCCGCTGGCGGTCGGCCAGGAGCGCTCGATCCAGCTCGTCGACGACGTCCTCGGCGCCAACCGGATGCTGGCGATGGTCACCGCGAAGGACCCCGAGAACGAGGTGCCCGGGCCGGAGGACCTCTACGACGTCGGCGTCGTAGGCGCCGTTTCCCGCATGGTCAAGGTGCCCGACGGCACCTTGCGCATCCTCGTCCAGGGGATGCAGCGGGTGAAGCTCGGCAGCTTCGTCGCCGAGCAGCCCTACATGGTCGCCCGCGTCGCCGAGATGCCCGACGTCGCCGAGCCGAGCGCCGAGCTGGAGGCGCTGACCCGCAACGTCCAGCAGACCTTCATGGAAATCGTCGAGCAGATCCCCTACCTGCCCGAGGAGCTGCAGATGGCGGTCGCCAACATCGACGACCCCGCCGCGCTCGGGCACATGATCGCCGGAGCGCTGCGTGTCGGCACCGAGGAGAAGCAGAAACTGCTCGAAGAGGTCGACGTCGCCAAACGGCTCCGCCACCTCTCGCGCATCCTCGCCCGCGAGCTCGAGGTGGTCCAGCTCGGCACCCAGATCCAGTCGCAGGTGCAGTCGGAGATCGAGGAGGGCCAGCGCGAGTTCTTCCTCCGCCAGCAGCTGAAAGCGATCCAGGACGAGCTCGGGGAAGGGGACGAGCAGCAGGCCGAAGTCAACGAGCTGCGGGAGAAGATCGAGGCGGCCGAGCTGCCCGAGCACGCCCTGAAAGCCGCCGAGCGCGAGCTCTCGCGGCTGGAGAAGCTGCCGCCGGCCGCGGCCGAGCACGGCGTCATCCGCACCTACCTGGAGTGGCTGGTCGAGCTGCCCTGGTCGAAGGAGACCGAGGACGACCTCGACCTCGAGCACGCCCGCGAGGTCCTCGACGCCGACCACTACGACCTCGAGAAGGTCAAGGACCGGATCCTCGAGTACCTGGCGGTGCGCAAGCTCAACCCCGACTCGCCGGGCCCGATCCTCTGCTTCGCCGGACCGCCCGGGGTCGGCAAGACCAGCCTCGGCCGCTCGATCGCCAGGGCGCTGGGGCGCGAGTTCGAGCGGATCTCGGTCGGCGGCGTCCGCGACGAGGCCGAGATCCGCGGCCACCGCCGCACCTACATCGGGGCGATGCCGGGGACGATCGTCCGCGCCCTGCGCGACGCCGGCTCCCGCAATCCCGTCTTCATGATCGACGAGATCGACAAGATGGGCGCCGACTTCCGCGGCGACCCCGCCTCGGCGATGCTGGAGGTGCTCGACCCGGCCCAGAACGACAGCTTCCGCGACCATTACCTCGACCTCGAGTTCGACCTCTCCGACATCGTCTTCATCGCCACCGCCAACGTGCTCGACACGGTTCCGGGGCCGCTGCTCGACCGCATGGAGACGATCGAGCTCGCCGGCTACACGCTGGAGGAGAAGCGCCACATCGCCCGCCGCTATCTGGTCCGCCGCCAGATCGAGGCCAACGGGCTGAAGCCCTCGCAGATCGAGTTCGCCGACGCGGCGCTGACCGCGATCGTCGAGGAGTACACGCGCGAGGCGGGGGTCCGCAGCCTCGAGCGCCAGATCGGCACCGTCTGCCGCAAAGTCGCCCGCCAGGTCGCCGAGGGCAAGAGCAGGGGCAAGGTGCGGGTCTCGGGGAAGAAGGCGCGCGAGCTGCTGGGGCGGCGGCGCGTCTTCGCCGAGCAGCGGCGGCGGACCAAGGACCCCGGCGTCGCCACCGGCCTCGCCTGGACCCCGACCGGCGGCGACGTCCTCTTCATCGAGGCGACCTCGATGCCGGGCTCGGGCAAGCTGACGATCACCGGCCAGCTCGGCGAGGTGATGAAGGAGTCGGCGCAGGCGGCGCTCTCCTACGTGCGCGGCCACTACCGGGAGGTCGCGCCGGAGCTCGAGGACGACTGGTTCGCCGAGCACGACCTCCACATCCACGTCCCCGCCGGGGCGGTGCCCAAGGACGGTCCCTCGGCAGGGGTGGCGATGACCGTCGCCCTCTCCTCGCTGGTCGGCGGCCGGCCGGTCCGCAACGACGTCGCGATGACCGGCGAGGTGACGCTGACCGGGCAGGTGCTGCCGATCGGCGGCGTCAAGGAGAAGTCGCTGGCGGCGCAACGGGCGGGGATAAAGCAGGTGATCGTCCCCGCGCGGAACGAGGCCGACGTCGCGGAGATCCCCGAGCACGAGCGCTCCGGCCTCGAGTTCGTCTACGTCGACGAGGTCTCCCAGGCCCTCGAGGCCGCCCTCTCTTAGTGCGCAACCGCTCCCGCGTCTTCTGGATCGTCCTCGGCCTGACCGCGCTCGGCGCCGCCCTGCGCTTCGCCACCCTCGGCCTGCAGAGCTACCACCACGACGAGATCGTCACCGCCAGCCGGGTGCTGCGGGTCGGCTTCGGCCACGCGATGGACGCAGTCGGCTTCAGCGAGTCGGCGCCGCCGCTCTACTACGCGCTGGCCTGGGCGTGGACGCAGGTGGCCGGGACCGGGCCCTGGGGGCTGAGGTCGCTTTCGGCGCTCGCGGGCGTCTTGACGATCCCGGTCGCTTACCTGATCGGGCGCGAACTGCGGAGCAGCCGCACCGGCCTGCTCGCCGCGGCGCTGGTCGCGGTCAACCCGATGCTGCTCTGGTATTCGCAGGAGGCGCGGGCCTACGCGCTGCTGGCTCTGTTCTGCGCGGTCTCGCTTTATTACTGCGTGCGGGCGCTGGACAGGGGGGAGCGGCGCGACCTCGTGCTCTGGGGCGTCTTCTCGGCGCTCGCTCTCGCCACCCATTACTTCGCCGTCTTCCCACTCGCCGCCGAGGCCGTCCTGCTGCTGCGGCGGCGCGGTCGCGCCACCTGGGCCGGGCTGTGGATCGTCGGCCTGGTCGCGCTCCTGCTGGTGCCGCTGGTGGTCCACCAGATGTCCTACGGCCACGCCGAATGGATCGGCAAGTTCAGCCTCGGGCACCGGGTCTGGGAAACGGCGGCGACCTTCCTCACCGGCGAGACCGGCGACATCATCGGCGGCCCGGAGCGGCCGACGCTCGCCTACGTGCCGCTGGCGCTGGCCCTCGCCGCCTTCGCCCTGCTCGCCTGGCGCGGCAGCAGGAGCGAGAAGCGGGCCGCCGCGGTGCCGCTGACCGTGGGCGCGGTCACCGTCGCCATCCCGCTGGCGCTGGCGATCGCCTCGACCAGCAAGGACTTCGTCCTCGCCCGCAACCTGCTCCCGGCTCTGGTCCCCCTCCTGCTCGTCGTCGCGGTCGCCGCGACAGTGCGGCGCGCGCGGCGCCTCGGTACGGCGATCGCCGCCGTCCTCCTCGTCTACTCGCTGGCCTTCGGCGTCTGGGTCTCCTTCGAACCCAAGTTGCAGCGGCCCGATTGGCAGGAGGTCGCCGACCGCCTCGGCGAACCGGAAGCGCCGCGGGCGACGGTGCTCTGGGCGCTCGGCGAGGCGCCGCTCCGCTATTACCTTTCGACCGGCGCGATCCAGCTGAAGCCCGCGGAAGGCTACGACTGGCTGGTGCGCGAAATCGCCTTCGTCTCCGACGGCTCTGCACCGCCCCCGCCCCGTCGCCTGCTCGGCGCCGGCTTCCGCGAAGTCGGCCACGAAGGCGCCGGGCGCCTCTTCATCCGCCGCTACCGGCTCGCCGAACCGGGGTTGGTGCCGCTGCGGCTGCGGCAGGTGCGCAAAGCGCAGCTGCACTGGCGCAGCAACGGGGTCCTTCTCGACGGCGTTGGCCCCCGGTGAGCCGGGGTAGGGTTATCCTGGAACGCCACGGAATCCACGAGGAGAGAGGTATGAGCAAGACCAAGGCGGAGCGTGCCGGCGACATCTACGAGACTGCCCGTGAAAACCCCTACGTGCAGCGCTTGATCGAGGACGAAGAGCTGCGCGACAGCCTCAGGGACGCCTTCGAAGCCTCGAAGCGCGCCTACGGCCGGGCGACCGGCAACGGCAAGGGCACGGTCAAGGCCGTGACCAGCGACAAGAAGGTCCAGAAGGAACTGCGCAAGGCCGCCGAGAACCTGCAGGAGGCCTCCGAGCGCCTGCGCGCCCCGAAGAAGCGCAAGGGCGGCCTCGGCCGGCTGCTGCTGATCGCCTTCATCGGTGCCCTGATCGCGCTCGCGGTCAGCGAGGACGCCCGCAAGGCCGTGCTCGACGCCCTCTTCGGCGCCGAAGAGGAGTTCGAGTACACCTCGACCACTTCGATCAACGGGTCCTAGGCGAGGCCTAAGCTAGGGGCCGGATGGAGGCGGCGACCAAAGAGCGGGAGCTCAGCGGGGACAAGGCGCAGCGGATCGTCGACGCGATGCGCGATTCCGTGGCTCGCCGCGGCGCCGCCGGCTCGACCTTCGAGCACGTCGCCCGCGAGGCGGGCGTCAGCCGCGGCCTCCTCCACTACTACTTCGGGACCAAGGAGCGGCTCCTGGTCGAGGTCGTCCGCCGCGACACCGAGCTGCGGGTCGACCGCCTCGACGAGCGACTGGCGCCGGCGAAGACCGTCGACGACGTGCTCGACGCGCTCGTCGCCAGCCTCACCGACATGATCGAGAACGAACCGGGCTTCTTCCTCCTCCTCTACGAGCTGTTCAGCGCCGGCCGCCGCAACCCGGACATCCAGAAAGAGGTGGGCCAGCTCTTCGAGAGGACCCGCTCGCACGTCGCCGACGTCCTCCGCAGCAAGGAGGAGGAGGGCGTGCTGAGCCTCCGCTTCGCCGCCGAGGACGTCGTCTCCTACCTCTTCGCCCTCGGCGACGGCTTCGCCCTGCAGGCGCTGTCGGACCCCTCGCGCGACATCGGCGGCGCCTTCGAAGCGGGCGCCGCCTCGGCCCGCTTCCTGCTCGTTTCCGAGTAGGGCCGGCCCGAGCGCGCTCAGAGCCAGCCGGCGCGCTTGAAGCGCCAGTAGAGGTACCCGCAGATCGCCAAGATCGCCGTCAGGACCAGCGGGTAGCCGAAGGTCCAGCGCAGCTCCGGCATGTGCCTGAAGTTCATCCCGTAGATGCCGGCGATCATCGTCGGCACCGCCGCGATCGCGACCCAGGCGGAGATCTTGCGCATGTCCTCGTTCTGGCGAACCGAGACCTGGGTGAGGTTCGCCTGCAGGGCGTGGTCGAGGAGGTCGCGGAACGCCGCGATCCGGGCGCCGACCCGGCGCAGGTGGTCTTCGACGTCGCGGAAGTACTCGTGCAGGTCGGCGGGGATCACGGGGAAGTCCCCGGCGCAGAGGTCTTCCAGCGCTTCGGCGAGCGGCGCCGTCGCCGCCTGGAACTCGAGCACCTCGCGCTCGAGCCGGTAGATCCGCTCGGTCGGGTTCCTGCCGGAGAAGACCTGCAGCTCGACTTCGCGCACGTCGGTGTCGAAGCCGTGGGCGGCCTCGATGTAGCAGTCGACGACGTGGTCGAGGATCGCGTAGAGGACCGCCCCCGGCCCGTGCCCGAGCAGGTCGGGCCTCTCCTCCAGGCGCCGGCGGACGGAGGCGAGGTCGCCCTCCCCGTGGCGGACGGTGATGACGAAGTCGGGGTCGGCGAAGATCGAGAGCTCGCCCAGCTCGATCACCTCGCCGGGGTCGACGTAACGGGCGGTTTTGACGACCACCAGCAGCGTGTCGTCGTACCCCTCGACCTTGGGGCGCTGGTGCGCGCGGACGGCATCCTCAGCCGCCAGCTCGTGGAGGCCGAACTCGGCGGCGATGGCGCTGAACTCCTCCTCCGCCGGTTCGACCACTCCCAGCCAGACGAAAGCCCCGTCCTCCGCGGCCGCCTCGCCCGCACGCTCGATCGGCAGCTCGCCCTCGCGGCGCCTGCCGCCCTGGTAGACCGCGCAATCGACGATCACGCCCGAAGTATGGCGGCCCCGCGTGATGCCGCTCACGAAGTGATGGGCCTCACAGATTCGGCGCCTGGCGGCGCGGGAGGCTATGTGGGGAGAAATGCGCACCTGAAGAGGAGGCACGGCATTGAAAGACGCGATGAACCGACTTGCGCAGTTTCTGGGGAGGCGGCGTCGGGGGGTGCTTGCGGCCTGGGTCCTGATCGTCGTCTTGGCATTGCCGTTCGCTGCCAAGCAGACGGACCACCTCACCGGTGGCGGCTTCGACGTTCCTGGCAGCCAGTCGATGAGGGTGAGCGAAGCGCTCCAGGACGAATTCGGCTCGCAGGCCGACGGGATCGCCGTGGTGCTGAAGGCGGCGCCGGGCGCGACCGCGGCGCAGCGCGACGCGGCGGTGGCGCGGGTTCGCGGCCAGGTCGCCACCCTGGACGAAGTGACGCTGCCGCCGGCCGTCGCCGCCGGTGCGCGGCGCCAGCTGCGCCACCAGGACGTCGTCGTCGTGCCGCTGCGCAGCGACCTCTCCTCCGACGAGCTGATCGACCCGGCGGCGACCCTGCGCGAAGACCTCAGCCCGGGCGATGCCGTCGCCGGCGTCACCCCATACCTCGTCGGCCAGCCGACGATCTGGGCGGGCATGCAGGAAATCTCCAAGGAAGACCTGGCCAGCGCCGAGTCGAGCGGCTTCCCGATCGTCGCCCTGATCCTCCTCGTCGTCTTCGGCTCGCTGGCGGCGGCGGCGTTGCCGCTGGCGCTCGGGTTCGTCAGCGTCCTGGTCACGGGCGCGCTGATCTACTTCATCTCGCTGCAGATGACGACCTCGGTCTTCGTCACCAACATGGCCTCGATGATCGGGATCGGCGTCGCCGTCGACTACTCGCTCTTCATCCTCGCCCGCTACCGCGAGGAGCGCGAAGGCGGCCGCGACAAGGGCGAGGCGAGGGCGCAGGCGCTCTCGACCTCGGGCCTCGCCGTCACCTTCTCCGGGATGGCCGTGATCATCTCGCTCGCCGGGCTGTGGATGGTCGACAACCAGGCGCTGCGCTCGATGGCGCTGGGGGCGATGACCGTGGTCGCGGTCTCGATCCTCACCGCGACGACGCTGCTGCCGGCGCTGATCGCGATGCTCGGCGACCGGGTATTGCCGGGCGGGATCGTCGGCAGGGTCGCGGCCATCTTCCGCCGCCGCTTCTACCGGCGCCGCACCGCCGAGCAGCTGGCGACCCGGCAGAACCGCTTCTGGCGGGCCTGGACGGCGCGGGTGATGGCGCGGCCGTGGACCGCGATCGTCGGCGTCGCCGCGGTGCTCCTGCTGCTGGCGAGCCCGCTGCTCTCGCTGCGGACCGGGACCGAAGCGCTGGCGCAGTTCCCGAAGGGCAGCGACGTCCGCGTCGGCAGCGAGATCGCCTCCGCCCAGCTCGGCGGCGGCACCGACCCGGTCCAGATCGTCGCCGCCTTCCAAGGCAGGCCCGGGGGGCGGGGCCGGGCCGCCGTCGCCGGGTTCGCGCGCGAGCTGGAAGCGACGCGGGGCGTCGCCGCGGTCGCGCCGCCGGTCTTCGCCGCCGACAGCGCCCTGATCCAGGCGACGCCGAGGGCGCCGAGCGAGTCCGACGCGGCGGCGGCGCTGGTCGAGCGCCTGCGCAACACGGTCGTGCCGAGGTCGGCGCTGGCCCGGCGGGCGGAGGTGAACGTCGGTGGCGAGACCGCCCGCAGCCACGATGTCCGCGGCCAGATCGGCGGCTCGATGTGGAAGATCGTCCTCTTCGTCCTCGCCCTCAGCTTCGTCGTCCTGATGGTGATGCTGCGCTCGCTGCTGCTGCCGCTGAAGGCGGTGCTGATGAACCTGCTCTCGATCGGCGCGGCCTTCGGCGTCCTCGTCGCGATCTTCCAGTGGGGCTGGCTCGACGGCTTCCTCGGCTTCGAAGGCCAGGGGGCGCTGGACACGATCAACGTGCCACTGATCTTCGCCGTCGTCTTCGGCCTCTCAATGGACTACGAGGTCTTCCTGATGTCGCGGATCCGCGAGCGCTACATGCTCCACGGCGACAACGAGCGCGCGGTCGCCGAGGGCCTCTCGACGAGCGCGCGGACGATCTCCTCGGCGGCGCTGATCATGACCGCGGTCTTCGCCGTCTTCGTCCTCACCGGCGTCCCTTCGATCAAGGAGCTCGGCCTCGGCTGCGCCGTCGCGATCGCCCTCGACGCCACCCTCGTCCGCCTCATCCTCGTTCCCGCGGCGATGAAGCTGATGGGCTCGTGGAACTGGTGGATGCCCTCCTGGCTCGACCGCGCCCTTCCCGACCTCAGCTTCGAGGGGCGCGAGGCCGAGCCGGCGAAAGCGTAGCGACGGGACGATAAGACCAGAACCACCTGCCGACGGGACGAAATGACTGACATAGCGAGTCTTTTCGTCCCCTCGGCAGCAGGGCGGCGACATTTCGGCCCATCGGCATAGGATTGGCTGGTGAGCCAAGGTGGAAACGAGCTGGCGTTTGCCGGGGCGGCGCGGCTCGCGGAGATGGTGCGGGCCAAAGAGGTCTCGGCTACCGAGCTGGTCGGGCTGTATCTGGATCGGATTCAGCGCCTGGATCCGCAGCTGAACTCGTTCAGGGTCGTGCTCGCGGAGCAGGCGATGCTGGAAGCCGAGCAGGCCGAGGCGCGCGTGCGGGCGGGAGAGGAACGGCCGCTGCTGGGGGTGCCGGTTGCGATCAAGGACGAAGTCGACGTCGCCGGCCAGGTCAACACCCACGGCACCGACGGCTACACCGAGCCGGCGAGAACGGACTCGGAGATGGTGCGGCGGCTGCGCGAGGCGGGGGCGATCGTCCTCGGCCTGACGATGCTGCCGGAGATGGCGATCTGCGGCTTCACCGAGTCGGCTACCTACGGCGTCACCCGCAACCCATGGAACCCCCAGCACACGCCGGGGGGCTCGAGCGGCGGCTCGGCTGCCGCGGTGGCGGCCGGGCTCGTCCCGATCGCCTCCGCCGGCGACGGCGCCGGCTCGATCCGGATTCCCGCCGCCTCCTGCGGCCTCTTCGGCTTGAAGCCTTCCCGGGGCAGGGTCTCGCTGGCCCCTTTGACCGAGGGCTGGCGGGGCATGGCGGTGCTCGGCTGCCTCAGCCGCTCGGTGATCGACACCGCGCTCTGGCTCGACGTCATCTCCGGCGACTCGGCCGAGGCCGAAGCGCCGCCCCCTCCTGAGCGGCCGTTCGTCGAGTCGGCGAAAACCCCGCCCGGCAGCCTCCGCGTCGGCTTCACCACGCTCGCGCCGCGCGCCGCGGCGCCGCCGACCGTTTCCCACGAGGCGAAGCAGGCGGTGGCTGACGCGGCCGAGCTGCTCCGCTCGCTCGGGCACCGGGTCGAGCCTCGCGACCCGGACTGGGGCGGGATCGGCGACGCGATCACCACCCGCTTCCTCAAAGGCGTCGCCGAGACCGTGGAGGAAGTGCCGCACCCCCAGCGGCTGGAAAAACGGACGCGCCAGTTCGGCACGATGGGGAAGCTCCTCCCGGAGAGCCTGTACCAGCGGATCATGGCCCGCCGTCCCGCCGAACAGGCCCGCGTCAACGCGATCTTCGACTCGGTCGACGTGCTGATGATGCCGGTGATGGGGGGCACGGCGCTGCCGGTGCGCCGCTGGGAGGGCCGCAGCGCGCTGCGGACCGTGATCGGGATGAGCCGCTTCTATCCCTACTGCGTCCCCTGGAACCATCTCGGCAACCCGGCGATGTCGGTGCCGGCCGGCTTCAGCCCCGACGGACTGCCGCTGGCGATCCAGATCGTCGGCCGCCCCGGCGACGAGTCGACGCTGCTCTCCCTCGCCGCCCAGATCGAGGCCGAGCGCCCCTGGGGGGACGCCCGCCCGCCGATCTCCTAGTCGGCGGTCCTACCCGAAAACTTTGCGCATCCGCGCCAGGTCGCGGACCTTGCCGCGGGGGCGGATGCGCCGCTGCACGATCATCCCCAGCCGGTTCGCGTCGGGCTTGCCGGAGGCGATCCAGTCGGCCCAGCTGGCCTCGATCGTGACGTTGGGGTTGGGGGCTTCGCCGGCCTCGGCCCGGGTCGAGCCGTTGTCGAGAACCAGGTGCCACGGCTCGGCGTCGGTGAAGCGCCACTGGACGACGAACGGCGAGCCGTTGGCCGCGGCGGGGTCGGCGACGCGGCTGACGACGTCGAAGTGGATGCGCTGCAGCTCCGGCGAGGCTTCCGGCGTCTTCGCGCCCGGATTGCCGACGACGCCGGCCATCAGCAGCTTCACCTGCTCGGCGGCGACCTCCTCCTCGCTCTTGTCGGGATCGAAGGGGAAGACGCCGGGGGGCATCTCCTCGGTCGGGAAGCCGATCGTGCGCCAGCGCTGCCGCACGAGTTTGAAGCCGAAGGCGATGATGTCCTCGATCGAGAAGCCGTAGCACTCGGTGTATTCGCGGTCGAGACCGGGCGGCGAGAAGACGCCGGGCATGTAGGGCAGCGTTTCGCGCAGCAGCTCGACCACCGCCGCCCGGTTCTCCTGCCAGCCGGGCGCCCCTTCCTCGAGCAGCTCGGAGAGCACCTTGACGCCGAAGCCGATGTGGCGCTGCTCGTCGCGGGAGACGTTGGCCATCCCCTCGCTGAAGCCGGGCATCGTGTCCTCGGAGGCGAAGAAGTCCTCGATGAAGTGCTGGCCGGGCTGGGCGAGGCTGCCCTCGACGATCAGGTGGTAGAGCGTGATCGCCTGCGCGAACTTCGCCACCGAGCGGTCCCTGCGCAGCTCCTCGGCCATCCGGTCGAGGCGGTCGAAGATGCCGCGGTAGCCCCAGTTCAGCTGCGGCAGCGTCGCCGACAGCGTCTGCTGCACCGAGTCGCCGCCGACCTCGATCACCTCCTTGAAGAAGCGGTGGAAGAAGATCGAGTGGCGGACCTCGTCGACCTGCTGGGTGGCGAGGAAGTAGGACTGCTCCTCGGTCGGGGCGGCGGTGATGTAGGGGGCGAGCGTGTCGGCGACCCGGTCCTCGCCGTAGTAGAACATCGAGTAGATCCACATCGCCGAGCGGCGCTGGATCTCGCTCAGGCCGTGCCAGCCCTCGCGGTCCTTCGACATGTCGATGTCGTAGGCGCTCCAGTTCCCCTGCTCCCAGCGGCGGTAGAGATCCTCGTAGGTGATGTTGTCCATCAAACGCTGGGAAGCGACGCTCATCTCGTCTCCTCTTGGTGTCGCATGCGGGCACCGGGGAGACTAGCGCGATCCTGGCCAGCTGGCCAGGATCGCGCCGAGCGCATTCGTCAATCGGCTGCTATCTGACGAATTCGCGGACCTGTTTGTAGACCGTTTCGTCGGTCAGCAGGGAGAGATGCGAGATGCACGCGGTTTTCGTGTTGGTCGCGCCGCTGAGGATCACGCTTTCGTCGGGGTTGATGAATTCGTCGCACGGCGACCACCAGGTGCCGTAGTTGACTTCCCCCGGCGTCTCGTCGCCCGCGTTGAGTTCTTTCAGGAAGGTCGAGCCCGGCCGCATCTCCGCACATGAGGTGCTGAAGCATGCGTAGGCCGCTTCGGTTCCGTGGTTGGGGCCGCCGAGCGAGACCCAGTCGTCGACCTTTTCCTGCCCGCCGGGGACAAACTTGACGTACCAGCGGCTGTTCAGGCTTCCCATCGAGTGGGCGATGATGTCCACTTTCGAGGCGCCGGTGTTTTGCAGCAGCTGTTCGACGTGAGACTTGACTTCGGTTTCGGCCAGCGTCTTGTTCGAGAGATTGCTGTTGTAGGTGTAGGCCATCAGGTAGGAAGACGGGTAGCCGTCTTTTTCGAACCGGGAGATCATCGTGTTCCAGTTCGAGGCGCTGCCCGACCAACCGTGCACGAACAGGATCGGGTCCTGCGCCGACGCACTTGCGGGGATCGCGGCGGAAACGCAAAGCGCCATCGCAGCGACGACTGCCATGAACCGTTTCTTCATGGTCTCTCCTATCTGTAGGAGCAGGTGCCTCCCTAGCAACCCGCCTTGACAGTCGCTGAGTATATGAAAAAGGGCGGTGTTTCTAGGCGTTACGGGTGACTAGCGGTGTCAATCGACGCCGGCGCCTCGATCTCGCGCTTGAGGATCTTTCCGGTCGGTCCCTTCGGCAGCTCGTCGAGGAACCAGACGATCCGCGGGTACTTGTAGGCGGCGATCCGCTCCTTCACGTAATCGCTGACCTCCTGCGACGAGAGCTCCTCGCCGTCGTGGAGGACGACCGCGGCGCCGATCTCCTCGCCCCATTCGTCGTGGGGAACGCCGAGCACCGCCGCTTCGCGGATCTTCGGGTGCTCGTAGAGGACCTCCTCGACCTCGCGCGGGTAGACGTTGTAGCCGCCGCGGATGATCAGATCCTTCTTGCGGTCGACGATGAAGTAGTAGCCGTCCTCGTCGATCCGCGCCATGTCGCCGGTGTGGAACCAGCCGCCGCGCATCGCCTCCTCGGTCGCCTCGGGTCGTTCCCAGTAGCCCTTCATCACGTTGTGGCCGCGGACCACGATCTCGCCGACCTCCCCGTGCGGCACCTCGTTGTCGTCCTCGTCGACCAGCTTCATCTCGACTTCCTCCATCGGGGTCCCGATCGAGCCGGGCTTGCGCGGCCGGCCGGGGTGGTTCGTGCAGGTGACGGGAGAGGTCTCCGAGAGCCCGTAGCCCTCGAGGACTTCGCAGCCGAAGGCCTCCTCGAATCCCCGCAGCACCTCCACCGGCATCGAGGCACCGCCGGTGATGCAGATCCGCAGCGCCGAGGTGTCGTAGCTCTCGCGCCCCGGGTGGTGGAGCAGCGCCCCGTACATCGTCGGCACGCCGTAGAAATGGGTGACGCCGTCGCGCTGCATGATCTCCAGCGCCTCACCGGGATCGAATTTGGGCAGCAGGGTGAGGGTCGCCCCGACCCGCAGCGAGGCGTTCATGCTCACCGTCTGGCCGAAGGAATGGAAGAGGGGGAGGGCGCCGAGGACGACGTCGCCGCCCCGGACGTCCGAGGTGTTGCGGGAGGCGAGCTCGGAGTTGCGCGAGAGGTTGAAGTGGGTCAGCTCCGCCCCCTTCGGCTGCCCGGTCGTGCCCGAGGTGTAGAGGATGACCGCGGTGTCCTCTTCGCCGGTGTCGGCGAGGGCGGCGTCCGGCTCGCGGTCGCGGAGCAGCTCGGCGAAGGACTCGGGCTCGACCTCGACCAGCTCGGTGCCGGCATCGCCGTTGCCGTCCCGCGCCTCGGCGGCGAAGCCGTGCCAGGCGAGGAGCAGCTTCGTGCCCGAATCCGCCAGGTAGAAGGCGATCTCGCGCCGCTTCAGCAGCACGTTCATCGGCACCACGACGCCGCCGGCGCGGAGGACGCCGTAGTAGGCGATCGGGAACTCGAGCACGTTCGGCAACATCACCCCGACCCGGTCGCCCTGCTGGAGGCCTTTCTCGCGCAGCAGCGCGGCCAGGCGGGCGCTGCGGTCGTCTAGTTCGGCGTAGGTGAGCTCGAGCGGCCCGAGGCGGACGGCGACCGCCTCGGGCGTCTGGGCGGCCGTGTCGGTGACGATCGAAGCGAGATTGAGGCCCATCGGTTCCTTCCCGATCATTGTTTGTCCCGCCAGCCAGTCTAAGCGTCTGTACCAAAGGCGGCAGCCGCGCGTTCGTTAGGCTCGCAACTCGTGGACGACCTCGGGGCGCCGATCTCCTACCTGGTGCTGGAGAAGGGGGTGCCGGTCTACTCGAGGGACGGGGTGCGCCTCGGCCGGGTGACGAGGGTCCTCTCCGCGCCCGAGGCCAACATGTTCGACGGGATCGTCGTCGACACCAAGGCGGGGCCGGGCGGCCACCGCTTCGTCGACGCGCCGGAGGTCGGCCGCATCCACGAGCGCGGGGTGGTGCTGACGATCGACGCGGTCGACGTCGAGTCGCTGCCGAAGCGGCGACGTTGAGCCGCCCGTGCGTTTTTGCATAGGATGCGCCGATGCAGAGACTTCTCTTGATCATTGGCGCCTGCCTCGCCCTGACGGTCGCCGGCTGTGGAGGCGGATCCTCGACGACGTCCTCGTCCTCGACCGAACGAACCGCGGCGCCGAAGGAAGCGGAACCTTCCAAGGAAACGAATTCTTCCAAGGAGAAGACGAGGCCCAAGGTCTCGGTGCCGAAGGCAGCACCGCCGAAGTCGCTGGAGATCAAGGATCTGGAAAAGGGCCCTGGCGTCGCCGCCAAGTCCGGCGATGCCGTGAGCGTCAACTACGTCGGCGTCGACTACAAGACCGGCAAGGAATTCGATGCCTCCTGGGATCGCGGCGAACCGATCACCTTCACCCTCGGCTCCGGCGAAGTCATCCCCGGCTGGGAACAGGGCCTGGAAGGGATGAAGGTCGGCGGTCGGCGCGAGCTGGTCATCCCGCCCAAGCTCGGTTACGGCTCGGCCGGCTCCCCGCCGGCGATCCCGCCCAACGAAACGCTGATCTTCGTCGTCGACCTCGAAGCGGTCGAATAGCGGATTCGCGCGGCATCGTCGGGTCGTGCCGCGCGCTCCCCTACCCGAACGGCTCACCGCTCAGGCCCTCGCCGGCGAGCCGCTGCGCTCGCCCGAGCAGGTCGCGGAGCGGCTGCTGGCGGTTCAGGGGCAGGACCCGCGCGGCGCCCGGTTGGCGGTGCGGGCGCGGACCGTCGGCGTCAGTGCCGCCGACGTCGACCGGGCGCTGAGCGACGACCGCTCGCTGCTGATCACCTGGCTCAACCGCGGCACCTTGCACCTGGTCCGCAGCGAGGACTATCCCTGGCTGCACGCGCTGACGACGCTGCCGCTGATGACCTCGAGCGCGCGGCGGCTGCGCCAGGAGGGCGTGAGCCCGGGGGCCGCCGAGCGGGGCGTGGAGACGATCGAGCGGGCGCTTGCCGACGAAGGGCCGCAGACGCGGGTGCAGCTGCGCGAGCGTCTCGATCGGGCGGGCGTCCCGACCGCGGGTCAGGCGCTCGTCCACCTGCTCTTCCTGGCGACGCTGCGCGGGATCGCCGTGCGCGGGCCGATGGCGGGCAGGGAACACGCCTACGTCCTCGTCCGCGACTGGCTCGGCGAGCAGCGGCCGGTCGACCGCGAGGCGGCGCTGGCCGAGCTCGCCCGCCGCTATCTGGTCGGACATGCGCCGGCTGACGATCGTGACCTGGCCCGCTGGGCGGGGCTGCCGCTGCGCGACGCCCGCGCCGGGCTGGCGGCGACCTCCTCTCAGCTGGTCGAGCGCCCTGACGGCCTGCTCGAGTTGAAGAAGACGCCGGCGCCGGCGCCGGTCCCGCCACCGCGGCTGCTCGGTTCCTTCGATCCGCTCCTGCTCGGTTGGACCTCACGCGAGGAAGTCGTCGGCCCCCACAAAATGCTGGTGACGATGAACGGCATCTTCCGCCCCTTCGCGATGGTCGGCGGCCGGGCGGTGGCGACCTGGCGGCTCGCCGGGGGCAGGCTGAAGATCGAGCACCTCGGCACGGTGAGCAGGCGCGACGCCGCGGCGCTCGAGGCGGACGCGGCGCGCGTGCTCGAGTTCCTCGGCAGCTAGGCGCGCGGCGGCATCTCGTCCGCCGGCGCCGGCGGCGCCTCCTGGCCCGGGAGCGGTTCGGCCTCCTGCGTCCAGACGTCGTTGAGGGAGACCTGCAGGTAGGCCCAGAAGCCCGGCGAGAGCAGCAGGTAGAGGATCAGCGCTATCCAGCCGCTGACCGGCTCCCGGCCGGCGACCTTCGAGGCGCCCTGGACACGCTTGGTGCCGCGCCAGTAGGTGACCAGTGCGGGGACGATGATGAGCGCGCCGGGGAACAGCGCCAGCAGCGAGTTGGTCGGGTTCTGCCCGAGGTCGTAGCCCTTGGCTTCGCCAAAGGCCTTCAGCTCCTTGTTGATCTTGTACCACCAGACCAGGTGGTAGATGCCGAGGGTGATTATCGGCAGCAGCGCCACGGCCCAGGGGCTGCGCACCTTCACCTCGTGCTCGGTACCGCGGATCTTCATCTCGTAGGCCATGTCTCTCCCATCGGTGGCGGACGAACTCAGACGAACCTAAGCGCCCGGTTCGACCCGATCAAGGGGTTCCCGCCTCGTCAGTCCAGCTTCGGGCTGCGCCAGGGCGCTTCCAGGCGCCCGACCAGCTCGTCGCCGAGGCCCTCGGCCGGCACACGGACCTGCTCCAGGGAGTCGCGGTCGCGGAGGGTGACGGTGTCGTCTTCCATCGTCTGGTGGTCGACGGTGATGCCCCAGGGGGTGCCGATCTCGTCCTGGCGGCGGTAGCGCTTGCCGATCGAGCCGCCCTCGTCGAACTCGGCGGGGAGGCGGCGGCGCAGGTCCTGGAAGATCGCGCGCGCCTTATCGGGCATCCCCTCCTTGGAAACGAGCGGGAGGACGGCGACCTTGACCGGGGCCAGGCGCGGGTGCAGGCGCAGGACGGTGCGCTGGCGGCCCTCCACCTCCTCGACCTCGTAGGAGTCGACGAGGAAGGCGAGCGTGGCGCGGTCGGCGCCGGCGGCGGGCTCGATCACGTGGGGGACGTAGCGCTCTTTCGCCTGCTGGTCGAAGTACTCGAGCTTCTCGCCGGAGAACTTGGCGTGCTGGGTGAGGTCGAAGTCGCCGCGGTCGGCGATGCCCTCCAGCTCCGACCAGCCGATCGGGAAGAGGTACTCGATGTCGCTCGTCGCCGAGGAGTAGTGGGAGAGCTCGTCGGCGCCGTGGGCGCGGACCCGCAGGTGGTCGGGGCGGAGGCCGAGGTCGACATACCAGCGCTCGCGCTCGGCCATCCAGTGCCGGTGCCACTTCTCGGCTTCGGCCGGCGGCACGAAGTACTCCATCTCCATCTGCTCGAACTCGCGGGTGCGGAAGATGAAGTTGCCCGGGGTGATCTCGTTGCGGAAGGACTTGCCGACCTGGGCGATCCCGAACGGCGGCTTCTTGCGGGCGAAGGCCATCACGTTCTTGAAGTTGATGAAGATGCCCTGGGCGGTCTCCGGGCGCAGGTAGACGGTCGAGCCCTCCTCGGCGACCGGGCCGACGTGGGTTTCGAACATGAGGTTGAACTGGCGCGGCTCGGAGAGCTCGCCGCCGCACTCGGGGCAGCGCAGCTCGGCGTCCGGGTCGCCGCCTTCGGCCTCGACCGCCTCGCGCAGGTGGTCCTCGCGCCAGCGCTTCTTGCATTCGCCGAGGCACTGGACGAGCGGGTCGGTGAAGCCCTCGAGGTGGCCCGAGGCCTCCCAGACCCGCGGGTGCTGGAGGATCGCCGAGTCGAGGGCGACGACGTCGTCGCGCTCCTGCAGCATCGCCGTCCACCACTCGGCTTTGACGTTGTTCTTGAGCAGGACGCCGTAGTGGCCGTAGTCGTAGGTCGAGCCGAGGCCGCCGTAGATCTCCGAGGAGGGGAAGACGAAGCCGCGCCGTTTGCACAGCGCGACGATCTCCTCCATCGTCACCTCGGTCGGCCGGGTTCCCTGCTCGGTTGCCATGGCGGGAAAGGTAGCGGCTGCGATAATCCCGGGCCGCCATGCCGATCTACGAGTACAAATGCGAGAACGGCCACGTCTTCGAGGTGATCCAGAAGATGGCCGACGAGCCGTTGCGCGAGTGCCAGGAGTGCGGGGCGCCCGCCTCGCGGGTGTTCACCCCGCCGGCGATCCATTTCAAGGGCTCCGGCTTCCACAACACCGACTACGGCAAGCGCAAGAGCGGCAACGGCACCTCATCAGAGAGTGGCGAGTCGAAGAGCTCGGACTCGACCTCCTCGGGCTCGAAGTCCGACTCCAGCAAGAGCGAGTCGAAGCCCGCAGCCTCGACGGCGGACTGAGGCCACGACTCAGGGACGGGTGCCCCTCTGACGGAGGCTTTGGGTCAAGCTGCCGGTGCGGATGGTCCCTTCAGAAAGGTACGGTCTCCGGCAGAGGGGCACCCGTCCCTAACCGTCGATGAGCCGGTGGACGGCCCGCCGCCGCACCGATTCCGGAACTTCGTAGGAGCCTTCGGGGCCGTTGCTGCAGCCGCTCAGCTCCTTGACGCAGAGGACTTCGGCAGTCGAGCCGCCGCCGATCCCGGCGGCCAGGATCAGCTGCGGCATCGTGAAGAAGCCCATGTCGCTGACGAACGCTTTCGGCGCCTCCCAGCCGATGACCGGGCCGTGGATGAAGTTATAGGGGAGGCGGAGCGGATCGGTCAGCCGGCTCTTGATCCCGTTGATCACCCGTTGTTGGGCCTGCTCGCGGTCGAAGTCGCTGTAGCCGAGCGTGTAGGCGCTCTTGCCGGGGCCGGGGCATTCGACCGGCTCGCGCACCCGCGAGTACGCCAACGCCTTTTCGCCGTCGAGCGTGTTCTCGCCCTTGTGCAGGCGCAGGGTCACTCCCCCCTGGCCGTGACCGGCGCCGCCGGAGATGTCGGCGCAGAGCTTGTGGGGAACGTCGACTTCTACTCCGCCGACAGCGTCGATCAGCTTTTCGAAGCCGGTGAAGTCGATGATCGCGACGTGGTCGATCTGGATCCCGAGGAACTGTTCGATCGTCTTGATCTGCAAGGCGGCGCCGCCGAAGGCGTAGGCGGCGTTGATTTTCTCTGGCGCCTGCCCCGGGATTTCGGCGAAGGTGTCGCGGGGGATCGAGAGTTTGCGGAAGGCGCCGCCGCCGGCGCGGATCAGCATCAGCGTGTCGGCGCGGAATTCGCCCTGGTAGCAGGGCGCGTGGGGGGAATCGCCGTGGGCCTGCTGTTCGAAGCACTTCTGCGAAGGCGCGGCGCCCGGCTCTTTCGTGTCCGGCGGGCGCGCGTCGGTACCGAGGACGAGGATCGTCTGCGCGCTCGGCAGCAGGAACGGGTTGCCGTGCAGCGCCTTGCCGGCTTCGCCGGAGAGCTTGAACGACTGCAGCTGGGCCGAGACCGCGAAGGCGAGGAAGCTGAGGAGGATCCAGCCAAGCGCCGCCAGCCCGACCCATTTGAGGACCCGTCGCGGCGTGACCCGGCCGCGCCGGGTCGCCGGCATCCCCGGCTCCTCGCGCTTGCGGCGGCGCCATGAAGGCAACCTTGCACGGTCCCGCAGGCCGGACAGATCCGCGCCTTTCAGGCGCGAAAACAGCCCCCGGCGGGAGCGGTAGACCTTGTACTCAGGCTGGGATTCGGGCGGCTCGGGGGGCCGCTGCTCGCCGTCGGGCGTCATGAAGGGCTAGAAATCATGGCGATGCACTCGGTCCTTCGCCTTCCAGCCTCCGGCTCCTCGTGAGCGGCACCGAGACGATCGGGGTCGATCTAGGCGGCACGAAGATGCTCGTCGGGGTCCTCGACGGAACCGAAACCCGCTACGAGGAGCGCGAGGCGTCGACCGGCCAAACCGAGGACGAGCTGGTCGAGCTGCTGGTCCGCGAGGTCGAGGAAGCACGCAAAGCGCGTCCCGAAGTCACCGCCGTCGGCCTGGGCGTGCCGGCGACGATCGATTACGACCGCGGCATCGCGGTCGGCGCCGTCAACCTGCCGATTTCGAACCTGCCGATCCGCGACATCGTCAGCGAGCGGACCGGCTTGCCCGTATTCGTCGACAACGACGCCAACGTCGCCGCCCTGGCCGAGCACCTCTACGGCGCCGGCAGGGGGATGCCGCACATGGTGATGCTGACCGTCGGCACCGGCATCGGCGGCGGCCTCATCCTGGGCGGCGAGATCTACCGGGGCTCGACCGGCGCCGGCGCCGAGCTCGGCCACGTCGTGATCCAGGCCGACGGGCCGCCGTGCCAGGGCAACTGCCCCAACCACGGCTGCGTCGAGGCGCTCGCCTCGGGGACGGCGCTGGGGCGAGAGGGACGCGCCGCGGCCGAAAGCACCCCGGGCTCGGCGCTGGGCAAGGCGCTGGCCGAGGGCAGGGAGATCGACGGTCGCCTCGTCACCGAGGCTGCGCTGGCGGGCGACCAGACCGCAGCCGAAGTCTTCGAGCTGATCGGCAGCCGGCTCGGCGTCGCCTGCTCGAGCGTCGCCAACATCTTCCAGCCCGACGCGATCGTCGTCGGCGGTGGCGTGATCGCGGCCGGCGACCTGCTGCTGGAGCCGGTCCGGCGCGAGATCCGGGAGCGGGCGTTGAGACCGATGAACGAAACGCCGATCCTGGAAGCGACCCTCGGCAACGACGCCGGGATGATCGGCGCGGCGGCTTTGGCCCGGACCGAGCAGGCGAAGGCGGCCGAGCCGGAGCCCGCGAGGGACGGCGGCTGATGCCCGGCTGCCTTGTCGTCTGCCCTACGCCGATCGGCAACCTCGACGACGTCTCCGCCCGGGTGCGCGAGGCGCTGGTCAGCGCCGACTTCATCGCCTGCGAGGACACCCGCAAGACCGGGGCCCTGCTCGACCGGCTGCGAATCCGCCCGCACCCCCGGCTCGTCTCCTTCCACGAGGGCAACGAAGCCTCGCGGGCGGTGGAGCTGGCGCAGCGGATCGAGCGCGGCGACGTCGTCGCCCTCGTCTCCGACGCGGGTATGCCGGCGATCTCCGACCCCGGCTACAAGCTGATCCGCCGCTGTATCGAGCGTGACCTCGAGGTGACGGTGCTGCCCGGGCCCTCGGTGGTGCCGGTGGCGCTGGTCGCCTCGGGACTGCCGACCGACAAGTGGCGCTTCGAGGGCTTCCTGCCGCGGCGGGCGGGGGAGATGGAGCGGGTCCTGCGCTCGGCCGAGACCGTGGTCGCCTTCGAGAGTCCACGCCGCGTCGGCGAGTCCCTCGCCGCCCTCGCCTCCCTCGCGCCCGACCGCGAGGCCGCCGTCTGCCGCGAGCTGACCAAGGTCCACGAGGAGGTCGCCCGCGGCACCCTCGGAGAGCTCGCCCGCCGCTTCCGCGGCGACGTCAAGGGCGAGATCGTCCTCGTCATCGCCCCCGTCGCTTCCGCCGAGCACGACCAGGACGTCGGCTTCGCCGTCGACGCCCTCCGCCACCTGGTCCAGTCCGGCGCCCGCCCCCGCGCCGCCGCCTCCGTAGTCGCCGCCCTCACGGGCACCCGGGCGAACGACCTCTACAAAGCGCTCACGGGCCGCGAGGCGCGGCGGTAGGAGTGTCGATTCGCTCTCGATATGCGAGAGGAAAGCGACACGCCTCGTATAGCTTCACCGCCTAGATGAACGCCTTCTACGTCACCACCCCCATCTACTACGTCAACGCGGAGCCGCACCTGGGGCACGCGTATTCGACGATGGCGGCGGACGTGTTGGCGCGGCATCACCGGCAGCGGGGGGAGGAAGTGTTCTTCCTGACGGGGACCGACGAGCACGGGGAGCCGGTGGAGAACGCGGCGAAGAAGGCGGGAGTCACGCCGCAGGAGCTGGCCGACACGAATGCGGCGAAGTTCCAGGGATTGATGCCGACGATCGGGGCTACGAACGACTTCTTCATCCGCACCAGCGACCCGCGGCACGAGGCGAAGGTCGCCGAGATCATGCAGCGGGTCTACGACAACGGCTGGGTGAGCAAGGGGGTCTACGAAGGCTGGTACTGCCCCCGCTGCGCCGACTTCAAAACCGAGCGGGAGCTGGGGCCGGGGAACACGTGCCCGATCCACGAGATCCCGCTCGAGAAAGAACGGGAGGAAAACTGGTTCTTTCGGCTCTCGGCGTTTCAGGCGCAGCTGGAAGGTCTCTATGAAGAGCGGCCGGACTTCGTCGTGCCGGACTTCCGGCGCAACGAGGCGCTCTCCTTCATCAAGGGCGGCCTGGAAGACGTTTCGCTCTCGCGGCCGAACCTGAAGTGGGGCCTGCCGCTGCCCTGGGACCAGGCCCAGCGGATGTACGTCTGGTTCGACGCCCTCCTCAACTACGTCACCGCGCTCACCTTCGCCCGCGAGGGCGAGGACCTGACCGCTCGCTACTGGCCCGCCGACCTGCACGTGATGGCGAAGGACATCCTCAAGTTCCACGCGGTGATCTGGCCGGCGCTCTGCTTCGCCGCCGACCTCGAGCCGCCGCGGCGGATGGTGATCCACGGCTTCCTGCTGATGGGCGAGAAGAAGATGTCGAAGAGCCTGGGGAACGTGCTCGACCCGTTCGAGGCGATCGAGCGCTTCGGCGCCGACGCGCTGCGCTTCTACCTCTTCCGCGAGGTCAGCTTCGGCCAGGACGGCTCGATCTCGACCGCCGGGTTCGAGCAGCGCTACGAGGCCGAGCTCGCCAACGACTACGGCAACCTCGCCAGCCGGGTGCTGGCGATGGTCGACCGCTACCGCGACGGCGTGGTCCCGGCGGCCCAGGTCGACGCCACGCTCGCCGAGGACTTCGAAGGCGCGGCGGGGCGCTTCAGCGAGCTGCTGGACAAGGCCGAGCTGACCCAGGCGCTCGACGTCGCCTGGACCCTCGTCCGCCGCCTCAACCGCTTCGTCGAGGAAACGAAGCCGTGGGAGCTGGCCAGGGACGAGGCCGACCCCGAGCGCCTCGACGAAGTCCTCTACAACCTGGTCGAGGGCCTGCGGGTGACGACGCTGCTGCTCGTCCCCTACCTGCCGCAGACCAGCGAAACGCTCCTCTCCGCGCTGGGCGAAGAGGGGCGCGCTTTGGCCGAGCTGGGCTCGCGCGATGGCGGCCAAAGAGTCGAGCGGGTTCCGCCTCTCTTCCCGAAGATCGAGTAGCGGGGG
>DASTTQ010000058.1:0-29170 GCA_035760065.1 Solirubrobacterales bacterium
AGTCCAGATTGCCGGGCAGGGTGGGACAATCCACATTGATGCAAAAACATCGGAGTTCTGAGAAGGCAGTCAGCGTTCTGCGGCTGACCACTCCATTGGACGTCGGACACCAGTCCCAGCGCCGCCGGATCGTCGACGCGATGGTCGACAGCTGCGCCGAGAAGACGTACGCCGCGACCACGATCAGCGACATCGTCGCCCGCGCCCACATCTCCCGCACCACCTTCTACAAGCACTTCGACGACAAGCGCGCCTGTTTCGACGCCGCGATCGAGGACTGCATCGAGCAGCTCCAGGAGGTCGCCGCCTCAGCCCACTCGCCCGAGAACGAGCCGGCCGACGCGGCCCGCCGGGCCGCGGCCGCGGTGCTGGGGGCGATGGCGGCGCGCCCGGGCCTCGCGCAGCTCTTGACCGGCGATGCGATCGCCGTCGAGCCGCAGGTGACCGAGGCCTACCGCAGGGCGACGATCCCCGCCCTCGAAGCCCTCTGGTCCCGGGCCGGAGACGGCTCCAGCCCCCACACCGACCCGCGCCTCGCCTTCGGCCAGGCGCAGGTCCTGATCCTCAACCAGATCGCCACCGGCAACACCGACCGACTGCCCGAGCTGCTGCCGGAGATCGCCTACCTGGCGGTGAGCCCCTTCGGCGGCCACGAGGAGGCGATCAGGCAGTCGCGGATAGCCAAGGAGAGCGCGGCCGGGTGGCCTTCTCGGTGACCAACGAGCCCGAGGACCTGCGCAAGTGGCGACTGCCGCGGGGCCGGCACGGGCTGCCGCGCGAGCTGGTCGAGCGCTCGCAGCGCGAGCGCCTGCTCGCCGCGGTCGTCAGGGTCACGGTCGCCAAGGGCTATGAGTCGGCCACCGTCGCCGACATCCTCGGCGAGGCCGGCGTCGGCAGGGAGAGCTTCTACGAACTCTTCGACGACAAACTCGACTGCATGCTGGCCGCCCACAAGCTTCTCGTCGACGACCTCGAGAAGCGGGTCCGCGAGGCCTACGCCGGCGAGGCCCCGTGGCCGCTGCGCATGCGCAGCGCCCTCGCCGCGACCCTCAACTGGTTCGCCTCCGACCCGCAGGTGGCACACTTCGTGCTGGTCGAGCTGACGACGGTCGGCCCGGCGTTCCGGCCGCGGTTCAAGGAAGAGTTCGCCCGCGCTACCGCGATCTTCGAGGAGGGGCTCGACGAGGGCGGCGTCAAGCCCGAGCTCGACGAGGCGACCTCGCTCGCGGTCGGCGCGATCCTCGCCCGCATCTACGAGGAGGTCGTCCTCGGTCGCGCCGAGGAACTCCCCGGCCTGCTCCCGGACCTGAGCTACGAGCTTCTCGTCCCCTTCCTCGGGGAAGAGCGGGCGCGGGAGATGGCAAGGGGCTCCTAACCCCCCGCTTCGAGATCGGCGACGGCCTTCCGCAGGGCCTCCTCCAGCGGCACCTTTCCCGCCTCGGGGAAGAGCGCCATCCCCGAGGGATCGATGACGACGGTCTCGGTCGAGAGCCCCTCGACCAGCGGGCGTGCGATGCCGGCGTCGACCGGCGTCACCAGGCCGATCCAGAGCGAGGAGAGCCACGGGGTGAGGACGGGGAGCGTGATCCGCAGCGGACGCGGGCGGCCGAGGGCGTGCGCCAGCTCGTCGATCATGCCGCCGTAGGTGGTGACGTCGGGGCCGCCGATCTGGATCTCGCGGTCGGCCGGCAGGTCGAGGTCGGAGCCGGCGGCGAGGTAGGCGACCGCGTCGGCGACGGCGACCGGCTGGGTGCGGGTCGTAACCCAGCGCGGCGTCACCATCACCGGCAGGCGGCGGACGAGGTAGAAGACCGTGCGGAACGACTCGCTCCCGGCGCCGATCACCGCGGCGGCGCGGAAGTAGGCGACCGGGACCTCGCCTTCGCGCAGCGTTTCGGCGGTCGCGTGGCGGCTGTCGAGGTGCTTGGAGCCCTCCCCCAGCCCGCCGAGGTAGACGATCCGCCTGGCGCCGGCCCCCGCGGCGGCGGTGGCGAAGTTCTCCGCCGCCCGGTGGTCGCGCTCGGCGAAGTCGCCGCCGGCGCCACGGCCCATCGAATGGACGAGGTAGTAGGCCACCTCGGCACCTTCCAGCGCCGGCCCCAACGTTTCGGGCTCGAGAACGTCGGCCCGCACGACCTCGCAGCCGGCGGCGCTCAGGTCCCCGGCGCGCTCGGGTCGCCGCGCCAGCGCCCGCACCTCCTTACCCTCCTCGCGCAGCCGCTCGCAGAGAAGGCCACCGATATAGCCGGTCGACCCGGCCACGGCAATCACTCCTCAGACGCTACTGAGGTGTGCGTGCAGGCAATCGCGCCTCAGCCGTAGCGCTCGCCCGTGACGGCTCGCAGCTTGCTGCGGTCGTGGCGGGCGTGGATGCGGCGCACGGTCCCCGAGCGGGAGCGCATCACCAGCGACTCGGTGGTGGCGCCGGGGCCGCGGTAGCGGACGCCCTGGAGGACGTCGCCGTCGGTCACCCCGGTGGCGGAGAAGAAGACGTCTTCGCCCGAGCAGAGGTCCTCGGCGGTGAGGACGCGGTCGAGGTCATAGCCGGCGTCGACCGCCGCCGAGCGCTCCTCGTCGTCGCGGGGCCAGAGGCGGCCGATCAGCTCCCCGCCCATCGACTTCAGGGCGGCGGCGGAGATCACGCCCTCGGGGGTGCCGCCGATCCCCCACAGCAGGTCGACCGGCGAGCGTTCGCTGACCGCCAGCAGGGCGGCGGAGACGTCGCCGTCGGTGATCAGGCGGATGCGGGCGCCCGCCTCGCGGACCTCCTTCATCGCCTCCTCGTGGCGGGGGCGGTCGAGCATGACGACGATCACGTCGCCGATCGAGCCCCCCTTGCGCTCGGCGATCCTCTTCAGCGTCTCCGGCAGCGGCCGGTCGAGGTCGAGCAGGTCGGCGATCTCTTCCCCGCCCGCCATCTTTTCCATGTAGACGCAGGGGCCGGGGTCGAACATCGTGCCGCGCTCGGCGAGGGCGATCACGGCGATCGCGCTCGGCATGCCCAGCGCGCAGAGGCGGGTTCCCTCCAGCGGGTCGACGGCGATGTCGACGACCGGCGGCGAGCCGTCGCCGATCCTCTCGCCGTTGTAGAGCATCGGCGCCTCGTCCTTCTCCCCCTCGCCGATGACGACCGTCCCGTCCATCGAGACCGAGTCGAGGACGTGGCGCATCGCGTCGACCGCGGCCTGGTCGGCGGCGATCTTGTCGCCGCGTCCCACCCAGCGCGCGGAGGCGAGCGCCGCCGCCTCGGTGACGCGGACGAGCTCGAGCGCGAGGTTGCGATCGGGTTTGACCGCGGCGGCTGCGGCCTCCTGAGAGCTGGGCCCCATGTGCGCCGCAGGCTAACCGAAAGCTGGATCGGCGGGCGACCCGACGTCCATGGACATATGCACGAAATGACGCAGTCCTCTCAAGCGCGCGTCGCCGGCCTGCCGATGGACCCTGATCATGGGAAGCCCGGAGCTCGAGCGGCTCGGCAGGGAGCTGAGCGCGCGCACGGACGACGTCGTCGCGCGGATGATGCGGCTGTCGGCCGGGTCCGCGAGAACACTGGACCGGATCGTCGAAGACAGCTTTCGCGAGGTCGGCACCGTTTCCACCGTCGCCGTCGCCCGCTGGATGGCCGGCGAGGGCGAAGCGGTCGCCCGCGAGGTCGGCCAGGAGTCGTGGCGGATCTTCGCCCAGCTCGCCTCCCAGCGCGAGGCGCCGCTGAACGAGGTGACGAAACGCTGCCTGCGCTGGCGCGATTGCGCGCTGGCGGTGCTGGGCGAGAGCGCCGCCGACCTCGGCCTCGCCGAGGAGACGCTGGCGGAGGCGCGGCGGATGGTCCAGCGCAGCCTCGACGTGACCCTGGTGCGGATGTGTGAGTCCTTCGAGGACGAGCGGCGCCGCGCCCACGAGGAACTGACCAGCCGCGAGAAGGAACTCGTCTTCCTCGCCACCCACGACGCCCTCACCGGGCTGCCGAACCGCACCCTGATCCTCGACCGGATCGAGCAGACCCTGCGCCGCGCCCGCAGCCAGCAGGAACCGGTGGCGGCGCTGTTCGTCGACCTCGACAACTTCAAGGCGATCAACGACTCGCTCGGCCACGGCACAGGCGACGAACTGCTCTGCGCGGTCGCCGAACGGCTCGAGGGCGTGATCCGGGAGACCGACGCGTTGGGCCGGATGGGCGGCGACGAGTTCGTCGTCGTCGCCGACGGGCTCTCGCTGGCGGCCGGGCCGGAGCTGATCGCCGAGCGCCTGCTGGAAGCGTTCAACCAGCCCTTCGCGCTCGGCGACGAGGGCGAGACCCAGGTCCGCGCGAAGGCCAGCGTCGGCATCGCCACCGGCGTCCGCCCCTCGGCCGAAGAGCTGCTGCGCGACGCCGACATCGCCATGTACCGGGCGAAGTGGGGCGGCAAGAGCCGCTATCTCGTCTTCGAGTCCGGGATGGAGGACGAAGTCCAGTCGCGGCTGGAAGCCGAGATGGACCTGCAGAGCGCGCTCGAGAACGAGGAGTTCTTCCTCGTCTACCAACCGACCTTCGACCTGCAGACGATGACGCCGACCGGGGTCGAGGCGCTGATCCGCTGGCGCCGCCCGGGCCGCGGCGTCGTCGAGCCGGAGGAGTTCATCCCGCTGCTGGAGGAGACGAAGCTGATCGTCGAGGTCGGCGCCTGGGTGCTGAGGGAGGCCTGCGCGCAGGCGGCCGGCTGGCAGGAGGAGGGCCGGCCGCTGGAGCTGTCGGTCAACGTCTCGGCGCTGCAGCTCGACACCGACGACCTGATCGAGCACGTGACCGAGGCGCTGGGCGAGAGCGGCCTGGCGCCGGAGTCGCTGACCCTCGAGATCACCGAGACGACGCTGATGAGCGATGCCGTGGAGACCGCCGGGCGGCTGCGGGAGCTGAAGCGGCTGGGGATCCGGATCGCGGTCGACGACTTCGGCACCGGCTACTCCTCGCTCGGCCACCTGCGCCAGTTCCCCGTCGACGTGCTGAAGATCGACCGCTCCTTCGTCTCGCAGCTGCGCGAGGGCGGCGAGGGCGAGATCCTCCTCCACACCCTGCTCCAGCTCGGCAAGGCGCTCGAGATCGAGACGACGGCGGAGGGGATCGAGCGCCCGCAGGACCTCTCCCTGATCCGCGCCAAAGACTGCGACAACGGGCAGGGCTTCCTCTTCACCCGGCCGCTCAGCGCCAAGGACGCCGAATCCTTCTTCCGCCAGTGGCCGGCGCACCGGCGCTTCGAGGTCCGCCACGAGCAGGGGGGCGACGATAGGGTCCCGTTCGATGGATCGCTGGGGCCTGACGCTGCCGCTGCCGGGACTGAGGCTCGCTGACCACGAGGAGCTGGTCAGGCGCGCCGAGGCGGCGGGCTACACCGACCTCTGGACGGGCGAGACGGCGGGGCCGGACGGCTTCACGCCGCTGGCGCTGAGCGCCGCCTGGACCGAGCGGGCGCGGCTGGGGACCGGGATCGTCGGCGTCTTCCAGCGCGGGCCGGCGCTGCTGGCGCAACAGGCGGCGGCGCTGGCGGACGCCTCGCAGGGGCGCTTCGTGCTCGGCATCGGCTCCTCCTCGGACCGGATCGTCGAAGGCTGGAACGGGATCCCGTTCCAGCGGCCGCTGAGCAAGGTGCGCGAAACGCTCGACTTCCTCGACGTTGCCCTGGCGGGCGAGCGGACGCCGTCCGGCTTCAAGCTGGAACAGAAGCCGGCGCACCGGGTGCCGGTCGTGCTGGCGGCGCTGCGGGGGAAGATGCTGGAGCTGGCGGTCGAGCGCGCCGCCGGAGCCTTCACCAACTTCCTGCCCCTGGCCGGGCTGCCGAAGGTCGCCGCGCAATTGGAGGGCGCGCCAGAGGGCTTCGAGCTGCTCTGCCGCTTCTTCTGCATCCCCGGCGAGCGTGAGCAGGTCGAGCCGCTGGCCCGCTTCATGTTCTCCTCCTACATCACCGTCCCGGTCTACGCGAGCTTCTACCGCTGGCTCGGCTACGGCGAGCAGATCGAGCCGATGGTCGAATCCTGGGAAGCCGGCGACCGCCAGGCAGCCGCCGCGGCCGCCCCCTGGGACCTGATCGAGGACATGTTCGTCTTCGGCGCCCCCGAGCAGATGCAGGAACGCCTCGCCGCCTTCGTCGCCGGCGGCATCACCCTCCCGATCCTCACCCCGATCGTCACCCCCGACAAGCTGGCGGAGACGATCGACGCACTGGCACCGAGCTGAGGGGCGAGGCGCTGCGGTCGGGGGAGGGTGCCGATACCCCTCCGCGGGCATCGAGTCGCCGCGCGGTTGACCCCGGCACCTCCTCTTTTCTGTTCCTTTTGATTGCTATGCAGCCATAAGGAACAGAAGAGATCCGGGCGCCGGTCTTACCTGTTCCTTATGGCTGCCGTACGAGCAAAAGGAACAGAGGAAGGGATCAGCAGGGGTCCGGTCGTCCTCCGCGGGAATGTTCACCCCTCCACCGCTCCGTCTGAGCCTCTTTCGTTTCCTCCGCCAGCAGCCCGTAGGTGTCGGGACGGCGGGTGGTCAGGAATGGGAAGAGCTCCAGCCAGTCGCGGCGCTGGTCCAGATCGAGGTCGGCGACGAGGACGGCGGGATCGTCGCGAGGGGCCTGGGCGAGGATGCGGCCGTAGGGGTCGCTGACGAAGGAGGAGCCGTAGAAGGTGAGCGGGGGCTCGGAGCCGATCCGGTTGACGGCGACCATGAAGACGCCGTTGGCGATCCCGTTGCCGACGATCACCTGCTGCCAGAGCGGCTGGGTGTCGAACTCGGGGTGGTCGGGCTCGGAGCCGATCGCGGTCGGGTAGACGAGGACGTCGGCGCCCTCGAGGCTGTAGGTGCGGGCGACCTCCGGGAACCACTGGTCCCAACAGGTCGGCAGGCCAAGGCGGGCCTCACCGAGGCCGACCAGCGGGAACGCGTCCGAGTCGCCGGGGCCGGGGCGGAAGTAGCGGTCCTCGTGGTAGCCGGCGGTGATCGGGATGTGGAGCTTGCGGGTGCGGGCGACGAGCTCGCCCGCCGGCGAGACGACGATCGCGGTGTTGAAGCCGAGGCCGTCCTCGCCATCGGCGCGCTCGAAGAGAGAGGCGTGGACGTGGGCGCCGGTCTCCGCCGCCATCCGGGCGGCGAACTCGAAGGTGCGGCCGCCGGGCAGCTCCTCGGGCTCGGCTCCCGCGGCCTCGGGCCCGCCGGGATCGGCGGCGAAGTAGCGGCTCAGGGTCAGCTCCTGCAGACAGACCAGCTGCGCGCCCTCCCCCGCCGCCGTCCGGAGGCCCTCGGCCAGCGCCGCCTCGTGCTCGGCGGGGTCGGGGTGCCAGCGGTGCTGGACGGCGCCGATCCGGAGGGGCTGCCGCTGGGCCGGCCGCGTGCGCGCGGGCGATTCCGGCGGCTGCGGGGCGCGGATGAGGCGGATCTCCTCCACTGGCGTTCAAGATAGAGGGCGGTGAGCACGGCTCTCGAGACCACCCCGGCCGCCGACGGCTTCCGCATGCCGGGAGAGTTCGAGCCCCACGCCGGCTGCTGGATGGCCTGGCCCGAGCGCACCGACAACTGGCGCCTGGGCGCGAAGCCGGCGCAGGAGGCGTTCGTGGCGGTCGCCGAGACGATCGCCGCTTCCGAGCCGGTGACGATGGCAGTCTCCGACGCCCAGCTCGAGAGCTGCCGGTCGATGTTGCCGCCCGAGGTGCGGGTGGTCGAGGTCTCGACCGACGACGCCTGGATGCGCGACACCGGCCCGACCTTCGTCGTCGACGGCAGCGGCCGGCGCCGCGGCGTCGACTGGCGCTTCAACGCCTGGGGGGGAACCGAGGGCGGCCTCTACTCCCCCTGGGATCGCGACGACCGGGTGGCGGCGAAGGTACTCGAGATCGAAGGCGACGACCGCTACCGGGCGCCGATCGTGCTCGAGGGCGGCGCGATCCACGTCGACGGGGAGGGGACCGTGCTGACGACCGAGGAGTGCCTGCTCAACCACAACCGCAACCCCGAGCTCTCGCGGGAGGAGATCGAGCGGGTTCTGCTCGACTACCTCGGCGCCGAGAAGGTGGTCTGGCTCGGCGCCGGCGTCTTCGCGGACGAGACCGACGGGCACGTCGACAACCTCGCCTGCTTCGCCCGGCCGGGCACGGTCCTGCTGACCTGGAGCGACGCCGAGGACGACCCGCAGCAGCGAATCTCCCGCGACGCCCGCGAGCGCCTGGAAGCGGCGACCGACGCCCGCGGCCGACCCTTCGAGGTCGTCCTCCTCCCCTCCCCCGGCCCGCTGCAGATCTCAGCCGAGGAGGCCGAGAGCGTCGACGCCGTCGAGGGGACGATCCCGCGCCGGGCCGGCGATCGCCTGGCCGCCTCCTACGTCAACTTCTACCTCGGCAACTCGCGCGTCGTCTACCCGCTGCTCGACCCGCGCCACGACGACGAGGCGGCGGCGGTCCTCCAGCGCACGTTCCCCGAGCGCGAGTTGGTCGGCGTCCCCGCGCGCGAGATCCTCCTCGGCGGCGGCAACGTCCACTGCATCACGCAGCAGGTGCCGGCGAGGTCCTGATCAGGCCGGGCTCGCCAGGCTGAGCGCGTAGTCGCCGGCGGCGTCGGTGAACCAGCCGCGCAGCTCGAGGCCGACGCCGTCGTAGGCGGCGGCGATCCGTTCGCGGGTGAACTTGGTGGAGATCTCGGTCCGCATCTCCTCCTCCTCGGCGAAGCGGATCTCGAGGTCGAGCCCGCCGATCCTCACGTCCTGCTCGGCGAGCGAGCGCAGGCGGATGTCCATCCGCTCCGCCTCCTCGTCGTAGCGGGCGACGTGCTCGAAGGCGTCGAGGTCGAAATCGGCGCCGAGCTGAGCGTTGAGGACCGCAAGCACGTTCTTGTTGAACTCGGCGGTGACGCCCGCGGAGTCGTTGTAGGCGGCCTCGAGGCGGGCGGAGTCCTTGATCAGGTCGGTGCCGAGCAGGAGGTGGTCGCCCGGCCCGAGCAGAGCGCGGATCCGCTTCAGGAAAGCGTGCCGCTCGCGAGGGTAGAGGTTGCCGATCGTGCCGCCGAGGAAGGCGATCATCCGCGAGCCCGAGCCGTGCGGGACCCGCTCGAGGTGCTGCTCGAAGTCGCAGACGAGGCCGTGCACGTCGAGGCCCGGGTACTCGTCGACCAGCTCCGCCGCGGTGCGCTCGGTGATCTCCTCGGAGATGTCGACCGGTACGTAGGTGCGGAGGCTGCCGCAGTCGCGCATCGCGCTCAGCAGGTGGCGGGTCTTCGCTGCCGAGCCGGAGCCGAGCTCGACCAGCGTCTCGGGGCAGCCGGCGGCGACGTGGATCTCGGCCGAGCGGGTTGTGAGGATCTCCCGCTCGGCGCGGGTCGGGTAGTACTCGGGCAGCTCGGTGATCCGCTCGAACAGCAGCGAGCCGCGCTCGTCGTAGAAGTATTTCGGCGCCACCTCCTTCGGGTAGGCGCAGAGGCCCTCGCGGACGTCCTGCGCCATCTTCGCCGCCGCGTCGCCGTCGAGGTGGACGTCGATCGCGATCATGCGTCCCTCGCGCAGCGCAGGCCGGCGAAGATCTGGCTGCGCTGGGGAAGGTCCCAGTTGCGGAAGGTGGGGCGGGCGACGCGCGGATAGGTTGCCCAGGAGCTGCCGCGCAGCACCTTGTACTCGTCGCCGAAGAAGACCTCGGAGTACTCGCGGTAGGGGAAGGCCTCGAAGCCGGGATAGGCGAGGAAGTCGGAGGAGGTCCATTCCCAGCCGTGGCCGAGGCCCTCGAGCCGCTCGTGCGCCGCCTCCCACTCGAACTCGCTCGGCAGCCGCTTGCCGGCCCAGCGGGCGAAGCCCTCGGCCTGGTGCCAGGAAACGTGGACGACTGGTTGCGACGGGTCGATGAGGCTTCTCCTACCCGTGGCGGTGTGCACCCACTCCCCCGCGACGCGCTCCCAGTACATGGGCGGCGCGGCGCCGGTCGCGTCCATGTAGGCGATGTACGCGCCGTTGCTGACGGGGGTTCGATCGATCTCGAAGGCGTCGAGCTCGACCGTGTGGCGCGGGCGCTCGTTGTCGTAGGCGAAACCGCGCGGGCCGGCGCCGATCTCGTGCTCGCCGGCCTCGACCGGCACCATCTCACCTGCCGCGGTCGTACTTCCTGCCGCTATCCGGACGGAATTACGACCGCGAGAGAACTCGTCCGGCAGCTCGTAGCCGTCGACCAGCTGCAGGAGCTGGAGCATCGTCTCGTTGTGCTGCAGCTCGTGGGCGAGCAGCATCTCGTAGACGAACCCGTCCCGCAGCAGGGGGTCTTCGGCGTCCGGCCCGATCTCCACGCCCTCCAGTACGTCGAGCGTGCGCGTGCGGACGTCCGCCATGTAGGAGCGCAGCTCGGAGTCGCGGAGGATCGGCAGCTCGCCGCGGGTCCTGCGCGGGTTCTCGATCGCGTCGTAGAAGCGGCCGAGCTCGCCGTGCAGCGGCTCCTTCCCCCCCACCGTCTGCACCAGCCACAGCTCCTCGAAGTTGGCGATGTGCCCGAGGTCCCAGGCGAGCGGGCTGAGGACCGGCGACCAGACCCGGTTCAGCTGCCCGTCGTCGAGCGGCTCGACCAGAGCCAGGGTCCGCTCCCTCGCCTCGGCCAAAGCCGCGGCGATCGCTCCCTTCGACGCTGAGGACACATCGGTGGCGATAGGAAGACCCTAGCGAGCCTGTCCTTGCAGGCGAGTGAATTCTCTGGTCCTGGTTTCAGCCGCCGTGAATAACCAAAGGCGGCTCCCCCTCCGAGCCCTCGAGCGGCAGGAGGTGCCATTGGACCCGATACCCCAGGGCTTCCGCGTACCGGTCGACCGTGGAGATACGAGCATCGCCGGCAGATCCCTCGAGCCGAGCCACCGAGGACTGCGACGTCTCCATCTCCGCGGCGACAGCCGTCTGCGACTGCCCGCGCCCGTGCCGCACAGCCGCAAGCTCCTTGAGCAGCGCCCGCCTGCGTCTGGCGGCCTCGAGCAGCTTCGGGAAATCAGGATTGCGAGCCGTGCGTTCCGCAATGAGTTCGTCAAGGAAATCCGGTTCCTCAGCCATCGGCATGCTCCTTTATCTCGAAAACAAGATATCAACGATAATATCAGGGCTTAAATCTGCCTTGTTCTCAGCTCTGCTCCTTTCCTCTCCCAATCCTGCAGACGCCGTTCGGCGAGGCGGATCATTTGAGGGGGCGTCTTCTGGGTCTTCTTCTTGAAGGGCGCCAAGGCCAGAAGCACCTGACCCCGTCTTCCCTGAGGCGCGAACAAGAGCCGGTAGATGACTCGATTCCCGTTGGCGCGGATCTCGTAGATCCCGTTCCCCAGATGTCTCGCCGACCTGAGTCCTTCGTCCTTGGCTTCCTTCATCGCGGTGGTTACGGCGGCCACGTCCTCATCGCTCAGCACCTCCAGAAACTCCTTCACCGGGCGCCGACCGGTTGCCGTCTGGTAGTCGCGCCAGCGTCGCTTGATCATCAACTCGTCCCCTCTGACTCCGGGTCCAGCCAGACCTGCTTCAGCCAGGGCGCTGAGATGGCGAAGGTGGCGGTGCTGGTGGCGGCGATGTTCTCGAGCGGGATCAGGTGGACCCGATTCCGAGGCGTGTAGTGGGCGATGTCGCCGAGGGCGACCGTGTTGCCGGCGTGGCTGCCGCCGGAGACGAACAGGAGGCCGGTCTCAGGGCCCCAGCCGTTGTCGGGGCGGGCGCCGACCTCTTCGGCCGCGCCCTTGGCCGCCTTGACGCCGGCGTCCGAGCCCCAGTTGCGGGCGCTGGGGAGGCCGGAGTTGTAGCCGTTGTGAGACGAGGCCCGCTCGTTCACCTCGCCGTCGAGGCCGAAGCGCAGCTGCACGCTTTCCCAGTCGTCGCGGTGGTAGCCCGCGTCGCCGACCACCGGAACGCCGCGCAGGGTCGCCGAGTCCGCGTAGTAGATCCAGTACTGGACGTAGAGGTAGCCGGCCCGCCGGCCGGAGCAGTCAGCACCTTCCTCTTCGCTCTCGCTCGCCGCGTCGGGACGGCAGTCGATCACATGGACGAAAGCGGTCACCGGCAGCCCCGCGTCGGTGCGGTGGACCGCCCCGGACCCTGAGGCGTCACCGCACTCGCTGCTGCGGCAGCGGCGGAAGTCGACCGGCACCGCCCGCGAGCCCTGCTCGAAGACCAAGGTCGGCGTGTGCTGCCGGACCAGACTCCCCACCTCGGTCCCGTAGGCGGCGATCAGCGCCGGCTCGTCGCCGCAGCCGTCGGCGAGCGAGGCCGCACAGAGGACGCGATCCGCCAGCGCCCGCGCCAGCGACGCTCCAGGCACCCCCACCCCGGCCGCCAGCAATCCCAGCAGGAGCAGGGAGACGATCAACAGCGTCCCGACCCACTCCACCGTCCCCTGCCCCCGCTCCGAGCCCATGGCCCGACGCTAGGCGGCAAGGGCCTACACGTGTGTGTCCCATGTGCCGATTGGCGGGCGGCTTCGTGAAGGGATCGTGACTAGCCCGCGACGAGGGTCAGCGTCCGATGGCGGACGCCGGTTCCGCCAAGGGCGACCTTCAGGCCCCCCGGCTTCCTCGCCAGCAGAGCGAGGCCCCCTGCGCTCAACCGCACCTCGAACACCTTCGTCGCCCCCGCGGCAAGGTGGAACGCCAGATGACCGATCACCCCGTGGTCCAGAAGCCGCAGGACGCCGGAGCAAGCCCCGCCACCGACACAGGTCACTTTCACCGCCGCCATCCCGCGCCTCACCTTGGCCTTGGCGGCGGCAACCGCCAGACCGAGCGAGGAGCCGGAACCAGGGTTGGCGGTCGTGGAGCCCGACGAGCCGGAGCCCGACGAAGACGTCGTCCCCCCACCCGATCCGCCTCCCGACCCGCCGCCCGAGCCCCCGCCCGACGGCGGTTCTTCCGGAGCGGCGACCGAGATCTGCCGCGATTTCGAGTAGGCGAATTCGCCGTCGTCGTAGACGGTCAACGTCACGGTGTAGTTCCCTGGCGCCGAGTAGCTGTGCGCAACTTCGGCGCCTTCCGCTCCGGAGCCGTCGCCGAATTCCCATTCGTAGGATTCGATGCCTCCGTCCCCGGGGACCGAGCCGGAGCCGTCGAATTCGACCAGCTGACCAGGCGTCGCCGACGTCGGCCCCGAGATGACCAGCTGCGGCGGCCCGACCCGCTGGGCGCAGTCTTCGATGTCGTTGCTCCACTCCTGCTGCAGGTAATAGTGGTGGCTGCCGATCGCCTCGTTGAAGAGCGTCCCGGCCGACCCGCCGAGGGCAGGGCCGTAGTCGTCACTGCTGTTACGGCACTCGTCGCCGTTCTCATACCCCTTTGGCGCGTCATACCAGGCGTTCAAGAGCGGGTCGGTGATCGACTCGTTCGCCTCGTGGCTGAGGCTGCTGAGGGTGTCGTCGAGGTTGCCGTTGGCATTCCCGTTCGGGTACTCGCCCACCCCGCAGCCGGCGGGATCGCCCGGCGCGTAGCTGATGTTGGCGTAGATCGTCGTCGGCGAGCTTTCGGTGTAGCTGTGGTAGGCGCAGAATTCCTCGTCGAAGCAACCGGAGGCGATGGTCGTCCCGAAGCAGCTGCCGGCGTGAGGCGGCAGGACCATGTAGTACTCGGCTTCGAGCCCGCTCGGCCAGCCTTCTTCCGCTCGCACCGACTGGACCTCCGCTTCGAGCTTCGCGTCGCTGACGCAGGCGGTGTATTCGACGCTGCTGAAAGGAGAGGTGTAGGGAGGGCAGGTGCCGGTCGTCGGGAAGGCGTGGGTGTCGACGGTGGAGCCACCGAAGGTGTCTACGTAGCTCGCGCGGCCGTTGCTCCCGACGTACTGCGCGCTGACCGAGTAGACGTTGGTGGAGCGCCCGCTGTCGGCGGCGACGTCTTCGAGGTATTCCACGATCCCTTCCTCGTAACCGCTCGGGAAGGAATAGCCGGCGGGAGCCCAGAAGATGGCGAACGCCTCCTGGGACGGCATGATCGGCCCCCCGTGCCAGATCAGCGGCGGCGTCCCGCTCGGGACCGTCGAATTCGAAGTGCCCGTAGAGCCCTGGAAGGCTGATGCGCTCCCCCCTTCCATCGGCAGGTAGGAGACCCGGCCAGCCGTGGCGGAAACGACCACCGCGCCGGCACTCGTCGTCCAAAGAGCCAGCGATCCGAAGATTATGAAAAGCAGGACCGGGTATTTCACTTGGTTTCCGCGCCGCACGCTCGGGAACCTAATCGGTCCGGAAGCCGCATCGCAACTCCGAGGCCTCGCCGCGCTGGGGCGTAAACGCGGAGGCTGGTCGCGGCGGGCGCCCCCCGGCGAGTCGCGATGATCGTGATCCCCACCATCAGCCGAGGGCTCCGCCGGTAAGCGGAACCCGGAACCGGAGACAGGACCCGCCGGCCGGGCGCAGCCCCGTTCCCTAGTCAGCTCTTTCTACAGATTCCCGATCTCGCCTGCGATGTCCGCCGCCGCCTGCTTGGCGTCGGCGAAGAGCATCGAGGTGTTCGGTTCGTAGAAGAGGTCGTTGTCGATGCCGGCGAAGCCGGGGCTGAGCGAGCGCTTGATCACGATCACCTGCTGGGCCTCTGAGACTTCGATGATCGGCATCCCGGCGATCGGGGAGTCGGGGTCGTTCTTCGCCGCCGGGTTGGTGACGTCGTTGGCGCCGACGACCACCGCCACGTCGGTGCGCGGCATCTCCGGGTTGATCTCGTCCATCTCCTTCAGCTGCTCGTAGGGCACGTCGGCCTCGGCGAGGAGGACGTTCATGTGCCCCGGCATCCGGCCCGCGACCGGGTGGATCGCGTAGCTGACCGTGACGCCGCGCTTCTCGAGCTCGTCGGCGACCTCTTTGATCGCGTGCTGGGCCTGGGCGACGGCGAGGCCGTAGCCCGGGACGATCACGACCGAGTCGGCGTAGGCGAGCTTGATCGCCGCGTCCTGGGCGGTGATCGAGACGTGCGGGCGCTCCTCCCCACCGGCCGCGGGCCCGCCCGAGGGGGCGCCGCCGAAGCCGGAGAAGAGGATGTTGGCGACCGAGCGGTTCATCGCCGTCGCCATCTCCAGGGTGAGGATCGTTCCCGAGGAGCCGACCAGGGTGCCCGCGACGATCAGGGCGACGTTGTCGAGCGCAAACCCGGCGGCCGCGGCGGAGAGGCCCGTGAAGGCGTTCAGCAACGAGATCACGACCGGCATGTCGGCACCGCCGATCGGCAGCACGACGAGGTTGCCGAGGATCGCCGCGAGGACGAGGAGAAGGATGAAGAGGCCCTGCGAGGGCGATTCGTGGTCGACCGCGAGGATCACGCAGATCGTCACGATTGCGATCAGCAACAGGCCGTTGATCACCTGCTGGCCCGGCACCGCCAGCGGCCGGGTCGGGATCAGGTCCTGGAGCTTGGCGAAGGCGATGTTCGAGCCCCAGAAGGAGACCGAGCCGATCACCCCGGCGAAGAGGACCGGGATCAGCGAGTCGAGCGGGAAGTCCTCGCCGAGGGAGATCCCGTGGCGGATCTCCGACCAGGCGATCAGGGCGACGGCGCCGCCGCCGACGCCGTTGTAGAGGGCGACCATCTGCGGCATCTCGGTCATCTGCACCCGGATCGAGGCGACGACGCCGACCGCGGTGCCGATCCCGAGCCCGAGGGCGACCAGGCCCCAGTTGCCCATGCCGTCGAGCAGCAGGGTGGTGATGACCGCCACGGCCATGCCCCCGGCGGCGATCAGGTTGCCGCGTTTGGCGGTGGTCGGGTGGGTCCCCTGCTTGATCCCGACGATGAACAGCGAGAAGGCGACGATGTAGAGGGCGGTGGCGGCGTCGCCACCGGGCTTGAGAACGGCCTCGATCATTTCCTCTCGCCCTCGGCCTTGGGTTTGGGCTTTCGCGAGAACATGCCGAGCATCCGGTCGGTGACCATGAAGCCGCCGACGATGTTGATCGTGCCGAAGGCGATCGCGATCGTCCCGATCACGTACTCGACCCCGTCGTTGGCGAAGCCGACGACGATCAGGCCGCCGAGCATGACGATCCCGTGGATCGCGTTGGTCTGCGACATCAGCGGCGTGTGCAGGGTGGTCGGGACCTTCGAGATCACCTCGAAGCCGACGAAGACGGCGAGGACGAAGATCGTGATCTCGGTCATCAGGCTCATGGGCTACCTGGCGGTCCTCTCTCCGCGGATCTCGCCCTGGTGGGCGATGCAGGCGGCGTCGACGATGTCGTCCTCGAAGTCGATCTTCAGCCGGCCCTCCTCGTCTACGAGGAGTCCGAGCAGGTTCTCGAGGTTCTTGGCGTAGAGCTGGGAGGCGTCGGCGGCCATGTCGCTGACCAGGTTGGCGGGACCGATCACTTTCACCCCGTCGACGAGGACGGTCTCGCCCGGCTGCGAGGGCTCGGCGTTGCCGCCGGAGTCGGCGGCGAGGTCGATCACAACCGAGCCCGGCGCCATCGAGCGGACCGCCTCCTCGGTGATCAGCACCGGCGCGTCGCGGCCGGGGATCTGGGCGGTGGTGATGATCACGTCCATCTTCGCGGCCGCCGCGGTGAGCGCTTCGCGGACCTGCTCGTTCTCCTCCTCGGTCAGGGGACGGGCGTAGCCGCCCTCGCCCTCGGCGTCGGGGATGAAGTCCAGTTCGAGCGGCCGGCCGCCGAGCGAGGCGATCTGCTCCCAGGCGGCGCGCCGGATGTCGAAGCCGGTGACGATCGCGCCCAGCCGCTTGGCAGTGGCGATCGCCTGCAGGCCGGCGACACCGGCGCCGAGGACCATCACCTTGGCCGGAGCGACGGTGCCCGCGGCGGTGGTCATCATCGGGAAGAGCTGGCCCGCCTCGCGCGCGGCGAGCAGGGTGGCGGCGTAGCCGGCGAGGTTCGCCTGCGAGGAGAGCGCGTCCATCGCCTGGGCGCGCGTCGTCCGCGGGATCGCCTCCATGGCGAAGGCGGTAACGCCGGCCTCGGCCAGCGCCCGGTTCGACTCGGCGGCGGTCAGCGGCGAGAGGTGGCTGATCAGGACCTGGTCCTTGCTCAGCCTGCCGATCTCCTCCCCGCTCAGCGGGCGCACGTGGAGGACGACCTCGGCTCCCCAGGCAGTACTGGCGTCGGCAACCTGCGCCCCGGCCTCCTGGTAGGCGGCGTCGGGATGACCAGCGCCGGTGCCGGCGCCTGCCTCGACGACAGGGTCGACCTTCTCGCTGACTTTCGCCTGCAGCGATTTGACCACGTCAGGGACGAGCGCGACCCGGCGCTCCCCCTCGGCGGACTCTTTCGGCACTCCGATCTTCATCACTCGCGGCGCGGGAGGATATGCGATCGGGGGCGAAGCCCGTTTTCAGGGCGTCCCGACCTCTGGTTACCGCGTCCCGACCCCGGCCAGGTCCGCCAATCGCTCCAGCGTGTGGAGCTGCTGATCGCGCTCGACGTGCACGGGCGAGCAGATCAGCCGGTCGATCCCGGCGCCGCGGAAGCGCTCGACCCGCTCGGCGACTTCCGCCTCGGTCCCGACCAGCGAGGTCGCCTCGACGATCTCGTCGGGCATCGCCTCGAAGGCGCCGCCGCGGTCGCCGTCCTGGAAGCGGCGCTGGACCTCGTCGGCGACCTCGCCGAAGCCGAAGCGGTGGGCGAGGTCGACGTAGAAGTTGGTCTTGCGGCTGCCCATGCCGCCGAAGTAGAGGACCAGGCCGGCCTTGACGACGTTCTTCGCCGCCTCCAGGTCGCCGTCGATCGCCACCTGCAGCGAGGGGCTCACCTCGAGGTCGGAGCGCTGGCGGCCGCCCTTGGCGAAGCCGGCCTCCAGGTGCTCGCCCCAGGTCTGCTCGAAGGCGTCGACGCTGAAGAAGATCGGGATCCAGCCGTCGCAGATCTCCGCCGCCATCTCGACCGATTTGCGCCCGATCGCGCCGACGAAGACCGGGATCTCGTTGCGCAGCGGATGGAAGTTCAGCTTCAGCGGCTTGCCCTCGCCGCCCGGCAGCGGCAGCATGTAGTGCTCGCCCTGGTGGTCGACCGGCCCCTCGCGGGCGATGATCTCGCGCACGACTTCGATGTACTCGCGGGTGCGACCCCAGGGCTTGGCGTAGGGGACGCCGTACCAGCCCTCGGAGACCTGCGGGCCGGAGGGGCCGAAGCCGAAGAGGAAGCGGCCGCCGGAGAGCTTGTCGATCGTCGCCCCGGCCATCGCCGCCGCCGCCGGCGGGCGCGCCGGCACCTGCATGATCGCCGCGCCGAGGTTGATCCTCTCGGTCCGCGCCGCCAGCCAGGCGAGCACGCTGACCGCGTCGGAGCCGTAGGACTCGGCCGCCCAGACCGACTCGTAGCCCATCCCCTCGGCGGCCAGGACGAGCTCCGCGGCCTCCTCTCCGGCCGGCCCGATCCCCCAGTAACCGAGGTTGAGTCCGAGCTTCAGTCCCATCGCCCCCGCACCCTATTGAATAGGGAGATGGCCGACCGCCGACCCGCTCCCGAGCAAGGGCTCTCCAGCAAGGAGGCCCACGCGCGGCTGCGCAAGCTCGGGCCGCCGCCGGAGACCTCCTCGCGCTCGACCGCGAGCATCGTCGCCGGCAACGTCTTCACCCTCTTCAACGCGATCATCGGCGCCTTCTTCGTGCTCGACCTCGGGCTCGGGCTCTACGCCGACTCGATCTTCGGCCTGATCGCCGTCGTCAACTCCTACATCGGGATCCGCCAGGAGTTGAAGGCGAAGGCGACCCTGGACGAGCTGGCCGTGCTGGTGGCGCCGCACGCGAAGGCGGTCCGCGACGGCGCCGTGGTCGAGCTGACCGCCGGCGAGGTCGTGCCCGGTGACGTGATCGCGGTCGGGCCCGGCGACCAGCTCGTCGCCGACGGCGAGGCGATCGCCTCGCGCGGGATGACGATGGACGAGTCGCTGCTGACCGGCGAGAGCGACGGGATCGGGAAGAGCGCAGGCGACCGCGTCCTCTCCGGCTCCTTCTGCGTTTCGGGCTCCGGCCACTACGTGGTCGACGCGGTCCGCGAGCAGAGCTACGCGGGCCGCCTCGCCGGTGAGGCGAAGACCTTCCGCCACCCCCCTTCGCCGCTGCAGGAGGAGGTCAACCGGGTGATCATCGCCTCCACCTACGTGATGCTGCCGCTGGCGGTGCTGCTGATCATCAGCCTGAAGGTGCGCAGCGTCGGCCTCGAAAGCGCGGCGCAGACGGCGACCGCGGGCCTGGTGACGCTTGTCCCCGAGGGCCTGGTCCTGCTGATGAGCGTCACCTTCGCGGTCGCGGCGGTGCGGCTGGCCAAACGCGACACGCTGGTCCAGCAGATGAGCGCGACCGAGAGCCTCGCCGCGGTCGACACGATCTGCGTCGACAAGACCGGGACGCTGACCGCCGGCGAGCTGCGGCTGGCCGGGGTCGAGTACGCCGACGGGATCGACCCGGAGTCGGGGGCGAGGGCGCTCGGCCGCTTCGCCGCCAGCGCCGGCGACCGCAACAAGACCCTGGAGACGATCGCCGAGAAGTTCCCCGGGCAGGCGGGCAGGGTGCGGAGCGAGGTGCCGTTCTCCTCGGAGTGGAAGTGGAGCGGGGTCTCGCTCGACGGCGGCGCGAGCGAGGCGACGTACGTCATGGGGGCGCCCGACGTCCTCGCCGAGTGCGGTGCGCTGACGCTGCCCTCCCGGCTCACGGCCAAGCTCGAAGAGGAGACCGCGGCGGGGCGGCGGGTGGTCGCCTTCGGGCAGACCGGCGAGCCGCTGCCGAGCGACCCCGCCGCCGACGGGGCGCCGCGGATCACGCCGCTGGCGCTGGTCGTGCTGGAGGAGACGCTGCGCCCCGACGCGGCGGAGACGATCGCCTTCATGCGCGAGCAGGAAGTGGACCTGAAGCTGATCTCCGGCGACGCGGCGGCGACGGTGACCGCGGTCGCCTTCGCCGTCGGGGTACCGCGCGAGGCGGGCGTGGTCGAGGGCCCCGACCTCCCCGAAGACGAGGAGGGGCTGAAGCGGGCGGTGCTGGAGAACACGATCTTCTGCCGGATCAAGCCCGAGCAGAAGAAGGCGCTGGTCGGGGCGCTGGTCGCCGCCGGCCGCTACGTGGCGATGATCGGCGACGGGGTCAACGACGTGCCGGCGCTGAAGCGCGCCCGGATGGCGGTCGGGATGGGATCGGGGGCGCAGGTGACCAAAGGCGTCGCCGACGTCGTCCTGCTGAAGGACCAGTTCTCGCGACTGCCCGAAGCGGTCGGCGAAGGGCGCCGGATCGCCCGCAACATCCACCGGCTCGGCCGCCTCTACCTGACCAAGACCGTCTACGCGGCGGCGCTGATCCTGCTCGTCGCCGTGCCGGGATTCGCCTTCCCCTTCCTCCCCCGCCACCTGACGATCGCGGCGCTGCTGACGATCGGCATCCCCTCCTTCGTCCTGGCGCTGATGCCCTCCGACGGGCCGCTCTACCGCGGCCGCCTGCTGCGGGCCCTGGCGGCGTTCGCGGTACCGGCCGGGCTGGCGACGGCGATCGGCTCGATCCTCTCCTTCTTCCTCGTCGACACCGTCGCCGGCGCCAGCCTCGAAGCCGGCCGCACCGCGGCGACGACGACGCTGATCGTCCTCGGGCTCTGCTTCATCCTCCTGCTCGAGCGCGGGCCTGGCCGCGAGCACATCGCGATCCAGAGCAACATGCTGGCGATGGTCGCGGCGCTGGGCGCCGTCTTCGCCGGCATCCTCGCGATCCCGCCGCTGCGCGACTTCTTCGGCATGGTCCTGCTGAGCGCGCCGGAATGGTTCCTCGCTCTCTTCTCGGCGGCGATCGGGCTGACGCTCGCCAGCCTGCTCTGGAAATTGCCCCAGATCGAACAGCTGGAAATGCCGGAGGAGCGGGTTACTCCCCACTCGGCGGCAGGACGAACTGGCTGACGATGAGGTTCGCCGCCAGGCGCGGCTCCTTGCCCTCGCGGCGGCGCTCGATCCGAACCTCGATCACGACCGTGCTCTTGCCGACGTGCAGCGGCTCGGCGGTGGCCTCGATCTCGTCGCCGAGGATGCCGGCGGCGAAGACGTTCAGCTTCAGCTCGATCGTCGTGAAGTTGTGACCCGGCGGGATGCAGCGGAAGGTCGACCAGGCGGCGACGGTGTCGCCGAGAGCGGTCCAGACACCGCCGTGGACGAAACCGCCGGGGTGCAGGTGGCGGCGGTCAACGACGATCAGGCCCCGGGAGTGCGAGTCCTCGACCTCCAGGGGATCGATGCCGAGATCGCCGGGGAAGCTCCCCGGCAGGAAGTTCCGCACCGTCTCCGGCGTGATCATCGAGCTCGGGTGCGGCTGGTCGCTCATCGCCGCGGCAGCCTATTCGCTGCCGAGGCCGAACCCCTCGAGGCCGTGGTCGCCGTAGGGCTCGTCGCGCTCGCGGACGGCCTCGCGGAAGCCGGATTCGGCGGCGCGGCGGACGAAGCCGTGGCCCTCCTCGGTGTGGCGGGCGATCCCGTCGAAGAAGGTGCCGAGCACCTGGGCCTGGGCGAGGCCCTGGGAATGGACCGACTGGTTGACGAGCAGCTTCATCATCACCAGCTGGTTGATCGGCATCCGCGCGACCCGCTCCAGCAGGCGCTCGAAGCGCACGTCGAGCTGGTCGGCGGGAGCGGCCTCGGTCGCCAATCCCCACTCCGCCGCCTCGGCGCCGGTCAGCGAATCGCCGGTCAGCAGCAGCCGCTTGGCCCGCATCGGCCCGAGCCGGCTCGCCCACATCGCGGTCGTCGGCGAGCCCCAGACCCGCGCCGGCGGGTAGCCGACCTTGGCGTCCTCGGCGATCACCAGCAGGTCCGAGCAGAGCGCCATGTCGGTGCCGCCGGCGACGCAAAAGCCGTGCACCTTGCAGAGCACCGGCTTCTCCGAGTTGAAGAGGCTCATGAAGCCGCGCACGTTCCGCGACATGAACTGGTAGTCGGTGACCGGATCCCAGTTGCTGTTCGGCGCGTGGTTGGCGGCGATCACTGCCGGATCGAGCGGCGATCCGGGCGGTGCCTCGGCGCCCTCGCCCAGCTCGCTCATGTCGCCCTCGGCCGAGGCGACCAGGTCGTAGCCGCCGCAGAAGCCGCTGCCGTTGCCGGCGAGGGCGATCGCGTGGATCTCAGGGTCGAGGTTGGCCCGCTCGACGCACTCGGCGAGCTCGACCGGCATCCGCGGGGTGATCCCGTTCCCCCTCTCAGGCCGATCGAGCGTTATGCGCGCAACCCGCCCCTCGGCCTCGTAGATCAGCGTCTCCACGAACCGACCCTAAAGGGTGGCCCGGTAGGGGTGGAGCGTCTTGTACTTTTTCGCCGCTGCGGTCCGCGGAGGGCCGCAGGCGATCCTCGAAAAAGTTAAGCGGAACCCCTACCGGGCCACCCTCTCGCTCAGTTCATCCGCTCGACGAGCATCGCCTTGCCCTGCCCGCCGGCGACGCACATCGTCTCCAGGCCGACCTGCTTGTCGTCGGTCTCTAGGACGTTGAGCAGGGTGCCCATGATCCGGGCGCCGGTCATCCCGAACGGGTGGCCGAGGGCGATCGCGCCGCCGTGGGTGTTGAGCTTGTCTTCGTCGATCCCGCATTCGGCCATGATCGGGATCACCTGGGCGGCGAAGGCCTCGTTGAGCTCGACCCGGTCGACGTCGCCGATCGTCATCCCGGCGCGGTCCAGCACCTTCTTGATCGCGCCGATCGGGGCGACGCCCATCAGCTCCGGCTCGTTGCCGTGGGTGGCGGCGGTGATGATGCGGGCGCGCGGGGTCAGGCCCAGCTCCCTGGCCTTGCTGTCGCTCATCAGCAGCACCGCGGCGGCACCGTCGTTGAGCGGGCAGGAGTTGCCGGCGGTGACGCCGCCGCCGCCGAAGGCCTCCGGCAGCTCGGAGAGCTTCTCCAGGGTGGAGGAGGCGCGCGGCCCGTCGTCCTTGGCCACCTCGGTTCCGTCCTCGAGCTTCACCGGGACGATCTCGCGGTCGAAGAAGCCGTCTTCCTGCGAGCGGACGGCCAGTTCCTGCGAGCGCTGCGCGAACTTGTCCATGTCGGCGCGGCTGACCTCGTACTTCTTGGCGACGTTGACCGCGGTCTCGCCCATCGCGATGTAGGCGTCGGGCTGGCCGCCCGTGCCTTTGAGGTTCTCGTTCTGGTCGGCCTCCCCGGCGGGCTCGGTGCGCTCGTTGTAGCGGCTCACCCACTCGACGCCGACGGCGAGGTAGGCGTCGCCCTCGCCGGCCTTGATCGCGTTGCCGGCGTGGCGGATCGCGTCGAGGCTGGAGGAGCAGTAGCGGGAGACGGTGACGCCGTTGACCTCCTGGGGCAGCTTCTCGCTGAGCAGGGAGACGATGCGGGCGAGGTTGAAGGCCTGCAGGCCCTGCGGCATGCCGACGCCGCAGAAGACGTCTTCGATGATCGCCGGGTCGACCTCGGGGTTGCGCTCGAGCAGCCGGTCGACCACGTAGGCGCCCATCTCGTCGGGGCGCAGCTGGGCCAGCGACCCCTTGAAGGCACGGCCGATCGGCGTGCGGATCGTGTCGACGATGACTGCTTCGAGCATCGGTTGTCTCCTTGACGGCTTGGGAAGGGCTTGCGACTGCGGCAGGAGGGTAGTTGACGGCGAGCGCGGGCGTTTCGTGCGGTTTGTCACGAAGTTCTCCCTAAGCGTCGGGGGGCTGCGTTACATTCGCCTCAATCCACCTCGCGCGTGCCGCGAGATCCGCCGCCCGGCGGCGACGAAAGGAGGGTCCCTTCATGCCTGAGGGTTACTGCGTGAAAGAGCGCAAGAAGGTCGAGATCAAGGACGCCAAGCAGGTGACGATGAAGAACGGTCGCCCCGCGATCCAGGGCGTCTGCCCGGACTGCGGGACGAAGATCTTCAAGATCGGGAAGCTCGAATAGGGTCCCTCTGAGAGGCATTTGAACCCGGCTTTGCCGGGGAGCGTATGCCGGGTCGGATGATCCCTTTGACGATGGGAACTTCGACCCGGGGAGCGCTCAGCCGCGAGCGCGACGTCCGCGAGGCCTACGCCGCCCACGCCGGCGAGCTGTACGGCTTCGCGGTTCGCTCGCTCGGCGACGCGGGGCTCGCCGAAGAGGCGGTGCAGGAGACCTTCGTCCGCGCCTGGCGGGCGGGGGACCGGTTCGACCCGAGGATCGGGTCGCTGCGGACGTGGCTGTTCGCGATCCTCCGCAACGTCGTCATCGACCTCGGGCGGGCGCGGGCGGTGCGGCCCGGCGTCGCCGAGGGCGGGATCGAGCCGAGCGTCGAGCCGCTCGAGGAGGCGCTGCTCTCCTGGCAGATGGAGGAGGCGATGCGGCGGATCGGCGAGGACCACCGGCGGGTGATCGTCGAGACCTACTACCGCGGCCGGCCATACGCGGAGGTCGCCGCAGAGCTCGGCGTGCCGGAGGGCACGATCAAGAGCCGTGTCTATTACGGGCTGCGGGCGCTGCGGGTCGTGCTCGAGGAGATGGGCTATGAAGATTAGGAGCGAGTGCCGCGACTGGCGCGAGCTGCTCGGCGTCTACGCGCTGGGGCGGCTCGAGGGCGACGAGCGGGCCGGCCTGGAGGCGCATCTCGAGGGGTGCGCCCAGTGCCGGGCCGAGCTGGCGCTGCTGGAACCGGTGGTGCGGATGCTCCCCCACGCCGACCCGGAGCGATTCGAGTCGGCGCCGAAGCCGCCGCCCGAGCTGGGGGCGCGGATCGCGGCGACGATCGCCGGCGAACGCGAGAAGGCGGAGCGGCGGCGCCGGCGGCGGGTGCTCGGCGGCTTCGCGTTCGGGGGCGCGACCGCCGCGCTCGCCGCGGCGGTGCTGGCGATCTTCGTCCTCGGCGGCGGCAACGGCGGCCAGCCCCAGCAGCGCGTTCGCTTCGCCTCGGTCCCCAAGGGCGTGACGATCGACGCCACGCTCGAGCCGCACGCCTACGGGACCGAGATCCGCATGTACGTCCACGGGATCGCCTCCGGCACGCTCTGCACGGTTTCGCTGCGCGGGCCGCACGGCCTCTCATACCCGGCCGGGACCTTCCGCTACCGCTGGGGTGAGGACTCCGAAGCGGTGCTGAGCTCGGCCCTCGACCTCTCCCGCACGCGGGCGATCACCGTCCGCGCGGGGAACCGAACCTTCGTCGCGCCGGTGGGGAGAGCGCCGATAGCGGCAATGACCCACGACCAGGAGGAACCGACGTGAACAGGAAGACCCATGCCTTGGCGCTGCTGGCCCTTGCGGCCATCGCGGCGCTGGTAGTCGCCGGCTGCGGTGGCAGCAGCTCGACGAGCGAAAGCAGCTCCGGCAGCACGAACGAAAGCGCCTCGAGCGAAAGCAGCGAAAGCCCAGGCGGCTCCGGCAGCCGCTACGGAGGCGGCGGCGAAAACGAAGACAAGAGCGCCGGCAGCGAATCTCCGTCCGGCGCGGAAAGCGGCGCCGGGGTCGTCTCCCTCGGCAACGTGCAGAAGTTCGGCATGGTCCTCGTCGACTCCAACGGGATGACGCTCTACGACTTCCACAAAGACAAGGGCACCACGTCCTCCTGCTACGGCGCCTGCGAAGAAGGCTGGCCGCCGATGCTGACCGAAGGCGAACCGACCGTCGGCAACGGCGCCACGGCCTCGAAGCTCGGCACCACCGAACGCAAAGACGGGACGATGCAGGTCACCTACGCCGGCCATCCCCTCTACACCTTCGTCGAGGACAAGAAGCCCGGCGAAGCCAACGGCAACGACGTCAAGGCCTTCGGCGCCTCCTGGTACGCGCTGAAGGGCAGCGGCGAGGAGGCCGGCGACTAGCTTCGGCCAGGCGTCCGCCCCAGCGCCGCCGGCCGTCCGAGTAGCGACCAACCGGGCCCGGCGGCGCGGGGTGCGAGCCGAGGACTCTGTGTGTCAGGCGGCTCGGTCTTCGGCGGCGCCGCTGAGCTTCGCGCGCTTGCGGTACGGGAGCGAGGGCGGGACGAGCTCGCGGATCTCGGCGAGGAGGCGGGCGGAGAGCTCGCCCGGGTCCTCGTCGGGCCGCGGCTGGCCGCCCACCGGGTCGAAGAAGCGGATGCGGATGCGCGGGCGGCGGGGGAAGCCGGTGAGGTCGGTGGTGCCCTCGATCGCCACCAGGCTGACATGCGCCTCGGGAACCTCCAGCGCCAGGCGACCGATGCCGCTGCGCGCGCGCAGGACCCTGCCCTTGGAGCGGGTCCCCTCGGGGAAGACGCCGATGCAGATGCCCGCGCGCAGCGCCTCGATCGCCCGTGCCAGCGCCTGCGCATCGCCCTTCCCCCGTTCGATCGGGATCTGTCCCATGCCGTTGAGGATCGGCCCGAGGCCGCGGACCTTCCAGAGGTCCGATTTCGCCAGGGCGCGGATCTGCCGCCGCTCGAGCGCGGCGATCCCGACCATCAACGGGTCCCAGTGGCTGTCGTGGTTGCCGACGATCAGCAGCGGCCCCTTCTCGGGAACCGTTTCCAGGCCCTCGACCTGCATCCGGCCCCACCGGGCGACGGGTTTGTTGACGTTCATCGCCAGGCGATAGGTGCGGGTGCGCTCGTACATAGGCCCCGGAGTTCTATGGGTTGACGACGACCAGCGGTCGGCCGACCCCCGTAGTCTCAGACGCCGAAGAGCGAACGACGATCTGGAGACCCGGTCATGAGCGAGAGCAGCGTCCCCATCGGCGGCATCGAGGTCGAAGGCCTCGTCCGCGAGTTCAAGAACGGGCCGCGGGCGGTCGACGGAATCGACCTCGAAGTCGCCCAGGGCGAGATATACGGCTTCCTCGGCCCCAACGGCGCCGGCAAGTCGACCACGGTCCTGATGCTGACCACCCTCCTCCCTCCCACCGCCGGCACCGCCCGCGTCGCCGGCTTCGACGTCGTCGAGGAAGGGCCGCGGGTCCGCGGCGCGATCGGCGCCGCCCTGCAGGAGGCCGCCCTCGACCCGCTCCTCACCGGCCGCGAGCACATGCGCCTGCAGACCTCCCTCCACGGCCTCGCCAAGGCCGAGCGCGAGGCACGCGGCAACGATCTGCTCGAGCGCGTCGGGCTCACCGACGCCGCCGACCGCAAGGTCGGCGGCTATTCGGGCGGGATGAAACGCCGCCTCGACCTCGCGCTGGCCCTCGCCCACCGCCCGCGCATCCTCTTCCTCGACGAGCCGACCACCGGGCTCGACATCCAGAGCCGCACCGCCCTCTGGGAGGAGGTCGCCCGCCTCGCCGCCGACGACGGCGTCACCGTCTTCCTCACCACCCAGTACCTGGAGGAGGCCGACGCGCTCGCCAACCGGGTCGGAATCATCGACCACGGCCGCATCGTCGCCGAGGGCACGACGGGCGAGCTGAAGGCCGAGATCGGCCGGCCCACCGTCGAGGCGATCCCCCAGGACCCCGGCGACCGCGACCGCATGGCCGCCGTCCTCGCCCGCTTCGGCGAGCCCGCCGGGGCCCACCCCCGCGCCGTCGCGGTGCGCCTGGCCGGAGGGGAGGCCGCCCTCGCCGAGGTCATCCGCGCCCTCGACTCGGAGAGCATCGCGATCGAGCACCTGCAGCTGCACGCCCCTTCCCTCGACGACGTCTTCCTCGCCAAGACCGGGCGCTCGCTCGAGGGCGCCGGGGAGGAGGAGGCGGAGGGCGCCGAGCCCGAGGCGGTCGCCGCGCCGTGACCGAGTCCCCGAACCGCTCCCTCGCCACCCAGGTCGGCCAGCTCGCCCACCGCTCGGTCCTGCGCACCCTGCGCCAGCCGGCGCAGATCGTCCCCGCCCTGATCTTCCCCCTCTTCCTCCTCGCGGTTAACTCCGGCGGCCTCAAAGACGCGACCAACCTGCCCGGCTTCCCGACCGACTCCTACCTCACCTTCGCCCTCGCCGTCCCCTTCATGCAGGGGGCGCTGTTCTCGGTGATGAACGCCGGCACCGACCTCGCCCGCGACATCGAAACCGGCTTCCTCAACCGCCTGGCGCTGACGCCGCTGCGCGGCGCCGCCCTGCTCAGCGGCCTCCTCGCCGGCGCCGTCATCCTCGGTCTGGTCCAGGCGGTCACCTACCTGCTCGTCGGCCTCACCGCCGGCGCCGAACTCGCCGCCGGGCCCGGCGGGGCGCTGGTGATCGTCGCCCTCTCGGTGACGATCACCGTCGCCTTCGGCACCCTCGGCCTCTTCGCCGCCCTGCGGACCGGCTCCGGCGAGGCGGTCCAGAGCCTCTTCCCGGTCTTCTTCGTCTTCCTGTTCCTCTCCTCGATGGCGCTGCCGCTCGACCTCCTGCAGACGCAGTGGTTCCACGACGTCGCCTCGGCCAACCCGGTCTCCTACCTGCTGCAGGCCTTCCGTGCGCTGCTGATCGAAGGCTGGGAGCCGGGGCCGATCCTGCTCGGCTTCGGCATCGCCCTGGCGATCCTCGCGGTCGGGATGTGGGCCGCGAGCTCGGCCCTGAAGACGAGGCTGGTGCGGACGTGAGCGCGGCCGCGCCCGCTGCTCCCACCGCGACCGCGACCACCGGAGCGAGCTTCCGCGCGGTCGCCCGCGCGGTCGCCTGGCGCAGCATCCACAACTTCCTCACCAACCCCGCCTTCCTCGTCCCGGCGCTCGTCTTCCCGCTCTTCTTCTTCGTCTCCTTCGCCGGCGGCCTCTCGGCCGTCGCCGACGTCCCCGGCTTCGACTTCCCGACCGGCTACACCGCCTTCCAGTTCGTCTTCGTCCTGCTCCAGTCGGCGGCCTTCGGCGGCGTCTTCACCGGCTTCGCGATGGCCCGCGACTTCGAGACCGGCTTCGCCCGCCGCTACATGCTGGCGGCCGGCAACCGCACGGGCATCGTCGCCGGCTACGCGGCGGCGGCCCTGGTCCGCTCCTTCATCACCTGGACGGTGCTGACCGCGATCGCCCTGATCGCCGGGATGCAGGTCGACGGCGGCGGGGTCGAACTCTTCGGCCTCTACGGGCTCGCCGTCCTCGTCAACCTCGCGGCGACGATGTGGGCCGGCGGCGTGGCGATGCGCGTCCGCTCGATCCAGGGCGGGCCGCTGATGCAGTTCCCCGTCTTCCTCATCCTCTTCCTCGCCCCGGTCTACGTCCCCCTCGGCTTGCTCAGCGGCTGGATCCACGCCGTCGCCTCCGTCAACCCCGTCACCGCCCTCCTCGAGGCCGGCCGAGGCTTCATCTCCGGCGAACCCGTAGCAGTCGCCCTCGCCTTCACGGTCGCCGTAGCCCTCCCGATCATCTTCGCCCTCTGGGCCCGAGGCGGCCTCAAAAGGGCCGAAGCAGCTGGATAACGAGGCGCTTTGGCTGGGCGGGAGGGTGACCCCCTCCAGACAC
>DASTTQ010000059.1:0-37975 GCA_035760065.1 Solirubrobacterales bacterium
CCATGATCGCCCTGCCCTTCGGGCCGAGGGGCGCGTTAGCGTGGAGCTTCATCCGGTTCCTCCTTGTTGCTGGGGCTTCGACACCGCCAGCCTCCAAGGAGGTCCGGATGAACAACGTGCTTAGGAACTACAGCTAGAGCAGCGCCAGCACCCCGAGCGCCACCACGCTCAGGGCTACCACCGCCAGGGCGATCGCCGTCGAGGCGCGGTCGAAGCGGCCGAGCGCGTTCTCGCCCATCAGCTCGCGGTCCTTGGCGAGCGAGCGGATGAAGGGGAGCAGGACCAACAGCAGCACCGCGTTCAGGGCCTGGCTGAGGAAGAGGATTTCGACCAGCGGGGCGCCGGGGATCAGCACCAGGCAGGCGGCGACCGTGACGACGACGCCGAAGCTGAGGTAGAAGGTGCGCGCCTCGTCGAAGCTGTCGTCGAGGTCGGCCCGGCGGCCGAGGGTCTCGGAGAAGGAGTAGGCGGTGGAGAGGGGGACGATCGCAGCCGCCAGCAGCGCCGCCCCGAGGAAGCCGAGGCCGAAGAGGGTGGCGGCGGCGTTGCCGACGAAGGGCTCCAGGGCGCGAGCCGCGTCGCCGGCGTCGTTGATGTCGACCCCCTGCACGTGCAGCGTCGCCGCGCAGGCGATGACGACGAAGAACCCGATCACCCCGGTCAGGACCGCGCCGGTGATGACGTCGATCCGCTCGTACCGGAGGTCCTTCACGTGCAGCCGCTTGTCGACCGCGTAGGACTGGATGAAGGCGAGGCCCCAGGGCGCGAGCGTCGTCCCCACCGTAGCCACCGCAACCAGCACCGCGTCGCGGTTGAGGGGGATGCTGGGGACGACGAGGCCGCGGGCGGCGGCGCCCCAGTCCGGGTGGGCGGCGATGCCGGAGATGACGTAGGCGACGAAGACCGAGCTGAGCAGGAGCAGCAGGTGCTCGACGCGGTGGAAGTTCTCGCGCAGGACGAGGGCCGAGACCGCGATCGCCGCCACCGGCACGCTGACGTACCGGCTGGCGCCGGTCAGCAGGTCGACGCCGGCCGCGACCCCGGCGAACTCGGCGCACAGCGTGCCGGTGTTGGCGATCAGCAGCGCCGCCATCACCACCGCCGCGGCGCGGCCGCCGAAGCGCTCGCGGACCAAGGTGAGGAGGCCTTTGCCGGTGACGACCCCGAGCCGCACGCCGACCTCGTGGAAGACGATCAACGCCGCGGTCGAGACCGCCAGCACCCAGAGCAGCTCGTAGCCGTAGCGGGCGCCGAGGATCGAGTAGGTGGTGATCCCGGCCGGGTCGTCGTCGGAGAGGCCGGCGAGGACGCCGGGCCCGACCACCGCCAGCAGCGCCGCCAGACCGCCCGCCTGCAGCAGCCGGCGCCGGTGGCGGGCGACGCGCCAGTGCGTGTGACGGCCGGGCGTGCGATGGGGGGCTGGGCGCGGGCGGTGCGGGAGCTCCACGGGTCATACCCTGACGCGCCGGGCTGACGTGTCTGACTTGCGCCCCCGCTATAGGGGGCTGAAGTCAGACACCCCCCGGCGGGGGTAGACTCGCGGCGTACATATCGGTCGGTGGTCAAGGGAAGTCCGGTGCAAGTCCGGCGTGGTCCCGCCACTGTGACCGGGTGGAGGAGTTCGCGGGCGCCCGCCGGGCGTCAGCCACTGGGGGCGACACAGAGCCTCCGGGAAGGCGCGTCCTCCCTGATCCCGGAAGCCAGGAGACCTGTCCCCGGCCCAGCCAAGACAACCCTCGAGGAAAGGGTGGCGTAAATGCCAAGAATCACCCCGTTCCGGCCGGCGGCCGCGTGCACGCTGGCTCTCTCTCTGGCCCTGGTATTTGCCGCGGGCGCATCGGCCAAGGGCTTCAAGGTCGAGCTGCGCGTGGTCGGCTCCGGCGGCAGGGTGCTGGCCGAAAAGCCGGTCGCGACCGCGACCACCTCGGTCAAGACCAGCCCCAAGGCGACCTGCTTCGGCGCCGGCACCGGCGGTAGCGGAAAACCGGTCACGATCAAGGGCAACACCGCGATGGGGCTGCTCGCCAGCGCCTCGCAGTCGGTCGCGGCCCTGAGCCCGCTGCTGATCAGCGACCACTTCGATTTCGGGATCGCCCTCTGCGGGATCGGCTCGGAAGTGGCCAAGGGCAAAGCGTCCTGGTACCTGAAGGTCGACCACAAGTCGCCCTCGGTCGGCGGCGACTCGGCCGTCATCCACCCCGGCGACGAAGTGCTCTGGGACCTGGCCCCGTCCTACCCCTATCCAGGCGAGCTGGTGCTGAGCGCGCCCGACACCGCCAGGGCCGGCGTGCCGTTCACGGTGCGCGTCTTCTCCTACGACGAAAAGGGGAGGTCGAAGCCGGCGGCAGGCGTGAAGGTGGCCGGTGCGAGCGGGCCGACCGGCGCCGACGGCCGCGCCACGGTGACGCTGAGCAAGCCGGCGCAGCTGGTCGCTCGGAAGGCGGGGGAGATCCCCTCGGCGCGCGAGCCCGTCTGCATCGGGGGCAAGTGCCCGAAGTGACGGCGGCCCGCTTGAAATGACCGGGCTCCGCGGCACGGCGGTCGCGATCGCGCTGCTCCTGGCGGCGCTCGCGGCCGCCGGCTGCGGGCTCGGGCCGGGGGCGGACGTCGGCTCGGTCGAGCTGACGGTGACCCGGGAATTCGGCGCGGTGCCGGTGCTGCGGCGCTCGCTCGAGGCGAAGGAATCCGACACGGTGATGCGGCTGCTCGAACGCAGCGCCCGGATCGAGACCCGTTACGGCGGCGGCTTCGTCCAGTCGATCGACGGCGTCGCCGAGGAAGAGCGCGGCGGCGATCCCTACGACTGGTTCTTCTTCGTCGACGGGACCGAGTCGCCGGTCGGGGCGGCCGACGTCGAGGCCCGGGGCGGCGAGCGGATCTGGTGGGACTACCGCGACTGGGCGGCGACGGACCACGTCCCAGCCGTGGTCGGCTCCTGGCCGGCGCCGTTCGTCGATGGGGTCGGGGGCAAGCGCGATCCAGTCGTGGTCGAGTGCGCCGGCGCATCGCCTGGTTCCTTTGTCGGCTCGGACACGACCAAGGAACCGCAAGTCCCGTGGAGCGACGCCTGCGCGGCGACTCGGCGGGCGCTTGGGGGAGAAGGGGTGGAGCTGGCGACCGGGTCGCCGAAGGACGCGATCCGGGTCCTGGTCGGCCCGTGGGACCGTTTGCGCGCAGACCCTGCTGGGCACCTGATCGAAGACGGCCCGGCCGAAAGCGGCGTTTACGCGAACTTCGAAGCCGGCGTTCGTCCTTTCCGCGATATACCGCAGGAAAAGACGAACGCCGGGGCCAGATACGAACTCGTCGCGCTGGACGAAGCCGGCACCGAGGCGCGGCGGCTCGGTGCCGACGCGGGCCTCATCGCGGCGACGAGCCGCTACGGGGGGCCGCCGGTCTGGCTCGTCACGGGCGGCACGCCGGCGGCGGTGCGGGAAGCCGCAGACGCCCTCGACGCGGCGCACCTGCGCGACCATTACGCAGTGGCGATCGAAGCTGGGAAAGTGACGCCGCTGCCCGTGGAGGGACGGTGAGGTCGCCGTTTGCCTACGTGCCCCGGCGCGCGCCGCTGCAGCTGGCATCGCCGGGCGCGGCCGTCGCCTACGTCGGCGCGATCGTCGTCGTCGCCTTCCTCTACCTGAACCCGCTCGTGGTGGCCGCCGCAGGGCTCGCGGCGACGCTGGCCGGCGTGCTGGCGGGCGCTCGCTCCCCGGTCCGGGCGGGACTGAAACTGGGCCTCTCGCTGGCCCTGCTGGTCGCCGCCGTCAACGCTCTGGTGGCGAGCCGGGGCGAGACCGTGATCGCGCGCCTCGGCGACTTGCCGCTTTTCGGGCGGGTCGACGTCACCCTCGAGGCGATCCTCGCCGGCGTTTCCTACGGCCTCGTCGCCGCGGCGAGCATCGTCGCCTTCGCCGTCTACTCCGCCTGCGTCGACCCCGACCGGGTGCTGCGCGCGCTGCGGCCGCTGGCGGGCCGGTCGGCGCTGACCGCGACGCTGGTCTCGCGCCTCGTCCCGGTCGCCGCCGCCGACGCCGCCCGCCTGCGGGACGCCGCCGCCCTGCGCGGCCCCGCCGCCGCCGAGGTCGGCAAGGCGCCGCTGGCGCGGCGACTCCTCGCCGGCTCCCTCGACCGCGCCGTCGACGTCGCCGCCACCCTCGAGCTGCGCGGCTACAGCCTCGACGCACCGCGCGCCGGCAACCGCCGCCGGCGCTCGCGCTACGATCGCCGCTTCTACGCTGTCGCCGCGGTCGTCCTGACGACCGCGATAGCCGGCAAGGCCCTCGGCGCCGACGACTTCCGGACTTACCCGACGATCGAGTTCGGCCTCAGCCCGGTCACGATCGCCGTAGCCGCCGCCGTCGCCCTCAGCGGTCTAACCCCACTACGCCACGGGCCGAAAAGTCGCATCCCTTATGCCGACGGGCCGAAAAGTCCCACCGGGCGAGACAAATCGGCCCGTCGGCGGATGGGAGGCGACGGATCGTCCCGTCGGCGGGAGGTGGCGCGTGTCTGAGTTGGCGATCCGTCGCGGGGCGGCGCCGGCGCTCGCGGTCGAGGGCTTGAGCTACGCCTATCCGCACGCTTCCGCGTCGCAGCTGCACGCCGCCGCGTCGTCGCGCGTGCCCGCGCCTCCGCGCGGGACCGCCTCGGCGGAGGCCTCCCGTCAGTCGGCGCTCGCGCTCGAGGACGTCTCGCTGCAGATCGCGCCGGGGGAGTTCGTCCTTCTCGCCGGCCGCTCTGCCTCGGGCAAGTCGACGCTGCTGAAAGCCGCCTGCGGCCTCGTCCCGCACTTCCACGGCGGCGAGATCGAAGGCGAGGTTCGGGTCGCCGATCTCGACGCCCTCGCCGCCGGTCCCGGCGAGCTCGCGGCCGCAGTCGGCTACCTGGCCCAGGACCCCGAGACGCAGGTGGTCTCGACTACGGTCGCCGCCGAGATCGAGCTGCCGCTGGAGATGCGGGGCGACGCCCCTGCCGACCGCGCCCGCGCCGTCGAGGAGGTGGCGCTCGCCCTGGCGATCCCGCGGCTGCTCGACCGCGCAGTCGACACCCTGTCCGGCGGGGAGCTGCAGCGGGTCGCCCTCGCCGCCGCCCTCGTCACCCGCCCGCGCCTGATCCTCCTCGACGAGCCGACCTCCCAGCTCGACCCCGTCGCCGGCGACGAGCTGATCTGGCTCCTGCGCCGGCTCAACGAGGAGTGGGGGGTGGCGGTGCTGCTCGCCGAACACCGGCTGGAGCGGTGCCTGGCGGCGGCCGATCGCGTGGTGGCGATGGAGGGAGGCAGGATCGGGTTTGATGGACCGCCGTCCGAGTTCCTTCGGTGGTCCGGCGAAAGCGATCCAGCTCTCACGACCCCCGCGGCGCGCCTCTTCTCCCTCGCCGGTCTGACGCCGTTGCCCGTCGGCGTTCGCGATGCCCGCCAAACGCTTCGAGGGACGGGGATCGGGCACCCTCCTCACCAAGCAAGCAGGAGTGTGCCCGATCCCCGTCCCCAGGCGCCGGTGCTCGAGGCGAAGGGGCTGTGGGTGGAGTTGGGAGAAGGGGACGAGGCTCACGACGCGCTTCGCGGCATCGACCTCCAACTGCGCCCGGGAGAACGCGTCGCCCTGATGGGTCGCAACGGGGCCGGCAAGTCGACGCTGCTGCGGACCGCGGCTGGTCTTCATCGCCCGGTCTCGGGAAAAATCAAGGTCGACTCGATCGCGCTGCTGACCCAGAACCCGGGCGACTACCTCGTCCGCGAGCGCGTCGGCGACGAGCTGCCGGGCGAGCTGGGACTGGCAGCGCTGCGAGCTGTAGGCCTCGAGTACGCCGTCGACGCGGACCCCCGCGATCTCTCCGGCGGCGAGCGCCAGCGCCTGGCGCTGGCGATCACGCTCGCGGGGCGGATGGAGGGCGTGCAGCTTCCCGGAGTTGTCGCCCTCGACGAGCCGACCCGGGGCATGGATCATGCGCGCAAGCGTGACCTCGTCGCGCTGATCAGCCAGCTCGGAGGCCGTGTCGAGTTGGTTACCCATGAGGGAACTAAAGCGACACGTGGCGCCCCGCCCCGCCCCGCCGCGGTCGTCGTCGCCACCCACGACGTCGAGTTCGCCTCCGAGTTCGCCGAGCGCGTCGTCCTGCTCGGCGACGGAGTCGTCATCGCCGACGGGCCGATGGCCGAGATCCTCTCGGGTGGCTGGTACTTCGCCACTGAGGTCGCGCGGGTGCTCGACCTGCCGGGGGTGGTCACCGCCGAGCAGGGCGCGGCCGTCCTCAGAGGGGAGACGGGATGAGCTGGCACCTGGCCGCCTTCCTGATCCTCGCCGGCGTGCTGATCGCCGGCTTCGCCTGGTACGAGCGCTCGCGGCCGCCCTCGCAGGTCGTCGCCCTCGTCGCCGCCCTCGCCGCGCTGGCGATCGCCGGCCGGATCGCCTTCGCCGCCTTCCCCAACGTCAAGCCGACGACCGACATCGTCGTCTTCGCCGGCTACGCCCTCGGCGGCGCCCCGGGCTTCGCGGTCGGCGCGCTGACCGCCCTCGTCTCGAACTTCTGGTTCGGGCAGGGGCCGTGGACGCCGTGGCAGATGGCGGGATGGGGCCTCTGCGGGGTGCTCGGAGCGGCGCTGGCGCTCGGCCTCCGCGACGCCAGCCGCCTCGCTCTAGCCTCGACCTGCGGGTTTGCAGCCATTTTTTACGGCGCTCTGCTGAACTTCTCCCTGATGGCGACCTATGGGGGAGACCTGTCGTGGCGGCGCTTCTGGCTGCTCGAGGGCCGCGCGATCCCGTTCGAAGTCGCCCACTTCGCCGGCAACGTCGTCCTTGCCCTCGTCGCCGGGCCGGCGATGGTGCGGATGCTGACCCGCTTTCGCGAGCGCTTCGAGTGGCGCCGGGGGGCGCCCGAGGCCGATCGTCCCGCGGCGGGCGATCTCGGAGGCGCCCTTCGCAGTGGCGGAGTCGCGGCGCTCCTGCTCATCCTCGCGGCGGCGCTGCTCACGCCTGCCCCCGCGCGCGCCTCCGACGTCAGCCGCGCCGCCGACTGGCTGGCGGCGCAGCAGCGGCCCACCGGGGGCTTCGCCGCCGACGCCGGCCGCGAAGCGGGCGCGGAAATGACCTCCTGGGCGATGCTCGCCCTCGCCGCCGCCGGCCGCAACCCGCTCGACGTCGCCAGCTCGGGCAAATCCCCCGTCGACTTCCTGCGCAACCACCTCGACGAAGTCAAGGACGCCGGCGACGTCGCCCGCACGATCCTCGCGCTGGAGGCCTCCGGCGTCGACCCGCGCAGCTTCGCCGGCGAAAACCTGGTCGAACGGCTGCTCGCGCAGCGGCGCCAGAGCGGTTCCTACCAGGGCTGGCCGGCGACCAGCGCCTACGCGGTGTTGGCGCTGCGCTCGGCGGGGGCGGGCGACTCCGCCGCCGGCACGGTCGAGTGGCTGCGCCAGGTGCAGGGCAGGGACGGCGGCTGGGGGAACGAACCCGGGGACGCCAGCACCCCCGAGATCACCGGCGCCGTCCTCCAGGTCCTGACCCCGGGTTCGAAGGCGAGCGAAGACGCCCTCGCGTACCTGCGCAAGGCCAAGCGTCCCAACGGCGGCTTCGCGCCCGGCAACAACCTCTCGGCCAACGCCCAGTCGACCGCCTGGACCTCGGAAGGCCTGCTGGCGGCCGGCAAGGACCCCGACACCTTCGGCTCCGGCCAAAGCTCTTTCGCCTACCTGCGCTCGCTCCAGGCCGACGACGGCCACTTCCTGATCGAACCGGGCCGCGACAGCACCCCGGTCTGGGTGACCGCAAACGCGATCATTCCCCTCTCGGGTCACTTTCTCCCGATCGCCGCACCCGCGCGCGAGCCACGGTCGAAGCCCAAAGCCGCCCCGGAAACGAAGCCCTCGGCCCCGAGCGGCGGCGTGCCGCCGTCGAAGGCCGCGCCGTCGAGCGGCGAATCCCCGACCGAACTTCTCGAAAAGCTTGGAAAGCATGGCGTCAGCGGCTCCGGTGGTTCCGGTTCCGGTGGAACCGCTTCGGGAACTACGGCGCCGTCCGGCAAGGGCGGCGCGGGGGCGAAGCCCCCGAATGGCTCCTCCAGCGGCCAGCTTCCCAAGGGCTCGCTCGGCATTGCTCCCGCCACCGGATCCGAGGGCACGATTCCGGGTGACGCCACCGGCGAGCCCGCCTCGGAATCGACCAAGGGCTCGAGCAGCACCGCCGGCGCGATCCTGCTCGGGCTCCTCGCCGGCTGCCTCCTCTTCGCCATCTCCCTGGCCGTTCGCAAAGGCTGGATGCGCTGGCGCTACGGCCTGTAGTTCACAGAATTCTTGCGAAGGCGTGCGTGAATTGGCCCATTCGCGTCTTGTCTCGTTACAGACAAAGAATTACGCTAGGATCATGGCTGTGATGGCGAGGGAAGAGTGGACCGACGCGCGTCTCTACGATTTCAAGGAGAACGTCAACCAGCGTTTCGATGACGTGGACAAGCGGTTCGATCAGGTCGAGGCGCGTATGGCCATCGGATTCGCCGAGGTCAAAGGCGAAGTCAAGGACCTGCGCCAGACCATGGTCCACGGGTTCTTCGCCCTCGTCGGGATGCAGGCGACCAGCACCCTCACCCTGATCGGAGTGATGATCGGGCTCAAGGTCTTCTAGCTATACGCTCGGCGGATGGACGTCGAGACCGCGATCCGCACTCGTCGCACGCACAAGGCCTATGCGCCGGAGCCGCTGCCGCGGGAGGAGATCGACGCGCTGCTCGAGCTGGCGAGCTGGGCGCCGAACCATAACCTGACGGTGCCCTGGCGCTTCCGGGTGGTCGGTCCGCAAACGCTGGAGAGGCTCAAGGAGATCGCGGGGCCGGAGGGCGCCGCCAAGCTCGACCGGGCGCCGACGCTCGTCGTCGTCTCCTGCGTGCTCGGCGGAGACCCGGTCGAAGAGGAAGAGGACCTGCACGCGACCGCCGTCGCCTCCTACATCGTCCTGCTCGCCGCCCACGCTCGCGGCTACGCCGGCTACTGGCGCACCCCGGGGCTGCTGCGCGGCGCCGACGGTCGAGCCGCCGTCGGCCTCGGCGAGGATGAGCGCTTCGTCGGCCTCCTCCACCTCGGCCACCCGCGCCAGGAGAAGGCGGCTCCCGAGCGCCCCGGCGCCGACCGGACCACGACCTACCTCGACTGATGCTGACGCGGGCGCGGGCCATCGAGGAGATCGCGGGCCGGCACTTCGAGGTGGTGGTGATCGGCGGCGGCATCACCGGCGCAGGGGTCGCCCTCGACGCTGCCTCGCGCGGCTACTCGGTCGCGCTGCTGGAGCGCGGCGACTACGCGTCCGGCACCTCGAGCCGCTCCTCGAAGATGGTCCACGGCGGCCTCCGCTACCTGCAGAACTTCGACCTCGGCCTGGTCCGCGAGGCGCTGGTCGAGCGGGCGCTGATGGTCCGCCTCGCCCCGCACCTCGTGTACCCGACGCCGTTTCTCGTCGCCGCGCTCGGCGAGGAGCGCCGCGACCGCAGGCTGGGCCTCGGCTTGAACATGTACGACGTGATGGCGACGACCCGGTCCGGCCGTAGCCGGAGGGAGCGGCGCGCCGCCCGCGCCGCCCAGGACGAGCAGGAAGACGCCTACTGGTCGCCCGACCGCCACCGCACGATCGACCGCGACGAGGTGCTGGAGCTGGTTCCTGCGCTGGCCGCCCGCGAACCCAATGACGCCTACCTCTTCTACGACTGCCAGACCGACGACGTCCGCCTCGTCCTCACCGTCCTCGGCGAGGCCGAGCGCTTCGGCGCGGTGACGCTGAACGGGGCCGAGGTGACGGAGGTCCTGACCGAGAACGGCAAGGCCCGCGGCGTCGCCTTCGTCGAGTCCGGCTCGGGCGAGCGGATCGAGGTGAGCGCCGACAACGTCGTCAACGCGACCGGCGTCTTCGCCGACCAACTGCGCCCCGAGGAGCTGCTGGGAGAGGAGGACGTGCCGCGGATCGCGCCCAGCCGCGGCACCCACCTGCTGGTCGACCAGGCCGACCTGCCGATGGGCAAGGCCGCCTGCATCGTCCCCGCCGGCGCGGGGCGGATGATCTTCTCCCTGCCCTGGTACGGGCGCACCCTGGTCGGCACCACCGACAACGACTTCGACGGGGACACGGCGCACCCGCGCCCGGCCGAGCAGGACGTCGCCTACCTGCTCGAGGCGATCAACGACTTCTTCGGCACCTCCCTCGGCCAGTCGGACCTGGTCGGCGCCTACGCCGGGGTGCGACCGCTGATCTCGACCGGCGACCCGCGCAAGTCGGTCGACATCTCCCGCAAAGCCGAGCTGTACGAGACGAGCTCGGGCATGCTGACGATCACCGGCGGCAAGCTCACCACCTGGCGGCGGATGGCGAAGCAGACCGTCGACCGCCTGGTCGAGCGCGAGGCGCGTGAGGCGCCCTGCCACACGCAAGAGATCCCGCTGGGGATGCCGGCGCGGCCCGGCGACCTCGAGGCGCCCGAGGGGGTCGGGGGGGAGGCGACCGAGCAGCTCGCCTTCCGCTACGGGCACGCCGCCCGCAAGGTCCTCGAGATCGCCCGCGCCGAGCCGAACCTGGCTCGCCCAGTCGTCCCTGGGTGCCCCGACCTGCTGGCCGAGGTCGCGCTGGCGGCCCGCCTCGAGCAGGCGCGCAGCGTCGCCGACGTCTTGCTGCGGCGCACCCGGCTGGGGATCCTCGCCGCGCCGCAGCTGCGCTCGGCGAAGGCGGTGCGCCCGGTCGCCGACGTCCTCGGAGCCGAGCTGGGCTGGGGGAGGCGGCAGCGCTCGCGCGAGGCGGAGGCCTGGCTCGAGGCCGCCGCCGAGGAGGGCGTCGATCCCGCCGTGGTGTCGACTGAGCCGGTCGAATAACCTGCCGCCCGATGACCAAGACCGAGCTTGAGAAGAAGCCCCTGTCCGACCTGCACGAGCTGGCTGCCGAGGCCGGCATCGAGAAGTACCGGATGCTGACCAAGGCCGAGCTGGTCGAGCGCCTGGCCGGGGAGAACGGCGACGCCGGCTCCGCCGCGCCGGCCGCGAAACCCGAGCGCGCGGAGCGCCCGCGCCGCCCTCGCCGCGAGCTGCGCGAGCGCTCGGCGAAAGCGCCCGAGCGCGAACCCGCGCCGAAATCCAGGCCCGAGCGCGAACCTGAGGAGGCTCCCGAGCCGGAGGCCGCGCCCGAGCCCGCCGCCGCTGCGCCGCGTCCGCGGCGTCGCCGCCGGCGCCGCTTCGGCCGCCGCAGCAAGGGCGTCACCCTGCAGACCCTGCTGCTCCCACCCGAGGCCGGCCGCCAGACGCTCGTCCTCGCCGAGACCCGCGAGGGATGCACCGCGCTGCTGCGCGGGGTCGCCGCCGATCTTGCCGCCGACTCCAAGGGCCCGGACCCGGTCGCGCTGCTGATCGATCCCAGCCCCGAGGAGCTCGCCGACTGGAAGCGCGACGCCCCGCAGGCGGAGATCGTTTCCGCCGGGCAGCCGCGGCACGCCGCCGACGCCCTCGCCCAGGCCGCGGCCCGGGCCGGCAAGGGCGAAGACGTGATCCTCCTAGTCGACTCCCTCACCCGCCTCGCCGAGGCCCACGGCGACGCCGAAGCCGCCAAGGAGCTCTTCGACGCCAGCCGCACCCAAGGCGCCCAAGGTGGCGGCTCCCTCACCGTAGTAGCCGCCCTGGAGCGCCCCTCCTAACCGTCGAGGGAGGGTCCGGGCAGACCCGGAACGTCTTGTACTTTTTCGCCGTTACCGTCCTCGGACGGCCCGCCGCGGTCGTCGAAAAAGTTAAGTGGAGGGTCTGCCCGGGCCCTCCTACGTCAACGCCTATAGGCGATGCGCCGCCAAGACGGCTCTTTAGACAGCTCGATCAGATCGTCACTGCGATCCGGCTGGACGTAGCCGAAGGTCTGGGTGCGCTCGTCGAAGACGACGTCCAGCTCGCCCTCCTTCACCCGCTGATCGAGCCAGGCGCCGCGGAAGACCAGGCGGCGGATCCAGTGGACGAGGCTGCGGTTGGCGGGGCCGACCAGGTCCTCCCAGTTCCCGTTGATGTGCTCGCCGAGGGCGGAGGAGGGCTCGGCGATCTCGCCGCTGACCGCCAGGTCGAGCAGGTCGTCGAGCTCCTCGGGGCTGAGGCCCTGGTTGACGAAGCGCAGCTTCACCGCCGCCTGCTCGACCCGCTGGGCGAAGTCCTCCTCGTTGAAGGCGAAGCGGAGCTCGCCGTACTCCAGCACGTAGTCGGAGCCGGACTCGTAATTGCCTCGTCGGGTCGCTTTCTTGTCCATGAGTTGAAGCCGTTCCCGTTCACGCAAGCCCGGCGTGAACAGGGCCATGATCTTGCCGATCATCGTAGAGGCGTGCGGGCTCGGGACGGTGCCTGAACGGGGGGTTGCACCCTGGGCCGCCGGTTGCACCGCTGAAGCCCCCCGATCGGGGTACTAGCGTTGGGAGGCGCCGTGATCGACCTGCACTGCCACATCCTCGACGCGATCGACGACGGGGCGCGCGACGCCGACGACAGCGTCGCGATGGCGCGCCAAGCCGAGGCGGACGGGATCGAAGCGGTCTGCGCCACCCCGCACATCCGCCACGACCACGACGTGCGGATCGAGGAGCTGGCGTCGCGGGTGCACGGGCTGAACGAGCGGCTGGCGCGGGAACTGGTCGCGGTGAAGGTCCTCCAGGGCGGCGAGGTTGCCGAGACCGCGGTCGAGGGCCTGAGCGAGGAGGAGCTCGCCCGGGTCTCCCTCGGCGAGGGCAACTGGATCCTGCTGGAGCCGGCGCCGGGGCCGCTCGACGAGAGCCTGCTGCGACGGGTCGGGCACCTTGCCGACCGCGGCCACCGGACGATCGTCGCCCACCCCGAGCGCCACATCTCCCACGATATGTTCGAGCGGATGGCGGCGCTGGTGACCGAGGGGGCGCTGATCCAGGCGACCGCCGACTACTTCCTCCGCGAGCAGATGGCGGCGGGGATGCTGGCGATGGCCGCGCGCGGCCTCGTCCACGTCCTCAGCAGCGACGCCCACACGGTCCACGGCGGCCGGCCGGTGCGGATCTCACCCGCTCTGGAGAAGCTGCGCGAGGTCGACCTCCTCGCCGCCCACATCGACTGGATCGCCGAGGCCGCCCCCCGCGCGATCGTCGCCGGCGACCCGCTCAAGGTGCCCTTCGAGCCCCAGCTCTAGATCGTTTCCACCCTTTTGGGCCTTATAGGGGCGAAAAGGGTGGAAACGATGATGCGCCAGGTCAGTCCAGGTTGCGGAGCTGGACGCGCGGGGCGAGCTCCTCGATCACCTTGCGGGAGCCGGTGCCGAGGCCGCTGCGGAGGAAGTTGGTCGCGCCGGCGGCGGCGCTCAGTCGCAGCACGTCCTCCCACTCGCGGCCGGCGGCGATCGTCGCCGAGAGCGCCCCCATCATCGAGTCGCCGCAGCCCTCGCGGGCGCCGCGCTCGAACTTGGGCGGCTTCAGCTCGACGAACCTGCCGTCGCGCAGCGCCAGGGCGGGGTCGCCGGCGCGGGTGACGATCACGCTTTCGGCGCCCGCGTCGCGGACCCGCTCCATCGCCGCCCGCATCTGCTCCTCGGTGTCGACGGGACCGGAAACGAAGCCGGCGATCTGCCAGTCGTTGATCTTCACCAGGTCGGGCTTGCCCTCCAGCGCCTTGTCGAGGCGCGGCGAGGAGAGGTCGACGATCACCGGCACCCCGTTCGACTTCACGTCGGCGACGAGGCTCCCGTAGAGCTCCAGCGGCACGGTGTTGTCCGGGTAGGGGCCGCAGACCGCGAGCAGGTCGCAGTCGAGCGCGGCGGCGACGGTGACCGAGAAGAGCTCGTCGACCTCGTGGCGCGAGGCGGGGAAGGCCGCGCTCTGGGCGATGGGCTCGCGCTCGCCGCTGCGGCGGTCGTGGATGTAGGTGCCGCTCGCCCCGGCGGTCTCGACCAGGCGCAGCTCGACAGGCATCTCGTCCAGCAGCGGCCGCAGCACGGTGCCGACCTCGCCGCCGACGAAGCCGCAGAGAACGGGATCGGCGCCCAGCTCGGCCGCCATCCGCGCCACCCACACCCCCTGGCCGGCGGCGTGGATGTGGATGTCGTCGCCGCCTTCGGCGCTGAAGGACTCGATCGCGATCGAGACCATCGGGTTGGGGCTGAAGATCGCGACTCTCGGCTTGCGGTCCATGGCGAGAGACTAGAGAGCGGGGGAGAGATGCTCGCGCCCTGCCCTTATGGAGGTATGGACGAGCGGCTTTCGCGCTACCCGGTCGCCGACGATTTCCGCACTCGCCTGCGCGGCATGAGCGGGCGCGAGCGCGCCGACGCCGGTCCCGGCCTGCTGATCCCGCGCTGCTCGAGCGTCCACACCTTCGGCATGCGGTTCGAGCTCGACCTCTACTTCCTCGACGCGGCTGGACGGGTGATCGACCGACGCTTCGGGGTACCGCCGCGCCGGGTCGCCTTCTGTCGCGGAGCTTGCGCGGTTCTGGAGGTTCCCGCCGGCGAGGGGGGAGAGTTTCCCTCCGCCGCGACTTAGCTCGGCATGCTGCCCAACCGAGAAGAGATCGCCAGCCTGGTCGTCTGCGAGGACGACGACCTAACCCTCGACCTGCTCTGTGAGCACCTGTCGGCCGACCGCTTCGGCGTGATGCCGGCGCCGAGCGCCTCCGACGCGCTCCGCCTCTGCCGCTACAACCATCCCGACCTGCTCCTGCTGGACCTGAGCTTGCCGGACGCCTCCGGCCTCGACGTCCTGCGCGAGATCCGCGAGGCCGACGGGATCGACTCCCGCTTCGACCCGCGCCTGCCGGTGATCGTCCTCACCGGCCGCAGCGGCGACACCGACCGTGTCCGGGGCCTCGACTCGGGGGCCGACGACTACGTGGTGAAGCCCTTCCGCTACCCCGAGCTGCGGGCTCGGATCGGCGCCGTCCTGCGGCGCCGCACCTACCCGAAGGAGGGCCCGAGCCGGGTCGGCGACCTCGTCATCGACCCGCCGCGCCGCCGCGTCACCGTCGACGGCAAGCCGATCGCGCTCTCGCAGAAAGAGTTCGCCCTGCTGCGCATCCTCGCCTCCGACCCCACCCGCGTCTTCAGCAAGGAGGAGCTGCTGGCGGCGGTCTGGGCCTACCGCGGCCCCTCGAAGACGCGGACGCTCGATTCGCATGCCTCCCGCCTCAGGCGCAAACTCGACCCCGAGCACAACCGCTTCGTCGTCAACTGCTGGGGGATCGGCTACCGCCTGATCGACGGGTGAAGTCGAGCAGAAAGCCCCTGGCCGAGCGGGTCGACCAGGGGCCGCGGGCGGCCAGGTTCGAGCTGGGGCTACTTCTTCTTGCCCTTGGCGGCCGGGACCTCGAAGTGCATGATCGCGAGCTTGGTCGGGAACGCCCCCGCCTTGTCCTTGCCCATCCGTTTGGTGGCTTCCTTCTGGATCTTGCCGGCCTTGTCGACGGTTTCGGCGAGGATCTTGTTGAGGTCCTTCCAGCCCTGGCTGTCGAGCTGGAGCGGCGTGTCGGAGAGGTGTGAGTCCTTGCGTCCCTCGATCGTCCCCTCGGCCATCGCCTCGGTCGCGCTCTGGCCGATCGCCTCGAGGATCGAGCCGCTGATGCCCTTGCGCGCGGAGGCGGGGATCTTCGCCCAGTCGGAGTCGCTGAGGAAGGCCCGGTCGGTGGCGCGGTAGAAGTGCTCGACCGCACCGCGCCGCGGCTCGGTTTTCACCAGTTCGACGCAGTCGTATTCGAGCAGGGTTTTGACGTGGTAGCTGACGTTGCCGAGCGGCTCGTTCAATTCCTGCGCGAGCTGGTTCGGGCTCGAGATGCCGTTGTGCAGCGAGCTGAGGATGCGCACGCGCAGCGGATGGGCGAGCGCCTTCGCTAGCTGCTGGGTGATGCCCTCTGGGGAAGTACGGGACTGTGGCAAAGGAGAACCTCCGGTCGTTTGGGGGGCTCGGGCGGATGGGGTTGGACGATCAATTCCCCCCCGAGTTACTAGACAAGTATTCCAAAACGCTCCGAGGTCACCCGCGCCCGTAGGAAAACATGCGGTAATAAGAACGACCACTGTAATTTTTTCCAGCGTATTGTCACGGCAAGCGTTTGGGAACCTAACTGTGATGATTTAGGGTCCGTATTGTTACGCCCGTCCCGTCGTCGCGCCTGGCCGAGACCGCTTCGAGGGACGGGCGTTTCGTTTTCCGCTGAATGCGGCTTCTCGGTGGAGAGCTCGCCCTGAAGGGGGGAGAACGCAGGCTCGCTCCGACCTTGGCTCTCCGATGGACGAGAGAGGTCTGGGATAGCGATGGCGGTGGAGCTGGCGGAGGTTGCGGCGGGGCTGCCGATGGCGGCCTCTTTGGCATTGGCAGGCGGGATCACCACCCTGCGCGAGGGGCGGCGACGCGCTTCTTTGAACGAGGCCATGCACGAGTTGCGCCGCCCCCTGCAGGCGCTGATGCTCGCCCTGCCGGCTCGCCTTCCGGACGATACGGCGGTGAGCTCCTCGCTGCGGCTGGCCGCGGCCGCGCTCGAACGCCTCGACGGTGAGGTCAACGGAACCACCGTCGACGGTGTGTTCGCTTCCCTCCCGCCCCGGCCTCTCCTCGAAGAGGCCGTTGAGCGCTGGAGACCGCGGGCCTCGCTCGCCGGAGGAGAGATTCGGTTGCTTTGGTCCGCCGGTGACGTGCGCGTCGAGGCGAACCCGATCGAGCTCTCGCAGGCTGTGGACAACTTGATCAGCAACGCGATCGAGCACGGTGGGGCAAGGGCGATCGTCGAGGCCAGGAAATCCGGAGGCTGGCTCTCGATCTCGGTTCGTGATCGCGGCTCGCCCTCACGTGGTTTGCGGCGGTCGAGGAGCCACCGGCGAGGTGGCCGGCACGGTCATGGCCTGCGGGTGGTCGGTCGGGTCGCCCGTGCCCACGGTGGCGGCTTCCATCTGCGCCGCCGTCGGCGGGGAGCCGAAGCGACGCTGCGGTTGCCCCTGACGGGTGGTGAGCAGCGTTGAGCCGCCGGGCCCGGGCGGGCGGGTTTCTCCTCGTCGCCGCCCTCTGCGCGGTTGCGGCGGCGACCGTCGCCAACGGTTACGGCGAGCGTGTGGCGCGGGGATACGGGCAGCTGCGGCCCGTGGTGGTCGCGTCCGAGGCATTGCCGGCGGGGAAGTCGATCGGCCCGGAGGACGCGGTCGGCAAGCTCGAGGTTCGCCGCGTCCCGGTCCGGTTCGCGCCACCCGGCGTCCTCGGCGCGCCTGCCCAGGCCGTGGGGTTGGAGCCGGTCGGCACGGTGCCCGCGGGGGCGTACGTCCTGGCGGGGCAGCTGCGCTCGCCGTCCTCTTCGCGTTCGCCGTTGCGGCTGGGCCACGGTCGCCGGCCGGTCGAGATCGAGGTCGGCGGAGCCGGCGCTCTCGCGGCGATGGGCCCTCCGCTGGGGGGTTCCCTGGTCGACGTGGTGGTGACGACCGAACCCTCGGGCTCGGCGGGCGGCCGTACCTATGTCGCCGCGCCGGCGGTCCCCCTGCTCGCGCTCGCTCCCTCGGCGGAAGCCGGCTCGGCAACGACGACCGCGACCCTCGGCCTGACCCGGCCCCAGGCGCTGCGCCTGATCGCCGCCGAGAGCTTCGCCCGCCGCATCACCGTCATCCCCCGCTGATGAAGGTACGCGAACGCGACATCGCCGACCTGGCCGGACGCCTGCGCGGGAAGCTGATCGAGCGTCGCCGAGCCGCCGCGGCCTCCGGTACCGCGCCGCCGGAGCAGATCGAGCAGGCGGTGCGCGCCCTCGTCGAGGAGCACGCGGCGATCCTGCCGCTCGCCCTCCGCGAGGAGGTCGCCGAGCGGATCGTCCGCGACAGCGTCGGCCTCGGCCCGCTCGAGGTGCTGCTGGCCGACCCGGACGTCGAGGAGGTGATGGTCAACGGCTCCGACCGCGTGTACGTGGAGCGGCGCGGGGCGTTGGAGGCGACCGACGTCCGTTTCGAGACCGAGGAGGACCTCCGCAACGCGATCGAGCGGATCCTCGCGCCGCTGGGCCGCCGCGTCGACGAGCTGAGCCCGATGGTGGACGCCCGGCTCGGCGACGGCTCGCGGGTCAACGTCGTGATCCCGCCGCTGGCGATCGACGGCCCGGCGTTGTCGATCCGTCGCTTCGGCGCCACCCGCCCCGATCCCGACGGGCTGGTCGAGCTGGGGACGATCGACCCCGGGCAGCGAGATGCGCTCGAGGGGGCGGTCGCCGGGCGCCGCAGCATCCTCGTCAGCGGCGGCACGGGCTCTGGCAAGACGACGCTGCTGAACGCGCTCTCGAGCTTCATCTCGCCGGTCGAGCGGGTGGTGACGATCGAGGACGCGGCCGAGCTGCGGCTCCAGCAGCCCCACGTGGTGCGACTGGAGAGCCGGCCCGCCGGGGTCGAGGGTCGCGGCGAGGTGACGATCCGCGACCTGCTGCGCAACGCCTTGCGCATGCGCCCCGACCGGATCGTGATCGGCGAGGTGCGCGGAGTCGAGGCGCTCGACCTGCTGACCGCGCTCAACACCGGTCACGACGGCGCCCTCTCGACGGTTCACGCCAACTCGCCCGCGGACGCGCTGCGGCGGATCGAGACGCTGGTCCTGATGGCCGGCGTCGGCCTGCCGCATGCCGCCGTCGCCGAGCAGGTGCGCCGCGGGATCGACCTGGTCGTCCACATCGAGCGTCGCGGCGACGGCACCCGCCGAGTCACCGAGATCGCCGGGGTCGGGTGAGGCCGCCGGTCCTGATAGCGGCCGCGGCCGGCGGGCTGCTGGCGCTGGCGGCGCGGGAGGCGTGGCTGGCGAGCCCGGCGGTGGCGGGATGGGTGCGCCTTGCGGTCGAGCCGCTGCGTCGGGCGGGCGCGGAGGGCTATATGCCTTCGGCCCTGGAGCGGCGGCGGCTCGTCGCGCTCGGCGTGGGTGGCGCCGTCGCAGGCGGCTGGTTCCTCGGCGGCTTCGTCCTGGCGCTGCCGCTCGCGATCGCCGCCCCGGCGGCGGTGGGCTGGGCGATCGGGGCACGGCGGCGCCGCTACCGCCGGGCGGTCGAGCGCTCGCTGCCGGAGGTGGCGACGGCGATCGCCGACTCGCTCAGCGCCGGCCGCTCGCTGCGCGCTTCCTTTGCCGCGGCGGTCGCCTCGCTCGACGGGCCGCCGGCGATCGAGCTGGCGCGCCTCGCGGCCGAGCTCGACCTCGGAGCCTCGACGCTCGCGGCGGTGGGGGGGTGGCGATCGCGGATGCGCTCGCATGCGGTCGACGCCTTCTCTGCAGCGCTGCTCAGCCAGCGCCTCGCCGGCGGCGACCTGGCTGGGCTGCTGCGCCGCTTCGCCGCTGGCGCCGCCGAGCGCGAGCGGGTCGCCGAGGACGCCCGGTCGGCGACCGCTCAGGCCCGCTTCACCGGCCTGCTCGTGGTGGCGATGCCGACCGGCGGCGCCCTCTTCGCCGAGCTGCTGCAGCCCGGGTTCCTCGCCCGACTGCTCGGTTCGACGCCGGCGGCGATGCTGCTGGCGGTCGCGGCGGCCCTGCAGGTCGCCGGCTTCTTCGCGATCCGCCGCCTCTCGCGGGTGATCGGGTGAGCGGGGCAGGAGCGCTCGCGGCTCTGGCGGCGCTGCTCGGCCTGGCCGCGGCGAGGGAGCTGCTGCGAGGTCGCAGCCTCGAGTTGCGGCCGCCGCGGCTCCTGCTCGGCAAGCTGATCGGCGGCGCCTGCGGCGGCCTCGTCGGCCTGCTCGCTTCGCCCGTTGGTCCGGGGCGCCTCTCGCTGGTCGTCCTCGTCGGCCTGCCGGCCGCCGGTTTTCTGCTGCCGGACGTCCTGCGCCAGCGCCGCGAGCGGGAGCGACGGCGCCGTCTCGTCGCGGCGCTCCCGGATGCCCTCGACCTGCTCGCGGTCAGCGCCGGCTCCGGTCGCGGGCCCGCCGCGGGGATCGAGCAGCTGGCGCAGGCGGGGGAGGGGCCGCTGGCGGAGGAGCTGCGCCTGACGGTCGCCGAGCTCGCCTGCGGCGTCCCGCTCAGCGCCGCGCTCGCCTCGCTGCGCCGCCGCGTCCCTGGCAGTGAGGTGGCCACCCTCGTCGCCGCGATCGAGCGCTCGCGTAGGTTCGGCTCGCCGCTCGCCGACCAGCTGCGGCGCCAGGCCACGGCGCTGCGCCGCGACGGTCGCCGCGCCGTCGAGGACCGGGCCGCGCGCGCGGCGCCGAAGATCCAGCTCGTCGTCGCGCTCGTCCTCGTCCCCTCGGTGCTGCTGATGATCGCCGCCGGCCTGATCGCCAACGCCGGCGTGCTTCTAGCTGGTTTCTGAGGACTCGTCCCGCAGCCGCTTGGCGACGGTGGCGGTGGCGGCGGCGATGCCGTCGAGCTCGGCGCTGTCTTCCTTGTGGCCGTTGACGTAGCAGCAGAGGGCGCCGTCGACGAGCTCGAAGGCGAACTTCTTCGGCGTCGCTTCGCTCAGCCAGACGATGAAGGTGGGGGCGAAGAGGCGCCGCAGCCAGACGGCGTCCTGTCCCTTGTCGGAGAAGATCTCGAACTTCTCGTCGAGCGCCTCGCTCTCCAGTTTCACCCGCTCTTTCTTGGCGCGGAAGGCGTCCTCGAGCCCCTCCAGGGCGCGGAGGCCGAACTTGCGCTGGCAGTAGAGCTCGGGCACGTGGGCGACGCACTCGGGCACCTCGACCAGCCCGAGCGTGTACTTGTAGTAGCTGGTCTCGCTGTTGCCCTCGCTGTCGGTGCTCTCTTCCTCGTAGGTGTAGAGGGCGAGGACGCCGTCGAAGTCGTCGGCGATCTGGCCGCTGAGGGTGCGGTTGGCGTAGCGGGCGTCGCCCTTGCGCAGCAGCGGCGTCGCCGGCGGCAGCGGTCCCTTGCCGCCGAGGGTCAGGCCGCGCTGCCGGGCGTAGGTGGCGAAGAAGGCGTCGGCGGCCTGCGAGTCGGCGATCGCGAAGACGACCAGGACGGCGACGAAGAAGACGCCGACCGCGGCGCCGCCGCCGATCGCCGGCCCGACCAGCGCCGCGCCGGCCGCCGCGGCGACCAACACCAGGACCGCGATCAGGATCCAGGTCAGCGGCTTGCGCATCAGCCGCTTGAAGTGGAAGCCCCGGAGAGCGTTGGCGTCGTCGGGCGTCGTTTCCGCCGCTGCGTGTGCCTCTCCGTTCGTAGCCACGGATCTCAACCTACCGCCCCCACCCGGATGCAAATGGGCTTGCAGAGGGAGGTCGTGTTGCAAAGTGGGGGAGAGTGGGTTATTGTGGCGCTCGAGTTGAAGCCCAGGACCGGGGTGGTGAGGCTCCTCCCACCTCATCACTCCGGTCCCTTTTCGCTCTGTCTTTCGCCCTCCGCAGAAAGGACTTCACGAGGTGGCGTTCCGGGGTCTTTACGAGCACAGCCTCGATGCCAAGGACAGGCTCACGGTCCCTTCGCGCTTCCGGGCATCCCTCGCTGAAGGGATCGTTCTCTCCAAGGGCTTCGACCCCTGCGTCTGGGTGCATACGACCGACGAGTTCGAGCAGCTCTCCGACCGCTTCCTCTCGCCGCACAGCCCCTTCGGGCGCGACGCCCGCGCGCTGCGCCGCCGCTTCCACGGCGGTTCCTTCGACGAGAAGCTCGACTCCGCCGGGCGGATCCGCATCCCCAAGCCGCTGATCGACCACGCCGGGCTCGACGGCAACTGCGTCGTCATCGGCGCCGGCGAGTACCTGGAGATCTGGAACGCCGACGCCTGGGCCAAGCAGGAGGAGGAGCTCGACGCCGCAGCCCCCGAGATCGCCGAGGGCCTGGCCACCGGACCTGCATCATGAGACTGAATGCCGCCGCAGCCCACACCTACGCACCCACGGGCCGATCCGTCCAACCTGCTCCGCCGACGGGCCTATATGACCAACAGGCTGAGTCAAATCGGCCCGTCGGCGGGGGGAACGCGACTTTGCGGCCCGTGGAGGCGGTTATGAGCGAGCACACGCCTGTGCTCGCGCCGGAGCTGGTCTCGTCTCTGGCGCCCTCGCCGGGGCAGACGGCGGTCGACTGCACCTTCGGTGGCGGCGGTCACGCGCGGATGGTCGCCGAGCTGATCGGGCCGGAGGGGACGCTGATCGGGATCGACCGCGATCCCGCCGCCGAGGAGCGGTTCAACCGCTTCGCCGCCCAGGCCCCGTGCCGGACCCTCTTCGTCGGCGCCGACTTCGCTGCAGGACTTCTTGCGCTGCAGGGCGAAGGAGTCCGCCCAGACATGGTCTACATGGATCTGGGGATGTCCTCGATGCAGGTCGACGCGTTCGAGCGGGGGTTCTCCTACTCCTACGACGCGCCGCTCGACATGCGGATGGACACGCGCCAGAAGTTCACCGCCGCCGACCTGGTCAACGACTGGCCCGAGGCGCGGATCGCCCAGGTGCTGCGCCGCTTCGGCGAGGAGCGCTACGCGGGCGGGATCGCGCGGGAGATCGTCGCCCGGCGGCCCCTCTCGACCACCTCCGAGCTGGTCGAGGCGATCAAGGCGGGGATGCCGGCCTCGGCCCGCTTCGGCGCCGGCCACCCGGCCAAGCGCAGCTTCCAGGCGATCCGGATCGCCGTCAACGGCGAGCTCGAGGCGCTGACCGACGCGCTGCCGCTCGCCTGGTCGCAGTTGAAGGTCGGCGGCCGCTTCGCCGCGATCTCCTTCCACTCGCTCGAGGACCGGCCGGTGAAGCAGTTCCTCGCCGCCAAGGCCCGCGGCTGTGTCTGCCCGCCGGAGCTGCCGGTCTGCGTCTGCGGTCACGAGCCCGAGGCCGAGCTCTTGACCCGCCGCGCGATCTCGCCCGGGCCCGAGGAGGCGGAGCGCAACCCGCGCTCGCGCTCGGCCCATCTGCGCGCGGCGCGCAAGATCGCCGAGGAGCAACCGATGGGGGAGACCGCCTGATGGCTGTCGCCGCTCCCGCCCGCCGCAGCCGCGCGATCCCGGCGCCCGCTCCCTCGCGGACCACGGCACCGAAACGCAAAGCTCCCGCGCGCAAGCCGACCCGCTCGAAGGCCGCCGCCGCACCCGCCAGAGCTCCGGTCCGCCGCGCTCCCGCGCGCAAGCCGGCGACCCGCGCCCCTGCCGCCCGTCCCAAGCTTGCCGTCGTCGCCGGCCGCACCGCGGTCGCCGTCCGCGACCTGCCGGACTCCGGGCTGGTCGTGCGGATGACCCAGGGCCGGCTCTGGATCGGCGTCCTCGGCGTCCTCCTGGTCGGGATCGTCGCCCTCAACGTCGCCACCCTCAGCTTCGCCGCCACCTCGGGGAAGGTCGACGAACAGATCACCGCCCTGGAAAAAGAGAACTCGATGCTGGAGAGCCGCGCCGCCCAGCACTACAGCACCGCTCGCGTGCGCGCCGAGGCGGCCGAACTGGGGCTGGCGATGCCGACCACCGAAGAGCCGAAGCTGATCGAACCGAAACCCGGCGACGTCGCAGCCGCCGCCTCCCGCCTCGCTGCCGCCGGTGGCTAGGAGAGCATCTCCCGGATGCGCTTGATCGAGCGTCGGATCGGGCTCCTCTTCGGCGGCTTCCTCCTCTGCTTCCTCGTCATCGTCGGCCGGGCCTTCTGGCTGCAGGGCGTGCAGGGGTCCCAGCTCGCCTCGCAGGCGGTCTCGCAGCAGACCGAGGTCGTCACCGTGCCCGGCCTGCGCGGCGACCTGCTCGATCGCCGCGGCAACAAGCTCGCCGCCTCCGAAGACGCGACGACGATCTACGCCACCCCCTACCAGGTCAAGAACCCGCCCGCGGACGCGGCCAAGCTGGCCCCGATCCTCAAGCAGACGAAGGGCGAAGTGCTGGAAGCGCTGACCGCCGAAGGGGGCTTCTCCTACGTCGCCCAGAAAGTCGACCTCAGCACCGCGGCGCAGGTCGAAGCGCTCGAGCTGGAAGGGATCGGCGAGCTGCCCGACAGCCGCCGCACCTACCCGCAGGGGGAGATGGCGGGACAGGTGATCGGCGCCGTGGGCTCCGAAAACCAGGGGTTGATCGGGCTGGAGCAGGGCGAGGAATCGGTGCTGGCCGGCGAAGACGGCGAACGCCGGATCGTCGACGACGCGCTCGGCCAGCCGATCCGCCTGGAAACGGTGAGGGAAGCGAAGGACGGCGAAGACATCGAACTCACCCTCGACCCGGTGATCCAGCAGAAGACCGAAGAAGTGCTGAACGGGGTCGGGGAAACGTATTCGCCGAAGGGGGCGACGGCGATCGTCGTCGACCCCCGCACCTCGCAGGTCCTGGCGATGGCGAACTGGCCCCCGGTCAACCCCGAAGACCTCTCCGAAGCGAGCAGCGAGGACCTGCTGAACAGGGCGACCGGATTCACCTACGAGCCCGGCTCGACCTTCAAGGCGTTCACGGTCTCGGCGGCCCTGGAAGAAAAGCTGGTGACGCCGACGACCGAATTCGTCCTGCCGCCGCAGTTGCAGGTGGCCGACCGGACGATCGAAGACGCCGAGCCGCGCGGCACCGAAACGATGAGCGTGGCGACGATCCTCGCCCGCTCCTCCAACGTCGGGGCGGTGACGATCGGCCTCGAGGTCGGGGCGAAGAAGTTCAGCGAATGGATCAGGCGCTTCGGCTTCGGCAAGCCGACCGGGGTCCAGTTCCCGGCCGAGGAGCAGGGGATCGTCCCCGAACTCGACGAATACTCGGGCTCGACGATGGGCAACCTGCCGATGGGGCAGGGCCTCGCGGTGACGCCGATGCAGATGGTCGCCGGCTACACCGCGATCGCTGACAACGGCATGCTGAGGCCGCCGCAGCTGATCAAGCGGATCGGCGAAGAGAAGATCGACGAGCCGAAGGGCAGGCGGGTGATCAAGCCGGAAGTCGCCTCGCAGGTGCGGGAAATGCTCGAGGGCGTGGTGGCCGCGGGCGGCACCGCCTCCGAGGTCAGCGTCCCCGGCTACACCCTGGCCGGCAAGACCGGGACCGCCCAGGTCGCCGAAAACGGCACCTACTCGGAAACCAAGTACGTCGCCTCCTTCATCGGCTTCGCCCCGGCCAAGAACCCGCAGCTGCTGGCGGCGGTGATCGTCGACGAGCCGCAGGGGGAAATCTACGGCGGCTCGGTGGCGGCGCCGGCGTTCGGGCAGATCGCGGAATTCGCTCTGCCTTACCTGGGGGTTCCGCAGGAATGATCGGTGGGGGCCGGTCGGGTGCCCTCTGCCGGAGACCGTATGTCTGCGAGGGACCACCCGCACCGGCAGCTTGACCCAAAGCCTCCGTCAGAGGGCACCCGACCGGCCTCATAGAATCGCTGCGGATGAGGTTGGCTGAGCTTGTCGCGGGGCTGCCGGGGGCGCGGGTTGTCGGGGATGGCGCCGTTGGAGTCGTCGATCTGGTGTATGACAGCCGGAAGGTCGAGCCGGGGTCGCTGTTCTTTTGCGTCGTGGGGGAGAAGGTGGACGGGCACGAGTTCGGGGCGCGGGCGGTTGAAGAAGGGGCGGCGGCGCTGGTGGTCGAGCGGGAGCTGACGGAGCTGGCGGTGCCGCAGGTGGTGGTTCCGGACTCGCGGGCGGCGATGGCGCCGCTGGCGGCGCGGTTCTGGCGGGACCCGACGAAGGAGTTGCGGATGGTCGGGGTGACCGGGACCAACGGGAAGACGACGACGGCCTTCCTGGTGCGGGAGATCCTGCAGGGGGCTGATTTCCGCTGTGGGCTGTTGGGGACGGTGAAGCAGGTCGTGGGTGGGGTCGAGAAGGAGGTGGTGCGGACGACGCCGGAGGCGATCGAGCTGCAGGCGAGCTTCCGGCAGATGCTCGAGGGCGGCGACGAAGCCTGCGCGATGGAGGTCTCCTCGCACGCGCTCTCGCTGCACCGCGCCGACGCGATCCATTTCGAGGTTGCCCTCTTCACCAACCTCACCCAGGACCACCTCGACTTCCACACCGGCATGGAGGACTACTTCCTCGCCAAGCGCAAGTTGTTCGAGGCGGGGCCGAAGACGGCGATCGTCAACGTCGACGACCCCTACGGCCGCCGCCTCGCCGGGGAATTCGACTGCGTCACCTTCTCCGCCGAGGGCGGGGAGGCCGACTACAGCGCCCGCGAGGTCGAGTTCGACGCGACCGGGGCGAGCTTCAGCCTCGGCGGGATGCGACTGCGGACGGCGCTGCCGGGCCACTTCAACGTCGCTAACGCGCTCGGCGCCTTCGCCGTCGCGGAGGCGATGGGGGTGGGGGGCGACATCGCCGCCGCCGGCCTGGCGCGGGCGGCGCGGGTGCCGGGGCGCTTCGAGCCGATCGACGAGGGCCAGGGGTTCGGCGTCCTCGTCGACTACGCGCATACCCCCGACTCGCTGGAGAACGTGCTGCGGGCGGCGCGGCGGATCACCGCGGGGAGGGTGATCTCGGTCTTCGGCGCCGGCGGCGATCGCGATCGCGACAAGCGGCCGAAGATGGGTCGGGCGGGGGCCGAGCTGTCCGACCTGACCGTGATCACCTCCGACAACCCGCGCTCCGAGGACCCGGAGCAGATCGTCGCCGAAGTCGCCGCGGGGGCCGAGGCTGCCGAAGGCGCCGGGGAGCTGGAGGTGGTTGTCGATCGCCGCCAGGCGATCGCCTTGGCATTCGAGCGGGCGCGGCCCGGCGACACCGTCGTCATCGCCGGCAAGGGGCACGAGCAGGGGCAGGAATTCGAGGAAGGGCGGAAGATCCCCTTCGACGACCGCGAGGTCGCCCGGGAGGAGCTGGGGAAGCTGGGAACGCCGGCGTGAGGCTCTCGCCGCGGGAGATCGCCGCCGCGCTGGGGGCGGAGGTGGTGGCCGAGGGGCCGGACGAGCCACCGCGCCGAGCGACGATCGCTTCCAACGACGCCGGACCCGGCGACCTCTTCTTCGGCCTCCGCGGCGAGAGGCGCGATGGTGGGGAGTTCGCGGGGGCGGCACTCGAGGCCGGCGCCTGGGGCGTGGTCGTCTCCCCCGCCCAGCGGTCGTACTTGTCCCCGGATAGCGGAAGGAAGTACGACCGCGGTGGGACGGACGGCGGCGGCGCTTGGGCATTCGTGGTCGAGGACCCCTTGGCGGCGATGCACTCGCTCGCCCGCGCCTGGCGGCGCGCGCTCGGCGCCCAGGTCGTCGGCGTCACCGGCTCGGTCGGCAAGACCTCGGTCAAGGACATCGCCCGGGCGCTGCTGCCGGGGCGGGTCCACGCCAGCCCCGAGAACTGGAACACCGAGATCGGGCTGCCGCTGACGATCCTCGAAGCGCCCGGCGACACGGAGGTTCTCGTCCTGGAGATGGCGATGCGGGGGCGCGGCCAGATCGCCGAGCTGGCCGCGATCGCCGAGCCCGACGTCGCGGTGATCACCAACGTCGGCCCGGTCCACGTCGAGCTGCTCGGCTCGATCGAGGCGATCGCCGCCGCCAAGGCTGAGATCCTCGACGATCTGCCGCCGGGCGGCACCGCGGTCGCTCCGTTCGAGGCAGGGGAGCTGGAGGCGCACCTGGAGCCGATCGCCGAGCAGCTGCGCTTCGGCCCCGGCGGCGACGTCGAGGCGGTTGAGGTGCAGGTCGCCGACGGCGTCACCGAGGCGCTCGTCGCGACCCCGCTCGGCGCCCAGCGCTTCCACTTCCCCTTCGCCGAGGCCCACAACCTCGCCAACGCCCTGGCCGCGATCGCCGCCGGCGTCGCCCTCGGCGCCGACCTCGGCGAGATGGCCGACCGCGCCGCGGACATAGGATTCTCCCGCTTCCGCGGCGAGCGATTGCGGCTCCCGGGAGGCATCGTCCTCGTGAACGACTGCTACAACGCCAACCCGGTGTCGATGCGCGCGGCGCTCGACCATCTCGCCTCGCTCGGCGCCGAGCGCTCGGTCGCGGTGCTGGGGGAAATGGGCGAGCTCGGTCCCGACTCCGCCGCCTTCCACCGCGAGGTCGGCGCGCACGCCCGCGCCGCCGGGATCGACTTCCTCCTCGGCGTCGGCGCGCCCGCCCGCGACTACGACCCAGACGAACTCGTCGCCGACCCCGGCGAGGCGTCCGAGCTGCTGGCGGCGCGCCTGGAGCCGGGCGACGCGGTCCTGGTCAAGGGCTCGCGCTCGGCCGGGCTCGAGGCGGTCGCCGAGCAGCTGCCGGAGCTGATGGCGGTCGGCGATGGGTGAAGTCCTGATCGCCGGCATGGCGGCGATGCTGATCTGCATCTTCCTCGGCCCGAAATTCATCGAGTACCTGCGGGTGAAGGAGTTCGGGCAGCACATCCGCGAGGACGGTCCGCAGGAGCACCACGCCAAGGCGGGGACGCCGACGATGGGCGGGCTGATCGTCTTCGCCTCGATCTGCGTGCCGTTCCTGGTCCTCTCTGAGCGCGACGCCCAGAGCCTCGCCGTCTTCGGGGTGGCGATGGGCTGCGCCGCCCTCGGCTTCGCCGACGACTACATCAAGATCGTCAAACGTCGCTCGCTCGGCCTCGCCGGGCGCTGGAAGCTGCTCGGCCAGCTGTTCCTCGCCTTCGGCCTCTGGTGGGTCGCCCGCCACTCGGTCGGCCTCGAACCGACCCTCTACTTCCGGATCGGCGACGCCAGCCTCGAGCTCGGCCCGGTCCTCTACTTCATCCTCGTCTTCCTGGTGATCGCGGGCACCTCCAACGGCGTCAACCTCACCGACGGCCTCGACGGCCTCGCCGCCGGCTCCTGCGCGATCGTCCTCCTCGCCTACACGGCGATCGCCTTCGTCTCCAACGAGCAGCAGGACCTGGCGCTGCTCTCGGCCTGCCTGGTCGGCGCCTGCATCGGCTTCCTCTGGTTCAACGCCTTCCCGGCATCGATCTTCATGGGGGACACCGGCTCGCTCGGCCTCGGCGGCGCGATCGGCGCCCTCGCCGTGATGACCCAGACCGAGGTGCTGCTGATCATCATCGGCGGCATCTTCGTGATCGAGGCGCTCTCGGTCCTGCTCCAGGTCTTCGCCTTCAGGACCTTCCGCCGCCGCGTCCTGCTGATGGCGCCGCTCCACCACCACTTCGAGATGATGGCCTGGTCGGAGACGAAGATCATGCTCCGCTTCTGGATCATTGCCGCCGTCTGCTCGGGGATCGGCTTCACCCTCTACCAGCAGAGCATCGGGCGCTGATGCCCGAGGTAGAAGTCACCGCCGGCCCGATCGAGTACGGCGACAGCGGCGGGGAGGGCAGGCCGATCGTCTTCATCGGCGGCCTGCCCCACGACGAGCGTCTCTGGGACGCGGTCGTTGCCGAGCTGCAGCCGCAGTTCCGCTGCCTGACGCCGGTGCTGCCGCTCGGGGCCCAGCGCAAAGCCCTGCGCCGGGACGCCGACCTCTCGCTGCCGGGGTTGTCGCGGATCGTCACCGATTTCCTCGAGCGGCTCGAGCTCGAGGACGCGATCGTCTGCTTCAACGACTGGGGTGGCGCGCAGACGATGGTCTCCCACGGCGGGACCGATCGCGTCGGTGCCTTTGTCCTCGTTTCCTGCGAGACCGACGACAACTACCCACCCGGCGTAGCCGGCCGGATCGCGGCGCTCTCGGGCTTCATGCCCGGCGGCTTCGGGGTGATGCGCTTCGCCCTCGCCTCGCCGACCCTGCGTCGCCTCCCGTTCACCTACGGCCGGATGAGCAAGCGCGGCGTATCCGACGAGCTGATGCACCGCTGGCTACAGCCGCTGAAGCGGCCCGAGATCCGTCGCGACACCCGCAAGTACGTCTGCGACGTCCGCCGCGGCAGGCGCGAGATCCGCGCTGCGACGCCGAAGCTGCGCTCCTTCGAGCGCCCGGTCCTCGTCGTCTGGGACGCCGAGGGGAAGATGATGCCCAACAGCGAGGGCCGCCGCCTCGCCGAGTCCTTCCCCAACTCGACCTACGTCGAGCTGCCCGACTGCTACACCCTGATCCCCCTCGACCAGCCGCAGGCGCTGGCGCGGGAGATCAGGCAGTTCGCGCAGGCCTGATCGTTCCGCGGTTCCTTTCGGACGTATTTCGTCCGTAAGGAACCACGCAACAGGTCCGCCCGGCCCGAGCGCGAAGCTTTCGGCATGAGCCCGCCCGTCCCGGCCAAGGAAACTCGCCCACCGCTACCCGCCGGGCCGTTTCTCGTGGTGGGCGTCGCCCGTTCCGGGCAGGCGGCGGCGCGGATGCTGGCCGCACGGGGGGAGGCGGTGCGGGCGGTCGATTCCGGTCACCCGGAGGGGGCGGCAGGGCTGGAGGAGGTCGGCGTCGAAGTCTTCCTGGATACGGATGGACTGGCACAGCTCGAGGGGACGCGGACCGTCGTCAAGAGCCCGGGGGTTCCCCGGGAGGCGCCGGTGATCGCAGCCGCGCTCGAGCGGGGGACCGAGGTGCTGGGGGAGGTGGAGCTCGCGTGGCGGGCTCTGCCCAATCGCTTCGTCGCGGTCACCGGCACCAACGGCAAGACGACCACGGTCGAGCTGCTCGGTCACCTCTACCGCACGGCCGGCGAGCCGGTGACGGTGGCGGGGAACGTGGGCACGGCGCTCTCCGAGCTGGTGGGCGAGGTGCCCGCCGAGGAGACGATCGTCTGCGAGTGCTCCAGCTTCCAGCTCGAGGACACGGTCGCCTTCGCGCCCGAGTGCGCGGTCTTCCTCAACCTCGCCCCGGACCACCTCGACCGCCACCGCGACCTCGAGTCATACCTCGCGGCGAAGCTGCGGATCTTCGCCAACCAGGGCAACGACGACGTCGCCGTCTACAACGCCGACGATCCGTTCGCGGCGGACGTCGACCTGGGCGGCTGCGCCCGCCGCCTCGCCTTCTGCCACGGGGCCGCGCCCGACTGCGAGGTCGCGGTTGCCGAGGGGACGATCTTCTACGACGGCGAGCCGCTGCTGGCGGTCTCCGAGCTGGGGCTCTTCGGCGAGCACAACGTCGAGAACGCGATGGCCGCCGCCGCGGCGGCGCTCTCGACGGGCCTCGACCGCGAGGCGGTCGGCGAGGGTCTGCGCAGCTTCGCCGGCGTCCCGCACCGCCTCGAGCAGGTCGCCGAGATCGGCGGCGTCCGCTTCGTCAACGACTCGAAGGCGACCAACGTCGCCTCCGCCACGGTAGGGATCCGCGCCTTCGCCGGCGGCGTCCACGCGATCCTCGGCGGCAGCGAGAAGGACGAGCCGTTCTCGTCACTGGTCGAGCCGCTGCGCGAGCGCGCGCGGGCCTGCTACCTGATCGGGGCGACGGCCGAGCGGATGGCGCGCGAGTTGGCTCCCGTGCTCGAGGCCGGGGTCGAGCTCCACCGCTGCGCCGGCCTCGAGGACGCGGTCGGGCGCGCGGCCACGGCCGCAGGCGCCGGCGAGGTCGTCCTGCTCTCGCCCGCCTGCGCCAGCTTCGACGCCTTCGACAACTTCGAACGGCGGGGCGAGCGCTTCCGCGAGATCGTCGAGGCTCTGCGGTGAGCGCTGGCTCGTCGGCCCTGCGCGGGCGCGCCAACGGGAAGGGCGCCAGGAGGAAGACGAGGAAGCGCTCGCGGCCCCTCCCCGTCGAGTACAGCATGCTGCTGACCGCCACCCTCTGCCTGCTGGCGTTCGGGGCGGTGATGGTCTTCTCGGCCAGCTCGACGACCAAAGTCCTGCAGGAAGGCGGGCTCTCCAGCAGCGCCTACTACCTGAAGCGCACCCTGATCTTCGGCGCTGTGGCGCTGGCGATCATGCACGTGACCGCTCGTGTCGGCCTCGACAAGATCCGCAAGCTGACGCCGCTCCTGCTCGGCGGCTCGCTCTTCCTCCTGGTCGCCGTCCTCGGCGCCGGCACCGAAGTCAACGGCGCCACCCGCTGGATCGGCGGCGGCTCGCTGCAGATCCAGCCCTCGGAGCTGGCCAAGGTGGCGCTGATCCTCTACGGCGCCGACCTCCTCGCCCGCAAGCCGAAACGCGTGCGCTCGCTGGAAGGGATGATGCCCTTCCTCCTCGTCACCGCCGCCTCCTGCCTGCTGGTCATGCTCGAGCCCGACATGGGGACGACGATGGTGGTCGTCTTCGCCGTCGCCGCGACGCTGATCGCCGCCGGGGCGCGGCCCGTCGACCTCGGAAAGATCGCGCTGGTGATCGGCGGCCTGGCGCTGCTGATGGCGGTCGTGGAGCCCTACCGGATGGCCCGCCTCACCTCCTTCCTCAACCCCAGCGCCTCGGCCGAAGGGGCCGGCTTCCAGGCGGCGCAGGCGAAGATCGCCCTCGGCTCCGGCGGCATCTTCGGGGTCGGGATCGGCAACGGCGTCTCCAAGGCCTTCTACCTGCCCGAGGCCCACACCGACATGATCACCGCGGTGATCGGCGAAGAGCTCGGCCTGGCCGGGATCACGGCCCTGGTCGGACTCTTCGGGATGCTCGGCTACGCCGGGCTGAAAACCGCGCAGAAGGCCAAGGACAACTACTCGAAGATCCTGGTCGCCGGGCTCACCTCGCTGGTCCTGGTGCAGGCGACGATCAACCTCTTCGCGGTGATGGGCCTGGCGCCGCTGACCGGGGTGCCGCTGCCCTTCGTCTCCTACGGCAACAGCAGCCTGATGGCGACGCTGTTCGCCGTCGGGCTGATCCTCAACGTCGCCCGCGGCGGGCGGGCCAAGGCGGCGCGCGCTTCGACGGCCACCGGCGCTGGCAAACTGCGCGTCGTCCAAGGCGGGCGCGCGCCCGCGAGCCAAAGGAGCAGAGCGAAGGGTGGACGCAGGAAAGCCGAAGGTCGTGGTGGCGGCGGGGGGAACCGCGGGGCACGTGGTGCCCGCCATGGCGGTCGCCGACGAGCTTCGGGCTAGCGGCGCCGAGGTCAGCTTCCTCGGCACGCGGGAGCGGATCGAGGCGGATCTGGTCCCCGCCGCCGGCTACGAGATCGACTTCGTCAGGGTGCGCGGGATCGACCGCCGCGATCCGCTGAAGGCCGCCCGGGCGGGGCTGGAGGCGCTGGGCGCGATCGGCGAAGCGCGCAAGGCGCTGCGGCGCCGCGAGGCCGACGTGGTGATGGGCGGCGGCGGCTACGTTGCCGGTCCGGCGGGAGTGGCGGCGGCGCTGACGCGGACGCCGCTGGTGCTGACCGAGGCGGACAGCCACCTCGGTCTCGCCAACCGGCTGCTGGCGAAGCGGGCGCGGCGGGTCTGCCTCGCCTTCCCGATCGCGGGGAGGGAAGGCGAGCCCTACCTGGTCACCGGGCGGCCGGTGCCGCGGGCGGTGCTCACGGGCGATCGCGAGCAGGCCCGGGCGCGGTTCGGGGTCGCCGCCGACGCCAAGGTGCTGCTGGTCGTCGGCGGCAGCCAGGGCGCCCGCTCGATCAACCTCGCGGCGGTCGAGGCCTTCGCCGAGGGTGCCAGGGCAGTTGTTCCCGATATGCGGGAGGAAGTGCGTTCGCGCGACCTTCACGTGGTCCACATCGCCGGCACCCGCGATTTCGCCGAGATCGAGGCGCGGCTCGAGCGCGCACCCCACCCCGAGCGCTACACCCTGCTCGCCTACGAGCCGAATCTTGGCGACGCGCTCGCTGCTGCCGACCTGGTCCTGGGACGCTCGGGCGGCTCGATCTTCGAGGTGGCGGCGGCGGGCCGACCGGCGATCCTCGTCCCCTATCCGTTCGCCACCGCCGACCACCAGAGCGCCAACGCCGAGTGGATGCGGGCGGGCGGGGCGGCGACGGTCATTCCCGACGTCGAGCTCGACCCGGCTCGCCTCGCGGCCGAGGTGGGCGCGATCCTCGGCGACGAGGCGCGGCTGGAGGAGATGGCGGCGGCGGCACGGCGTCTGGCCAAGCCTGATGCGGCCCGGCAGATCGCCGACGAGGTCCTGGAGGCGGCGCGATGAACGCCTTAGTCGCCGAGACCGTGAAAGATCGTCGTATAGGCGCAATTCCACGGTTTCGCAGGAGGTCATGGCGATGAGCGAGTGGCGGGGGCGGCGGTTGCACTTCGTCGGCATCGGCGGGGCCGGGATGAGCGGGCTGGCGCTGGTCTGCGCCCGGCTTGGCGCGACCGTTACCGGCAGCGATCGCAGCGACTCCTCTTATATGGAGCGCCTGCGTGACGCGGGGCTCGAGCCGAGCGTCGGCCACGATGCCGCCCATTTGCCAGAGGGGGTCGAGGTGGTCGTTTCCACCGCGATCGGCGAGGACAATCCCGAGCTGGCGCTTGCCCGGGAGCGCGGGATCGAGCCGCTCCACCGGGGGGCGCTGCTGGCCGAGCTCTGCGGCGAGAAGCGGCTGATCGCGGTCGCCGGCACCCACGGCAAGACGACGACGACGGCGATGGTCGCCTGGGCGCTGCGGGCGATCGGCGCCGACCCCGCCTTCTTCGTCGGCGGCGAGGTCCCCGGCCTGGGCCCCGATGGCGGCGCCGCCAACGCCGGCTGGGGCGAGGGCGAGTGGGTCGTCGCCGAGGCCGACGAGAGCGACGCCAGCTTCCTGCGCCTGCGGCCCGAGGTCGCCCTCGTCACCAACGTCGAGATGGACCACCACTCGCGCTGGGGCTCGCTCGCGGAGCTGCACGAGGCCTATCGCAGCTTCGTCGGCCCGACGCGGGGGCTGGTCGTGCCGGTCGACGAGGCGATTGGCTGGCTGGGGCAAAGGAGCGAGGAAGTGCGTTTCGATGCCAGCACGCCAGGTCCGGCCGAGCTGCGCCTGGCCGTGCCCGGCGAGCACAACCTCCGCAACGCCCGGGCGGCACTGGGCGCGATCGAACTGGCGGGCCTCGATGTTGCGGCCGCCGCCAAGGCTCTAGCGACCTTTCCTGGGGTTCACCGCCGGCTCGAGCTGAAGGGGAGCCGAGGCGCGGTCCATATATATGACGACTACGCCCATCACCCGACCGAGGTGCGGGCGGCGCTCTCGGCCCTGCGCGAGCTCGGTCCCGCGCGGCTGATCGCCGTCTTCCAGCCCCACCTCTACTCGCGGACCAAGGCGCTGACCGAGGAGTTCGGCGCGGCGCTGTCGCTGGCCGACGAGGTGGCGGTGCTCGACGTCTACCCGGCGCGGGAGGAGCCGGTCGGCGAGCTGGCCGGCGTCAGCGGCCTGCAGGTCGCCCAGGCGGCGGCGGAGCGGAGCGGCGGCCGGCCGGTCTGGTGGCTGCCGGATCTGGAGACTGCGGAGCGCGCGCTTGCCGAGCGCCTGGATCGCACCCAGGAGGCCACCGGTTCGAGGCGGGCGGTGTTGGTGACGATCGGCGCCGGGGACGTCTTCAGGCTCGGCGAGGCGCTCGTCACGGGGGAAGACCGTTGAGCGAGTGGCCGCAGAGCGAAGCCCCGGCGGGGGTGGAGGCCGGCTACCCGCTGGCGCGGCTGACCACCGTCCGTACCGGCGGCGGCGCGGACTGGTTCGCGAGGCCGGGCGACGAGGAGACCCTGGTGGCGGCGTTGCGCTGGGCCAGCGACGAGGGGCTGTCCGTGGGGGTGATCGGCTCGGGCTCTAACCTGCTGGTCGCCGACGACGGCTTCCACGGCCTGGCGATCAAGCTGAACGGGGACCTCGCCCGGATCGAGCGGGACGGCGACCGCGTCGTCTGCGGCGGCGGCTACCGGTTCCCTTCGGCGGCGGCGAAAACTGCGGGCTGGGGGCTTTCAGGTCTCGAGTTCGGGGTGAACATCCCCGGCACCGCCGGCGGCGCGGTGCGGATGAACGCCAACGCCTACGGCGGCCAGTTGGCGCGAGTGCTCGAGTGGGTCGATGTCTGCACCGCCGCCGGCACGGAACAGCGTCGGCCCGAGGAGCTCGGCTTCGAGTACCGCCGCTCGAACCTGAAGGAGGGCGAAGTCGTCGCTCGCGCCTCCTTCCAGCTGCAGCCGGCCGACCCGGTGGAGATCCGGGCGACGCTGGGGGGCATGCGCGAGCGCCGCCGCGAGGCGCAGCCCTCGGGGATCAAGACCTTCGGCTCGACCTTCAAGAACCCCGAGGATGCGCTGGCGGATGGCCGTTCAGCTGGTCAGCTGCTCGAGGCCGCCGGCTGCCGCGGCCTCCGCCACGGCGGTGCCCGCTTCTCCGAGAAGCACGCCAACTTCGTCGAGAACGACCAGGGCGCGACCACCGCCGACGTGCTCGAGCTGATGGCCGAGGGGCGACGCCGGGTGCACGAGCGCTTCGGGGTAGCGCTGGAACCCGAGGTGCAGATCCTGGGGGAGGTCGAGTGGCCCGCCGGCTGGGATCTGTGAGGGTGCGGATCGGCCTCGCGGCGGTTGCCGCCGCCGTCGTCTTCGTCGCGGTCTACTGGGTCGCGATCCGCCAGGACGCCGCCCAGCCGAGGGTGCTGGTCCCGCGCCTCGCGGCGAGGATCGGCGAAGGCTCGGGCGCGATCGGCGTCGCCGCCAACGGCTCCCTGGTCCGCTGGCTGCCGCTGCCCGAAGAACCGCCGCTGCCGCGGCTGCCACTGGAAGCGGCCCCGAAGGGAGGGAGGGTGAAGGGCCCGGCCCTCGAACAGGTGCGCATCCTCGCTGCCGTTCCGGACTCCCTGCGGCGCTATGTCGAAGGCAGCCGTTACGGCGAAAGCGGCGTCGACGTCGAGCTCACCACCGGGATCGAACTGCGCTTCGGCGGCGCCTCGCAGGCGAGCCGAAAGTGGCGCGCGGCGGCCGCGGTGCTCGCCGATCCGGAAGTGAGCGCCCTCGATTATGTAGACCTGCACGCCCCCGGGCATCCCGCGCTCGGCGGCTCAGAACACGAACTCCCGCCTTCGCCTTGAGTCTGACGAAGGCGCCTTAAACCGCTCTGCAATGCGGTCTTGCAAAGCCTCAAGTAAGGGTTGAGCCCAGAGAAACACTCAAGTAAGGGTCGAGAAATCGGCAATGCAGGATGGCTCCGCAGGTTTGACAGAGCCCCTTGAATGCCCTACGTTCAAGCGCAATTTCCGTACTTGCAGAGGCGGCTTGAACCCTTAAGCATCGCTGAAGGCTCGGACGGAAAGAAGGCTCAACTCAACTCAAAGCTTTGGAATCGCGCCAAGGGAAACCGGGCGCGCTGGAGAAAATCGGGAGATGGAATCCACTTACCTCGCGGTCATCAAGGTCGTCGGCGCAGGCGGCGGCGGAACCAACGCGGTCAGCCGCATGATCGACGCCGGCATCCGCGGCGTCGAGTTCGTCGCCGTCAACACCGACGCGCAGGCGCTGCAGGCCTGCGACGCCGACATCAAGCTCTCGATCGGCCAGGAGCTGACCCGCGGCCTCGGCGCCGGCGGCAACCCCGAGGTCGGCGCCGGCGCGGCGGCGGAGAGCCGCGACGAGATCAAGGAGGCGTTGAAGGGCGCCGACATGGTCTTCGTCACGGCCGGCGAGGGCGGCGGCACGGGCACCGGCTCGGCCCCGGTGATCGCCGAGATCGCCAAGGAGGAGATCGGCGCCCTCACGGTCGGGGCGGTCACCAAACCGTTCGAGTTCGAGGGCAAACGACGGATGCAGCAGGCGCTCGAGGGGATCGAGAAGCTGCGCAACAAAGTCGACACCCTGATCATCGTCCCGAACGAGAAGCTGCTGCAGGCGGTCGAGCGGCGCACCAGCGTCCTCGAGGCCTTCCGGATGGCCGACGACATCCTCCGCCAGGGTGTCCAGGGCATCACCGACCTGATCACGATCCCCGGCCTGATCAACCTCGACTTCGCCGACGTGCGGACGATCATGCGCGACGCCGGCTCGGCCCTGATGGGGGTCGGCTCGGCCTCGGGCGAGGCCCGCGCCCTCGACGCCGCCAAAGCCGCGATCACCTCGCCGCTGATCGAGGAGTCGATCAAAGGCGCGACCGGGATGCTGCTGAACATCACCGGCCCCGAGGACCTCGGCCTGTTCGAGGTCAATGAGGCCGCCCAGCTAGTCCAGGCCGAGGCCGACGACAACGCCAACATCATCTTCGGCTCGGTCGTCGACCAGTCGATGAGGGACGAAGTCCGCGTGACGGTGATCGCCACCGGCTTCGAGGGCTTCGAGCTCCTGGCGCGCTCGCCGCAGCGCGTGCGGCGTCGCTACGAGAGTCGCCCACGCGTCTCCGCCGAGGACACTGACATTCGGAAACTCCGCGTCTCGGACGACGACATCGACGTGCCGGGGTTCTTGAAGGAATAGGCGCTTGGGGAGAGGCGGGGTGCCCCTCTCCAGACACCACTCGCCAATGGCTCGCGGTTGAGTGTCTGGAGA
>DASTTQ010000060.1:0-24311 GCA_035760065.1 Solirubrobacterales bacterium
GCCATTAGCGAGTGGTGTCTGGGGAGGGCCTCCCGCCCCCGCCCAACCCGGTAGTGGCAACCCTCACGAACTGGCTTCAGAAAGCCATTCCCGGGGCCTTTTGGATATAGTCGCCCCTGCGCCCGCTCTGCCCCGAGCTGGGCGTCTTTTACGTCGTTATGTCTCCTCCCAGGTACGTCGACCTCATCGCGCTCGCTGCCGCGCTCGGAATCTTCCTGCTCGGCGGGTTTCCCCTGCTCGGGTACGCGGTCGCGGCCGCCGTTTGGCTCGCCCAGCGGGGGCTGCAGACGCTGGCCAACCGGCGGATGAAGGAACACCTGCTCGCGGGCAACCGCCAGAAGGCGATGGGGATCGTCGCCGGAACCACCCTCGGCCGCGTCTGGCTGATGGCCACCGCGGTGCTGCTGGTCGGCCTGGCCGAACGGGAGTCGGGGCTCGCCGCAGCCGTCTTGCTGGCGGGGCTCTTCACCATCTCCTTCGCCGCGCAGGGCCTCTCGCACCTGCTCGAGCAGCCCGAGGGCCAGGGGGTCGCGTAGACATGGAGCAGGCAACGGCCCCGGCGCCGAGCGGCGCCCCGCAGCGCGACGGCATCAGCACCAAAGCCAAGGTGCTGATCGGCCTTGGCATCTACTTCGCGGTTGCGATCCTGCTGCTGCTGATCTTCGGCAACGCCGGCAAGAACGAAGAGTTCAAGCCTCAGAACGAGTTCAAGCTCGAACCGTGGGTCTCGATCCACCTCGGCAGCCTCGACCTCAGCATCAACAAGGCGGTGCTGTACCTGGTCCTCGCCAGCGGCCTGACGATCCTGACGATGGTCTGGATCGCCCGCCGCATGCAGCAGAAACCGAACCGGGTCCAGACCGCGGTCGAGGTCGCCTACCACCTGACCAGGGACACGATCACCGGCGGCAGCCTCTCCGGCGAGCTCGCCACCAAGTGGTTCCCCTTCGTCGCCGCCCTCTTCTTCTGGATCTGGTTCTCGAACATGCTCGGCTTCCTGCCGCTGCCGACCAACACCGAGCACGAGATCACCGTCTTCGGCCTCGAAATCCCCGCCTTCGCGATCTACGCGGCCACCGCCAACATCGCGATCCCGCTGGTCCTGACCCTGGTCGTCTGGCTCAGCTACCACGTCGAGGGCATCCGCACCAAGGGCTTCCTGCCGTACTTCAAGAGCTGGCTGCCCCCGGGCCTGGAGAACATGAGCCCGGTCGGCAAGGGCGCCATCTTCGTGATCGAGGTGATCTCGCACTTCGTGCGGCTGATCAGCCTCTCCGTCCGTCTCTTCGCCAACATCCTCGCCGGCCACCTGCTGCTGCTCTTCATGGGCGGCGGCCTGGCGGTGCTGCTGGGGATCGCAGCCCTCGGGGCGCTCACCTTCCCGCTCGCCTTCGCCTTCTTCATCTTCGAGGTCGGGCTGGTGGCCACCCTGCAGGCATTCATCTTCTCGACGCTCAGCGCTATCTACATCGGCGGAGCGACCTCCGCCACCCACTAGAAAAGGAGTCAATCTCGATGGACCTCACTGCCCTGCCGATCGCGGAAGTCACCGACGAAGGCGTCAAAGGCGCCGGCAAAGCGATCGCCCTCGGCGTCGGCGCCGGCCTCGGCTCGATCGGCGCCGGTATCGGCGTGGGTTTCATCTTCGGCAAGGAGATCGAGTCGGTCGCCCGTCAGCCGGAGATGAAAAGCGACCTGGAAAGCATCCGCTGGCTCGGCTTCGCGCTGACCGAGGCGGTCGCCTTCTACACCTTCATCTTCGGCCTGATCGCCTTCTTCCTCTCGTAGGTCGATGCAGCTGCTCGGCTACATAGCGGCGCTTCCGTTCGCGGCCGAGAAGGCCGGCGAAGAAAGCGGCGGCAGCTTCCTGGTCTCCCCGGGCCTCGGCCTGATGATCTGGACGCTGGTCCTCTTCCTGTTCACGATGTGGGTGTTGAGCAAGGTCGCCTTCCCGAAGATCCAGGAAGCGCTCGACAAACGCGCCAACGCGATCAACGAGTCGATCGAGGCCGCCGAACGCCAGCGCAGGGAATCGGACGAGCTGCTCTCCGAGTACCGGGCGCGGCTCTCCGAGGCTCGCGAGCAGGCCGACGACATCATGGCCCGCGCCCGCAAGGCGGCCGAGACGGCGGAAGCCGAGGCCGCGGCGGCCGGCAAGGAGAAGCGCGAGGAGCTGGTCGAGCTCGCCAAACGCGACATCGAGGCGGAGACGCGCCGCTCGCTGGAGCAGATCCGCCAGGAGGTCGCCGACCTCACCGTGCTCGCGACCGAGCGGGTGACCCGCAAATCGCTCGACCCCGACGACCAGAAACGGCTCGTCGAGGAGGCGCTCTCCGAGGTCGACTTCTCGGCTCTCTCCGGATCGGAGAACAACTAGTGGCCCTCCACGCGCCACTGCACCGTGAATGGCGGCCTCGGAACGCCGCCATGCGGCGTCCTCAGTCGGCCACGTACCTCCTGGTACGCGGCCTCCCTGCGTCCTTGCCTGGCGACGTCCGAGTCTCGCCATTCACGGCACAGCGACCCGCGGAGGGCCACTGATGGCCGACGCAGCTCGCGTATACGCCGAGGCCCTCTTCGAGGCGGGCCGCGACAAGGGCAAGCTGGACGCGCTGCGCCAGCAGCTCGGCCAGTTCGCCGACGAGCTCGACCGCAACCGCGCGCTGCAGGTCTTCTTCTTCAGCCCGTACCTCTCCTCGGCGGAGAAGAAGGAGGGGATCGAGCGGGGGATCTCGGGCGCCGAGCCCGAGCTGACCAACTTCCTCGAGCTGCTCGTCGACAAGCACCGGATGACCGAGGTCTTCCGCATCCGGCGTGAGCTCGACGAGCTCTGGAAGCAGGAGAACCGTCGCCTCGACGTCACCGTCACCAGCGCCGTCGAGCTCGACCGTGCGGTGGTGGAGAAGATCGGCCAGGAGGTCGAACGCCAGACCGGGGATAAGGTCGACCTCTCCAGCGAGGTCGACGGCGAGATCCTCGGCGGCATCGTCCTGCGGGTCGGCAACATGGTTCTGGACGCGAGCATCCGCAACCGCCTGGAGAAACTTCGAAAGAGCGTCGCCCAAGCGGCGCACTAGGGGGCAAGGAAAAGAAAGATGGAGATCAAGCCTGACGAGATCGCCTCGATTCTGCGAGAGCGGATCGAGGGACTGGAGACCGATTCCGCCGACCTCAGCGAGGTCGGGACGGTCTTGTCCGTCGCCGACGGCATCGCCCGCATCCACGGGCTCGACAACTGCATGGCGCTGGAGATGCTCGAGCTGCCGCACGGGGTGACCGGGCTGGCGCTGAACCTCGAGGCCGACAACGTCGGCGCCGTGCTCTTCGGCGCCTGGGAACACATCGTCGAGGGCGACACCGTCAAGCGGACCGGCCGCCTGCTCGAGATCCCGGTCGGCGAGGAGCTGCTCGGCCGCATGGTCGACCCGCTCGGCCGCCCGCTCGACGACCGCGGCGAGATCAACACCACCGAGACCCGTCCGGCCGAGTTCAAAGCCCCCGGCGTCGTCCACCGCCAGCCGGTCGAGGAACCGGTGCAGACCGGGCTGATGGCGATCGACGGGATGATCCCGATCGGCCGCGGCCAGCGAGAGCTGATCATCGGCGACCGCCAGACCGGCAAGACGGCGATCGCGATCGACACGATCATCAACAACCGCGACAAGGACATGGTCTGCATCTACGTCGCGATCGGCCAGCGGATGTCGACCGTCGTCCAGCTGAAAGAGGTGCTGGAGGAAAACGGCGCGATGGAGAACACGATCATCGTCGCCGCCCCCGCCGACGAGGCCGCCCCGATCAAGTACATCGCCCCCTACGCCGGCTGCGCGATGGGCGAGCACTTCCTCTACCAGGGCAAGCACGCCCTCTGCGTCTACGACGACCTGACCAAGCACGCCTACGCCTACCGCCAGATGTCGCTGCTGCTGCGGCGCCCGCCGGGCCGCGAGGCCTACCCCGGCGACGTCTTCTACCTGCACTCGCGCCTGCTGGAGCGGGCGGTGAAGCTGTCAGACGCCCAGGGCGCCGGCTCGCTGACGGCGCTGCCGATCATCGAGACCCAGGCCTCCGACGTCTCCGCCTACATCCCGACCAACGTGATCTCGATCACCGACGGCCAGATCTTCCTCGAGTCCGACCTCTTCTACTCGGGCGTGCGGCCGGCGATCAACGTCGGCATCTCGGTCTCCCGGGTGGGCGGCAACGCGCAGACCAAGGCGATGAAGAAGGTCGCCGGAAAACTGCGCCTCGACCTCTCCCAGTACCGCGACCTCGAGGCCTTCGCCCAGTTCGGCTCCGAGCTCGACCCGGAGACGCAGAAGGCCCTCTCCCGGGGCCAGCGGCTGGTCGAGCTGCTGAAACAGAAAGAGCGCGAGCCACTCAGCGTTGCCGATCAGGTCGCCTCGATCTACTCGGGTACCGGCGGCTACCTCGACCGGGTGAAAGTCGAGCGCGTGCCGGAGTTCCTCGCCGACCTGCGGGTCCGCCTGCACGCCGAGAACAAGGAGCTGCTGGAGCGGATCGAAGAGAGCGGCAAGCTGGAGGACGAGGACGCCGAGGCGCTCGGCAAGGCGATCGCCGAGTTCGTCGACGACTTCGGTCCCGACTTCGACGAGAAGGGCGAGCCGCTCGAGGAGGGCGAGTCCGACCGCATCCACTCCAAGGAGGAGAGGGAAGCGCCGGCCCGCGCCCCTGGCTCGGAGACCGAGTCCGAGAGCACCGAGAACGAGGAGGCCGCGACCCCGGCCTAGTCGCCGGTCCCGGAGCTTCCCATGGCAACGCAGAAGGAAGTCAAAAATCGGATCGCGTCGGTCAAGAACATCAACAAGATCACGCGGGCGATGGAGATGGTCGCGGCGGCGCGCCTGCGCCGGGCCGAACAGCGCATCTCCGACATGCGGCCGTTCGCGGAGGGGATGCGGAAGCTGACCCGCCGCGCCGCCGCCCAGGCGGGCGGCATCCCGCGGGTGCCGGTGCTGGTCGAGCGCGAGAGCGTCAAGCGGGTCGGCATCGTCCTCGTCACCGGCGACCGCGGCCTCGCCGGCGCCTTCAACGCCAACATCATCCGCGAGGGGATGCGGATGGCCCAGCAGGTGCGCGAGCAGGGGGCCGAGCCCTCCTTCGCCGTCGTCGGCCGCAAGGGCGTCTCGGCGCTGACCTTCCGCAAGCAGGACGTTTCCGCCTCCTACGTCGGCTTCACCGACCGGCCCGCCTTCGCCAACGCGCGGGAGATCGGCGAGGCGCTGACCGCCCGCTACGTCGACGAGGACCTCGATCGCGTCGAGCTGATCTACAACCGCTTCGTCTCGCCGCTGACGCAACACGTATGGCGGCAGACGCTGCTGCCGCTGCAGCAGGCGCAGGTGCTCGGCGAGGGGGCCGAAGAGGAGGCCGCGGCCGAAGACGAGGAAACCGAGGCGGAGAAGGCGCAGAGCCGTTCGGAGTGGTTCTACGAGCCCGACCCCGAGGAGCTGCTGGCGCGGCTGATCCCCGAGTACGTGACGATCTCGGTCTACCGAGCGCTGCTCGAGTCGGCGGCCTCGGAGCTGGGGGCGCGGATGACGGCGATGCGCAACGCCGCCGAGAACGCGGAGGACATGATCGGGAAGCTGACCCTGGAGATGAACCGGGTCCGCCAGGCGGAGATCACGCAGGAGATCCTGGAGGTCGTCGCCGGCGCCGAGGCGCTCGGCTAGACGGCGACCCTGACCACCAACAGCACCTCACCAACAGAACTTTGAGCAAACTTCGATTCGAAGACCAGAAAAGGAAACGATGGCTGAGAGCAACGGAAACGGAACCAACGTAGGGCGCGTCGAGCAGGTCACCGGAGTGGTCGTCGACGCGGTCTTCCCCGACCAGCTGCCGGAGATCTACTCGGCGGTGACGATCGAGACGGGCGGCGACGGCGACGGCGAACCGACGCAGCTGGTCTGCGAGGTGCAGCAGCACCTCGGCGACGACCGCGTCCGCACGGTCGCGATGGACGCCACCGACGGCATCCAGCGCGGCGACAAGGTCACCGACACCGGCGGCCCGATCACCGTGCCGGTCGGCGACGTCACCCTCGGCCGCATCTTCAACCTGCTCGGCGAGCCGATCGACGAGGGCGAGGAGATCCCGTCAGGCGAGCGCTGGCCGATCCATCGTCCCGCGCCGGACGCTTCCGACCTCGCTCCGACCCAGGAGATCCTCGAGACGGGGATCAAGGTGATCGACCTGCTTGCGCCCTACGCGAAGGGCGGCAAGGTCGGGTTGTTCGGCGGCGCCGGCGTCGGCAAGACCGTCCTGATCCAGGAGCTGATCCGCAGCATCGCCGAGGAGCACGAGGGGCTGTCCGCCTTCTGCGGCGTCGGCGAGCGCTCGCGCGAGGGCAACGACCTCTGGATCGAGATGAAAGAGTCGGGCGTGATCGACAAGACCATGCTCGTCTTCGGCCAGATGAACGAGCCCCCGGGCGCGCGCCTGCGCGTCGCCCTCTCCGGGCTGACGATGGCCGAGTACTACCGCGAGCAGGGCGGGCAGGACGTGCTCCTGTTCATCGACAACATCTTCCGCTTCGTCCAGGCGGGCTCCGAGGTCTCGGCCCTGTTGGGCCGGATGCCCTCCGCGGTCGGCTACCAGCCGACGCTGGAGACCGAGATGGGCGGCCTGCAGGAGCGGATCACCTCCACCTCGCGCGGATCGGTGACCTCGATCCAGGCGGTCTACGTGCCGGCCGACGACCTCACCGACCCGGCGCCGGCCTCGGTGTTCGCCCACCTCAACGCGACCACGACCCTCTCGCGGTCGATCTCCGAGAAAGGGATCTACCCGGCGGTCGACCCGCTCGACTCGACCTCGACGATCCTCAAGCCCGAGGTGGTCGGCGACGAGCACTACCGGACGGCGACCGAGGTCCAGGAGGTGCTGCAGCGCTACCGCGAGCTGCAGGACATCATCGCCATCCTCGGGATCGACGAGCTCTCCGACGAGGACAAGCAGACGGTGGCGCGCGCTCGCAAGATCGAGCGCTTCCTCTCGCAGCCGTTCTTCGTCGCCGAGCAGTTCACCGGCCGCAGCGGCGAGTACGTGCCGGTCGCCGAGACCGTGCGCGGCTTCCGCGAGATCCTCGACGGCGAGCACGACGACCTCTCCGAGGGCGCCTTCTACATGCAGGGCTCGATCGACCAGGTCCTCGAGAACGCCAAAGCGGGCGCCGCGGCTTAGGAGTAGGCAATGGCGGCGGAGCACATGGTCGACGTCGAGGTCCTTACCCCGGAGGGGGAGGTCTGGAGCGGCGAAGCGCGCCAGATCTCAACCCGGACCGAGGTTGGCGAAGTCGGCATCCTCGCCAACCACGCGCCGCTGCTGGCGGCGCTGCGGCCGACCGAGCTGCGGCTCCAGCTCTCCGACTCGGAGTCGAAGCGCTACGCCCAGGCCCATGGCTGGCTGCAGGTCTACGGCAACCGCGCCCGGCTCCTGCTCGAGGAGGCGATCCCGCCCGAGGACCTCGACACCGGCACCCTCAAAGAGCAGCTCTCCGACGCCGAACGACGGCTCTCCGAGTCCGAGGAGGGGAGCGCCGAGCACTCGCGGGCGCAGAAAGATTGCGACAGGGCCGAAGCGTTTCTCTCTATTGCCGGGGCGTGAGGGGAGCCGGTGCCCCTCCTCCGGAATTGACCCCCCCTTCGCTTCGCTGCGGGGAGAACGTGCCGCGCGGCTTCGCCGCGCCCCAGGTCAGATTGCATGTCGCCGAACATTCCTCCGGAGGGGCACCGGCTCCGCCTCGACACGCGGCGAATCTTCAGGCCAGTTGCTCCAGCGGGTTTGGCGAAACCCCGGCCCGCGCCGGGCGCCGCGCACCGCGCCCACTTTTCTGTTCCTTTTGCTCGCATAGGCGGCAAAAGGAACAGCTAACCGCTGGCGGCCTCTTTCTCCTGTTCCTTATGCCTGTGTGGCGGGCAAAAGGAACAGAAAAGGGAATGCCTGGGTGGATCGGGCGCTCCATTCGGGGCTGCGGTCGGCAGTCGCGGGCTTGCGTGCCCGGGTTTGGCGTTCGGCAGTGGGGCTGGTTTCGCCGATGAATGACGAGCTTCTGATCTTGGCGCGGCGGTTGATCGCTTACCCGACCTGCGAGCCGGAAGCGATCGTGGAGGCTGCCGGGTTTGTGAAGGGGTGGCTGGAAGCTCGGGGGATCGAAGCGGCAAGCGACGAGGTGCGGGGACTGCCGGTGATCAAGGCCGAGGTCGGTCCGGAGGGGGCGCCGACGGTGGTGCTGCACGGGCACCTCGACGTGGTGCCCGCCCATCCGGACCAGTTCGAGCCTCGGCTCGAAGGCGACCGGCTCTACGGGCGCGGCGCCTACGACATGAAGGGGGCCGTCGCGGCGATGATGCTGGTCACCGCGGCGATGCGGGATCAGGACCGGGTGCGCGTGCGCCTGGGGATCGTCGGCGACGAGGAGTCCGAGGAGGGCGCCGAGCGCGGCTCCGACCACCTCGTCGACAGCGGCTTCACCGGCGACTTCGCGATCACCGGTGAGCCGACCGACCTGCACATCGGCATCGAGGCCAAGGGGGTGCTGGCGCTGCGCCTGGAGGTGGGGGGGACCGCCGCCCACGGCGCCACCCCCTGGCTGGGCGAAAACGCAGTCCTCAACGCGATCGACGTTTTCCGCAGTATCGAGTCGCTACCTTTTGCCAGGCACAGCTCGGAGCTGTTCGACCGACCCTCGATCAACCTGGGGAGGATTGTCGGCGGCGACGCTCTCAACAAGGTTCCCGACCGATGCGTGATCGACGTCGACATCCGCTACCTGCCCGACCAGGACCCGAGCGAGATCCTCGCTCAGGTGCGGGAAATCGAGGGCAGCGAAGCGAAGGCGCTGCTGACCAGGCCCCCCGCCATCGTCGACCGCGACTCCGCCTACGTGCGCGCCCTGCGCGACTCGGCGACCGAGCACCACGACGGCGAGCCGATGAGCGTCGGCCGCGACGGGGCATCCGACGCGGTGTCCTTCCTGCGGGTGGGCGTGCCGGCGGTCGAGTTCGGGCCGGTCGGCGCCGGCCACCACGGCCCGGCCGAGTGGGTCTCGGTCTCCTCGCTCGAGGCCTACCGCCAGGCGCTCGAGTCGTTCCTGCGGGCGATCCCGGACCGGCTCGATGACTGAGCCGACCCCGGGCTGGGCCCCGAAGAAGCCGCCCCCGCCCGGCGACGGCGAGCCGGCGCCGAAGCCGAAGCGCTTCTGGTGGCGATTCGCGCTCGCCTCCGTCCTCATCGTGTTCGTCTCCGCCGCCGCGACCGCGACCAGCGTCCTCCTCTACATCGACAGCATCGCCCAGGCGCTCGGCCACAACGACCGCCTCCACAACAAACTGCAGCAGGCGCTCGCCAACGTCCATCCCGGCGACCCGGAGAACATCCTCATCCTCGGCTCCGACAAACGCGCCGGCGAAGAATTCGAAGAAGACCCGGGGCGCTCGGACACGACCATCCTGCTCCGCATCGATCCCGGGGACGCCACGATCTCGGTGATGTCGATCCCCCGCGACCTCAAGGTCGAAATCCCCGGCTACGGCACCGGAAAGTTCAACGAAGCCTATTCCTACGGCGGGCCGAAACTGACCCTGCAGGTGGTCAAAGAACTGACCGGGCTGCGGATCAACCACGTCGTCAACGTCGATTTCCTCGGCTTCGTCCGCGCGGTCGACGCGATCGGCTGCGTCTACACCGACGTCGACCGCCGCTACTACCACTCGAACGTCGGGTTGGCTCCTTCGGAACAGTATTCGGAAATCAACGTCCAGCCCGGCTACCAGCTGCTCTGCGGCAAAAAAGCGCTGCAATACGTGCGCTACCGCCACACCGACACCGACATCGTCCGCTCCGCCCGCCAGCAGTCCTTCATCAGCGACGCCCGCCAGCGGATCTCGGTCAAGGACCTCGTCTTCGACCAGAGCGAACTGATCGACATCTTCACCGAATACACGACCTCCGACATCAGCGACGGCAAGACGATGCTGGAAGTGCTGAAACTGTTCATCGCGGCACGCAACGCGCCGATCAAGCAGGTCCACTTCCCGGCCGAACTCGGCCCCAGCTACGTGTACGCGACCTCCGGCGCGATCGAAGGGGCGGTCGGCGAATTCCTCAGCGGCGAACCGGCCCCCGAAGGCGAAGAAGCCTCGTCCGGCTCTTCGGAGCAGAAGCAGGGATCGGGTAGGAAGAAGAGTCGCGGCAAGGCCGAGAAGACCAAGCAGCAGAAGAAGCGCAAGCCGAAGGTGAAGGCGGCCAAGCCCGGCGACGACGGCCTCGTCCCCGCCCGCGAAGCCGGCGAAGCCGAGGCCGATGCCGCGGCACGCCACGTAGGCGGCGGCTTCCCGATCTTCTACCCGACGCGCCTGCCGCTCGGCGCCCACTACGTCGAAACCGACCCCTACGAACACGTCGTCGACCCGCGCGTCTACCGCTTCAAGGACGACGGCGGCGAGCGCCACGTCGCCTACAAAATGGTGGCGGTGATGGAAGAGCCCGACGGCTACCACTACTTCGGGGTGCAGGGAATCCGCGGCTGGTCCGACCCGCCGATCCTCGACAATCCCACCGTCACCGAGGAAATCCACGGCCGCGAGTACGAGATCTTCGTCGACAGCGGGCGGATCAAATTGATCGCCTGGCACCGGGGCGACAACACGTACTGGATCGCCAACGACCTCGAACGATCGCTCGGCAACGAACAGATGGTCGGGATGGCCCGTTCGGCCGACGTGCTGATGCCCAAGAGGAAGCCGAAGAAGCAAGCTAGGAGACAGCCATGAACGAGCAGCGCAAGCCGGTCGGCGTCATCGGAGTCGGCTGGGTCGGCCTGGTTACCGCGGCCTGTTTCGCCGAGCTGGGTCACCGGGTCATCGCTCGCGACATCGTCCCCGAGAAGGTGGAGGCGCTCTCGCGCGGAGAGGTGGCGATCCACGAGCCCGGGCTGGCCGACCTGATCCCGCGCAACGCGGAGCGGATCGCCTTCACCACCGACATGGGCGAGCTGCTGCGCGAGGCACGGCTGCTGTTCGTCTGCGTCGATACGCCGCCGACCTACTCGGGCGACGCGGATCTCTCGCGGGTGCGGGCGGTGGTGCAGGAGCTTCCCGCCGACAGCGATCACGTGCTGGTGATGAAGAGCACGGTCCCGGCCGGCACCGGCGAGGCGATCCGCCGCGACATGCCCGGCCTCGCCTACGTTTCCTGTCCCGAGTTTCTCAAGGAGGGGACCGCGGTGGAGGACTTCATGCACCCCGACCGGGTCGTGATCGGCGCGGACCCGGGCGACGAGGCGGCGGCCGATGCCGTCGCCGAGCTCTACGAGCCGCTGGGCGGGGAGATCCTCCGCACCGACGTCGCCAGCGCCGAGATGATCAAGCTCGCCTCCAACGCGTTCCTCGCGACCAAGATCTCCTTCATCAACGAGATCGCCAACGTCTGCGAGGAGGTGGGCGCCGACGTCGGCGAGGTCGCGCGGGGGATGGGGCTGGACGCCCGGATCGGCCCCCAGTTCCTCAAGGCAGGCATCGGTTGGGGCGGCAGCTGCTTCGGCAAGGACACGATTGCCCTGAAGAAGCTGGCGGGCAACAGCGGCTACCACTTCCAGCTGCTGAGCGCGGTGATCGACGTGAACGAGCTGCAGAAGCGCCGCGTCGTGCAGAAGCTGAAGAAGCACCTCGGTTCCCTCGCCGGGCGGCGGGTCGCCCTGCTCGGGCTGGCGTTCAAGCCGGACACCGACGACATGCGCGACGCGGCCAGCCTCGTTCTCGCGGCGCGGCTGCAGGGGGAGGGGGCGGAGGTCGTCGCCTACGACCCGGTTGCCTCCGAGCGGGCGGCGGAGCTGCTCGGCTCGGTCGAGATGGCCGGCTCGGCCCTGGAGGCGCTCGAGGGCGCCGACGCCGTCGTCCTCGTCACCGAGTGGCCCGAGTTCGCCGAGCTCGACTGGTCCGCCGCGGCCGAGCGGATGGCCCGGCCGCTGATCGTCGACGGCCGCAACTTCCTCGACCCGAAGACGCTCACGGACGCCGGCTTCGAGTACGAGGGCATCGGAAGAACCGTCAACTCGCCGAAGCCGGCAAACGCTTCCTAGTGCAGGCGATCGTCCTGGTCGGCGGCGAGGGGACTCGCCTGCGGCCTCTCACCAGCGACGTCCCCAAGCCCGCGGTGACGCTGGTCGACCGTCCCTTCCTCGCCTTCGCGATCGAGTGGCTGGCGGTGCACGGGGTGGATGAGGTCGTTCTCGCCTGCGGGTTCCTGCCGGGCGTGCTGCGGGAGGCGCTTGCGGGCGAGGAGGAGCGCTCGGGCGTCGCGGTCACCTACTGCACAGAGCCCGAGCCGCTCGGCACCGCGGGGGCGATCCGTTTCGCCGCCGCGGCACTGGGGGACCGCCTCGACGACCGCTTCCTCGCCCTCAACGGCGACGTACTCGCCGACCTCGACCTCGGTGCCCTGCTGCACCGGCACGGGGAGCGGGGAGCGCGGGCGACGATCGGCCTGCACCCGGTCGACGACTCCTCCGCATACGGGCTCGTCCGCTGCGACGGCGAGGGGAGGGTGCTCGAGTTCCTCGAGAAGACCGGGGAGGCGGTGCCGGGGGAGATCAACGCCGGCGCATACGTGCTGGAGCGCTCCGTCCTCGACATGATCCCGGCCGGGCGCCCGGTATCGATCGAGCGCGAAGTGTTCCCGCGGCTGGTCGGCGAAGGCCTCCAGGCGCTGCGCCTCGAGGGATACTGGATGGACATCGGCACCCCCGAGCGCTACCTGCAGGCGAGCTGGGACATCCTCGAGCGTCGGGTGCGGACGCAGGTGGAGCCGACCGCCCCCGGGCTGCTCGTTGCCGCGGGCGCGGCGATCGACGCGGAGGCCGCCGTCGGCCCGCGCGCCGTCGTCTCCGCCGGCTGCGCGGTCGAGCGCGGCGCCCGGGTGAGCGATTCCGTGCTGCTCGACGGCTGCGTCGTCCACCACGACGCCCAGGTCGAACGGTCGATCCTCGCCCCCGGGGCCGAGGTCGAGGCGGGGGCGGTTCTGCGAGACACGGTGGTCGGCCGAGATGAAAGAGTCCCAGCCTAGTGTCTATCCGAAAACCCCCACGCACGCCTGGCGGCGCCGGACACACATCGCGGGGCGTCGTCCTCGGTCGTCCAGATGGCGCTGCCATTCGGCCGACCTGCGTCCTACCCCCGCTCGGTCCGGCACTCGCCAGTCGCACGCGCGAGTTTTCGGATAGACACTGATGAGCGCGATGCTCGACGACGTCCTCGGCCTGCCCGACCAGTTGCGAGACGCCCTCTGGCGGATCGAAACGGCGCGGCTCGAGTCGGCCGACTCGGCCGGCCTGATGGTCTGCGGGATGGGCGGCTCGGCGATCGGCGGCGACCTCGCCGCCGCCGCCCTCGGCGACCGCCTGACCAGGCCGCTTGTCTCGATCCGCGGCTACGAGCTGCCGAGCTGGGCGACGCCCGAGTGGACGGTCCTCTGCTCCAGCTACTCGGGCAGGACCGAGGAGACCCTGGCCTGCTTCGAGGCCGCCGAAGTCCTCGGCGCGCGGCGGATCGTCCTCAGCACCGGCGGGCCGCTGGTCGAGAGAGCCCGCGAGGCGGGGGTGCCCGTGGTGGCGCCGCCGGGCATCTACCAACCCCGGGTCGCGGTCGCCTACATGTTCGCCGCAGCCGCCGAGGCGGCGGCCCTTGCCGGGGCGGCGCCTCGGGTCCACACCGAGATCGACTGCGCCGCCGCCTTCCTCGAGCGCGAGCGCGAGGCGCTGCAGGCACAGGCGCGTGAGGTCGCCAAGCAGCTCGACGGGGCGGCGCCGGTGGTCTTCTACGGCGCCGATCTGACCGTCCCGGTGGCCCATCGCTGGAAGACCCAGCTGAACGAGAACTCGAAGCTGCCCGCCTTCTTCGCGGAGCTGCCGGAGGCCGACCACAACGAGATCTGCGGCTGGGTCGGCGACGGCGCTGCGCGGATGTCGGCGGTCTTCCTCGAGGACTGCGACCAGCATCCCCGCGAGCGGCGGCGCTTCGAGCTGACCGCCGAGATCGTCGCCGAGGGCGCGGCCGCGGCGGTGCGGCTGGAGACGGCGGGGGAGACGCGGGTCGAGCGGCTGCTCTGGGCGACCCTGCTGGGCGACCTCGTCTCGCTCGAGCTGGCGGAGATGCGCGGGGTCGACCCGGAGAAGATCCAGGCGCTCGACCGGGTCAAGCGGGGACTGTCGGAGTGAGGGCGATGCTGCTGGCGGCGGGGCTGGGTACGCGGCTGCGGCCGATCACCTATGCGATGCCGAAGCCGATGGTGCCGGTGCTCGGCAAGCCGGTGATGGAGCACATCGTGCGCCTGCTCGCCCGCCACGGGTTCACCGAGATCGTCGCCAACCTGCACTGGTTCCCGGAGGTGATCGAGGGCCACTTCGGCGACGGCTCCGCCCAGGGCGTCTCGCTCACCTACAGCCGCGAGGAGCAGCTGCTGGGGACCTCGGGCGGCGTCCGCAACGCGGCCGGTTTCCTCGGCGACTCCTTCCTCGTGATCAGCGGCGACGCGCTGACCGACATCGACCTCACCGCGATGCGCGAGTTCCACGAATCCCACGACGGGATCGCGACGCTGGCGATGAAGCGCGTCGAGGACACCAGCCAGTTCGGCGTCGCGATCGTCGGCTCCGACGGGCGCGTCCAGGGATTCCAGGAGAAGCCGGACCCCTCCGAAGCGCTATCCGACCTCGCCAACTGCGGCATCTACATGTTCCGCAGGGAGATCTTCGACTTCTTCCCCGCCCCGGGTGCGAGCAAGGCCGCCGGCCGGGGCGATCCCGAGGGCTTCGCCGACTGGGCACTGGACGTCTTCCCCCGCCTGCTCGAGGGCGACGTGCCCTTCTACTCGCACGAGATCGACGCCTACTGGAACGACATCGGCAACCTCGACGAGCTGCGCGCCGGCAACGTCGACGCGCTGACCGGGGCGGTTCAGGTCGAACGCGAGGGAGAGCTGGTCGAGGGCTACCGCAGCGGCGAGGACCCCGGCGACGAGGGCAGCCTGGTCGGCCCCGTCCTCCTCGGCCCCGGCTGCGAGATCGGCGACGACGTCCGCATCGACGGCCCCTCGGTGATCGGCGCCGGCGTCCGCGTCGGCGCCGGCTCCCGCCTCAAGGAAGTGATCGCCCTCCCCGGCTCGGAGATACCCGAGCGCTCGGTCCTCATCGGCGCCATCCTTGCCGCCCGGGGCTGAGGTTCCTCGCGAGTCCGTGGAAATTCGTCGCATAGGCGACTTTTCACGGACTCGATGATCTGGAGCCCAGAAGGCTCAGGTTTGGCACGAAGGCGCGAGTGAAAATTTGCCTTGTGCGCGCCACGTGTGCGCTTTTGCCCGGGAGGGTGGCGGCATGGAGATCGCCGATGTCGTCGCCGTCGCCCTGGTGCCGCCGTTGTGCGCTTCCTGTGGACGGTCGTGCCGGCCGCAGGGGGTGGTCTGCAACCGCTGCGCGCGGCGCCTGGCGGAGGCGGACCCGCTGCTGGGAAACGGTCCGGCGGGGATCGACCGAGCCTGGTCCTCGGCGCCCTACGAGGGAGTGGTGCGCAATCTGGTCGCGGCGTTGAAGTTCCGCCATCTGCTGCCCGTCGCCGACCTGATGGCCGAACGGATCGAATGGCTTGCTCCCGCCCACATGTTGAGCGGCACGATCGTGCCGGTGCCGCCCGCGCCGCCACGTCTGCGGCGGCGCGGCTTCGACCCCGCCGGCGAGCTGGCCGGCGCCCTGGCCGAGCGCCTCGATGCCCCGCTCGCCTGCTGCCTGGAGCGGCGCGGTGGCGTCAGGCAGGTGGGCCGGCGGCGCGCCGAGCGAGTCGGGCGCCCACCCCGCATCCACGCCTGCGATGTGGCGCCGCCCAGCGTCCTCTTGATCGACGACGTGCTCACCACCGGGGCGACCCTCACGGCCTGCGCTCGCGCGCTGAGGGCCGCGGGGTCGTCTCGGGTGGTGGCGGTGACCTTTGCCCGGCGCCTCTAGTTGGTTCTCCGCGGCCCTACGGCCGTGCCTCCGCCGGGCGGCCACGCAGCTGTTCGACCATCCGCCGCGTACGGCGGCGCTTGCGTCGTAGCTCCCGATGCTTCTTGACCTGTCGGCCCATGTCCTCGGCCAGCTCGTGGACCGAGTGGCTCATCGCCGGCGAGCACTCCCGCGCCCGCAAAGTCACTCCCTTCAAGTACAGGGTGGCCTCGGCCACCTGGCTGTCGGCGACCCGGGGGTTGCGCTCCTCCGAGAGGACGACCTCCAGAGTCGCCAGCGGCGAGACCTGCCGTCCCATCCGCTGGAAGCGTTTCCGCACCATCTCACGCAGGTCATCCGTCATCTCGACGTTCCGGCCCCGAATCTCAATCCGCATGAGTGCCTCCTTGTGGGTTCTGCCCCGATCGTACGCTCCCCCATACCCAGAAACAAGGGCTCCAACTGCTTGAGGAAACCGGCCTCCAGCTTCCTGAGGCAACCCAGGATCCATCGGCTTCCGGGCAGGTAGCGGCCGGTCACGAGGGAGCAGCCGGTCACGACGGGGATGACGATGTCCCCTCGACAGAGGCTTTGGGTCGCGCCTCCACAACCGCTAGAACCCTTCCCCGACATACGGTCTCTGGCGAGGAACATCGTCATCCCCCGACCACGGGACCCCGGCATCCCCACCCCCACCGCTACTCTTGACCAATGCCGGCGATGGACCTGGTAACGAAGGCGCTGCGCGCGGGGGAGGGGCGGAAGTTCAAGGCCTATCAGAAGCGCGCGGAGGCGATCAACCGCTTCGAGCCGGAGATGGAAGCCCTCTCCGACGAGGCGATCCGCGAGGAGGCGGACGAGCTGCGCGAGCGCGCGCGCGGCGGCCAGTCGCTCGACGACCTCCTGCCGGAGGCCTTCGCGCTGACCCGCGAGGCCTCGAAACGGGCGATCGGGCAGCGTCATTACGACGTTCAGCTGATCGGCGGCATGGTCCTCCACGACGGCGGGATCGCCGAGATGAAGACCGGCGAGGGGAAGACCCTGACCGCGACCCTGGCCGTCTTCCTCAACACCCTCGCCGGCGACAGCGTCCACGTCGTCACCGTCAACGACTACCTCGCCCGCCGCGACGCGGAATGGATGAAGCCGATCTACGACGCCCTCGGCGTCAGCGTCGACGCCGTCCAGGACTTCGACGACCACGACTCACGCCAGGTCAAATACGCCAAGGACGTCGTCTACGGGACCAACTCCGAGTTCGGCTTCGACTACCTGCGCGACAACATGGCCGCCCAGCTCGAGCACTGCGTCCAGCGCGGCCACCACTTCGCGATCGTGGATGAGGTCGACAACATCCTGATCGACGAGGCGCGGACGCCGCTGATCATCTCCGGCGCCCCCGAACAGGCGGCGCAGACCTACTACACCTTCGCCCGCCTGGCCAAACAGATGGAGGGCGTACCGGCCAAACAGAAGCTGAAATCGCTGGGCGAAAACAAGGACACCTCCGAGGCCGACTACGACTACGAGTACGACGAGAAGCACAAGACGGTCGCCCCGACCGAGCGCGGGGTGAAGAAAGCCGAGGAGTTCGTCGGCGTCGACAACCTCTACCTCGGTGAGCACGGCAGCCTCGTCAACCACCTCGTCCAGGCGCTGAAGGCGGAGTCGCTCTACAGAAAGGACACCGATTACGCGGTGATCGACGGCGAGGTGATGATCATCGACGAGTTCACCGGCCGCATCCTCGAGGGCCGGCGCTGGTCGGAGGGGCTGCACCAGGCGGTCGAGGCGAAGGAGGGCGTGGCGATCCGCGAGGAGAACCAGACCCTGGCGACGATCACCCTTCAGAACTACTTCCGCCTCTACGACAAGCTCTCGGGCATGACCGGCACCGCCCTCACCGAGGCGACCGAGTTCATGAAGATCTACGAGATCCCGGTGGTCGAGATCCCGACCAACAAGCCGATGGTCCGCAAGGACGAGAACGACCAGATCTTCAAGACCAAGGACGGCAAGTGGAAGGCGGTCCTCGAGGAGATCGTCGCCCGCCACGAGAAAGGCCAGCCGATTCTCGTCGGCACCGTCTCGGTCGAGGTCTCGGAGATGATCTCCGAGGCGCTGAAGCGGCGGGGAATCGAGCACGCCGTCCTCAACGCCAAGCCCGAGCACGCCGAACGAGAGGGCGAGCTGATCGCCCAGGCCGGCCGCAGGGGCGCGGTGATGATCGCCACCAACATGGCCGGCCGCGGCGTCGACATCAAGCTCGGCGGCGACCCCGAGCAGCTGGCGATCCACGAGCTGAAGAAACGCGGGATCACCCACGAGAGCGAGGGCTACGAGGAGGCGCTGGTCGAGACAACCGCCGAGCTGGAGCCCCAGTGCAAGGCCGAAGGCGAGGAGGTGCGCGAGCTCGGCGGCCTCTACATCTGCGGCACCGAGCGGCACGAGTCGCGCCGGATCGACAACCAGCTGCGCGGTCGCTCCGGCCGCCAGGGCGATCCCGGCGAGTCGCGCTTCTTCCTCTCCGCCGAAGACGACGTGATCCGCCTCTTCGCCGGCGACCGCATCTACAACATCCTCGACAAACTCGGCCCCGTCGGCGAGGAAGGCGAGGAAGTGCCGCTGGAAGCGAAGATGCTGACGAAAACCGTCGAGAACGCGCAGAAGAAGGTCGAGGAACAGAACTTCCTGATCCGCAAACGCGTGCTCGAGTACGACGACGTGATGAACGAGCAGCGGCGCGTCGTCTACCGCTACCGGCGCGAGATCCTCGAAGGCCGCGACATCTCCGAGAACGCCCGCGACGAAATCGAGGGCGTGATCGAGCGCCTGGTCGACGAGTACACCGCCGGCGACATCCTCGAGGACTGGGACCTGGAGGAGCTGGAAACGCAGCTGCGCCAGATCTGGCCGGTCGGGATCGAGGTGGCGAGCCTGGCGCCCGAGACGGTCGACCGCGAGCAGCTGAAGGAAGCCCTCGACGACGATGCGATGAGCGCCTACGACGAGCGCGAAGAGCAGCTCGGCGAGGAGCTGATGCGCTTCCTCGAGCGCTCGATCCTGCTGCAGGTGATCGACAACCGCTGGCGCGAACACCTCTTCGACATGGACTACATGCGCGAAGGCATCCATCTCCGCGGCTTCGCCCAGGTCGACCCGCTGGTCGCCTACAAAAACGAGGGCTACGCGATGTTCGAAGAGCTGATGCACGCGATCTGGGACGAGTTCTCGAAGCTGGTCTTCCGGGCCGAGATCGAAATCCAGCCCGAACAGGCTGGCGCCGTCGCCGCCGGCAACGGCGAGGCGACCCCGCTCGCCTACTCGGGGGGGACGATGGAGGGCCAGCCCTCGGCGCTGCGTGAAGTCGTCGCCGCGACCGGTGCCACCGCATCCGACGTCGCCGCCGCCGGGGCGACCGCGCCGGGCAACGGCGGCTCCGAGGTGGTCGAGACCGTGGTCAAGGGCGAGCACGACAAAATCGGCCGCAACGACCCCTGCTGGTGTGGCTCGGGGAAGAAGTACAAGAAGTGCCACGGCGCCTAGCTGGGCGCATCTTGTTTCCGCACCCGCGGATGACGTCCCCGGTGAGGCGCCGGATGGCCACCCAGCTCGTCGCGAATGGCACTGCTCCTGAGTGTCCCCTTGCCGCCGGCAGCCTCTGGGACCACCAAGCGGAGAACGCCCCCCGCCAGATCCCTTCCCCTGTTCCTTTTGCTCGTATAGCAGGCAAAAGGAACAGGCAAGACCGGCGCCCGGATTTCTTCTGTTCCTTATGGCGGTATGGCGAGCAAAAGGAACAGCAAGAAGAGGAGAGGCCAGAGTTAACCGGACACTCATGAGCGCTGCCACCTGATTCCTGATGACCGATCCCGTTCGCGAGTTCATCCGGGCCTTCAACGAGCGCGATCTCGATGCGTTCGTCGCTGTGCTCGATCCCGGGGTGGAATTGCACGCGAGCCGAGGCTTGCGCAAGGGGCGTGATGCGGCGCGGGTGTGGGCGACGCGGGAGCCGGGGGGAGTGCAGCAGACGATCGAGCTGGAAGCGCTGTACGAGGAAGGGCTCGAGGGGGGCGGGGGCCGCGCGGTGGCGCTGATCGCGCGGCGCTGGCGCTGGGCCGAGGACGGCAGCGAGGCAGGTGTCGACGAGATGGCCTGGGCCTTCGAGCTGCGCGACCACCGGGTGCTCAGCTGGCGGCCCTACGACGACCGCGAAGAGGCGCTGCGCGCGTGGAACTTCGCGCCGCCGCTTGGCTGAGCGGGGTGGCTGGCGTACGATCGGGCCGATGTCGTCAGTAGCCCCCGACAACACCGAGGCCACCGAGGCCTGGAGCGGCCCCCTCTTCGACCTCTTCGTCAAGTACAGGGACCTGACCAGCGCCGGTCTCGGTGCCCACGGCGAGGTGGCGATGAAGGCCAACCCGCCCGAGCCCGGCGATCGCGTGCTCGACCTCGGTTGCGGCTTCGGCGAAACGACCCAGCGCCTGGCCGAGCTGGTCGGAGCGGAGGGTTCGGCGCTCGGGATCGACGTCTCCGAGCCGTTCATCGAGATCGCCCGAGAAGAGGCCGGGGAAGCGGGTCTCGCCAATGCCGAGTTCCGGGTCGCCGACGTGCAGACGCTCCAGCTTCAGCAGGAGTTCGACTACGCCTACTCGCGGATGGGTCTGATGTTCTTCGCCAACCCGGTCGCCGCCCTGCGCAACATCCGCGCAGGGCTGGTACCAGGCGGTCGCCTCACCGCCGTGGTCTGGCGGCGCAAGCTCGACAACGAGTGGGTCAACCGAGCCGAGCAGATCGTCGAGGAGTACCTGGACCACCCCGAGGAGACCGACGAACCCACCTGCGGCCCCGGCCCCTTCTCGATGGCCAACGCCGACACCGTCAGCGAGCAGCTGAAGATCGCGGGGTTCGAGGAGATCTCGCTGCAGCGCTGCGACCTGCCGCTGAAGGTCGGCGACGACCTCGACCAGGCGGTCGAGTTCGGGATGGCGCTCGGCCCCGCCGGGGAGATCCTGCGGCTCTGGGAAGACCGGGTCGACGAGATCCGCCCCGAGATCGCCGCCAAGATCCGCGCCGCGGTCGCCGACTACGAGCAGCCCGACGGCGTCTACGCCCCCGCCTCCACCTGGATCATCACCGCGCGGGTTCCTGAGAATCAGGGATGAAGCTGGTTGGTAGGGAGGGGTCGGGTATCCCCTTCTCTCAACTTTTTCGGTGAATCGCCCCGGCCATCCGAGGGCCGAGCGCCGAAAAAGCACAAGCCGTTCAGGGGATGCCCGACCCCTCCGACAATCGAGCTCCGGCAGACAAACTAGGGCCAGTAGCGGGAGAAAGAGTTCGCTGACCTTCGCTTGTTCGGGCAGATGATCAACCCTGATCCGTCCTGAGCTACGTGTTGGGAAGGGGTCCGGTCACCCTCCCCGCGGCTTGTACTTTTTCGGCGTCCACAATCGCGGTAGACAGCTGCGGATCTCCGAAAGAAGTTGAGCGGGGAGGGTGACCGGACCCCCTCTACCAATAACCTTCAGCCATGGCCAAGACTCAGAGCGAACCCGTCGCGCCGCGCCTGGCCGCCGTCCGGGAGCAGCTGTCCCTGCTCGCGGACTACCTTTGACCCGGCCGGGTTAGAGAAGGAAGCCGCTTCGCTCGAGGGGGAGATGGGTCGTCCCGGCTTCTGGGACGACCAGGAGGGCGCCGCTCGCACCTCGGCCGCTCACGCCCGCGCCCAGCGCCGGCTGGAGATGTTCCGCGGCTTGGAGTCCGACATCGCCGACCTCGACGACCTCGCCGAGATGGCCGACGAGGACGAGGAGATCGCCGCCGAGCTCGACTCGCAGCTGCGCTCGGTCGAGCGGCGGCTCGCCGAGCTCGAAGAGGCGCGCCTGTTCAGCGGCAGCTACGACGCCGGCGACGCGGTCGTCACCGTGCACGCCGGCGCCGGGGGGACCGACTCCCAGGACTGGGCGGAGATCCTGCTGCGGATGTACCTGCGGTGGGCCGAGCGGCGCGGCTTCGACGTCGAGATGCTCGAGGCCTCGGCGGGGGAGGAGGCAGGGCTGAAGTCCGCGACCTTCATCGCCCGCGGCGAGAACGCCTACGGCCTCTTTGCCGCCGAGCGCGGCGTCCACCGGCTGGTCCGGATCTCGCCCTTCGACTCCTCCGCCCGCCGCCACACCAGCTTCGCCCAGCTCGAGGTCGGACCGGTCGTCGACGAAACCGTCGACGTCGAGATCGACGAAGGCGACCTGCGGATCGACACCTACCGCGCCTCCGGCGCCGGCGGCCAGCACGTCAACAAGACCGACTCGGCGGTGCGGATCACCCACCTCCCCACCGGGGTCGTCGTCCAGTGCCAGAACGAGCGCTCGCAGACGCAGAACAAGGCGGTGGCGATGCAGCTGCTGCGCTCGAAGCTGATCGAGCTGGAGGAGCGCAAACGCTCCGAAGAGCTGGCCAGGCAGCGCGGCGAGGTCAAAGACGTCGCCTGGGGGTCGCAGATCCGCAGCTACGTGATGCACCCGTACACGATGGTCAAGGACCACCGCACCGAGCACGAGGTCGGCGACGTGCAGAGGGTGCTCGACGGCGACCTCGACGAGTTCGTCCGCGACTACCTGAACAAGACCGCGGCCGCCTCGGCGAATTAGGTCCGCCCTCGATGGAGCTCTTCCACCTCGAACGGGCGCCCCCAGGCGACGCCGAGGGGCTGCTCGTCCTCCACCACGGCCGCGGTACGGACGAGCGCGACCTGATCGGCCTCGCCGACCTCCTCGACCCCGGGCGGCGCCTGCGGGTGGTGACGCCGCGGGCGCCGCTGCAGCTGCCCGGCAGCCCTGGCTACCACTGGTACCTCGTGCCGCGGGTCGGCTATCCGGACCCCGAGACCTTCGCGGCGGCGCGGAGCGCTCTGGCGGACCTGCACGACCGGCTCTGGGATGAGACCGGGGTGGGGCCCGGCCGGACCGTCCTCGGGGGCTTCTCGATGGGGACGGTGATGAGCCACGCACTTGCCCTCAGCGCCGACCGCCCCGCGGTCGCCGGCATCCTTGCCTTCAGCGGCTTCGTGCCGACGGTCGAGGGCTGGGAGCCCTCGCTTGCCGATCGCCGCGAGACCCGCGTCTTCCTCAGCCACGGTCGCCGTGACCCGGTGATCGCCGTCGAGTTCGCCGAGCGGGCGCGGGATCTGCTCTCCGGCGCCGGCCTCGACGTCACCTACCGGGAGTCGGAGCTGGGCCACCAGATCGACCCCGCCCACCTGCGCGAAGCCGCTACCTGGCTCGGCGAGACTCTCGGGCGGTGAGGTCGAGCGCGCAACCGGCGGGGGCGCCGACGGGGCGGACGCCGATCTCGAACTCCCGTGCGGCGAGCGCCTTCGGCATCCGCCTGGGGCCGAGGTGGAAGCTGGCGCGGTAGACGCCGGCGCGATGGAAGCGGACCCGCTCGCTGCCGAGGTGAAGGCTGCCCTTGGCGCCGTGGAGCTTGGCGTCGACGTCGACCGCGGTCGGTTCGAGTGCGCGGTAGCGGACAGTCAAGCGGACCAGGTCGGCGCCGGGAACCGCGACGACCGAGGCGCCGGCTTCTTCCAGCAGGCATTCGTCGGCTTCTTCGTCTTCGCCTTGCGCTTCGCAGGGTTCTTCGTCTTCGGGGCCTTCGGTTTCGCAGCCTTCGCCTTCGCCTTCGCTCGCTTCGCCTTCGGCTTCGTCTTCTTCTGCGGAGGAGAGGGCAAGCGCAGTCGCCTGGCCCGGGATCTCGATCGGAAGGCTCGCGGCGTGCGCCGAGGCGGCTGCGGTCGCCAGCATCAGCGAGAGCAGCAGGAGCACGAGGAGCAGGGGAAGCTTGAGGAGGGGGAGTGCGCGCATCGGCTCCTTGGATCGGAGCCGTGCGCATATTCCTTTAGCGCTCTGGACCCTCGTACAGGACGCCCTCCAGCTCCAGCAGGGCTTGCTTCATCGGCAGCCCCCCGCCGTAGCCGCCCAGCGCCCCGCCCGTGCGCAGCACGCGGTGGCAGGGGACGACCAGCGGGATCGGGTTGCTGCCGCAGGCGGTGCCGGCCGCGCGGACGGCGCGCTCGTTGCCCGCGCTGCGGGCCATCTCCGTGTAGCTGCGGGTCTGCCCGTAGGGGATGCGATCGATCGCCCGCAGCACCCGTTGACGGAAGCCGCCGCTGAGGCGCCAGTCGAGCGGCAGGTCGAAGCTCTGCAGCTTGCCCTCGAAGTAGAGGTCGAGCTCGCGGCGCGCCTCGTCGAGCTCGGCGGGCGCTTCCAGCACCCGCGGCGAGACCCGCTCCGCGAGGTCGACGAGCAGCTCGTCGGCG